>CAZLSV010000040.1:0-1007 GCA_964562235.1 uncultured Desulfatibacillum sp.
GATCATTTCGCGGCAAGATGCCGCTCCCACGGAAAAATTCAACTTACTTGAAAGCGAAGGATGAAATCCAATCTTCATTTGGGTGAACGGAATTCCCTCGCTCAATACTCGGAACCAGTATCCTTCAAATGGCCGTCTGAACATCCGCCCCGGCCGGTGCCGCCGTAGCGACCGGACCGGACCCCTCCAGATCGCACCGCAGGCAGCGTCGGCATTCCGTGCGGATCCGGGACTCGGAGGCCTCCAGATCCACTTCGCGGAAGTTGCGCCGCTCCTCCACCGGTAGCGCCCCGGGCTGCAGGCGGGGTGTGTCGCTGTACTGCTCCATGTCCCAGGTGAGGGGCGGCCGCCGCGCTTCGAGCGGGATGTCCGCCTTGGCGCGGTCGCCGGTCTTCAGGAAGAGGTCCACCTCCCTGGCCACGCGGTTGCCGTGCGCCACGGCCTCGATCACCGAGGCCGGCCCGCTCACGGCATCACCGGCGGCAAAGACCGCCGGCCGCGTCGTGGCGAGCGAGGGCCCGACCTTGAGGGTGGAGTTGCGGTTGGTTTCGAGCCCGGCGTTCAGCACGCAGAGCTTGTCCGGCTCCTGGCCGACGGCCGGGACCACGACGTCCACGGGCAGGGTCTGCACCGCGCCCTCGATCGGCACGGGTCGCCGGCGGCCGCTGGCGTCGAAGTCCGTGAGTCTCTGCTGCTGGATCTCGAGGGCGGTGACCCTGGCCGGGCCGAGCACCCGGATCGGGGCGCTCAGGTAGTGGATGCGGATGCCTTCCTGCTCCGCCGCCTCGATCTCCTCGGGGTAGGCCGGCATGTCGGCGCGGGTGCGGCGGTAGACGATGTGGACCTCGGCGGCGCCCAGCCGCCAGGCGGTGCGGGCCGCATCCACGGCCACGTTGCCGCCGCCGATGACCGCCACCCGTTTGCGCCGGGTGGGGGAGGCCCCTGTGGAGTTTACTTCCTTAAGGTATTCCACCCCCCACAGGACGCCGGCGGCCTCGGCCCCTGCT
>CAZLSV010000040.1:1017-16972 GCA_964562235.1 uncultured Desulfatibacillum sp.
CCGCCGCCGATGACCGCCACCCGCCGGCCCTTGACATCGGGCGGGGTGCCGAGGGCGACCTCGCGCAGCAGGTCGATGCCGTTGACGACCCCGGCGCGGTCCTCGCCGGGGATGCCCAGGCGCAGGCTCCTGTGGGCGCCGATGGCGAGCACGACGGCGTTGAACCCTTCACGGTCCAGAAGGTCGTCGATGATGAAGTCCCGCCCCAGGCCGCGGTTGCAGACGATCTCCACCCCGGCCCGCCGGATGTTGTCGATCTCCTGGTTGAGGACCTCCCGCGGCAGGCGGTACGCCGGGATGCCGACCGCCATCATCCCCCCCGGCACCGGCAGGGACTCGAAAACCTTGACCCCGTAGCCGGCTTGCGCCAGGCGCAGGGCGGCCGTGAGCCCGGCCGGGCCTGATCCGATCACGGCCACTCTTTCGGCCTTGGCGACCTGCGGGCGCACGGGGTGCCAGGGGGCGGTCGTTTCGTGGTCGGCCATGAAACGCTTGACAGCGCGGATGCCGACCGGCGCGTCGATGTCCCCCCGGCGGCAGCGCTGCTCGCAGAAGGCCGGGCAGACCCGCCCGCAGATGTGGGCGAAGGGGTTGCGCTCGCGGTGCACGGCGAGAGCCTCGGCAAAGCGGCCTTCGGCCGCGAGGCTCACGTAGGCCGGCACGTCCACGCCGGCCGGGCAGGCGTTCAGGCAGCGCGCCGGCACGAGCTCCTTGCAGGCCCCTGCCGGGCAGCGGTGGTCCTCGATGTGGGCGATGAACTCGTGCTCGAAATAGCGCAGCGCCGCGATGACCGGCCCGGGCGTGAGCTGGCCCAGGGCGCAGAGCGCGGCGGCCTCCATGCCGGCGGCGATTTTGCGGATCAGCGCCAGGTCTTCGTGACGCCCCCGGCCGGCGCAGATCCGGGTCAGGACCTCCAGCATGCGCCGGCCGCCCGCGCGGCACGGCACGCACTTGCCGCAGCTCTCGGCGGTGGCGAAGGTCAGGAAGAACTTGGCGAACTCGACCATGCAGGTGTCCTCGTCCACCACGATCATGCCGCCCGACCCCATGACCGCGCCCACCTCCCGCAGCGAGTCGAAGTCGACCTTCACGTTCAGAAACTGCGGGGGGATGCAGCCGCCAAGGGGGCCGCCGGTCTGCACGGCCTTGAACTGCCGGCCGCCGGTGATGCCGCCGCCGATGTCGTAGATGATCTCGCCCAGGGTGATTCCCATGGGCACTTCCACCAGCCCCGTGTTGCGGACCTTGCCGGTCAGGGCGAAGATGGCCGTGCCCGGGCTCTGCGGGGAGCCGATGCCGGCGAACCACTCGGCGCCGTTCAGGATGATCTGGGGCGCCATGGCGTAGCTCTTGACGTTGTTGAGGTTGGTGGGCTTGCCCCAGAGGCCGGCGACCGCCGGGAAGGGCGGCCGCGGCCGGGGCTCGCCCCGCCGGCCTTCGATCGAGGCCAGCAGCGCGGTCTCCTCGCCGCAGACGAAGGCGCCGGCCCCCTCCTTGACGGCCAGCTCGAAGCTGAAGCCCGAGCCCAGGATGCTCTCCCCCAGCAGACCGTAGCCCCGCGCCGCGGCAATGGCGACGTGCAGGCGTTTGACGGCGAGCGGGTACTCGGCGCGGCAGTAAATATAACCCTGCCGGGCGCCGATGGCGTAGCCGGCGATGGCCATGCCTTCTATCAGGCTGTGGGGGTCGCCCTCGATGATGCTGCGGTCCATGAACGCGCCCGGGTCGCCCTCGTCGGCGTTGCAGACCACGTACTTGGGCTCGCCGGGCGAGCGGCTCGTGAACTCCCACTTGAGGCCCGTGGGGAAACCCGCGCCGCCGCGGCCCCGCAGCCCGGAGGCTTTCATTTCGGCCAGGACCTCCTGGGGGGACATTCCCTCGAGCACTTTGGTCAGGGCCGCGTACCCGTCCCGGGCGACGTATTCCCGGAGGTCTTCCGGGTCGATCATGCCGCAGTTGCGCAGGGCGATGCGCATCTGCTTGGCGTAGAAGGGGATCTCGCTGTAGTGCGGGATGGCCCGGTGCTCCAGCGGCTCCTGGTAGGTCAGCCGCTCGACGATGCGGCCCTTGAGCAAGGTCTCCTCCACCAGGAGCGGCACATCGTCCGGCTTGACCTGGCAGTAGAAGATGCCTTCGGGGTAGACCATCACGATGGGGCCCATGGCGCAAAACCCGCGGCAGCCGGTCTGGACGGTGCGGATCTCGTTCTCCAGGCCGTGGCGGCGGATCTCGCCCTTCAATGCGGCGAGGATCTCGCTTGCCTGGGAGGCCGCGCAACCCGTTCCCTCGCAGATCATGACGTTGGATCTCATCAAGGCCTCTGCCATGGCGTTATCTCCTTGGAATAGGGTTCAAGGGGTCAAGGGTCCAAGGGTTCGAGAGTCCAGAGCAGTTGTTGCGGCACGTTGCGGGTCTATCGCTTGAACCCCATGAACCTCAGGCCTGTGCCATGCGTGCCACGACCCACTCCGGAACCACCCGGCCGTTGACCAGGTGCTCCTCGATCAGGCGCGGGATCATCTCCGGTTTCACCGGTCCATAAGTGATCCGGGTCCCCTGCGCCTGCTCGATGTCGACGAGCGGCTCGTAGGCGCACATGCCGATGCATCCCACGGTGGTCACGTGGGCGTCGATCTCCCGTTTTTGCAATTCCGCCAGCACGGCCTGCATCGTCTCGCGGGCGCCCGCGGCGATGCCGCAGGTGCCCATGCCGACGATGATCCGGGTGCCGGTCTTGTTGCGCACCCGGATGCTGCGGCGCGACTCCTCCTGGAGCTTTCTGAAATCCTCTATGCTCATGAGCTTCGGCATGGCGCCCTCTTCGCTAACGGTTCAACGGTTCAGCAGCTTAAGGGTTCAACGGTTAAAGGATCCAGGGGTTCAGCGGGTGATCGCGTTTTCAACCGTGAACCATTGAACCCTGCAACTTTTATTCATTCCAGGCTTTTTAAAATTGCGACCATCTTTTCGGGCGCAATTTTGCCGATGGTCTGCTCGTTCACCACGGCCACCGGCGCCAGGCCGCAGGAGCCCAGGCAGTAGACCACCTCGCAGGTGACCCGGTAGTCGGCCGTGGTCGCGCCGGCCGGGATGCCGAGCTCCTGCTCCATGCGCTCGACGATCTTGCCGGCCCCGCGCACGTGGCAGGCAGTCCCGTCGCACTGGCGCACGATGTTCCGGCCGCGGCGGGTCAGGTAAAACTGCGAGTAAAAAGTGGCCACCCCGTAGAGCTTGCTCAGGGGCTCGCGCAGGCCCGCGCTGATGTGGCGCAGCACCTGCGGCGGAAGGTAGCCGTAAATCTTCTGGGCCTTCTGCAGGACCGGGATCAAGGCCCCCTTTTGTCCCCGATGCTCACGCAGGAGGGCGTCGAGCTGCGTGAGGTCCGGGGGTTGTTCCGGTGTGATCGTGGTGGCGGTCATGCGATGGCCTCCTTACGCTGAGGGTGGCGCTGCGATCGGCAGGTGCACCACGAAAATCGTGCCGACCCCTTCCTCGCTTTCCATGAAAATCCGGCCGTTGAGCTGATCCACGATCTCCTTGACGATGGCCAGCCCCAGACCGGTGCCGATTTCATCCATGGCCTTGGCGTTCTCCGCCCGGAAAAATTCGGTGAAGAGCTTGGGGCGGTCCGCGGCCGGGATGCCGATGCCGGTGTCGCTCACCTCGATGCGCACCGTTCCGTTCGCCCGCGCGAAGCGAACCTCCACCGAGCCCTCGGGCGGCGTGTACTTGATGGCGTTGGACACCAGGTTTTCCAGCAGTTGCTCCACGGTTTCGAGCCGTCCGCGGACCTCCGGCAGGTCCGGCGGCAGCCTCACCTGGAACGTAATTCGTCTCTCGGCCGCCTTGTCCTGGAAGGTCCGCTGGACGCGCCGCGCCAGCATGGCCGGTTCGGCGGCGGCGGTGGCGGCGTCGCGGCGCTGCCGGTTGCGGGAGAGGGCCATCAGCTCGTTGACCAGCGCGAGCATGGTGCGTGCCCGACGGTCGAGCCGCCGCAGGTATTCGCTCTGATCGTCGTTGACCGGGCCGAGGTAGCCGTCGCGCACCACCTCCAGGATGCTCAGCATGCCCGCCAGAGGCGCCCGCAGGTTGTGGGCCACCTTCATCATGAACCAGGTGCGTTCGTGGCTCATGGCGGTGACGGCCTCATACGCGCGGGCGTTTTCCAGGGCCACCGCGACCAGTCCGGCGGCCAGGCGGAAGAAATTGACCTCCTCCGCTCCGAACCGGTCGGGCTTTTCGCAATAGGCCCCGAGAATTCCGATCACCCGGCCCTCCAGATGGAGGGGCACGAAAAGCACCGATTGGATGTGGGCCGCCGAAAGGGTTTCGCCGAACTGAAACATCTCACGGGTGGTCACCTGGCCGGTGACGAAGGGCTCGCCCTCGATGATGCGCTTGTTGAGAGGGCTGCGCTCTACCTCGACGACCTTCTCCTGGACCATTATATCGGGCAGACCGAAGGCGGCCTCGTACCGGAGCCACTTGCCGTCATCACTGAGCAGCTTGACCGAGGCGCCCTTGACCTGCATCACCCCCGCCACCTCCGCGACCGCCGTTTCCAGCACCCGGTGCAGGTCGTGCACCGAGCCGATGGTTTCCAGAATGGAAAAGACGCTGCGCAGGCGGCGGCTGAAGAGCGCTTCCGTCTCCCGAAGCCGGCCTATGTCCTGAACCTGGCGGCGATGAGTGCGGGCGAAGGACCCCGCGAGGGCCGCGGTCGCAAACGTCGCGCCGACCAGCACCCCCAGGAAGGCGAGCGTTCGCATCGGGGGCGGGGCCGGGACGAGCTCGACGCCGCGAAAAAAGACGGCCTGGTGCGGCAGCCAGGCCCAGGACTCGGCCAGCGCCGTCAGGCACAGAACGGTCAGGACGCTGCCGCAGAACGTGCCGGCCGCGCGGGCGGGAAGCAGCGCAGAGACGAGGAGCACGGGGAGCAGAAAGCCGAACACCAGGGGGCTGGTCACGCCGCCGCTGAAATAGGTGAGCACCCACAGAGCGATGGCGTCGACGACCGCCTGCCAGATCACGAGGGGACGGTGTTCCAGGGGGGATGCGCCGGCCGGGTCTTTCCGGCGCGAACCGGTGCGGTAGAGGAGAGCGTTGCCGCCGAGAGGCAATAGGGCGGCGAGCAGAAACGGCCAGGCCGAGAAGACCGCCCCCGCCGCCCGCGCCCCCAGCACCGCCGAAATAAGGGCCAAGGCCCCCCACCAGCGGATGCCGACCAGGCGCTGGGAACGCTCCACGATCTCCTTCCCGGCGACTATCGGGCCGGCCTCATGCGCCCAGGCACCCATCACCTTTCCTCCTCGGTGGAAGCGGCTCAGGGTAAAACATCCACATAAAAATTGTTCCCGGCAGCGTCAGCTGCCGGGAACAATTTTTTTGGCCTTGAAAATGGCTTCGATTTTGGCCAACAATTTCTTGGTGTCCAACGGTTTTTCGAAGAGCCACTCCACCGGCCACGGTTCTCCCATAATGAATTCGAAAGGCCCCGCACCCTCTGTGCGCACCTTGTCCAGAAAGGCCGTCAGCATGATGATCGGAAGATCCTTGAACTCGGGGTCTTCCTTCAGCCTGAAGGCCAGGTCGAACCCTTCCGTGTCCGAGGCCATCATCACGTCGAGCAGCATGAGGTCCGGCTTGACCCGGGACAGGAGATCGAGGGCTTCTTTCCCGTTGGAAGCCGTATGCACCTCGTAGCCGTTGCCTTCCAGAATGATCCGCGAGGTTGCCACGATGTCCGGATCATCGTCGACCACCAGAATCAACCCTTTGCTCTCCATCGCTCACCGTCTCCTCGACTTGGCGAACACGCCGGATGGCACCGCCCCTATAATTTGAACAGGTGGTTGCGGCGCGCCGCGGCGGACACCCTGCTCGGCCTGCCATCGACTCACGTTGTACCTGTTTGGCGCGGCCATGGCACTTGGCGCCGCCTTATCGGCAAACAAGCTTGTTCTTTGTGGGATCAGTCAACAACCTTGAAAGGGTTCACCACCAGGACCGGGACCGGCGAGGCTTTGACCACCCGCTCGGCCACCGAGCCGAAGATGACTTTGTCGAGGCCTTTGCGGCCGTGCGTCCCCATGACCACCAGGTCGATGCCGTGCGCGTTGATATAGCTCAGGATTTCGTCGGACGGGTCACCGGCGACCACCTTGGTCTTGGTGCCCGGAAAATCCTTGAAGCTTTCGTCGGCGAATTCATACAGCCGTTTTTCCGCCCCTTCGATCACCTCTTTTTCGAACTGGCTGACGGAGGGGTGGGGGACGTACATGCTCGTGAAGTAGTCGAACACCCGGGCCACGAACAGGAGGTGGACACGGGCCCCGTACCGGCCGGCCAGGCTCTGCAGGAACGGCACGATTTTGGTCGAGGACTGGGAAAGGTCGACCGGGAAGAGGATTTTCTTGAACTCTTTCATGGGCGATCTCCTTTCGTTGCCTTATGGTTCGGAATAGAGATCTGTCGGCTAAAAGCGGGAATTGCCAACTATCACAGCAACAGACATGCCACCCCCTTGGGTCCGGAATGATGAAGTCAACAGGCTGAAATAATATCGGTTATCGGCTTGTTGGCGAGACGGGCCCAAGAAGGCCGCTGCGGCCGCTGTCGAATAATTTTACAGGCTGTAAAAAAGCCGCTGGGCGCCTCCGCGCCCAGCGGCTTTTTTAGTAGATCTCACGGCGGTTTTCGCGGTGGTCCACCATGTAGAGGATCGTGGCCACCTTGGCCAGTTCCTCCTTGAGGATCGGCAGTTTGTCGCGGTCCATGCCGTACATGCGGATGTAGACTTTGCGGAAGCCGTCGGGCACGTTGTCGTAGGAGGTCAGGATGCTCACCATGCGCCCGCCGTGCCGGCGGACGGGGTCCGCAAGGTCCTTGATGGATCCGGGCCGGTCGGCAATCTGAAACGCGAACTGGATGCCGCGCTTGCCGACACCGGTCAAGGCGATCAGCACGCGGAACAGGTCGGTCTGGGTGATGGTCCCGACCACGCGTCCCTTTTCGTCGACCACCGGCACACCCGAAATTTTGTTGTTGAGCAGAATTTCGGCCGTTTCCTCCACCGTCAGGTCCGGCGGTACGGCGACCGGGCTTTTGGACATGATGTTCTTGACCTTGATTTTGGAGATCAGGTAGAGCAGTTCATGGACGTCCAAAGTGGTGGCGTCCGAGGCGGAGGCCCGCTTGAGGTCCCGGTCGGTGACGACCCCAGTCAGGGCGCCGTCTTTCAGCACCGGCAGCATGCGGATGCCGTGCTGCTTCATCAGCTTCATGGCCTCCTGCATCGAGTCGTCCTCGTTGATGGTGACCACGTTTTTGCTCATCCAATTTTTTACAAGCATTCCATCACCTCCGTCGGGTCAAGGGTTGTGGGCCGCCGGGTGGTGGTTCGTCACACGGGACCGTGGCCGTTTTGTCTCGGGCGCTGCATGCCCCCAGAGCCGCTCAGGCGGCCGACTCATCCGGCAGCCTATCCAGAAAGGTGCTGCTCCGGGCGCACGCTCAACAGGGGGACGGGGCAGCGCCGGAAAACTTTTTCGGCGGTGGAACCGAACAGGGCATCCACGAGGTTGCCGCGGCCTTTGGTCCCCATAACCAGCAGATCGGCCTTCTCCTCGTCGACGGCTTTGAGGATCTCCTTGAAAGGCACCCCCACGTCGATCCGCTTTTTCACCGGCAGGGACCCGGCTTCGGCCTCGAGGATCAGATTCTCGATCAGCTGCCGGCGTTCCGTGGTCGCGTTCTCTATGAACTGGGACACCTTCAGCCCGGGATGGGTTCGCTGCACCATTTCCATGGCGTCCACATCTCTGCGATTCAGGACATTGACGACGACGAACCGCGCCTGGTGCGTCCGGGCGAGGTTTGCGGCCAACCGGAGCACTTGGAGAGAATAGGGCGATAAGTCGACGGCGGCCAGGATCGTCTTGACGTCTTGCATGGCGGCTTCTCCTTTCGCTAAAGAGAATCAACGTCGCGGAAACCGGGCCCCCACGATGAATCGACCGGTTGAGCCCATCGCGGCCGTACAGGCGGGTTCGCCCGCTGTTTTGCCATTTTCAACAGGCAAATTCGCAAAGCATATGTTAGCAAAGCATATGCCACCCCGGCAGTCCGGGGGGAATCCGGCTAACTGCATGATCGCGCAAGCATATTTGGGTGCGGCCGCCGCCATGCGACTCGGGGCCGCCTGTCGAAGCTTTTTACAGAATGTAAACGGGAGGGCCCGGCACGGCAGTCGCCCGCTCACAGGCGTTCTTTCGGCCTTGGCACGGTTCCGTGAGCCGGGGGTTCGTCCTCCACGGAGGTCTTCAGCCGCAGCCCGTATTTTTCGATTTTGGAGTGCAGGGTGGGCCGCGAGAGGCCGAGGAGCCGGGCGGCCTGCGAGCGGTTGCCGCGGGTCATGGTCAGCGCTTCGCCGACCAGGATGCCGGCGACGTGGTCCATGAGGGCGTCGAACTTGCCGCCGTCCTCGCTTGCGGCGATGGCCTCCCGCGCCCACCGACGCAGGACCTGGTCGGTTTCCCGCGTGGAAGAGAGCCGGCGGTCGTTGCCGCCGCCCACCGCCTGGGTGATTTCCTTGAGCTGGATCGGGGCGCCGCGGTTGAAAATCAGGGCTTTCTGGAGGGCGTTGGCCAGCTCGCGGACATTCCCCGGCCACCGGTGGCCTGCGAGCGCCGCGACGGCCTCCGGCGTTATGCCCGGGTTGTCCATGTCCAGTTCGGCCGCATGCCGCGCGATGAAATACTCGGCGAGCAGCGGGATGTCTTCCGGCCGCTCGCGCAGCGGGGGCAGGGTGATGGTGACCACCTTCAGCCGGTAGTAGAGGTCTTCGCGGAAACGGCCCTGCTGCAGGGCCTCTTCCAGATCGCGGTTGGTGGCGGCGATGATGCGCACGTCCACCGCGATGGTCTCCCGTCCGCCGAGCCGTTCGATGCTCTTTTCCTGCAGCAGCCGCAGGATCTTGGACTGGATGCCGAAGGGCATGTCGCCGATTTCATCCAGGAAAACCGTGCCGCCATGGGCCTGTTCGATCTTGCCCACGCGGCGGTGGGCCGCCCCGGTGAAAGCGCCCTTTTCGAAGCCGAAGAGCTCGCTTTCCAGGAGGTTTTCCGGGATCGCGACACAGTTGATGACCTGGAAGGGTTTTCCGGCCCGCTGGCTGTGGGAGTAGACGGCGCGGGCCACCAGCTCCTTGCCCGTGCCGGATTCCCCGCGGATGAGCACGGTGGCTTCGGTGGAGGAGACCCGGCCGATGGCCTTGTAGACGTCCTGCATCGGCCGGCTGCGGCCGATGATGGCCTCGCGGCTGGTCTTGCCCGGTGCGCCGTCCATGTCCACCGGCGAGCGCATGAAGCGCCCGGCTTCCAGGGCCTGTTGGATGATGCCGAGCATGCCGGGGATGTCGAAGGGCTTCAGCACGTAGTCGAAGGCCCCGAGCTTGGTGGCTTCGATGGCGTGCTCGGTGGTGCCGAAGGCCGTCATGATGATGACCGGCAGCTTGGGCTCCAGCCGGTGGATGGCGCGAAAGGCCTCCAGCCCGTTCATGCCCGGCAGGCGCATGTCCAGGATGACCAGGTCCGGCATGGCTTTCTGGATGTTCCGGAGTCCCTCCTCGCCCGAGGCCGCGCTGGCCACCGTGTAGCCTTCCTCGGCGAGCAGCTTGTGAAAGCTCCGGCGCAGCTGGTCGTCGTCGTCAACGATCAAAATCGTGCTCATGGTCTGGCTCCTTGGCCGGAAGCGTGATGGTGAAGAGGGCGCCCTGCCCATCGATCAACTCGACCTCCAGGCTTCCGAAGTGCTCGCCGATGATCCGCTGCGCGATGCTGAGCCCGAGCCCCGTTCCCTGCTCCTTGGTGGAGAAGAACGGCTGGAAAACCTTCTCCACGAGAGAGGGCGGGATGCCGGGGCCGTTGTCGCGCACGCGGATGACGGCGGCCTGTCCGTGCGTGCCGAGGGAGGCCGGCCGCTCCTCGATGGTGATCTTTCCCCCGGGCGCCATGGCCTCGCAGGCGTTCACCACGAGGTTCACCAGCACCTCCTTGAGCTGTTCGGCATCGGCGCGCACCGACGGCAGCGGCCCGGGGCGGTCCACCGCGACGCTCACGCCGTAGGCCTTCAGCCGGTGCTCCAGCAGTCGCAGGGCCGAATCCACCACACTGGAGGGGTTGACGGGCTGCATCTTGAGCTTTGGCGGCCGCGAAAACTCGAGAAAGTTTTGAACGATGGTGTCGATGTGCCGGATCTCCTCGGAGATCACGTCGAAGTCCTCCTTCTGGGCGGCGTCCAGATCGAGGGATCGGCCCAGCGAGAACAGCCGCATCTTGACCGAAGTGAAAGGGTTGCGGATGCTGTGGGCCATGCCGGCGGCGAGCTTTCCGACGAGGGCCATTTTCTCGGCCTGCAGCAGGGACTCCCGGCTGCGGACCAGCTCGGATTGGGTGTGGTGGACGTCGTGCAGGAGCACGCGCACCCCGCGGCTGAGCGACTTGACTTCGTTTTCGGACCGGGCCGGAACTCCAGCGCGGTAGGCTTCCCGCGTCAGGCGGCGCAGCGGCTCCAGGATCTGGTAGACAAAGACGAAGGCCAGCAGCAGGGTCAGGCCGGCCGAACTGAAAATGGCGGCAAAGGAGATGAGCCTCAGCCGCTGGGCCTGCTCGTGGCTGTAGGCCTCGGCCGCGAGGATCCGTTCCGTGTGAAACTGTTTGAGCCCTGCGCTGCGCCGGATCAGCGCGTCGAAGTGCCGGTGGGCCTCGCGGTGCAGGGCCCCGCCGGCGGTCGGATCACCGCCGCGATAGAGTTCGACCACCCGCCGTTTGGTGGCGGCATAGGCCTGGTACTCGGCCGCGAGGCCTTCCAGGCCCTCTATCTGGCCGGCGTCGTCGGTGGTCTCCCGCACCCGCGCCAGCCGGCCCGAGAATTCCTGCTCCAGGGACTCCTGCTGACGCAGCCAGTCCGGGTCACCGTCGAGGAGGTGATAAGCCACCAGCCCCTTCTGCTTCATGAGGGCGGCCTCCAGGGCTTCGGCGTTGCGAAAGGCGAAGAGGTGCTTCTCGGTGATGGAAGCGAGCAGGGACTCCATGCGAAAGGTGTACCACACCAGGACCAGCCCCAGGCTCAGGGCGACCAGGACGAATCCGGTCAAGATCAGCAGGACACGGTTTTTGAGGGTGAGTCGGATCATTGTGGCTCCGGCCATCCACTTTGCCAAATCCCCGCCACTCGCGCGATGGAACAGCCGCGGCGGGCCGGCGCGGTCCACTTTTCAACGGACACGCGCCGGCCGGTTCAATTGCCCTTCGTGCGCGAACTCAGGACGGCCTTCTGGAGGTGTTCGAACACCGCGGCCCCTTCAACGGCGGCCTTCTCCTTGCCGGATGCGATGGCATGGAAGCGCTCGAGCTTTTCCTTGTCGAGGGCGCCGAACTGCTCTTCGGTCAGCTTCAGTTCGTTGCGCATGAGATTGAACACGACCGCCGGACCCACGATGTTCTCGCCGCTCTCCTTGCGGTACACCGCAGCGTAAACCGTGCAGTGGGGCGCGCTGAAAAGGCTGGGGGGCGGGCGGTAGCCCAGCAGCTCGGCGAACAGCAGCAGGGCTTCGTTCACCCCGTCCGCGTATTTGCTTTCCAGCGAGGCGATGCCGTCCCGTCGGAGGTCGTTGATGTCCTCGGCGTTGAAAGACAGTTCGAGGCGGGCAATGCACTCGGCCTGCACGGTTTTCAGCGATTCCGCCTTGCGGCTGATCTTGACGTCGGAATCCCTGAGGATCTTGACAATGTTGCGGAGGCTGACCATCTCGCCGACTTCGGGGCTTTTGCGCATGGCGACATCCGCAACGGTCGTCCGGTAAAGGGGCAGCTCGCCGTCGAGGACGAGGATTTTCCGCACGGGGGTGTCGGTCTCCTCGACATAGAGATCGAGGTCGCGTTCCCGGCGGTGAACATAAGGGCTCAGCGCCAGGAGCTGGCGCATGGCGCTTTTGTCGAGCCGCGCCTCGGTTCCCTCGGCCCCGATGCTGGCCAGGACCCGCGCGGCCAGCTGGTCGACGCGGATTTTTTGCAGCAGATTCTCCTTGAATGCCATCGCCGGCCTCCTCGCGGTTTTCAGGGGTCGCTGGTTGCGTTTCTGTTTAGGGCTCCGGCGACTGGATATGTCTCAATCTCGTGTCTCCCGTAGCGGCGGGCGCCGCGCTCCGCCTGGCATCGGCGCCCGTTGTGCCGGTTTGTTTGCCGGAGTAATATCATAAGCGCCTACGCAAGTAAATTGACCGGCGCGGTGCGGATGGTGTATAGGAAAACCGTAACGACAAGGGTTCATTGTTCGGGGTTCACGGAATCCGCGAGGACAGGCGCCCGGCGGCCCGGCCTCCATCCGAACGAACCCATGGCCAGCGGCGAGCGGTTCCTGGCAACGGCTTCGCTGCTGAACCTTGAACCCCGAGGGGTCTTTCCAACCGCGCTTATTTGCGTCTCAGAGGCATCCATGGACGAATACGTAACGCTTCGGTACGCGGGTCGAGAGTTCCGGTTGCCGTTGGTCGAGGGGTCGCAGGGGGAGAAAGCCATCGACATCTCCCGGCTGCGCCAGGAGACCGGGCTCATCACCCTGGACCCGGGCTTTGCCAACACCGGCAGCTGCCGTAGCGCCATCACCTTCGTGGACGGCGAGCGCGGAATTCTGCGCTACCGCGGCATCCCGGTCGAGCAGCTGGCCGAGCACTCCACCTTCAAGGAGACCGCCTACTTGCTCATCAACGGCATGCTCCCCACCCAGAAGGAGCTGACGCGGTTTTCGGTCCTGCTGAACGACAACTCCCTCGTTCACGAGGACATGAAGACCTTCTACCAGAACTTCCCCCGGTCCTCGCACCCCATGGGTATTCTCTCGGCGATGGTGAACGCGTTGCGCAGCTTTTATCCCGAGCTCCAGAACCTGGAGGAGGAGATCAACATCACGGTCACGCGCCTGCTCTCCAAGGTGCGCACCATGGCGGCCATGTCCTACAAGATTTCGCGGGGGCACACGGTGGTCTATCCCCGGCCGGACCTGACCTACTGCGCCAATTTTCTCAATATGATGTTCGATTCACCGGTCAAACCTTACGAACAGGACTCCGATGTGGTCAAGGCGCTGAACGTCTTCCTGATCCTGCACGCCGACCATGAGCAGAACTGTTCGACCGCCGCCGTGCGCGTGGTGGGCAGCGCGCGGGTGAATCTGTACGCGGCGATCTCAGCCGGCATCGCGGCGCTGTGGGGGCCGCTTCACGGCGGGGCGAACCAGGCCGTGATCGAAATGCTCCAGGAGATCACGGCCAAGAAGAGTCTGGGCCAGGCGGTGGCCCGGGCCAAGGACCGCAAGGATCCCTACCGGCTGATGGGCTTCGGGCACCGGGTCTACAAGACCTACGACCCTCGGGCCAAAATCATGAAGCACATGGTCCATCGGCTGCTCGAGAAACTCCACCTCGCGGACCCGCTGCTGGAGGTGGCCATGGAACTCGAGGAGATCGCCCTGAAGGACGACTACTTCGTCGAGCACCATCTGTACCCGAACGTGGATTTCTACAGCGGCATCGCGCTGCGGGCCATCGGCATCCCCACCAACATGTTCACGGTGATGTTCGCCATCGGCCGGCTGCCGGGCTGGATCGCCCAGTGGAAGGAGAGCATGGACGACCCGGCCTGGAAGCTCTGCCGGCCGCGCCAGGTGTATGCCGGGCCCGGGGAGCGGCCGTACGTGCCCATCGAGGAACGTTAGGCGGCTGTGGTGATGGCATTTAATTTCGCCCGGTTGAGCATCGCACGCCGAGGCGGGCGCCCCGCTCCGCCTTAGCGCGAGCAGGGGGCGGCATATCAAAGCGTCGTTTTTTTTGTCAGAGCCAACGTATTCGAGGGCAACCTTTAGGAGGGAGGGTATCATGATTATTGGAATACTGAAGGAGATCAAGACCAAGGAAAACCGGGTCGCCATGACGCCGGCCGGGGTGGAGCAGTTGGTGGGGCGCGGCCACACGGTGTGCGTGGAGACCCGCGCCGGCGATGGCTCCGGGTTCACCGATTCCCAGTACGAGAACGCCGGGGCTCTGGTCCTGGCTTCCGCGAAGGCCGTTTATGCCAAGTGCGCCATGGTCATGAAGGTCAAGGAGCCGCTCCCCGAAGAATACGGGCTCATCCGCAAGGGGCAGGTGGTGTTCACCTATTTTCACTTCGCGGCCTCCGAAGAGCTGACGCGGGCCATCATCAAGTCCGGCTGCACCGCCGTGGCCTACGAGACTGTAAAGAAGGCCAACGGGTCGCTGCCGCTGCTGACCCCGATGAGCGAGGTCGCCGGCAAGATGGCCGTGCACGCGGGCGCCAAATATCTCGAGAAGACCTTCGGCGGCAAAGGCAAGCTGCTGGGCGGCGTCCCGGGGGTGGACTGCGGCACGGTTCTGATCCTCGGCGGCGGGGTGGTTGGGGTGAACGCCGCCAAGATCGCCTGCGGCCTGGGCGCCAAGGTGTACCTGCTCGACACCAACCTGGAGCGGCTGCGGTATCTCAGCGACGTGATGCCGCCGAACTGCTTCCCGATCGCATCCAGCCCGGCCAGCATCCGGCGCTATCTTCAGGAGGCGGACCTGGTGGTGGGGGCGGTGCTGATCCCCGGCGCCACGGCCCCGCGCCTGGTCACCCGCGACATGCTCAAGATCATGAAGAAGGGGACGGTGATCGTGGATGTGGCCATCGACCAGGGCGGCTGCATCGAGACCGCGCGGCCCACCACCCACGACGACCCGATCTACGAGGTGGACGGGATCATCCACTACTGCGTCGCCAACATGCCCGGCGCGGTGTCGATGACCTCCACCATCGCGCTGACCAATGCGACCCTGCCCTACGCGATCGAGATTGCCGAAAAGGGCGCCAAACAGGCCGCGCTGGAGAATCCGGAGATCGCCGAGGGCATCAATGTCATCGACGGCAAGGTGACGTACGCCGGTGTTGCCGATGCCTTCGGCCTGAAATACACGCCGATCGAAAAGGTGCTTGGGGTTAAGCGGCGCAAATAACGGCGTGAACGGCCCGCGGACCAGAAATCAGTCAAACCGTGAACCGGAAACAGAAGCGCCTCAGGCCCTGTTTCCGGTTTCACGGTTTTCGGTTTCACTTTTCTCCATCACGAAAGGAGGCTCCCCGAATGGCCAAGACCCAGCCCTCGATCGATGAACTGTGCGTCAACACGATCCGCACCCTTGCCATGGACGCCGTCGAGGCGGCGAAATCCGGCCACCCCGGGGCCCCCATGGGGCTGGCGCCCGCGGGCTACGTGCTCTTTACCCGCGTGCTCCGGCACCACCCCCAAAACCCGGGCTGGCCCAACCGGGACCGCTTCGTGCTCTCGGGCGGCCACGCCTCGGCCCTGCTCTACAGCCTGCTGCACCTGTGCGGCTACGACCTCCCGCTGGAGGAGATCAAGCGCTTCCGGCAGTGGGGCAGCCAGACCCCCGGGCATCCCGAATACCGCCACACCGCCGGGGTGGAGACCACGACCGGTCCCCTCGGTCAGGGCATCGGCAACGCCGTCGGCATGGCGATCGCCGAGCGGCACCTGGCGGCACGCTTCAACCGCGGCGGGCGGAAGATCGTCGATCACTTCACCTATGTCTTCTGCGGCGACGGCGACCTCATGGAAGGCGTCTCTTCGGAGGCGGCCTCCTTGGCCGGCCACCTCGGGTTGGGGCGGCTGATCTGCCTCTACGACGACAACCACGTGACCATCGACGGCGGCACCGAGCTCTCTTTCACGGAAAACGTGGCCCAGCGGTTCAAGGCCTACGGCTGGCAGGTGCTGAGAGTGAAGGACGGCAACGACCTGGAGGCCATCCGCCAGGCCTTCCTGGAGGCGCAGGCGGAGAGCGCCAAGCCCTCGCTGATCGTCTGTCGCACCCACATCGGCTACG
>CAZLSV010000040.1:16982-23663 GCA_964562235.1 uncultured Desulfatibacillum sp.
AGCCCGAACAAGCAGGATTCCCATGCGGCCCACGGCGCGCCGCTCGGCGCGGAGGAGGTCCGCCTGACCAAGGCGCGGCTGGGCTTCCCGCCGGAGGCGTCGTTCTTCATCCCGGAGAAGGCGCTGCGCCATTTCCGCCGCTGCGTCGAGCGGGGCGCGAAGGCCGAGGCCGCCTGGCGGAAGACCTTCGACGCGTGGGCCCGGAAATCCCCCGAGGCGGCCGAAGCGTGGCGCCGGTCCATGGACGGGAGCCTGCCGCCGGGCTGGGACGCCGATCTGCCGTCTTTCGCCGACGGCAAGCCCATCGCCACCCGGGCGGCTTTCGGCCAGGCGCTGAACGCGGTGGCCCCCAAGCTGCTGACCCTGATGGGCGGATCGGCGGACCTCTCCCCTTCCAACAACACGGCCATCAAGGGCGCGCACGATTTCCAGAAAGAGGCTTATGACGGACGCTACCTGCGCTTCGGGGTGCGGGAGCACGCCATGGGCGCCATCCTCTCCGGCCTGGCCCTGCACGGGGGCGTGCGCCCCTTCGGCGGGACCTTTCTCGTGTTTGCCGACTACATGCGGCCCGCGATCCGGCTGGCGGCGCTGATGAAGCTTCCGGCCATCTACATCTTCACCCACGACAGCATCGCCGTGGGCGAGGACGGCCCGACCCACCAGCCGGTGGAGCACCTGGCCGCGCTGCGGGCGATTCCGGGGCTGACCGTCATCCGGCCGGCGGACGCCACCGAGACCGCCGCCGCCTGGCGCGCGGCACTGCAGAGCGCCGAGGGCCCGATCGCGCTGATCCTGAGCCGTCAGAACCTGCCGGTAATCGACCGCCGGAAATTTCCCCCGGCCGATATGCTCGAACGGGGGGCCTACGTGCTTTCGGATGCCGCCGGCGCTTTGCAGGTGGTTCTGATCGCGACCGGCTCGGAAGTGCAGCTGGCGCTCGCCGCTCAGGCTCAGCTGGCCGAAAGAGGGGTGGCCGCGCGCGTGGTGAGCATGCCGAGCTGGGAGCTCTTCGAGAAGATGCCCGCCGGCTACCGGGACACCGTGCTGCCGCCGTCGGTTTCAGCACGCGTCGCCGTGGAGGCCGGGATCGCCATGGGCTGGGAGCGCTACGTCGGGACCTCCGGCGCGGTGGTCGGCATGACGGGCTTCGGGGCGTCGGCCCCCGGCGGGACCGTCCTGGAAAAGTTCGGGTTCACCGCCGAGCGCGTCGTGGACGCCGCACTCAAGGTCCTGCGGCAGCCGACCCAATAAAGCTGAAATGCGCCACGGTGGGTGGTGGCCGTGACTTGCTGAAGCGTATGCAAACGAAAGGGCCCGGGGATAGTTTTGCAATCCCCGGGCGCTGAACCGAAAAATATAATTGCGCAGAAATATCTGGGAGGAGGTCCTCGACTATTGCTGCGCGCCTTTCACCGGAGGCCGATCCCCAGCACCTGAGGAGGTGCTATTAATCGGACATGGGTTTTTTTGTTCTGAAACAAACAACTGCGGCGTTTAAAAAAAGGGGGGCGACTGCGCTATCACCGTAACAACTTAATAAAGAATCCAGTTTTGCACCTTTAACCCGGCGATGCGTCGAAATTCTCGTTCATTGTTGGTAACGACCGTAAGGCCTGCCGCTTTAGCGTGCGCGGCGATCCACAAATCGTTGTTACCGATAGGCCGTCCCTGAGATTCAAGTGTCGCCCGGATGATCCCATAGGCATTCCCAGCCGTCTCTGGTAGCGGCAGAACGGGAACAAAGGTCTTGAACTCCTCAAGCAACTCGAGAGCCTTTTTACGCTGCTTGCTTTTCTCCGCACCATACAGCAGTTCGCCCCATGTGATAACGGATATCGCGGCATCTCCAGGTTCAAGTTTTTGGAAACGTGTCAATATGTTCCCCGGTTTTTGGCGTTGGATGTAGATGCAGATGTTGGTATCCAATAGAAAACGAGCCGCCATCACAATCCCTCCCGGTGCTGAGGTAGTGCGTCCTGACGTCCTTCAGCAAAGAAATCATCAGGAAGTTCGGTCAACACTTCGAAGGCGCGTTCCAATCCCTTGCCGGGTTCCCGCAGCACGATTTCGTCTCCGCGGCGAAGAATCTCAACAACCTTGCTTTTGACGGAGAATTCCTTTGGCAACCTGACTGCCTGGCTATTTCCCGATTTAAAAACTCTAGTTGTTTTCATAACTACCTCCTTGCCCTGCATCCGACTCGCATTTCCTTCAATCATCGGAGACTTTTCAATTTTATGTATACACCGGCGAGTATATACATTCGTATATGAAATGTCAATTTCTTAATTTGCAGGTTTCATTCAATGAAAGTGGGTATAGCGTGCCTTAATCCAAACCGGGTTCAGACTGTGGGTGGGGTTGGTTTAGCAGATCAAAGGTGTTGATTCGGGGAACTGCAGATTAGTTTCGGCCTCAGATCCGATGAGATCATCTACGTGTTTGAAGATTTGTTATAGCTTCCGCAAATTTGGCTGAGATACAGGTGGCCTCGGGAATTGCAGGCCTCCCGGCTACTTCTCGAGCGCCAGCTTGAGCACGTCCGTCATCTTGTCGACGAAGTGGAACGTGATCTCTTTCTGGACCTTCTTGGGGATGTCCTCCAGGTCTTTCTGGTTTTCTTTGGGAAGGATGAGGACTTTGATGCCGGAGCGGTGGGCGGCCATCACCTTCTCCTTGATGCCGCCGACCGGCAGCACCCGGCCGCGCAGGGTGATCTCGCCGGTCATGGCGAGGTCCTTGACCACGCGGCGTTTCGTGAGGAAGGAGACCAGGGCCGTGAGCAGGGTAACACCGGCCGAGGGGCCGTCCTTGGGGATGGCGCCGGCCGGGATGTGGACGTGGATGTCCTGGCCCTCGAAGATCCCGTCGGACACCCCGAGCTTGGCGGCGTTGGTGCGGACGAAGCTCAGCGCCGCCTGGGCGGACTCTTTCATGACGTCGCCGAGCTGGCCGGTCAAAATCAGGCGGTCCTTGCCTTTCATGGCGGTGGCCTCCACGAAGAGGATGTCGCCGCCAGCCTGGGTCCAGGCCAGGCCGGTGACGACCCCCGGGGTGGAGGTCCGCGCCCGGGTCTCGCCGGTGAAGCGCACCGGGCCGAGATACTTGGCGACCTGCTGGATCTTGATGGTTTCGGAGGTGATGGTCTCCTCGGCGATCTTGCTGGCCACGCCGCGGCAGACGGCGCCGATTTCGCGCTCCAGGTTGCGCAACCCCGCCTCGCGGGTGTAGCCGGAAATAATGTGCCGCAGCGCCCCGCGCGTGAAGGTGATCTGCCCGTTGGCGAGCCCGTTGGCCGACCGCTGGCGGGGGATGAGGTGCCGCTCGGCGATGTGGATCTTCTCGTCCTCGGTGTAGCCCAGCAGTTGCAGCACCTCCATGCGGTCGCGCAGCGCCGGGGGGATGGTGTCCAGGATGTTGGCCGTGGCGATGAACATGACCTTGGAGAGGTCGAACGGCACGTCCAGGTAGTGGTCCTGGAAGGAGAAATTCTGCTCCGGGTCGAGCACCTCGAGCAGCGCCGAGGACGGGTCGCCGCGGAAGTCCGCGCCCAGCTTGTCGATTTCATCGAGCATGAAGACCGGGTTGTTGGACTCCGCCCGGCGGACGCCCTGGATCACGCGGCCCGGCATGGCGCCGACGTAGGTGCGGCGGTGGCCGCGGATTTCGGCCTCGTCGCGCACGCCGCCGAGGGACATGCGGTAGAACTTGCGGCCGAGGGCCCGCGCGATGGACTGGCCGAGCGAAGTCTTGCCGGTGCCGGGCGGGCCCACGAAGCACAGGATCGGGCCCCGGGAGTCGGGCTTGAGCTTGCGCACGGCGAGGTATTCGATGATGCGGCGCTTGGGCTTCTCGAGGCCGTAGTGGTCCTCATCCAGCACCTTGCGGGCCTTCTTGATATCGAGGTTGTCCGCGGTCGTCGCGTGCCAGGGCAGGGCCGTCAGCCACTCGAGGAAGGTGGTCGCCACCGTGTACTCGGCCGAGGAGGGGTGCATGCGCGCCAGGCGCTCCAGTTCGCGGTCGGCCTCCTTCTGGGCCTCCGGCGGCAGGTTGGCCTCCTTGACCTCACCCGTGGCCTCGTCCTTTTCGCCCAGTTCGGTCTTGATGGCCTTGAGCTGCTCGCGCAGGTAGTACTCGCGCTGCTTTTTGTCCATGTCCTCCTTGACCTGGTCCTGGATCTTCTTGCCCAGCTCGAGGATCTCGAGCTGCTTGTTGACGATGCGCGTGACCACTTTAAGCCGGTCGCTGACTTTCAGGGCTTCCAGCACCTTCTGCTTTTCATCGGCCGAGGCGTTCAGCGAAGAGGCCACCATGTCCGCCAGCGTGCCGGGCTCCTTGATGGACTGGGCCATGTAGACGACTTCGGCCGGAAGGGTCGGGGAGGCCTGCACCACGCGCGCGAAGAGGTTGACGAGGTTCGTCATGAGGGCTTCGATTTCGGTGTCCTGCGGCGCGTCTTCGGTCAGATGTTCGACGTCGGCCTGGAAGAACGGCTTGCCCTCGGCCTGCGCGAGCGCCTTGATCCGGATGCGCCCCAGGCCCTGGACCAGCAGCTGGGTGCGGTTTTCGGGCGCCTTGGCCATTTTCAGGATCAGGGCGCTGGTGCCGATCCCGGCGTAGGCGTCGGCTTTCGGCGGTCCCTCCTGCGCAGGGTCCGTCTTGGCAAAGACCATGCCGATCATGCGGTCGCGCGACATGGCTTCGTCGATGAGCTGGATCGAGTCCGGCTGCATCACCAAAAGCGGCGTGACCATTTTGGGGAAGAGCACGGAATCGACCACCGGCAAAATGGGCAGCGTCGGCGGGATCGCGGCGGCGGCGGCGGGCACGGTTTCAGGCGCTTTTTCTTCGGTCATGTCTTCCTCTGGTCGGGTCGGTTCGCAACGTCAAGCGCCGATCGCGGCAACGGCGTTCGGCCGATGGGTCATTCGTGGGCGATCGGGACCTTGTAGGACTGGTCCGCCGGCCGCTTGGCCAGCCGGATTTCCAGGAATCCGTTCTTGGAGGCCGCCGTCACCTTTTCGGGGTCGATCGGGCTCGGCAGAAAAAGAATGCGTTCGAAACGGCCGTATTGGATTTCCGCCAGCCGATAGGTGCAGTCCTGGCTGCAGGACGGCGCCAAGCGGCAGCCTTGGACCCGGACGGCTTTGCTGCTGATCTCGACCTCGAGGTCATCCTTGTCCACGCCGCCGATCTCCGCCAGGATGACCACCTCGTTTCGGGTTTCGTACATGTCCATCGGCGGCCGCCAGGAGCGATCGGAGAGCGCGAAAGAGGTGCCCATGGTCCCGAGCATGTCCTCGAGGGTTTTTTCGAACTTGGAGGTCAGCTCATCCAGGTCGTTGCCGAAGCGAATCTTGAAGAATTCCATGGCCGTTTCCTAAATGGTTAAGGGATAATCCGGAAGGGGCTACTGCCAAAGATTGCTACCACATCCGGCCGTACAAGTAAACACGGCCTTGGCGGGTTAAAGCCGCTCCGGCGTGAATGCGACCACCTCGTCGATGGAGGCCGCGTCGGCCAGGAGCATCACCAGCCGGTCTATTCCCAGGGCGTTGCCGGCGCAGGCCGGCATGGCGGCCAACGCCTCGAGGAATTTCTCCGGTAGGCCGTGAACCGGCCGGTCGCGCCGCCGCAGGATATCGAGCTCGCCCTCGAAGCGCCGCCGCTGCTCGGCCGGGTCGGTGAGTTCGCTGAAACCGTTGCACAGCTCGAGCCCGCCGATGTAAAGCTCGAAGCGCTCGGCGACCGCGGGGTCCCCGGGCTTCAGGCGCGCCAGCGACCCGCAGGCGGCCGGGTAGTCGTGGAGGAAAACCGGCCGCTCGGCCCCCAGCCGCGGTTCGATCTCCACCCCCATCAGCTCGTCGAAGCGCCCCTGGGCCAGAGCGGCGTCCACCGGCAGGGAGGCATACCGCCGGAAGGCCTCGGCGACCGTGAGCCTCGTCCAGGGCGGCCCCAGATCGATCCGGGCGCCCTGATACACGAGCTCGTTTCCCCGGCCGAGGCCTTGGGCGATGTAAAGGACCAGCTGCTCCGTGCGGGTCATCAGGTCGCTGTAGGACTCGTCTGCGGCGTACCATTCGAGCAGGGTCATCTCCGGCAGGTGCCGGCGGCCGCGCTCGCCTTTGCGGAAACACTTGCAGATCTGGAAGATGCGCGCGCAGCCGGCGGCCAGGAGCGGTTTCATGCAGACCTCCGGCGAGGGCTGCAGCACCCAGCCCTCGGAGCCGATCGGGTCGATGTGCGCCTCCGGCAGGGGCGCCGGAATGCGGACCGGGGTTTCGACCTCCAGATAGCCCTGTTCACGGAAGAACCCGCGGACCCGGTGCAGGACCTCGGCGCGAAGGACAAGGTTTTTCGGGTTGGAGCCCCGGAGCCGGTTGCGCATGGTGTCGAATCCCTGAGACGTTGCATGGTTGATGCGTCAATTCCTCCGGAACCGCGGCCGGAGGCGATGGCCAATCAACTCCCTATCATAAAATCGGTCCGATGTCAGACGATTACTTCGGCCGACGGCGCCGATGCCGGCCCTTTGCCGCTTGAATCCTTTATGGAAATGAGGTTTAATGCGCTCTTCATACAGGGAGGTGGGCGGTGAAGCAGAGGCGGGTTATCCTGATGGCGTTCCTGGCGCTGCTGCTGGGCGTTGGGGCGCTCGTGTTCTGGGGGCAGTATCAC
>CAZLSV010000040.1:23680-45075 GCA_964562235.1 uncultured Desulfatibacillum sp.
GATGGCGCAGCAGGGCGAGGTGCTCGCCGCTCTCGACCGCCGCGAGCTCGCGGCGCTGCGCGACCAGGTCCTGGCCAACCGGCTGCGCGCCGAGCAGGGCCTGCGGCAGGTCGAGACCGCGCTGGAGGTGAGCCGCCAGGTGCTGCCGGCCGAGGTCGACCGCGCCGCGGCCGCCGTGGGGGCGCTGCAGGCCCTGCTGAAAGAGGCCGAGTCCGGCAACCGGGTGCAGGAGGTGGAACGGGCGCGCCTGGCGGCCGAGGCGAGCCGGGTGACGCTGGACAACGCGCGCAGGGACAAGGAACGCTACGACGAGCTCTTCCGCAAAGGGGTGGTCGCTGAAAGGGCCCGGGACACCTTCAACCTGCAGTTCGAGACCGCCCTCAAGGAGAACCAGCGCGCGGCCGAAGCCTACGCGCTCTCCCGGGAAGGCTTCCGCCGCGAGGCGATCGACACCGCGGCCGCGCGCCTGGCCGAGGGCCGGGCCCTGCTGCGTCTTTCCGAGAGCAACCTCAAGAAAATCGAGGCGGCCGAGCAGGAGGTCGAGGCGGCGCGGGCCCAGGTGGCGGCCGCCAATGCCGCTTTGGGGGTGGCCGAGATCCAGCTGGGCCACACCGAACTCAAGGCCCCTTACACCGGCCTGATCCTCAGCCGCAACGTGGAGCCCGGGGAGGTGGTCACGCCCGGCCAGGAAGTGCTCGCCATCTCCGATCTCTCCCGGGTGGAGCTGAAGGTGTTCGTGGAGGAAACCGTGATCGGCCAAATTGCGCCCGGCCGGCCGGTGGACGTGAAGATCGACACTTTCGCCGACAAGACCTACCCCGGCCGGGTCGCCTATGTTTCGCCCCAGGCCGAGTTCACGCCCAAGATCATCCAGACCCACAAGGAGCGGGTCAAGCTCGTTTACCTGGTGAAGGTCTCCGTCCCGAACCCGAACTTCGAGCTCAAATCCGGGATGCCCGCCGATGCCTGGTTCCGATGACGCCGCCCTGAGCGGTGCCGCGGGCGACCCCCCGGCCGGGATGATCGTTGCGGCGGGGGTTTGCCGGAGCTTCGGCGCGCTCGCGGCGGTGTCCGATGTCTCCTTCCGCCTGCCCGCGGCCCGCATCGTCGGGCTGGTGGGCTCCGACGGCGCCGGTAAGACCACGCTCCTGCGTCTGGCCGCCACCATGCTTCCCCCCGATGCAGGCACCCTCACGGTGGCCGGCCGCGACGTGGTCCGGGAACGGGCCGCCGTCAAGGAGCGGATCGGCTACATGCCCCAGCGCTTCGGCCTCTACCAGGACCTCACGGTGGCCGAGAACTTCGATTTTTTCATGGACATCTACGGCATCACCGGCGCGGACCGCCCGCGCCGGCGCGAGCGTTATCTCGGGTTTTCCAACCTGCTGCCGTTCACGGAACGCCGGGCCGGGGATCTCTCCGGCGGCATGAAGCAGAAGCTGGGGCTTGCCTGCGTGCTGGTGCACGAGCCGCAGGTGCTGATCCTGGACGAGCCCACCAACGGCGTCGACCCGGTGTCGCGGCAGGAGTTCTGGCAGATCCTGGCGGAGATGAAGCAGGCGGGCATGACGATCCTGGTGTCGACGGCCTATCTCGACGAGGGCGAGCGCTGCGACCGGCTGCTGCTCATGCACAACGGCCGGATCCTCGCGGATGCGGCGCCGGCCGAGGTGCGGGCGGGGTTCGCGAACTTGGAGGAGGCCATGATCCAGCGCATCCGGGCGGTGGACGCGGCGCTCACGGAGGATGCCTTTGGACGCTGAGGCCGTAGCCGTGACGGACCTGGTGAAGCGTTTCGGCCGCTTCACGGCCGTCGACCGCATCAGCTTCCGCGTGCGCACGGGCGAGATCTTCGGCTTCCTCGGGCCCAACGGCGCCGGTAAGTCCACCACCATCCGCATGCTCTGCGGCATCATTTCGCCCACGAGCGGCACCGGCCGCGTGGCCGGTTTCGATCTGTTCACCGAGTCCGAGCGTATCAAACAGGCCATCGGCTACATGTCCCAGAAGTTCTCGCTTTACCCCGACCTGACGCCGTTTGAAAACATCCGCTTTTATCTGGGGATCTACAACGTGCCGGCGGAGCAGTGGCCGGAGCGCATCGAGTGGGTCTTCGGCGTGACGCGGCTTTCCGCGGTGCGCGACCGGTTGACGCGGGAGCTGCCCCCGGGCTGGCGCCAGCGCCTGGCGCTCGGCTGCGCGCTGCTGCACCGGCCGCGGCTGCTCTTCCTGGACGAGCCCACCTCGGGGGTCGACCCCATCACGCGACGGCATTTCTGGGAGTTCATCCGCCGGCTGACGGCCGAAGGGGTGACCGTCTTCGTCACCACGCACTACATGGACGAGGCCCGGCACTGCGGCCGGGTGGTGATGATCAACGCCGGCCGGATCGTGGCGAGCGGGCCGCCGGCGGAGATCGTGGCCCAGGTGCTGCCGGACCGGCCGGGGGCGGATCTGGGGGAGGCCTTCGTGACCCTGATGAAGCGGGAGCCGTCATGAACGCCCGCCGGGTCCGGGCCATCGCCCGCAAGGAGACCTACCACCTGATCCGGGACTTCCGCAGCCTCTACCTGGCCGTCATCATCCCGATGCTTCTGATCCTGCTCTTCGGCTACGCCCTAAGTCTGCGCGTGGAGCACATCCCCACGGCGGTGGTCGACCACGACCACACGCCGGAGAGTCGTGATTTCATCCGGCGGCTGGACGCGTCGGTCTATTTCGATGTGATCGCCCACCCGTCCTCCACCGCCGCGCTCACGGACCTGCTCGACCGCAATCGGGTCATCCTCGGCGTCGTCATACCGCCCGGCTGGAGCGCCGAGCTCAAGGCCGACCGCAAAAGCGCCCTGCAGCTGGTGATCGACGGCAGCGACCCCAACACCGCCGGCAACACCCGGGCGTACGTCACGGCCTTCATCGCCCAGGCGAACGAAAAAAATCTTCTGGATTTCCTCAACCGCCAGGGACGGGAGCCGATCCGACCGCCGGTCGAGGGCCGCATCCGCGTCTGGTTCAACGAGGACCTGGAGAGCCGCAACTTCATCGTGCCCGGCATCATCGCCGTCATCATCATGATCGTGGGGGCGCTTCTGACCTCGATGGTGATCGCGCGTGAATACGAGAACGGCACCCTGGAGACCCTGCGCGCCCTGCCCGTGCGGGCGGGGGAGTTTTTTCTGGGAAAGGCGGCCCCCTACTTTTTCATCACCCTCGTCGACGTGCTCGTGGCGATCCTCATGGGTCAGCTGCTCTTCGGCGTGGTCATGAAGGCAAGCTTCTGGCTGATGGTCCTCGCTTCGGCCGTTTACATCCTGGTGGCATTGAGCATCGGTCTCTTGATTTCCGTCAAGACCCGATCCCAGCTCGTGGCCAACCAGCTGGCGGTGCTGGTGACCTACCTGCCCTCGCTGCTGCTCTCCGATTTTGTCTTTCCCCAGCAGAACATGCCGCTCCCGCTCCAGGCCGTTTCCAAGCTCGTTCCCGCCACCTATTACATCGATATCCTGAACGGTCTTTACCTGCGGGATCTCTCGTTTCCGCAGCTCTGGCCGAGCTTCCTCGTGCTCCTCGTCATGGCGGCGCTGCTTTCGGTCCTCAACATCCGGGCACTGAAACGGGAGGGGCTCTGACATGAACTGGCTCCGCGTGCGCGAGCTGGTGCGCAAGGAGTTCATCCAGCTTTTCCGCGACCGCAAAAACCGGCCGCTGCTGGTCATCGCGCCCTTGATCCAGATGATTCTGTTCGGCTATGTGGTCACCACGGACGTGCGCGACATCACGGTGGCGGTCATCGACCAGTCGCGCACGCCGGAGAGCCGCCGGCTCATCGACGCCTTCGACGGCAACCCCACTTTTCGCGTCACCCAGGTCCTTCAAGACCCCAAAGAGCTGGACCGCCGGCTGCTCCGGCGGGCCGTGGACATCGGGCTGCAGATTCCGCCGGACTTCAGCGCGCGCATCCGCGAAGGGAAGACGGCGGAGATCCAGCTCCTGGTCGACGGCAGCATGAGCAACATGGCGGCCGTGCGGATCGCCTACGGCGTGAACGTGCTCGAGGCCTTCAACGCCCAGATGCTGCGGGAGATCCACCGCCGGCGCCTGGACTTCGGCGAGATCGACGGCCGCGTCCGCACCTGGTACAACCCCAACCTGGACAGCCAGTATTACTACGTGCCGGGAATCGTCGCTTTTCTGGTCATGCTCCTCTCGCTGCTTTTCACCTCCATGGCCGTGGTGCGGGAGAAGGAGGCCGGGACCATGGAGCAGCTGATCGTGACCCCGCTCACGGCGACCGAGTTCATCCTGGGCAAGACCATCCCGTTCATCCTCATCGCCCAGGCCCAGATGGTGATGGTGATCCTCTTTGCCCGGCTATGGTTCCGGATCCCCATGGCGGGCAGCGCCCTCCTGCTGCTGGCCGCAAGCTCCATCTTCCTGCTGAGCACTCTCGGCATCGGCCTTCTGATCTCCACCGTCTCCCGCACCCAGCAGCAGGCCATGATGACAAACTTCTTTTTCATCCTGCCGTTTTTCATGCTGAGCGGGTTCGTCTTCCCCATCGCCAACATGCCCGCCGTGGTGCAGGGGCTGACCCACCTGAACCCCCTGAGCCATTTCCTGGTCATCATCCGGGGCATCTTTCTCAAGGGAGCCGGGTTTGCGATCCTGTGGCCGCAGTTCCTGGAACTGGCCGTGCTGGGCGGGTTTGTCTTTGCCGTCGCGGTCTGGCGATTCCGGAAGCGCATCGATTAGGATTCGGCTGCGCCGGGGCGCAACCGGATCCTATTTCAGGTTTTTTTTTCCGCATCGGGTTGTGCTTGTCTCGCTATGCCTTGATAGCGGCCTGAATCTGGGTATGTCCATTTAACGGCGGCTGTGTTATGCCTGCGGGCAGTTATAAGGGGTTGCATAATTGTAAGGACACGGACGCCCCCTCTCGGTCTATGTTATTTCGAAACGATTAATAAGGCTCGTCACGGAACGGGGTTTATGGCTGAGCTGGAACTTGAAAAACTGCGTATCGAAAAAACCGCGGCGCGGCCCCGTGGAAGGCGGAAAAAGAGGATCGTGTGGGGGCTCATCGGTGCCGGCCTGGCAGCAACGGCCGTCGTGCTTTACCAGCAGGGCCTTCTGACCCCGGCGGTGACGATCCAGGCGGCCGTCGTGCAGAGCATTTACCCGTCCCAGACCTTGACCCTGTTGAACGCCAGCGGCTACGTGGTGGCCGACCGCAAGTCTGCGGTGGCCTCGAAGGTGACCGGACGGCTGGTGTTCCTGGGCGTCGAAGAGGGCAGCCGGGTCAGGGAGGGTCAGATCATCGCTCGACTGGAGAGCCGGGATGCCGCGGCGGCGAGGGATCGGGCGGCGCAGAACGTCGCGGTCGCCCGCTACAGCCTGGAGGAGCGCCAGGCCGAGCTGGCCAACGCTACCCTGGACTACGAGCGCCGGAAAACCCTCGTCGAGAAGGGCACCATTTCCCGCTCCGCCTTCGACGCGGCCGAGGCCCGCTATCGTTCCGCCCGGGCCTCGGTCGAGGCGCTGAGCGCGGGGCTGCGGGCGGCCCAGGCGGCCCTTGAGGAGGCCGGCGTGCTGCTCGATTACAGCAACATCCGCGCGCCCTTCGATGCCGTGGTGCTCACCAAGAACGCCGACATCGGCGACATCGTCACCCCGCTGGCGGCCACGGCCGATGCCAAGGCCGCCGTGGTCACCATCGCCGACATGAACTCGCTGCTGGCGGAAGTCGACGTCTCCGAGTCGAACATTGCGCAGGTTGAGGTGGGCCAGCCCTGCGAGATCCGGCTGGATGCCTTTGCCGAGACCCGCTTCCCGGCCCGGGTGCACATGATCCTGCCGACGGCCGACCGCAGCAAGGCCTCCATCACGGTCAAGGTCGCCTTCCTCGAGCGCGACCCGCGGGTGCTGCCCGAAATGAGCGCCAAGGTGGCCTTTCTCTCCCGGGAGCCGGGCGCCGGCGAGCGGGCGCCCTTCCGGGCGGCGCCGGCGGCGGCGGTGGCACCGCGCAACGGCAAGCACGTGGTGTTTCTAATCGAGGGCGATCACGTCCGGGAGGTCGCCGTGGAGACGGTCCGTCGGTTCGGGGAGATGGTGGAGCTGCGGGACGGGCCGCCGGTCGGAAGCCGCATCGCCACGTCGCCTCTTGACCCATTGACGGACGGCACCCGCGTCTCGATTCCAAAGAACTGAAGGCGGGTTATGGATCTTCCTGCACCGCGCAACGAGGTGCGGGCATCCCTGTCCAATTCACGGCGGGAGTGGCATCCGGCCACGATATCGCGGCCGGATGCCGCTTCCCCCCAAAGCAACCTGCGACCATTTCATTGACAGCGAATGATGAGCGCCGCTCCGGTCATCGTCGACATCCGCCACATCAGCAAGTCCTACCGTCGGGGCAACCAGGTCATCCCGGTGCTGGAGGACCTTTCGCTGGAGATCGCCGCCGGGGAGTTTCTGGCGCTCATGGGGCCCTCGGGCTCGGGCAAGAGCACCCTGCTGAACCTCATCGCGGGCCTGGACCGGGCGGACGCCGGCACGATCCGCGTCGGGGGGACCGAGATCGGCGTGCTCTCCGAAACCGAGCTCGCTGCCTGGCGCGCGGCCCACGTCGGCTTCATCTTCCAGTTCTACAACCTCATCCCGGTGCTGACCGCCTATGAGAATGTCGAACTGCCGCTCGTTCTGACCGATCTCACCCGGCGGCAGCGCCGCGAGCACGCGCGGATGGTGCTGCAACTGGTCAATCTCGAGGAGCGCCTGGACCACTACCCGCGGCAGCTCTCCGGCGGACAGCAGCAGCGGGTGGCCATCGCGCGGGCTTTGGTCACGGACCCGACGCTGCTGGTGGCCGACGAGCCCACGGGCGACCTCGACCGGGTCTCGGCCGAGGAGGTGCTGGTCCTCATGGAGCGGCTGTGCGGGGATCTGGGCAAGACCATCATCATGGTGACTCACGACCCGCGGGCGGCCCGGCGGGCCCACCGCCTGAGGCACCTGGACAAGGGCGTTCTCACCGATGCTCTGGAAGCTCCTTTACCGGAATGCGTTTAGGCACAAGCTGCGGGCCCTGCTGACCGTCGCCGCCGTCGCCGTGGCGGTGCTGGCTTTCGGCCTGCTGAGCACGCTGGTGGACGCGTGGTACGCCGGTGTCTCAGCGGCCGCCGCCAACCGGCTCGTCATCCGGCACGCCATATCCCTCACCTTCTCCCTGCCCATCGCCTACATGGAAAAGATCCGCGCGGTCGACGGGGTCAAGGCCGTCTCTCACATGACCTGGTTCGGCGGGGTCTACATCGACCGCAAGAATTTCTTTGCGAACTTTGCCGTGGAGCCGAAAAGCTTCCAGGAACTCTATCCGGAGTTCATCCTGCCCGAGGACCGGAAATCGGATTTTCTCAAGGACCGCCGGGGCTGTGTCGCCGGCCGCGGGCTGGCCGAGCGCTTCGGTTGGAAGGTGGGCGACACCGTGCCCCTTCAGGGGACCATTTTCCCCGGGGAGTGGCCCATGACGCTGCGGGGGATCTACCGGGGGCGCGACAAGAGCACCGACGAAAACCAGCTCTTCTTCCACTGGGACTACCTGAACGAGCGGCTCAAGGAGCGATTTCCCCGGCGGGCCAACCAGGCCGGGATCTTCGTGATCGAGATCGCCCAGGCCGAGGAGGCTCCGGCGGTGGCCGGCGCCGTGGACGCTGTTTTCAAGAACTCCCTGGCCGAGACCCTGACCGAAACCGAGCGCGCCTTTCAACTGGGGTTCGTGACCATGAGCGAGGCCATCATCGTGGCCATCCGCCTGGTGTCGCTGATCATCATCGGCATCATCATGGCGGTCGTCGCCAACACCATGATCATGTCGGTGCGCGAACGCCTGCACGAGTTCGCGGTCTTCAAGACACTCGGCTACGGCGCTCTCCACCTGACCGGGCTGATTCTGGGCGAGTCGCTGGTGATCTGCGCGGCGGGCGGGGCGCTCGGCATCGCCGCCACCTTCCCCGCCCTGAGGATCCTCGCGGGCTACGTGGGCAGCATTTTCCCGGTCCTGGACATCACGCCGGCGACGCTCTGGCTGGACGTGCTGGCGGCGCTGGTCGTCGCGCTGGTGGCCGCGGCGTTCCCGATCCGGAAAGTGATCACGGTGCGGATCGTCGATGCACTGGGGCGGGTGGCGTGAGGGGGAGAAGAAAGGGGCAGGGTTCGGGGGTCAGGGTTCAGGAACTGCGGGGCCTGTGAGCCTCGTCGTTCTCGTCGGAATCGAGCAGCGGGGCCATGCTCTGATGTGGAGAGGCGACCCGCCTCGATCGGTTTCGCGGCAAGATGCCGCTCCCACACCAAACATAGAGCCCGAGCAAGGTAATCGTAACTGTGACCGCCCTGCCTTTGAACCCTGAACCCTGAACACTCTGAATCAGGATCGAGCATCGCGATGAAGCTGCTACTCGCATACACTCTCCGCAACCTGCTGGCGCGGCGCCTGACCACGGTGCTGACCGCAGGCGGCATGGCGCTGGTCGTGTTCGCCTTCGCGGCCGTTCTGATGCTGGCCGAGGGGCTGCGGCAAACCCTGGTGGACTCCGGCTCCTTCGAAAACGTCGTGGTCATCCGCAAATCCGCGAATTCGGAGATCCAAAGCACGGTCTCCCGCTCCGCGGCGGCGATTCTCGAGACCCAGCCGGAGGTCGCCCCCGGCCCCGGCGGGAGACCGTTGGCGGCCCGGGAAGTGGTGGTCCTGATCAACCTGCGCAAGCGGGGCTCGCCGAGCACCTCCAATGTCACCATCCGGGGTACATCGGAATTTTCCCTCGCGCTGCGGCCCGAAATCCGCATGGTCACCGGCCGCATGCCCCAGCCGGGCTTGTCGGAAATCATGGTGGGGGAGGGGATCGCCCGGCGCTTCCAGAACGCCGGTCACAACGAAACGCTCTCCTTCGCCGGCCGGGAGTGGGTGGTGGTGGGGGTGTTCGACGCCGGCAACACCGGGTTCAACTCCGAGATCTGGGGCGACGCCGAGCAGTTCATGCAGGCGTTCCGCCGCCAGGCCTACTCCTCGGTGATCTTCCGCCTGCGGGCACCGGATTCGTTTTCCGACGTGAAAGCGCGCATCGAGAGCGATCCCCGCCTGCCGCTGGAAGCCAAGCGGGAGATCACCTACTACCAGGACCAGTCCGAGGCGACCGCCACCTTCCTGCGCGTCCTCGGCACTTCGCTGACGATCATCTTCTCCATCGGCGCCGTGGTCGGCGCCATGATCACCATGTACGCGGCCGTGGCCAGCCGTAACGCGGAAATCGGGACCTTGAGGGCCGTGGGCTTCCGGCGCTCGGCGATTCTGACGGCGTTCATGACGGAAGCCTTGCTGATGGGGCTTGGCGGCGGCGCGGCCGGCCTGTCGCTGGCCGCCTTCCTGCAGTTCTTCACCGTCTCCACCACCAACTTCCAGACGTTTGCCGAATTGGCCTTTCAGTTCCGCCTGAGCGGGGAGATCGTGGCCGAAGGCCTGGGGTTTGCGGTGGTCATGGGGCTTGTCGGGGGGCTTCTGCCGGCCTTCCGCGCGGCGCGCATGAACATCGTGGAGGCGCTGCGGGAAGCCTGAGAACTCAGGGGCGGATCGGGTTCGATGCTGGGGCGGGAGTGCCAATGGACTTTGGCCAGCCATCGGTGACCGGACGTACCCTTACGCCGCATTCGGTCGAACGGTAACCAAGCTCTTCATGAATGCGTTTTGTTACAGATTACCTGAGCAACACCATTAATTTTTCAAGAAAACACTGAGATTCGATAAATCGCCGATATACATACCTTGGGTCGGGTTGCTTTTTGATATAGGTGAACAAAATCGCTTCGCGATAGCTGTCCCACCCACAACAATCAACCCGTAACGTTTGCCTGCCGTTCGCGTCGTTTCTTTTTCCCCTGATCATGTCAGGATACCTCTCGGATGTCGTTAAATTCCAAACCGAGGAGGTGCCACATAACCGAACTACGTCAGAGATGATCAGGGCCATGGAGTTAAAAAATCTCTTCCCGCATACCCGGCGCGCTTACCTGACCGCAGTCACCGGGCTTGCCGGACACTATTGACAAAAGCCCGCTGCGATCACCAACGAGATGATCGAGGATTATCTGCTTTTTCTTAAAAGGCCAGGGTCTCCTCCAGCCGCCTACAGGCCTTCTGGATCAGCGCCTGGTTGCCGTAGGTTATCATCGAAGAAAAGTAGTTACTCTTCGATCTCGATAGCCTGCGGCACGCACTCCCGCGCCGCCCGGCGCACCAGTTCGTGATACTGTTCCGGTATCACGTCGAATTTGACAATGGCCAACAGTTGGTCTTCATCGTATTCGAAGACTTCCGGACAAAGCTTGTGGCAGTTGCGGTCCCCCATGCATTGCTTGTTGATGCGAACCTTCATTGAAGCCTCCTTTGGTTATTTGGCTGCCGGTTCACCGGCCCAATACCCCTGCCGATCGTAATACCGGTGCAGTTCAATTTCACATTCTCGATTGAGAAACTCTGGCGTGTATTCCGCTGAGGCAAGTTTAGTGTGATATTTCCGACGTCGTATTGCACAGCTGGCTCGCTCGACCGTTGCTGAAACGCGACACCGGAAACCGCCGGCGCCAATACAGGGTCCGACGGCCGCCAACTGGGCCGCGAATGAACTATTCGCTGATCCACCGTGTGGCTTCGGTGAGTTCGCTATTGTGAAACACGCGTACATGTCCCGGCATCGCGAAGCCGAAGACCTGGACGGCTCCCCGGATCCAATCCAAGTCTGAAACGACGGCCATCCTTTCCCAGCCTGTAAGCTGTTTTAGGCCCAATTTAGTATCCTTCCACATCGCGCTAACCTCGAATCCGGCGAAATTTTTGCCAAGATGATAGAGGAACCGAACCTTGCGGTACCGGGAGAATAGAGCCTCCACTGCCGGAATGATGACCGACTCGTAATCGTTGGCGGTTACCGTCCCCTTCGCAGTGAATCCGAGAACGTTGTCCGGTAGATCGGAAATCTATTCGATCATCTCGGGCGCTCCTGTGCATGCTTCGAAAGTATTCGGCCCTCATAAGGCCGCATAACGTATAGGTGAACGACCAGCACGATGTTCGCTAATGGCACCACGCTGGCAGGCCGTCCGTTCCAACTAAGGTTCGACATATTTTACCCCCACTTCTTGCCAAGCTGCTCCAAGTCAGCCTTTTGCAAATCCTCCGGACTCATCAGAACGCGAAATTTGCAACTGGCCTGGAATTTTAGAAAGAACGGCTCCGAAAAAGAGGGCACATCCGACGGAGTTTGTACATTGATCACGAAAATTCCACCACGTTTTCCATCTTGCTCCGTGAAGTAAGCCGTCTCCGGCTTGATTGTTTCGAGAATACGCCCAATGATCTCGCCCGCCTTTCCGCTTCTGACCAGGGAGTTGAAAGGCTCAAGTGGGAATTCGACCGTAAGTAGCATTTTCATGTGATGATCTCCTTTTTTTGCGGCATTTGAGGGCAGTGTCGCACAGGGATCAGGTCGTGGGTGGGAAAGTTTTTTAGGAGCTACGGCTTTCGCCCAGCGTGACTGATAGACTAAGAACGGCGTCAGAGGGTGTCAATGTGGGGTTAATTCTGTATTTTTACCTTCAAAACTCACCCAAAAATGGAAATCCCAACGCTCGGCGACCTTGCAATAAGTCATAAACCCACACAAATCCAAAGACGGTACTGGAATTAGACTGAGTGCACTATGTCGAATCATCAGGGGGGCTCTGGAAATGGGAGTTTACCAAATCAACACCAGCAAAACGTCATTTGAGAGATTCATCGCCGCGGTTAATACTTTCTGTTTTTGATATGTTTCGTCTGAAAATATCAATTTCGATGCTAGCATTGCTGCTCCTCCTCGGACTCATTCAGGCAAAAAATGTGATCCCCCCGCCTGATGCCTCCGAAGCCTCTGCCGCACCTCATCGCAAGGTTACCCGCTGATCATGTCTGCCTATACCCACCGGAAAGTTCGATAGTATTATGAGTTTTTTGGGTATGGAATAACCAACACGGGACAGGATGCATGGTTGATGACGTGTTCGGTAATCGTGCCGGTCACAAAGTCCATGATGTTGTCCCTGCCGTCGGTGCATATGACGATCAGATCAATACCGAGCTTTTCAGCCGTCTCCACAATGACCGCCTCCGGTTTGCCTTCGCGTAACTCATAATCGACTTGGATATCCTCGGCATGCAGTTTACTGATTTCGGCTTTCATCTCTTCGCGTGACTCGAGCGCGGCCCGTCGGTACTTCTCTTTGAGACCGTCAAAACTGACCCGAAGCATTTCCCGATCCTGCCGGCCCATAAACTCCGGGTGTACATTCAGTATTGTGACTTTCGAATTGAACTGGTGGGCAATCTGAACCGCCTTTTTCAAGGCGATGAATGCTCGCTCCTTCAAGTCGGTCGGACAGAGAATATGCCTGAACATTCGGCACCCCCTTTCTGTCGTGGTGATGTTATCTCGATCGATAGTTTTATTTCACGTCCAACTGCTCCATCGCGTTTTGCCCATCGGCACTGTCTGGGCGATCTCTTTGCTGAATGGACTCAGTGGGTTCTCCCGATTCGAGGCGCAGCAACTGCGCGTCGATGTCGGCGAGCAACTTTTCCTGGACCGTTTGGCTGAAAACCCCCTGATGAAAGGCATCGAGCACTACGCCTTTTTCCACCAGCAGCAGGTGCCGCCGCGCCCATTGTACCTCCTCGGCGTGGAGTTCCTGTCTCTCGACATGAAACTCATCCAGCGCTGCGTTATCGCGCTCGACCTTTTGCTCATATTCGCGGCGGAGACTGACGAGCACCTCTGGGTTAGTGAAATGGGCGCGTGACATTCGGTCGATCTCCTCCAATGCGGCATGGGCCGCCTGCAACTTGCCGCGGGTCAACTCGTACGCGGCGTGTTCCTGGTGTCCGCGCACAATGCCCAGCCACCTCAGCAGGGGGGACATGGTCAACCCGTGGACAAGGATCGAAAGCAGGACGACCCCGAAGGTCATCGAGACCAGCAAGTCCCGGTGCGCAAAATCCTTTGGCAGACTGAGCACCAGCACCATGGGCAGCCCGCCGCGCAACCCACCCCAGGTCAGGATCACGCTCCACGCCCAGGGAATTCTTTCCCGCGTCCTGCGCAGCAGCGAGGAGGCACCGAAGATGATCAGTGCACGGCCTCCTGTGACCACGAGATAGGCGACCAGGATCGCCTGCCAGGAGGCGAGCAATGCCTGGAACTGCACTTCGAAACCGATCAGCAGGAAGACAATCGAGTTGAGAGCGAAGGCTACGTATTCCCAAAACGTCTCCACGGCCATCCGGGTTGAAGGTGACATGCCGACACGCGCACCGTAGTTTCCGCAGAGCATCCCCGCCGATACGGTGGCAATCACTCCGGAGTAATGGAAGTGCTCGGCGGCCAGGAACGAACCGTACGCGGCAATCGTCGTCAGGGTGATCTCGATCATCGGGTCATCCACCTTCTTGATGACCTGCGAAACGGCCAGACCGACTCCTGCCCCAATGAGTGCGCCAATGCCGACGATCTTGATGAAATCGAAAATCAATCCACCGCCCGTCACCACTCTGCCTGCCACGAGCGCAACGCTAAGCGTGAAAAAAACGATTGCGACGCCGTCGTTTAAGAGGCTTTCACCTTCGAGCAACACCGATAGACGTTTCGGGACACCCAAGCTCTTGAAGACCGCGACGACGGCAATGGGGTCGGTGGCGGAGATGATCGCGCCAAAGACCAGCGCGTGTTTCCAGGTGAAATCCTGCACGAAATGCAAGGTGTTGGCGACCGGTGTCAAAATCAGGGCCGTCAGCGCGATCGCCGCAACCACGCCGGGTAGCGCCAGCGAATTAATGGTGAGGCGGTTGCGCCAGAATTGCTTGAACTCGATGTGGAACGCGGCCTCGAAGAGCAGCCCTGGCAGGAAGACGTTGAACAGCAGCGCCTTGGTCAGGTGGGGCGCTTCGAAGGCCTGCAGCAGCCCCAACACGAGGCCGGTGAAGACCAAGGCTACTGTATACGGAACGGCCAGACGTTGCACCGCGATCGCCACGGCGGTGGCCACAATAAAGAGCAAAATTAAAATGGTTACCGTTTCCATTCCGGTACGCTATCTCCGGCCATCCTTCATGGTGGCCCGGCCAACCCATTAACTCTGGGTTTCAGATCCGGCTACCTGTTCTTCTTTGAGGCTGAATCCGCCGGTTCCGCTTGCGCCGGCTTCGGCTGCCAACGCTCCTGCAACTTGGGCATATTTTTGCTGTGCGTTAGAATCACAACCTCGTCGCCTATGCGAAATGTTGTTTCTTCATCGGCATGTGAAAACTTGCCATCACGGTAATAGCAGATGACCTTGGCATCGGCAGGCAAATTCAGATCCTTGGCCGGGACCTCGTTTTCTTTATTTGCGGTGAAAGTGAAAAACCGGGCCTCGTCCTTGAGGACCGTGGAAAGCTCAACGTTTTCAGTACCGCCGACCATGTCCTCCAGGTAACGGCTGATTGTGCGGGAGGGAATGATCGTATCCTTCAGCCCCAGCTCATGGCAGATGCCCTCGAACTGCGCATCGCCGACGGCCGTCACGACCCGCTTGAAACCGAGGGAACGGCCGACGAGACTGGCGATGACGTTGGCCTGGTCGCTGCCGGTGAGGCAATAGAGGATATCGGTCTGCGCGGGATTGACTTCGCGCAGGATATTCGGCTGGCTGCCGTCGCCCTGCAGGAAGCTGCAGTCCATATCCTCGGACAATTCATCGATCCTGGCCTTGTCGGCCTCGATAATGACGACTTCGTGGCCTTTCTTGATGAGCGCCTTGGCCGTCCCGATGCTCACTTTTCCGGCCCCGACAAAAACAGTTCTCATGTTCTCCCCATTCTCCTGCCAAACCAGGTCCCAGGATAAAGCATCACCAACCACGCGATGATTTCAAGTCTTCCCATCAGCATGTCAACGCACAAAACCCCCTTGAGCAACGCGGGCAACGTTGCACTTGTCAGCCCCACGGAAAGCCCCGCCGTTCCCGTCGCCGAAACCACTTCAAACAAGGAGTCGAGCGGGTTGTATCCCATTGCCACGAACGGCAGCCAGGACAGCGCGACGACGACGACAAACAGTAAAGTGAGCAGCAGGGCCGCGCGGATTTCCTCGTCCTGCAGTCGGCGGCCTGCGAGCCGGGGCTCGATGATGGCGTGTTTCGGCAGGCAGGTCCGCAGGAGGATCACCCGAAACACGCTGGCTGCAATCAACAGCCGCAGCAGCTTGAATCCGCCCGCGGTCGATCCCACGCCGGCGCCCACGAGCATCGAGAAGATCAAAACCAGCTTCGAACCTGCATCGAGTTGCGCACACGGCATCGAGGAAAAGCCCGCGGTGGTCTGCGCGGAAAAGGCCAGCAAGGGCGCGTGATGGAGTACCTGCGGCCAAGCCATGCCGGCACTCAGCCGCATGGAGGCGCCCACCGCGAGCGAAGCAACCACCGATGCGATGACGAGGGCCTGGAGTTGCAGAAAGTCCACTGCAACGCGCCGCTTCTTCTGCAACATTCGGTGATAGAACGTCAGCGGGATCGCACCGGCGAGGCAGAGCACCGTGATCCACACCTGTGCGGGCCAACTCAGGGGCGCGAGGCTGCCGTCACGCGGGGCAAAACTTCCGGTCGAGACCGCCGCAAAGGTATACACCACCGCGTCGAAAAGCCCGATTCCCAATGATAATGACACGATGATGCCCAGTGCGGTCATGGCGCCGTAGACTTTCAGGACTCGCTGCGCGTGTGCCCGCGTGCCACCGACCAAATCGTCGGTTTCGGTCTCTGTGGCAGCCAAGCCTTTCGCCACCAGTCCCGGTTGCATTACGAGCGCCAGGGAGAGCACGACGATGCCCAGTCCTCCGTACCACTGCATCCAGGCGCGGGCAAAAAGAAACGTCGCCGGCACGCCGACGAGCGTCGTCTTCATGCTCAGCCCCGTGGTCGTCACGCCGGAGATGGCTTCAAAGAGAGCATCCAAGAAACCCAGTCCCGAACTCATCATCGGGTAGCACATGGCAAGCGGCGTGAAGAGAAACATGAGGGCCACCAAGACCATGCCCTCATTGACCTGCATACTGGAAGGAGCCCGCAGCCGGGCCGTCCCCAACCCCAAGCCCAAAAGTCCGCAGACCACAACGGCATATCTCAGGGTGATGTCCCTCTCGCCGAAGATCACCGACATCGCCAGAGGCACCATCGTCAGCGCGGCGAGCACGAGGCATACTTGTCCGAAATACTTGAAAACTACGCGAAACCGGACAGCATACCTGAGTTCGGTTGCCTGTTTAGCCACAAACGGATCCCACCTCCTTTCCGTCATGGCGGCAAGCGATCGTTCCACCGACTCCCTGCGATTTGATCACGGGATGGTCAGTACGCTCTCCCTGCCTGCACGGCCTGCGACTGCGCCAGCGCCCGTTCAATGCCGACGCGATCGGTCGCATCGCCCACAATGAGTCGGGCGGCCGATGATCGTAGTTCGGCGATGCGCGACGTAGCCCGCACCAGGCACGACACCCGGTCGCCACGCTCAATCAACCGGCGCACCAGGTGCTGGCCGATAAAGCCGCTGGCCCCAGTGACCAGCACGGATTCTGCGTCCCGAATTTTCATCCTCGCACCTCCGCCGGCGCCAACGATCGCCAACCATAATTCTTGCCGAGATTATACGCGGTCCTTCATTAGGAAACAATACTCACAGGGGCAACGCCGGCCGAACGATGGATAAGGTTGGACACTGGAGCTGGCAGTGAGGTATATGTATACAGTGCCTGCTTGATATCTGCTGCGGTCAGGTTATGCTGCATTGCGAGGGCGAGCAGATTGATCAGATCATCAGCATGGCTATCAAGGAAATGAGCCCCTAAAATCAGGCTTTGCTTTGTAGCCGACCCCGGCCGCGCCGTCGAAGGTGTATAGAACCCAGGCGTAGCTCGACTCGTAAACGCTCGTCGTGGACGACCAGTACCCGTCCGTGCTCCCGCTAAGGGGTGGTTAGCGGCATAGCCGGGGAGTGCTAGTTTATATCGACCAGGCTCTCTATGTCCCGGATGTTAGGAATCCGCCATTTTTCATCATGACGGTGCCATCCATCATCACTTTTGTACCGTAGGCCTTAATTTCGACAAGAACGTGAGGCAGAACTTAGCGGATTTCGAAAATTAGATGGTTCATGAAAGCAGCCCGCTTTCTTCATGATAAGGACATTTTTGTTTTGGTAACGTTGATATCGGATGTCATCCATGAAGTTTTTGATCAGATGGATCCCGAGACCACCCAGTGCGCAATTTTCAATATCATACTGCAAAGTAGGTTCCTTGGCTTCAAGCGGATTGAAAGGCTTGCCGTCATCTTCTACGCGAATATTCAAGACGCCCTGTGCGGACGTAACCGTTATTTTTATAAAATGATCGGTATGCTTGTCAAAGCCGTAGGATAAAATATTTGAAAAGGCCTCTTCCAAGGCAAGGTTGGTTTCAAATTGGCACTTTTTAGAAAAAGATAGCCCTTCCTGAATCCCTTCCACAAAAGAGCGCAACTTTTCCAGATCGCACAAATCGCTTTTCATATTTAGTATGTATTTCTTTACCGGCATAGAAGGCCTTTTTTTATAAGAATTGCCTTGGGCCTAATATAGGCTATCTTGATATCCCCAGTCCCGCGAGATAGCCGATCAGGGATGCGATACGATGGTCTGGGACAGTTCCTCGCGCTTTTCAGCAAGAACCTTCGTATAATGACCAAGACCATGCAGGTAGTATTTGCAAACAGCCTGCCAGCGGCCGGAAAAAATCAAACGCTTGGAATCATGCTTTAATAACGCGGGGTTAGATGAATGGGAGAGACGCGTAGAGAAGTGGGGGACGATCTATTTGGCCTCAGTATATAGTGGAACCTCAATAGGCTGAGGGACCCTGTCGTCATGGCGAATGGGGTGGTGGTCGTGCCACCTTCAGTAATGCCGGCCCTACATTTCGGCTAACTGCAGTTTGAGGGTCAGTCGCCGCTTGCTTGGGGCAAGACTATCCCACTCGTTGGTAAGAGTTACACCGCCGATATATAGAACCACGAAGCTGATTGAAGTCGCTTTCTTTTTCACCATTTCTTCCGTCGATCGGATCATCGCTGCCAGAGGATTCGTGCGTCTTCCAGTGGGATGGAAACGCCATCGCAGTGCGGTATCAATCGCACCGTATAGTCCCCTGTTGAGCGGGCCACAGATACAGCCGCACTGTAAACGTAGCCGCCCGAAGCACCGGCGAGTTGGCGAACGCGCCTCATCTCCTGCCGCACGGGCGCCCTGCCCATAACGCCGGCGGCGTAAAGCTCTACCCTCACCGCCTCGGGGTCGAGCCCGTTGAGAAAGACCTGAACTTCAAATACGTGCTGTTCGCCATGAGTTTCAACCTTCATTTCCCCGAAGTGTAGGGTGGCCCATCTCTGTTCCAGACTGTGCTGCCAATCGACTATTTGCCTGCCGAGCGCGCCTTTATTGGCAATACGCAAATAGTAGGCGGAGGCAGCCGGGTGGTAGTGTTGCTCGGTGTATTCGCGCACCGTGCGGGTGGCGGAGAAGCGCGGTGTCAACCGTGTCATGCTTTCCCGCATCCGCTTGACCCATGCAGTGGGGATGCCGCTCGCGTCTCGGGTATAAAACTCCGGGATCACTTCCCGCTCGAGCAGGTCGTAGAGCGCGTCGGCTTCAGCGGCATCCCAAGCGGCATCGCTGCCATGCTCCGGACCATCCCCCAGCGCCCACCCCGCCTCAGGGGTGTACGCCTCGGCCCACCAGCCGTCCAATTCCGAGAGGTTGAGGCCTCCATTAACGAGCACCTTCATTCCGCTCGTGCCGCTGGCCTCCCAGAGCCGCCGGGGTGTGTTCAGCCAGACATCTACCCCCTTCACCAGGTGCTCGGTCAAATGCATGTCGTAGTCACTGAGAAAAATCACATGGGGGCGTGCCTCGGGCCGACGAATGAAAAGTGTCCATTCCTGAATCAGCGCCTGCCCCGCCCGGTCTGCTGGGTGGGCCTTGCCGGCAATGATGAGTTGCACCGGGCGCTCAGGATCGGATAGCAGGCGAAGCAGGCGCTCCGGGTCGTGGAGCAACAGGTGCGGTCTCTTGTAGGTTGCAAAGCGGCGCGCAAAGCCCAATGTCAGTACTCCGGGATCAAATAGATGTTTCGCACTATCGATCACATCGGGAAACTCGCCGGAGACCGCCAGCTGCCGGGCCAGGCGCTCACGCGCGTATTTAATGAGAGACGTGCGGGCATCGGTACGCAGCTGCCAGAGGCTGGTGTCGGAGGCATGTCGAATAGCATGCTCCAGGGTTTCCGTCGTTTTCAGCCAACATTCTTTTCCGCAGGCTTTCGTCCAAAGATCGTTGGCTGCCGTCGACTCCCAGGTCGGCATGTGAACTCCGTTGGTCACGTGTCCGACGGGTACTTCGTCAGCCGGCCAGTGGGGAAAAAGAGGCGCAAAAAGGTGCCGGCTGACCTTCCCATGCAAGCGACTGACGCCATTCACCGCCCCGCTGCCGCGTATCGCCAGATAGGCCATGTTGAAACTTTCCGACGAGTCGTCCGGATTCTGGCGGCCCAGGGCAAGCAAGTCGTGAAGTTTTATGCCAAGCTTCTGCTCGGCATAACCACCGAGATATTTTTCGATGAGAGCCGGAGCAAAACGATCAAAGCCGGCGGCCACCGGCGTATGGGTGGTGAAGAGGTTGCCAGCGCGCGTGACCGCCAGCGCGACTTCGAAGGGCTGCCCCGTCTCTTTCATGAAGTTCCGCGCGCGCTCCAGCACGGCAAAGGCCGCATGCCCTTCATTCAGATGGCAGACCTCCGGCTGGATGCCGAGCGTGGCAAGCAATCGCCATCCGCCGATCCCAAGCACCATCTCCTGCTTGAGGCGCAACTCCGGCCCGCCCCCGTATAGCTCGCTGGTAATGGCTCTATGAACCGGGAGGTTCGACAGGTCATTGCTATCGAGAAGGTAAAGCTTCACTCTGCCCACCTGAACCTGCCAGACGCGAAGCCAGACGGGGTAACCTGGCAAGTCAAGTTCCAGCCGCAGCCACTCCCCGTTCGGATCGCGCACAGGCGTGATGGGCAATTGCCCGGGATCGTTGTACGGGAAAAGGGCCTGTTGGGCTCCCTGCTCGTCGATCACCTGGCGAAAATAGCCTTGCTGGTAGAGCAGCCCTACGCCGAGCACTGGCACGCCCAGATCGCTGGCGGCTTTGAGCTGATCACCGGCCACGTTGCCGAGCCCGCCCGAGTAAATGGGCAGAGCTTCGCTCAACATGAATTCCATGCTGAAATAAGCGACGCAAGTTAATGGAGATTGGGAGTATGTTTGCTGAAACCACGCGGGAGCCTCCGCCTCCTGGCGTCTGGTTTGTACGAGAGCGTCTACCTTCGTGCGGAATGTAGGATCGGCTGACATGCGTTCAATTTGCTCCCGCGAGACGGTCTGCAACACGACCCACGGGTTTTGAGTGATCTCCCACAGCGCCGGATCAAGCTGTCGCCACACTTCGTCGGCGCTATGATTCCAGGACCAGCGCATATCCAGGGCAAGCTCGGCCAAGGAATCGAATCCTTCGACTTCCGTGGGCAGCAGGCTGTACCTGGGGTGGCTGGCACGGGTCGGTTTGCTCATGATATCTCCTTCTGATTTTTCCTGGCGGGTCTACGCTTTTGGAGATAATCTGGTGATTATGCGAGGCGCAGCTCAGCAATCGATGCACGGGCGGATCCCCCGCTGATATCCGGAAAAACGATAATTTCCAGCACCCTCAACCCAACAAGGTCTACTTCATAGTCTTCAATTTCTCGGACATTATCCGGGGGGCTAAAGTTGTACTGCTGGCGCACAATTTCCCGGCACGAGCGACCACCGTCGGATGACCATCGCAAAAGGAATTCTTGCGTGCGCTGCTGCTCATCTTCGTGAAACACTATATGAACATGCTTGACCTTCAACGGCTTGTCAAACAACAAGCGGACTGTCTGCTGACCGGGTTCTGACGCCCGCCAGCCCGATCCCAAACCATGGTTCAAAGCGGACTCGATCGGATGTAACGGATCCTCGGAAGTGAGCTCCGCCTGAACTAAGTTGTCCAAGTCCATCCAGTTTCCATCGGGGGGGATGATGCCTTGAGTTTCCTGGGTAATTATACGCCTACGCATTTGATTGCCTCATATCGCATTTGGCTTTACTTAAATAGTAGCCTGACAGCAAGGTATCCTGCGCGCGGAAAGCCGCCGTAAAAACCGGTTGTAAACCGAACAATATCG
>CAZLSV010000040.1:45085-47319 GCA_964562235.1 uncultured Desulfatibacillum sp.
TTTGGCAGGTCGCTTTTTGGGCTCTTCGTGAAGAGACTTCTCGGCTTTTTGGTTCATTCAGGCAGCATACCACAGCACCGCAAAGAAGTGGCATGTGGTGCCCATAACGACAAAAAGATGCCACACGAAATGACTGTAGCGAACCCGCTCAGCCGCATAGAATGCTACCCCACCCGTGTACGCGATGCCTCCCGCCAACAGCAGCAGAATGCCCGGCAATGGCATTTTCAACCAAAGCGGTCGGATCGCTACGACGATCATCCAACCCATTGCCAGGTAGAGGCCTGTCGAGATGAGAGGGTGCCACAGGGCTCCCTTTATCTTCAGCGTCACACCAAGGACTGCCAAACCCCACACGATGCTGAAAATCGTCCAGCCCCATCCGCCACGCAGGACGCCCAGCGTAAAGGGAGTATAGGTACCTGCAATGAGAAAAAAGATCGCTACATGGTCAAGCACCCGAAGCACACGTTTTGTCCGGTTCTCAGGAAAAAAGTGATAGAGCGCGGATGACAAGTACATGAAAATCATTGTTCCGGCAAAGACGGCGGTTCCGGCAACATTCCAGGCATCACCGGGCCGAGCGGCCGAACTGAGAAGAAACGGTGTGGCGATCAGACACCCGACAAGGACTATGCCATGGCTGATCCCATTGGCGATTTCCTCCCTGTTTGACGGCTGTCGTTTATGTGCCGGGAGCATCTCATTTACCCCATATTCCCGGTTAGTCGACCATATATTGGATACTGGAGCTGGCAGTGGGGTATGCATACAGCACCTGTTTGATATCAGCTGCAGTCAGGTTATGCTGCATCGCCAGCGCGAACAGATTGATCAGATCATCAGCATGGCTATCAAGCAAATGAGCGCCTAAAATCCTGCCGGTGCTTTTATCCAAAATAATTTTAAACCCTGCAAAGGGCTCGTTGATTCGCTGATTGTGCAACCAGTCGGCCGTCTCTCGGAATTTTACATCATACTGTAATCCCTGTCCGTTTGCTTCAGTTTCCGGCAAGCCCACGGAAGCCAACTTCGGCAGGGTAAACACAACGCTTGGCACCACGCGATAATCTGCCCTCCGTCGTTTAAGGCCATAAATCACGTTGTCTGCCGCCACTTTGCCTTCAACCATCGCTACAGGAGTTAAGGGCAGCCCTCCGGCAGCTACATCTCCTGCTGCATATACCCGGGGGTTAGAAATGCTTTGCAGGTATTCGTTCACAACAACCCCATCCTGAGAGGTCTCGATTCCCGCTGCTTCCAAATTGAGATCGGCGATATTTGGTACACGGCCGGCCCCATGTACTACCATGTCGGCATGATATTCTTTTTCCATTCCGTCTGCCTGCACTATGACCAGCAGCGCATCCTTTTTTTTCTCGATTCTCACAGGAGGCTGGTTGGTCGCCACCGTGATTCCGAGTAATTCCGAGGCGCCGACCAGCAGCGCGACGAGATCCGGATCAAATTTCTTAAGCACCCCTGCACTGCGGTGAATGATGGTAACGTTACGACCATACCGGGCGGCAAGATGTGCAAATTCAAATGAGATGTACCCCCCGCCGATAAATACCAGCCGTTGCGGCAACTCCTCCAGGTATAAAAACTCTGCGCTTGTTGTCATGAATTCTTCGCCGGGGATGCCAAGCGGGCGCGGACATGCACCGGTTGCAATGTGAATATATCCTCCTTGCAATATAACCTCACCCACTCGGATAGCCGCCTCACCGACGAAAGAAGGCGTGCCCTCATAAATATCAATCTTGAGTTTTTGCAGGCGCGACCGGGAATCTTGAGAAAATGAGTGGGTCAGCCGGTGTTTGAATCCCATGAGTTCGGACCAGTCCGGGGTTGTCTTGGAGGCCGGCTGCCGCCATGCGCTGACTGAAATTGGCAAGTTCTTCTCCACTGATTAGCACCTTTTTAGGCACGCATCCCCAGAGGGCACAGGTACCGCCAATGGCTTTTTTTTCAACAATGGCAACCTTCCATTTTTCTTTTGCAGCAGCAAGAGCCACGGCCTGGCCGGCGTCACCGGTTCCGAGAACTATTAAATCATACTTTTTGGTTCTCACAGGGCACCTATTTTACAACGTTGCATGGTTCATCAGGCGTCGCCGCGTTCGTGCCTTGACGGCCTATGACAAATTCTGAATTCGTTTGATCCGATCGTCGGTGCCAGGGTGGGTTTCGAGAAAGCCTCCGCTCGGACCCGATGCCCGCAACAGCCAGGT
>CAZLSV010000041.1:0-3092 GCA_964562235.1 uncultured Desulfatibacillum sp.
CTCGATGTGGTCCGCATAGTTGAAATTGGCCAAAAGCGGGCTGCTGAGGGCGTTGTTTTTCTGGGAGCCCGTCGCGACCGTGAAGGCCCCAACAACGACCGCCCTGTGGCCCAGGCTGCCGAGAAGCTCCTCGCCCGCCTGGAAACCGCTGTTCAGCAGGCCGTTCAGTTCGAGTGTGCCGGCGGTCGCGCCCGAGGGGGTGACGGCCGCCACCCGGCCCGAGGCGCCGCTGGTGCCCCCCTGCACGACCTCGCCGACGACAAACGGCCCGCCGTTGAGGCCACTGTAGCCCAGGGTGCCGGTCTCGGAGAAAAGCCGGATCTTGCTGACCGGAACCGACCCGTAGGTCCACAGTGGAGCGCCGGAGTCCGCCTGGAGGCCGAAAAGATAAGCCTCCTTGTTGACCTGAAGATTGTCCACCTCCGCGTACCCGGAGCTCAGAAAAACGCCCCAGGTGCTCGCGCCCGTCTGGCCGGTGGCATCCGCCACGCGTTCGATGGCCGCGTCCCCCCAGCTCTCCCCCAGATCACTGTCGTTGAAGTCCCACAGCAGCTTGGCCGGGTCGGGGTTGCCCGGGTCGGGCGATTGGCCGGAGGTGACATCGAGCGCGCTGTAGTAGGTGCCGCCCTGGCGCTGGCCGATCACCAGCAGGGTGCGCCATTTGTTGGTCCCGCCGCCGAACTTGGCGTAGACATCGGCCACCTGGGGCGTGGCGTCCAGCAGGTACTGATGGCAGGCGCCGGTGGCGCACATGTTGCCGATCTGGTTGAGCCTGCTCTGGAGGTGATAGGGCAGGAAGGCCCATTTTTCGGTGCCGTCCGTCAGGCTGAAGGCGTGCAGCAGGCCGTCGTTCGAACCCACGTAAACGAGGCGCTCGCGCGGGGTGGCCGTCCCGAACCGGCGCTTGAAGGCGGGGTAGCCGTCGAAGGTGTAGAAGAAGGGCGGCGTCCCCACCACGACCGGGGTCGAGTTGATGATGTCCCCAAGCGGCTTGCAGAGATAGTTGTCGTTGCTCAAGGTGCTGTCGGTATAAGCCGTCGGCAGCTTGCTCGCGTCGACCGTCCACACGCTGCGAACGGAAGGCATCTGCTCGGTCGCTTTCCAGGCCGATACGGTCCACTGGCCGCTCGTGTTCTTCGTAAGCGCCTCGAGCTCGCCGGTCCACTGCCGGCCGACGAACGAGGCCACCAGCACACGGTCGCCCAGGTCGGTGGAGGTGGTGGCGGCCGGCGCCGACCCGTAGAAGACGCTGCCCTTGACCTGGGAGACGATGTCACGGAAAGCGTTCGTGAGCTGGTTCTTATTATAGGCCAGGTAGGGCAGCGCCTTGCCGGTTTCGTCTTCCTTGTGCATGGCATAGAGCGCATCGCTGGTGGAGGCATTGCCGCGCTTGTTGGCTTGGTCCGCCAGGGCATAGAGCTGGAAGGCCTCCCACTCCGGAAGGGCAAAGCCGATCCCGACCGTTGAAACGTTGATGTCCGCCAGGTCGTTGACCCGGGCCCGCACCTGCGTCTTGTACCAATCGTTGTAGGAATCCCAGATCGTCAGCCCGGCATCGATGTGGTTCGGGACGTTGCCCAGACCGTCGGTGACCTCGATCAGAAACCCCGGCTGGCAGGCAACCCCGGAGTAGAACTCCCCGTCTTCCACCGCCCCCGGAATGTCCGGGTTGTCGTCTTTCTTCTGGCCGGAGAAAAAACGCTTGGCGGCGGTCAGAGAACCCAATAGCGGGGTGTACTGTACCGGTTGGGCTTTGGCGACGGCCGCCTGCAGTCGGGTCTGGTGGGCCTCCGTGTGCGGCCGGCAGCCCACGTCGATAACGGTGTCGGTCCTGTCCGCAACGCTGTCCCAAGGGTAGTTGCCGGTGGTCCAGGTGCCGAAACCCCAGGAGATGGTCTGGTCCTTGAAGAGTTCACTGATCACCGAACGAGCGATTTCGATCCGCTTTTGAACCGTCACCCCGGTCCAGGGCGGGATGTCCCAGTTGACCGATGCGTAGGTCCGCGGCCGGATCAGCAGCTCCTCGAACTCCTGATAGAAGGACGAAACCCCGCACCCGCTCCGTTCCCCGGTGACCCGGACCCGGATCGGCGTGCTGTCGGTCAAGGATGGGACGAACTGGATGTAGGCGCTGGTGATGGTGGCGTTCTTGGGCACGGTGATGGCGTCAAAACGCATCCCGACCCCGCCGCCGCTGCCGGAATGGGCGATGGGCAGACTGATGGCCCAGGTGTTGAAGTTTTCAAAAATATAGGCGGGATCCTTGTGGCCGTCGTCCTTCGATTGAGATACCTGGACCATCAGCTTTTTGGCCGCCCCGCCGGCGACGTATTCCAGGTACAGGTGCGGGGCCGAAGTGCTGTTGCCGTCGTAGGAGCGTGCATAGCGCATTCCGGTTCCGGAAACGTGCTCCAGAAAAAAAGCCATCGAGCAGCCCCCGTTGACCGGCCAGCCGTCGTAGTTCACGAGCTCCTGGACGATGCTCTTGATGTCCGGGGTCCGAGTGCTCAGGTCGTCTGCATTGAAAAGGTCCACATTTTCCATCATGGAGCCGGAGGCATCGAGCAGAAGCAGCACGGCGGGGTTGGCGACCCCCTTGGTGAAGATGGGCACGTCGTCGCACTTCACCTCCGACTGCGCCAAAACCGCCAGGCTGACGCGGATGTCCTGCGGGCTGTTGGAGGCGTTGGGGTCGGCGAAGCGAATGATGGCCTCGTAAGTGCCGGGGCTGAGGTTGCTGGTGTTGAAGTTGGCGGCATAGCCCTGTTCCTCGCCGGGTTGCAGGCTGCCGCTGATAGCGGAGGGCGAAAGGCTGAGCCAGCCGGCGCCCGAGTTGTAGATCACCGAGGCGGTGTAGTTGAGATTGCCCGCTCCGCTGTTGATCAGGGGAAAACGGAAGATCTGGGGCGTGCCGCCCTGGAAGACCGTGCGACCGATGTCGGTGGCGCCGAGGCTCATGACCGGCACGCCGCTGGTCCCTCCCCCGGCGCTGTCACCTCCGTACTCGATGTGCAGCACCGCCGCCTTGGCGGAGTCGCCATCTTTGGACCAGATCCTGCGCGCGAAGGCCCCGCTCTTGGGCCCGGTAAAGA
>CAZLSV010000041.1:3121-13773 GCA_964562235.1 uncultured Desulfatibacillum sp.
GTCGCTTACATCCCAGCCCGCCTGGCCGATGATCTCCTGGATCACGGTCGTCAGGTCGGGGGAGGTGTAGACCTGGTCCATGGCCCAGTCCGGCACGCTGCCCCAGGTGACAGTGGCATTGGTCTTCGGAACCAAAGTGTCGTTGAAGCGTTTGGCGGGAGCGTTTGACGAGGTCGCGGTGGTCGAAAAGGCCTGGGGGCTCAGCCGTTTTTCCCCGCGTACGTAAATGAAACCGGTCTGGGAGGCCGTATTTTCCCTGGCGACGACCTTCAGGCAGGCATAGTTGATCACGGCCCCCTGGGGGATGTCGACGTTTTCAAAGCGCAGGCCCCCGTAATAGGTCTCCAAGCTGAAATCGCCCAAAAGGAAGCTGTCATCGTTGTATACAGTTCCGGCGGGCGACAGCTGGTACATGTCGTTGCTGCCGGCCGCGATCGACACGTCCAGGACGTTGGCGCTGAACTCCACGTGCAGTTTGGGCGCCTTGTCCGGGTCCGCGTCCCAGGACCTGACGCGCCGGTACTGGTCGAGCGTGCCGGTGATGAAGAAGGTCATGGCGTTGCCCGCGCTCCAGCCGCTGCGATGGACGATGCTCTGCACGATCGACTTGATGTCGGCCGTCTGGTGGACCTGGTCCGCCCCGGTCCACTCATAGGTAACGGGCCACTCCACCTTGGTTTCCAGGAACTTGCGGGAGGAGATGTTGCCGGGGGCGGTCGTGAAGATCGTCGTGCTGTCCTCGGCCTCGCCTTGGATCAAATAGATCACGTTGGCCGAGTCCGCGCCCGCGGCGGTGAACTCGATGTAGGCCCGGGTGATCGGCGCGTTCTTCGGGACCTGGACGTTGGCAAAGCGCAGCCCCACGATCCGGTGGGCCCCACCCAGGTCGAGCACGGCGTCCGTCGGCGAAACGGCCCCCAGGCTGCTCTCCTCGGCATCGTGAGCGCCGGCGGAGACCCGGACGTCGGTGATCGAGGTGATCGCCTGCACCGCGTCCGGCACCTGCACCAGCAGGGCTGAAACGGCCGCGATCAAGATAAGCTTGCACCACCCGTTGGATTTCATGGTCTGCCTCGCTTTTTTATCGTTGCTCGGTGCTTTACTGCTCATCCCTCTTCACTCACCACTCGGACAACGCATGGAACGACTGCTGTTTTGCAGTCGGAAGCGCCGGTTCAAACCGATGCCCTGCCCGAACTGAAGCAAATAGCGCGCCACGCTGTCGGCGCTTATCCCGGCATCCGGTTGTGAACTTCAAGATACTGTTTTTTCTATGTTATTATTTTCGGCGGAGAAATTAAGGCGCGAATGATTCTCAAAATCGGAATAGAAAAAGCTGCGGAAGGGGAAAAAATATTGAGGGTCTAAAAAAAATTAATGCCGGCTTCGCCTGCCAGGAGCGGTGGAGCCTCTTCAATTATTTCTGGTTCTTGGACGGGTCCGCGGCCGCCGGCGGCTTTCCGGGCGGGTGCGAGCGGCCGAGCATTTTGGATATGCCTTCGAAGATCGCGCCTTCGCGGATCTCGTAGGAACCGGCGGTGGACTCTCCGTTGAAACGGCCCGCCGTCTGCACTTCCAGCTGCCCCCGGGCGAGGACCTTGCCCGTCAGCGTGCCCTGGATGACGATGTTGCGGGCTTCGACCTCGGCCTCGACCACGCCGCTGGCGCCCACGAAGAGATCACCGGCCAGCCGGATGCTGCCCTTCACCCGCCCGTCCACGTGCAGATTTTCCTCGCCGCTGATCTCGCCTTCGACAACCACCGGCCGGCTGACCAGGGAGGTCGTCCCGGACTCTGACTCCTTGACCATGCGCTGAATCTCCTTTGACGGTTTCGTGAAAAGCGGGTTGTAGCGCGCGGCGCCATCCTATTTCGGTAACGAAATGCCGCCCTTGTGGGAGTGGATTCCAGCCACGATCATCGCGGCAAGATGCCGCTCCCACAAAACTGAAAGAAGCCATTTCCTCGGAAGCATAGCTTCAATCCGCAAAAAGAACTGCAGGCAGCTCCCCGCTTTTACTTCTTATCGGAGGGCTTGGGCGCCGGGGGCTTTTCGGCGGGCTGCTTCATTTCGACCTCGCCGTTGAAATGGGCGCCCTCCACCATCGAGAGCCGGGGAGTTGCGATCCGGCCGCTGACGACGGCGCTCTTCTCCAGATGCACTTTCTCCCGGGCGCTCAGGTTGCCGGTGACGTTGCCGCTGACCGTGATGGCGACGGCCTTGATCTCGCCGGTGGCCGCGGCGGAGGGCGCCAGCACGAGCTCGCCCTCCAGATCGAACTCCCCCTCCAGCCGGCCCATCACGATCAGGCTGCCGCCCCCGGAGACCTTGCCCTTGACGGCGAGCTTGGCCCCGAAGAAGGCGCTTTCGCGGCCGGCGTCCCGGTCACCGCCCGGCGCAGCGGGGCCGGGCTTGTTCTTCGAAAAGATCCCCATCGGAGCCTCCTTTCCGGTCTTTAAAAACAGGTGTTCAGGCTGAAGACGGAAGGCTGGAAGCAAAAAGAGAAACGGCCGGCGTCAATTCCTTCAGTCTATCCACCTTCCGCCTGTTTAACCGGCTGCTATTTTCGTACCACACCCCCAAGGATAAATAAATAAAAAAGGGCGCAGGCCCTGCCCATCCCCCGCCCTTTCGAGTCGATTTATGCAGAAATGGATCCCCCTTCTCTAATCTCTCCCCCAAGACTGGAGGAGAGGGAAGGCAGGGGGACCGCTAGCGTCTACCTATTTCGATACGATGAATCCCTTTTTGCTCGTTGCTCGTTCCTTTTCACTCATCACTCATAACTCATCACTCATCACTTTTTACTCGTTGCTCGTTACTCGTTACTTTTTTTCGTCGCTCTCAGTTGTGCCTCCACGACTCCAGCTTGACCTTCTTCCCCGGAATGTTGACCGTCATGGCGTTCAGGCCGGTGATCTCGCCGCCGGCGTTGGCATCGCCCGCCTGGAGCTGCGGGGTGGAGGTGGTCACGAAGAGCGTGTCCTTGAAGAGCACCGGGTGCGAGCCCTGACCGCGGCCGACGTAGATGCCCACCGGCACGACCTTCTGGCCGTTGATCTCGACCTTGTCCTTGTCGTTGAACTTCTTGTCTCCGTCCAGATCGAAGACCGGATTGGCGGGCGGCAGCCCGGTCTTGTAGTCCAAGGCGAAGACCCAGGTGTCGCCGCTGCCGCCGCAGGTCGTGGCGTCCGGGATGAAGGTCGTGAAAAAGACGATCCCGCCCACGACCAGGGGCTTGGTGAAGACCCGCTCGCTGCCGCTGGCCGACACCGGCCCGCCCCAGTCGGCCTGCTTGGCGAAGAGCTTGAGCGCCCAGGGCTCGCTGCCGGCGTTGGTGCCGTTGACCGTGCGCACTTTCACGGTGGAAGCGCCGACCGAAGCTGAAACGAACCGCGCCTCCAGCGGCCGCAGGTCGGAGAGCGTGTAGGGGGTCGCCCGCGGCGAGGCACCGTCCTTGAGCCCGAAGAAGTACTGCTGGGAGCTGGTGCCGGCGTCGGCCTGGGTTTCGTAACGGCCGGTGCCGAAGTAGACCCACATCTCGCCCGCGTTCTTGCCGTAGGCGTTGCTCGCCTTGGCGCGGATGGGGTTTACGTCCGGGTTGTTCGGATAGGGGTTGAACTTGAAGAGCCGCGAAACCGCCGGCGTCTGGCCCTTGCCGATATTGTCCACCCGGAACATGTTCCCGTAAAGGTCGCCGATGTAAAGCGCGTCCTCGATGTGGTCGTTCGCATTGAAATTGACCACCAGCGGGCTGCTGAGGGCGTTGTTCTTCTGGGACGCGGTGCTCAGGCTGAAGCCCACAGTCACCGGCGCAGCGTGCCCCTTGTCGCCGTCCAAGGTCTCGCCAACCTGAAAATTCGTGGCGGTCAGACTGCCCAGCTGAAGTGTTCCCGGACATTGGCCGGTCACGGCCGTGACCTTTCCGGAGGCCCGGCTGGATCGGCCGGTGACGATTTCACCCACTACGAAATTGCCGCCGATCATGTTGCAGTAGCCGATGGTCCCGCTGTCCGCGAGGAGTTTGATCTTGTTGATGGTGGCGGCGCCGTCTTTCCACAGGCCGGCGCCGGTGTCGGCCTGGAGGCCGTAGAGGTACCCTTCTTTGTTGGCCTGGAGGTTGTCGACCTCGTGGTAGCCGGAGCCGAAGAAGACCCCCCAGGCCGCCGCGCCCGTAGAACCGGTCGCGTCCGCCACGCGCTCGATGGCCGGGTCGGCCCAGGTCTCGCCCAGCTCGGCGTCCGTGAACTGCCAGAGGAGCTTGGCCGGGTCGGAGTTCGACGGGTCGGGGGACTGGCCCGAGGTCACGTCGAGGGCGGTATAGGCCGTGCCGCCTCCCCGCTGGCCGACGACCAGAATGGTGCGCCACTTGTCGATGCCGCCGAACTTGCCGTAGATGTCGGCCACCTGGGGGTTGCCGTCCAGCATGTATTGGTGGCAGTAAGCGGCGGAGCACATGTCATATTCACCCCCGTTGGCCGCCAGGTTGAGCCTGGAGTGCAGGCTCGGCGGCAGGAAGGCCCATTTCTCCTTGCCCTCCTTGAGGCTGAAGACGTGCAGCAGCCCGTCGTTCGCCCCCACGTAGACGAGGTTCTCGCGCTTGTTGGCGAGAGTCTTGTCGCGCTTGAAGACGGCGTAATTGTCGAAAGGGTAATAGAACGGCGGCGGTCCCACCACGACCGGAGTGGAATGAATGATGTCTCCGAGTTTTTTGCACAGCCAGTTGTCCCCGCTCAGGGTGCTGTCGGTGTAGGCCGTCATGTTGTTGCTGCCGTCCACGGTCCATGCGCTGCGCACGACCGGAAAATTATTGGTAGCCTTCCAGATGCTCGAGGTCCAGCTCCCGTTGGCGGCCTTGGAAATGGCCTGGAGCTCGCCCGCCCAGTTGCCGGCGGTAAAGGAGGCGACCAGCACGGAATCGCCCAGGTCGGTGGATGTGGTGGCGGCCGGGGCCGAGCCGTAGAAAGCCACCCCCTTGACGTTGCTCATGATGGACTTGAAGGCCTCCACGAGCTGGTCTTTGTTGTAGGTCATGTAAGGCAAGGGCGTGCCGGTCACGGCATTCTCCTGGTGCATGGCGTAGAGCGTGTCGCTGGTGGAGGCCTTTCCGCGGGTGTTGGCGACTTCGGCCAGGGCATAGAGCTGGTCGGCTTCCTGGGACGAAAGGCCGAAGCCGATGCCCACCGTGCTCACCCCGGCGTCGGCCAGGGCCGCTGTCCGGGTTTTTACGTTTTCCACGGTCGAGTCCTGGTTGCCCTGGCCGTCGGTCACTTCGATCAGGAATTTCGGTTGGCATTCGGCTGGAGCGTAGAAATCGCCATCCTCGTACCCCGCAAGGGCGGTGTTGTCGTCTTTCTTCTTGCCTTCGAAATAAAGCTTTGCGCCCGTCAGGGAGGGTGAAAACGGGGTCCAGCCTCCGGGGACGGCCGTGGCGAGCGCCGCCTGGAGTTTGGTCTGCTGGTCGGCCATGTTGGGCCGGCAGCCCACGTCGATGAGCGTGCTGCTGCCGTCCGCCGCCAGCGACCAGGGCGGTTCACTGGTCCATCTCCCGAACCCCCAGGCGATACTGGGGTCCTTGAACATCTCGCCGATGACCGTCTTGGCCACGTTCATGCGCGACTCCACGGTGACCCCGGTCCAGGCCGGCACGTTCCAGCTGACGCTGGCGGCGGTTTTCTGCCTCAGGTCCATTTCCATGAGGTTGTAGGCAAACGAAGAGGGGTTGCTGTTGGCTTCGGCCGAGATCTTCACCTGCAGCGGCAGGTCTTGGGTCAGGGACGGAACGAACTGGATGTAGGCCTTGGTGATGGTCGCCATCTTGGGGATCGTCAGCCCCTCGAAGCGCATGCCGACCCCGCTGCCGGCTCCGGGCTCCGCGATAACGAGATTGGAATCAAAGGTGTAGAAATTATAGCCATAGGCGTTTCCGTAACCGTCATCGGCGGCCTGGGCGACCCGCGTCTCTACCTGGGCGGATTTGCCGTTGGCCGTGTATTCCACATGCAGCAAAGGGGCCGAGGCGCTGTTGCCTTCGAAGGAGCGCGCATAGCGCCGGCCCTCGCCGGATACGTGTTCGATGAAAAACGCTGCGGCGTAGCCGGGCAGCCAGGCATCCTGGTTGACCAGCTCCTGGACCACGTCCTTGAGATCGGGCGTGCGGGCGGAGGTGTCCTTCGTATCGACGAGATCCACCCCCCACGCCATGCTGCCGGAGCAGTCGAGCAGCACCATCACCGCTGGGCTGGAAACGCTTTTGGTGTAGAGCGGAGCCTCGTTGCAGGTGTTGGCGGCCTGGGCCAGGACCGAGAGGCTGACCCGGATATCCTGGGGGCTGTTGGAGGCGTTGGCGTCCGTGAAGCGGATCGTGGCTTCGTAAGTGCCGGGGATGAGCCCGGCGGTGTTGAAGTCCGCCGTGAATGTCTGCTTGGCTCCTGGGGCCACGCTGCCGGTGGCGGCCGCCGGTGAAAGGGTGAGCCAGTCCGAGCCGCTGTTGTAGGTCACCGCGATCGTGTAGTTCAGGGTTGCCTGACCGCTGTTCATCATGTCGAAAGGGAAGGCCTGGACCAGGGCGCCCTGGAAGACCGAGCGACCGATGTCGGTAGTGCTGGGGCTCATGACCGGAACCATGGTCCCCCCGCCGCCGCCACCGCCGCCACCGCCGCCAGTGCCGGCGCCCCACTCGATGTGCAGCACCGGCGCCTTGTCCGTGGAAGAGTATACCCCCCAAACCAGCCGATGCGGGTTCAAGCCGTTCGGCCCGATCAGCAGCACAAGGGATTTGTTGCTCGTGTCCCAGCCCGCCTGGCCGATGATCTCCTGGATGATCGGGGTGATGTCGGGCGAGGTGTAGACCTGGTTGAGCGTCCAGGCCGGAAAGTTGGTCCAGGTGACGGAGGCATTGGTCTTGGGCACCAAAAGAGCCCTGGCGCGCCGCGCGACCGCGTCGAGGCTTGTATCGTCCATCGAGAAGGTCGGCGGGTTCAGGCGCGCTTCCCCGCGGATCACAGCCGTGCCGGTCTGGGCCGTGGGGTAGTCGCTGTAGGCGATGTATTTGACGTTGGCAAAGTTGATCACAGATCCCTGGGGGATGTCGACGCCCGTGAACCGGTACCCGGAATACCATTCGGTTGATGTGGCCGTGCTTCCGATCCGGATGACGTCAGAATCATAGGTTCTGCCGGAGGTGGCCCCGGCATTATGATACATGTCGTCGCTAGTCGCCTGGATCGGAACTTCGATGACATTGGCCGCGTATTCGATGTGCAGCTTGGCCGATTCGGCCAGGCTCTGGTCGGCGGCTTTAGCTTGGCGGTTGGTGGTGTGGGGGGTCGAGATGATAAAGGCCATGGCATTGCCCGAACGCCAGCCGCTGCGGCTGACGACCTTCTGGACCAGTGCCGTCAGATCCTCGCTCTGATGGGTCTGCCCCGCGTTTAGCCAGTCATAGGTCACATTCCAATAGACATTCGTGGTCGATGTCAGGCGGTTTGAAATGTCGAAATCGTTTGGCAGCCATGGGAAGGCGTTGTCCGACGCCTCCACTTCGAATTTCAGGGTAACGTTGCCCGAATCCCCCGTGTCGGCGGTGAACTCGATGTAGGCCCGGGTGATGGGAGCGTAGCGCGGGACCTGAACGTTGGTGAACCGAAGCCCGACTCTACGATACGAGCCGCCCAAATCCAGGACGCTTTCGTTGATGGCGACAACACCCGTATCGCTTTCCTCGGCGTCCTGGCCGGCGTCGGCGATCCGCGTCTCGAAGATATTGGAGACGGCCGCCGCCGGAAGCGGCAGAAAAACCAGCATGGCCGCCACGAAGATGCAAACGAAGAGTTTGTCTGATTTATGGTAACGCATGGGATGCCTCCTCATCTGTTCAAGGTTGCCGGCCGATGGCGCAAAGCCTGCGACATGGATTAGAGCAATGAGCGTGCCATTAATAATCATGCGGGCCACTTTGGGGTCCACATGATTATTACTCCCTGAAAATATATGTAAAAATGAAAATTGAGATTGTCCGGGGCACCGGCGGAGCCGGCAGCCGGGACCAGAAGAAGACGCTCGGCCTTAAAGCAATTTTAGAGGTCTAAAAAATTTTTATGCCGTTAAATGCCTTCCGGCGCGATCGAATGCAAAAGGGCGGAGGCCTGCGTGAAATGTGGGATTTGAATATAATCAACCGCCGGAGTAATAATTGTGCTATGGTTGCGCAGGGGGCGCGAAGGGTTGATGTTTAAGTTTAAAGATTAAAGCCTACGGCAACACCTCGGCGGCGCGCATGAATACCGCTTCCCTCCTGAGTCTGGTTCTTCTCCTCTTTCCGCTGGCGGGGTTCGCGGCGGATGCGGATACCCCCGTTACGCGCAAGGCCCGCGAGCGCATGGTGGCCGAGCAGATTCAGGCCCGGGGCATCGCCAGCCCGGCCGTTCTCGACGCCCTGCTGGCCGTCCCCCGCCATTTTTTCGTGCCCGAGGAGCTCGCCTCCTCCGCCTACGCCGACCACCCCCTGCCCATCGGCGAGGGCCAGACCATCTCCCAGCCCTACATCGTCGCCCTGATGACCGAAATCCTCGATCTCGCAAAAGGCGACCGCGTGCTCGAGATCGGCACCGGCTCGGGCTACCAGGCCGCGGTCCTGTCGGCCCTGGGGGCTGAAGTGTACACGGTCGAAATCAAGCCCACGCTTTATGAAAAAGCTTCCGACACGCTGAGGCGGCACGGTCATGACAAAGTCGTCTGCAGGCTCGGGGACGGGTATTTCGGCTGGCCGGAGCAAGCGCCGTTCGATGCCGTCATGCTAACCGCGGCGGTGGACCACATCCCCCCGCCCCTGATCGCCCAGCTCAAGGAGGGGGGTCGTCTGGTCCTGCCGCTGGGCAGCCCTTTCGGGTATCAGAACCTGGTGGTCGTCACCAAGCGCAACGGGGAGGTCTCCCTGCGGAACATCATCGGCGTGCTCTTCGTGCCGCTGACCGGACGCGCCCTGGACAAACGATAGAAACGGCTCCAGACCCCGTCTGACAGCCAACGGCTCCGCAGCGCGTTCCCGCCTGCGGCGGGAAAGACCGTGCCCCGGTTTGTTTCCCGGAGCAACGGAAAATCCCCTCCCCTGGCGGGAGGGGCCCGGGGAGGGGGTTCCCGGATGGGCCGCCGATCGCTATGCTGACTTCCCTCTTTCTCGTATCCGCCGCCACGCTCGCCTTCGAGGTCCTGCTGGCGCGGCTCTTCGCCGTCACCCAGTGGAACCATCTTTCGTTCATGGTGATCAGCCTCGCGCTCTTCGGCTCCGCGGCGAGCGGGACCTTCTTCAGCCTCCTGGCGCCCGGCGTCGGCAGATGGCGCAGCGCCCACTGGTCGCTGGCGACGATCCTGTTCACGGCCTCGCTGCTCGCCGCCGCGGCCGGCCTGAGCCGGATCCCCCTGGATTACAACCGCTTGACCATCGAGCCGGTCCAGGCCCTCTACCTCCTGGCGGTCTACCTGCTGCTGGCCCTGCCCTTCTTTTTTTCCGGCGGACTGGTGGCCGGGGCCTACATGGCGCAGCCCGGCCGCAGCGGCCTGATCTACTGCCTGTCGATGGCGGGCTCGGCCGTGGGGGCCCTTTTGCCGGCCCTGCTGCTTCCTTTCTGCAGCGAACCGAGCCTGATCGTGATGACCGCGCTCATGCCGCTGGCGGTCCCCGCGGCCATGCTGGCATCCGATGGCCGCAAGCGCCTGGGCCGCGCCGGGCCGGACCGCGGGGTCTTTTCCGCCGCGCTCGCCGCCGGGGCCCTGACGCTCGCGGCCGGTCTCTGGCTGCTCAGCCCGGGTGCGGAGAGCGTTCGCGGCCTGAAGACCTCCGAGTTCAAATTCATCTCCCAGGTCCGATCCCTTCCGGACACCCGGGTCACGGCGATCGCCGCCGACATACGGGGCCGGGTCGATCGCGTCGAGAGCCCGCACCTGCGCTACGCCCCCGGGCTCAGCCTCAGGCACGCCGAACCGCTGCCGGCGGCGACGGCGGTGCTCACCGACGGCGATCGGCCGGTTTATCTCTACGGCCGGGACCCGGGGGCGGAGGCGTTTGCCCGGGCCACGCTCTCCTACATCGGCTACGAAGCCGCCGGCCGACCCGGTTCGGTGCTGATCCTCCTATCGGCCGGCGGGATGGCGGTTCCCTGAGCGCTCGACTCAGGCGCCGATCGCATCCGCGTGATCCACCCCATCCCCCGGGTGGCGGATCAGATTCGGAACCACTACGGCCTGCCGGTCTCCGCGGAAAACCCGCGCGCGCTTCTCGCCCGGTCGCAGGAGCGCTTCGACGTCGTGCACGTCGAGAGCTGGGGCGTGTCGCTGCCCGGCGCCGATGCCCTCGATCAGGATCACCTGCTGACCGTCGAGGCCTTCGGCGAGTATCTGCGGCACCTCGCCCCGCACGGGGTGCTGATCGTGCCGCGCCGTCTGCGCCTGCCGCCGGCGGACTCCCTGCGGCTGTGGTCCGCCGCGGTCGAGGCGCTGCGGCGGGCCGGCGCGCCGGACCCGCCCGGCGGCATCTTCGTCCTGCGCGCGTGGGACAGCAGCGTCATGCTGGTTTTCCGCGAACCGCCCGCCGACCCTGGGCGGGTGCTGGAAATCGCCCGCCGGGGCAATTTCGACGTGGTCTACGCGGCCG
>CAZLSV010000041.1:13783-46759 GCA_964562235.1 uncultured Desulfatibacillum sp.
CGACGAGGCGCTCAGCAACCGCTACCACGTTTTCGATGCGCCCTACCATTTCCGCGAGCACGCTCGGCTTGAAAAGGCCATGCGCGACGCGACCGCCGGGGACTATTTTCGCGGCTACGTGCTGGACGTCGCGCCCCAGTCGGACCGGCAGCCCTTTCCCGGCCGTTTCCTGAAATGGACCCGTCTGCCGGAGCTCTACCGGATGCTGGGAAGCCGGCCTCACGCCTTCGGATGGTCCGGGGAGGTGCTGGTGGCCGTGACGCTCGCGGAAGCGGCGCTGGTGGCCGTGCTCCTGCTCCTGCTGCCGCTGCGGGTGATGCCCCGCCGCCCGGAACCCGTTTCCTTTCGGGTGTCCCTGTTTTTCCTCGGGCTCGGCGCCGGGTTCATCCTGGCCGAGCTCCTGTTCGTAAATCTCGGCACCTTCCTGCTGGGGGATCCGGTCATCAGCCTCACTCTAACACTGGCCGGGGTGCTGCTCTCCTCCGGAATCGGGGGGCTTTGGGCAAGCCGACGCCCCCGGGGCATCGGCCCGGCCTGCCGGGCGGCGGCGCTGGCGATCGCCCTGGCGGCGGCCGGACTGATGTGGTTTGCACCTCACGTGCTCGGCCTGCCCGCGTGGGCACGCGGCGGGGTGCTTCTCCTTGCGGTCATGTCGGCCGGCGTTTTCATGGGAATGCCTTTTCCGCTCGCCATGCAGCAGATGACGCGCAGCCCGACCGCGAAAGCCTACGGCTGGGCCGTGAACGGGTGCGCGTCCGTTGTCGCCGCCATCCTCAGCGCGCAGATCGCCACCAGTGCCGGTTTTGAGTGGGTCCTCGCCGCGGCCGCCGGGTTCTACGGGGTCGCCTTCCTGACGGCTCGTCCCACCCGCTTGACCGCGGCGCCCGGGCATAATACGCTCCGTCCGCCAGGCTGACTTTTTTCCCGTGGGCGCGGATTTCCGGCCCCGACCCTGGCCCTGGCCAAGGGGCCTCGTCGGGGCGCAAGGCCTCTCCCGCGACGCTTCACCCTGAAGGGTGCCGAGAAAAATGAAAATCCGGGTCGAATGTTACAGCGGTTATCGCGGGGAGGAAACCCCGCAGGCGGTGTGGATCGGGGGCCGGCGGATCGCGGTCGCGGAGGTCCTCGACCGCTGGCTGGCGCCCGACCACCGCTATTTTAAGCTCCGCGGGGACGACCAGGGCATCTACATCATCCGCGAGGAGGTGGCGTCGCTGGAGTGGCAGGTCACCTTCTATCAGAACCCGCAAATGCCCCCGTCTTCCGGCCACGGCCCGAAAGGCGGGGAGGCATGAGCGTTTGCCCGTTCCACGCCTACCGCGCCCCGCTCCCGCTGCGCAGCGGCCACCTGCAGACCTTTCTGGCGAGCGCCGCGTTCCGCGCCCGCGGCCCGAACCCCATGTCGGCGGCCGCCGCCGAGGTCGTCGTGGAAGCCGGGGACGGCACCCGCCTGCTCGGCGCCCACGCCCCGCAGGCCGCGGCCGGCCCCAAGGGACTGGCCATAATGCTCCACGGCTGGGAAGGCAGCCTCGACTCCACCTACATGCGGTGCACCGGCAGGGCCCTTTACCGCCGCGGCTACGACGTCTTCCGCCTGAACTTCCGCGACCACGGGCGCAGCCATCACCTGAACCCGGGCATTTTCTACGCCGCCCACCTGCCGGAGGTCTTCGCGGCCGTCCGGCAGGCGGCCCGTTTCGCCGGCGGCCGGCCGGTTTTCCTGATCGGGTTTTCCCTGGGCGCGAACTTCGCCCTCAGGGTGGCCCTCGGGTGCGGCCGGGAGCCGATCCCCGGCCTGAAACACGTGGTCGCCATCAGCCCCGTGCTCGACCCGGACCAATCCACCTCCCTGGCGGACCGCCACCCGGTGATCCGCCGCTACTTCATGAAGAAGTGGCGCCGCTCGCTCGCCCTCAAGCAGGCCCTGTTCCCGGGTCTCTATGACTTCGGCCCGCTGCTCAAGCTGAAGACCATCCGGGAAACGACCGCGGCCCTCCTGAAGCGCTACAGCGGCTACCCCTCGGAGCGCGACTATTTCCGGGCCTACACCCTGACCGGGGATGCATTGAGCGGGCTGCCGCTGCCGGCCACCCTGCTGACGGCCGCCGACGACCCGATCATTCCCGTCGCCGACTTCCAGCGCCTGCGCCTGCCCCCGTCGGCCCGCCTCGTGGTTTGCCGCCACGGGGGGCACATCGGGTTTCTCGAAGGCATCCGGCTGCGCAGCCGCTACGAGCAGGGCCTCCCGGATCTCTTCGACGCGCTGCTCCCCGGTGCTCCGGGCCCTTCACCGAAAGTCGGTTCCTGAATGAAATCCCCCCGACCCCCTTTGCCAAAGGGGGAGCAGGAAGGGGTTTGCTTTGCTGCAAGCGGGTATGTGAGGAGTTCTGCTTTGCTGAAAGGGGCACGGGGTTCCCGGCGGCTTTCCCCTCCTTTGAAAAAGGGGGCCGGGGGGATTTCGATCCACATGGGATGGCGCCGCCCGCCATCACCTGTTTCTGGGGAAAACCGCAGCGCCGGCTTGCTTTTCAACCCACAAGTGAATAAGTTCGGAAACGGCTGATCAAGGGTTGCATTATTCTACAGACACGGACGCCCCCTCACCCCGCCCGCTCCCCCGGTTCTGGGGAAGCGGGTCAGGGTGAGGGGGTTGCTCTCGGTCTACACTATTTCGGATCGATTAATAAATCCTGCGAGGAGGGCTGCATGAGCGAAGACCGAGCGACGGAGATCCTGAAGAACGCGATACTGCTGGAAAAGCGCGGCCAGGCTTTTTATTCCAAGGTGGCCGCCCAGGCCTCCGGCGAGGCCGTGAAGCAGTTTTTCTCCCTGATGGCCGAAGAGGAAGTGAGCCACGTCAAGATCCTCTCGGAACAGTTCAAGTCCTACAGCACCCACAAAAAATTCAAACCCGCCGCCTACCAGAGCCAGGGCGAGTTCAAAACCGCCTCCGACATTCTCACCCACGACTTGAAGAAGCAGATTTCAGCGGCGGACTACGAGGCGGCCGCGATCGCCGCGGCCATGGCGATGGAGAAAAACGCGATCCAGATCTACTCGAGCCGTGCGGCCGAGGCCCAGGACCCCGACGAGAAGTCCCTCTACGACTGGCTGGCCAAGTGGGAAACGGCGCATTTGAATTTTCTGGCGAAACTCGACAAGGAACTCACCGAGGAGATCTGGCACGACAACCGGTTCTGGCCTTTTTGAGCGGCGCCCTAGAACGGCAACGGGCTTTGCATGCATGAATTCTGCCGCAAAGCCCGTTGGGTTATCTATGATCAATGAGGACGGCGGGGGACGGTGGCCCCGGGATCATTTTCCCCCGCGACCGTCATCGCAGGCATCGTCGCTGTCGTTCAGGCGCGAGTGCTCGGCCGTCGTGCTCATCTCGCACACGGGCAGTTTTTCGGTTCCACGCATCGGCTTGCCGCAGCACTCCGGGACCTTGGCCCCTTTCTCCTTGAGCTCTTTCTTGTTTCCGCAGTTCTCGCATTCGTAGACCGCCATGCCAGCCTCCTTGCTGTTTTAGTGACTGCTACTCTATGTGATGGGAGAGACGCTGTCAAGTCTTATAGGGCCTGCGTCCGGCGAAAAAAAAATCCGAAATCACCCGCCGATGATGCCGATCACCGAGCCCATCAGGCACGAGGTCAGGGTGCCGGAGACCAGCGACCGGACGCCGAGCTGAACGATCTCCGGGCGGCGCTCCGGGGCCATGGTGCCCATGCCGCCGATCATGATGCCCAGGCTTCCCGGGTTGGCGAACCCGCACAGCCCGTAGGTCATGATCAGCAGGCTGCGTTCGCCGAGCGCCCCGGCCGGCAGGCGGCTCATGTCGATGTAGGCGATCAGCTCGTTCAGGATCGTCTTGGTCCCCATCAGGGTCCCCGCGGCCGCCGTTTCGCCCGCCGGCACCCCCATCAGCCAGCAGACCGGGGCCATGAGGATCCCCATGCACCGCTGCAGGGTGATCGGCCCGCCGGTGACCTCCGGCAGAAGACCGAGCGCCAGGTTCACCAGGCTCACCAGGGCCACGAGCACGATCAGCATCGCCACGATGTTGACCAGCAGCTCGACACCCTGCACGGTGCCCCTGGTGACGGCGTCCATGGGGCCGGCGGCCGCCTCCGGCGCGGTTATCGTGCCCTCGGTGATCTTCCCGGTTTCGGGGATCATCAGCTTGGCGATGGTGATCGAGGCCGGCAGGCTGAGGACGGATGCCACCAGGATGTGGCCCATGACGCCCGGGACCCGCTCCCCGAGAATGGCGGCGTAGAGGGCCATGACCGTGCCGGCGATGTTGGACATGCCGCAGGTCATGACCGAGAAAAGCTCGCTACGGGTCATGCGGCCGAGGTAGGGTCGGATGAAGAGCGGGGCTTCCACCATGCCGACGAAGACGTTCACCGAATTGGACAACCCCTCGGCGCCGCCCACTCCCATGGTTTTGCGCAGGGCCCAGGAAAACCCCCGCACCACCGCAGGCAGCAGCCCCCAGTAAAAGAGCAGGCAGGAGAGCGCGCTCATGAGCAGCACCATGGGCAGGGCTTGAAACGCCAGGATGAAACTGCTGCCGGGGTAGCTTTCGGCAAAGGGCAGCGGCCCTCCGCCCAGGTAACCGAACACGAAGGCGGTGCCGGCGGAGGTCGCCTCCTGAAGGGCCAGCACCAGGCGGTTCAGAAGAGCGAAAACATCTCGTGAAAACGGGATCTTGACAAGGAGAAGGCCGGCTGCCAGGGTCAGCAGCAAACCCTTGGCGGCCTGCCGGAGGTTCACCCCGCGGCGGTTTTCGCTCAGCAGCCAGGCGATGGCGAGGAAGCTGAAGCACCCGAGCACACTCTGCCAGACCATCACACCCCCCTTCGAAACGATTAATGTACCTCCGCGCTAGCGCACCGCCACCAGCGAGGCGAGCCGCCGGTGCTCATCTTGCCCGGAACAGCACTCCTCGTGGTAGTGCAGGACCCGCAGGGAGAGAAAGCCGTGAAGCAGCTCGTTCGGCCTCAGGATATAATCGCGGCAGTGCCCTTCCCGGCCCGCCTCGCCCGGGGTTTCGAGAAGGGTTTCGAAAATCAGCAGGCCGCCGGGCCTGAGCCCCTCGCGAATCTGGGGGAAGAGCCGGCGGTTGAGATATAGAATGTTCAGGATCAGGTCGTAGCGCCCGGCGGGGATGTCGAAGGTGTCCAGGTCCGCGCAGACCGCCCGGATGCCGGGGTGCCGGCCGCTGAACATGGCCAGGCCTTCCTCGGCGATATCGACCGCGTCCACCGCAAAGCCCTGCTCCGCCAGGAAGAGGGCGTTGCGCCCGCTGCCGGAGGCGATGTCGAGAGCCGCCCGGCCCGGCGCCCGGTGGAAAAACTCCTTCACCAGACGGGAAGGCTCGGTCGGGTAGCCCTGTTCCCGGTACTTGGCGTTCCACTTGGTGCGGTCTCGATCCATGGCTTGCGTCGGTTCTCGCGTCAGCCCGTTTCCGGCCGATGTAACCTTTTTCGCCGGCCGGGGTCGTTACTTTCGGTTCGAATCGGATTCGGACCGTTGAGAGGTTCTAAATACAAAACTTTCTCAACCTCCCTCTTTTTTGGACGGGTGGTTCACTTCAACGTGAACCACCTTTTTCTTTTTATTGCCGCGGCAGTTAATCGAGGCAAGCCCCCTCAGGATTTTTTCCGCCCGACCGCCAGCTGGGCCGCCAGCTTGATGGCCTCGATCATGGACTGGGGGTTGGCGCGGCCCTCGCCGGCCTTGCCGAAGGCGGTGCCGTGGTCGACCGACACGCGGATGATGGGCAGCCCCAGCGTCACGTTCACCCCGGCCATCTGGCCCCAGGTCCCGGTCTTGTTGTCGTACTGGAACCCGATGAGCTTGGTCGGGATGTGCCCCTGGTCGTGGTACATCACGACGACCAGATCGTACATGCCGCCGCGCATTTTGGAAAAGACGGTGTCGGCCGGCAAAGGGCCCTCGGCGGCAATCTGCTGCGCCCGGGCCGCGGCCACGGCCGGGGCGATCTCCTGATCGTCCTCGTTTCCGAACAGCCCCCCCTCCCCGCAGTGCGGGTTCAGCCCCGCCACGCCGATCCGGGGGGACTTTACCCCGAGCTGCCGCAGGGCTTCGTGCGCCAGACGGATCACATTGAGAACGCGATCCCGGGTCACGCGCTCGCAGGCCTCGCGCAGCGACACGTGCGTGGAGACGTGGGCCACCCGGAAATCGCCCTCCGCCAGCATCATGGAGTAGTTGCGGGTCTTGGTGAGATCGGCGTAGATTTCCGTGTGGCCGGCATAGTGGCGGCCGGCGGCGTTGATGGCGGCCTTGTTGATGGGGCCCGTCACGGTGGCGTCGATTTGCCCGGCCATCGCCAGCTCGATCACCTTGGCCACGTAGTCAAACGACGCCCCGCCCTGGCCGGCGGTGACCTCCTTGTGCCGCAGCTGGGCCAACGGCAGCCGCTGCAGGTCGAGCACGTCGATCTTGCCGAATTCGAACCCGGCGGCACCCACCTCGCGGCGGGCCGCCACCGCGAGGTTCAATTTCGAAAAGCGCACGGCATCGGCCACGATGTCGGCGTCCCCCACGACGATCGGCCGGCAGAGGGCGTAAATCTCCGGCAGGGCCAGCGTCTTGGCGCAGATCTCGGGCCCGATCCCTCCCGGGTCCCCCATGGATATGCCCACGATGGGCCGCTTGCTGTTAACCGATGGTGAAGACATTCGATGGATCCTTTCCATAACGTTGTAAATGTGCCGGGCGCTCCGGGCGCTGAGATGGCCGGTGGTATTGTCCGCCGGTGAACTCACGGCAACGTTCTTCCAAGCCAATTGGCGTTCTCTCCTGTGGGAGCGGCTTCCGGCCTTCGCAGCCAAGTTTGCTTCGACGGAGTAGGCTTCCGGTCGCGAGGATCGAGGCTGAAAGCCTCTCCCACAAAAAAACAAAACCACCCCCGGCCGACAAGGCGGCGCCGAGCATCATCGCCCGCTGAACACCCCCAACGCTACTAATGTTCCCAACGCTCCTAACGCTCTCAACTTCTCTTTATGGGCAGCAAATCCGGCGCGTGGGTCAGCACCGCCACCCGCGCCTGCGGCCCCTGCCGCCGCAGGGCTTCGTCGACGGCCCACTGCACGCCGGGGGCGTGGGTGTGGCCGAGCTTCTCTTTGTGATCGGGCGGTATCCCCGGCGAGAAGGTGATCACCGAGGCTTTTTCGCGCACCAGCGCCCAGGCCACGGCCAGCGCCGACGCCACCCCGTTCTTCAGCCGGCCGTCCCGGTAGGCGGCCTTGATCTCGGCCGACGACCAGGCCGTGTAGTCCAGCAGGTCCGTGTGGACCGGGCTCACCCCTTCGGGCGCCGGGGTGCAGACGACGATGGTCCCGCCCGGTTTGACCATGCGCTGGGCCGGGTACTGGGCTTTGTGGGATTGCCAGAAATCGAGCTCGCAGGGGTAGGCGTTGGCGACCACGATGTCGGGCGTCTCGCGGTACTCGACCCCGTAGATCTCCCGCGCGGCCCGGACCCCCTGGGCGAAGGCGGCGCGCATCTCGCCGTAGAAGAGGCCGGTGACCCGCCCCTCGCTGTCCATGACGACGTTGAAGATGGTCTTCATGCCCACGCGCTCGGCCATGTCGTCCATGTCCCGGCGCACCGGGTTGTCCTCGATCCCCAGGAAGGAGTCCCCGCCGCCCTCGCAGGAGAGCATGTGGGTCTCCGCGGTCGTCATCGGGCCGCAGACCCCGGGTTGAATGATCTTGGAGCTGCCGGAGAAGCCCGGAATGTGGTGCGGAACGATCGCCCCCAGCCCGATGACGACGTCGGCCTCGACCACCGCCCGGTTCACCTGCAGCGGGGTCCCGGCGCTGGAGGTGCCGAGCGCCACCAGGTTTTCAGGCTCCCGCCAGGCGTGGTTGAAAACGCGGATGCGCCGCCGGACCGCCGCACCCACCTTGTCCGTCATCTCCTCCTCGGTCATGTAACGGTGGGTGCCTAAAGCCATGATGCAGGCGATGTTGCGGTCGGGCACGCCGGCGGCGTTCAGCCGGTCGAGCAGCGGGGGGATCATGCGGCCGGCCGGGGTCAGCCGGGTGTTGTCGTCGCTCACCAGCAGCACGCGGTCCGAGGGCTTGACCCACTGCTCGAGGGGCGGCTGGCCGATGGGGTCGGCCAGCGCCGCCGCGATGGCGGCATCCAGGTCCGCGAGCGGGGTGGAGGCATTGGGTTCCAGAATCTGCGCCAGGTGGCGTTCCGGCACCTCGAAGCTCAGCGGCTGGCCGCCGAAGGGCATGGTAACGGTCGTCATGCAAGTTCCTCACGAGTCATTCGTCAGAGTGCAGGGGGCGGGGTCCAGGGTGCAAGTTCCGGGAAATTTACAAGAAGCGCCGTCATGGTTCCCGCACAATTCCGACCGGAAAACCCGGCCGGCAGCGGTCAGAACCGGCAGCTCCCCGTCTCCTGAACCCCGAAACCCGAGCCCCGGCCAAGCCCCCTCGTGGTTGACACAGGGAGACCTGAATAACGCGATTCGGCCATGGGAGTCAACCGTGGCGGGCTCAGTCGCCGGCGGTTCCCCGGCCGCCGCGGATCATCTCCCCCACGGTGACCAGCTCGAACCCCTTTCGGCGCAGCTCGGCGATGATCTCGGGCAGGGCCGCCGCGCTCTTCCAGCCGCGCCCGTTCATGTGCATCACGATGATCGAGCCGCTGCGCGCGGCCGCCGTCACGGCGCGCACCAAGCGCTCCTTCGAGACGCCCGGGTCCGGGTCCCCGGAAGCGATGTCGAACTGAACCGTGATCAGCCCGGCCTCGGCGGCGAGCCGCGCGGTGCGCTCGTCCTGCTCCCCGTAGGGGGGCCGGTAGAGGCCGCCCGCCCGCCCGGTCAACGAATACATGACGGTCCGGGTCCACTCGAGTTCCCGGCGCACCTGCTCGTCCGGGACCCGGGTCATGTGCGGGTGCAGAAACGAGTGGTTTCCCAGCTCGAAAAGATCGACGGCGGCCAGCCGGCGGGTCTGATCCGGGTGCTCCAGCATCCACTTCCCGCCCAGAAAAAGGGTCGCCGGGGTCCGGGCATCGATCAGGACCTGGATGAGCGCCTCGTCGTAGCCGCTGGCACTCTTCGTGGCGCAGGCATCGAAGGTGAGCGCCACCCGGTTCCGCCGGCGGTCGCCGTGAAAAACCACCTGCGGGGTCACCGGCACGGCCGGCGGCGGAACGCGCACCGCGAGGGGTGCCATGGAATAGCGCAGCAGCTGGGGGGCGATGCGCTCCGGCGGCGTCTCCCCTGCCCCGGCGGAGCAAAGACCCGCCGCCGTCGCCGCCAGCGCGACGATCAGCGCCCGCCGGATGAAACCGATGCTGAAACCGTTGACCGCTTTGCCGACCATGGGCTATCATAACGCAACTTCGGGCAACTGGCGAGAGCGCGGCGCATGAACGACACCCTCCATCACCTGAGAGCGGACCACCTGGCCGGACGACGCGCCGGCCTGTTCGCCGTTTGTTCCTCGCACCCCGCGGTGCTCGAGGCCGCGATCGCCGCGGCCCGTGAAGACGGCCGGCCCCTGCTGGTCGAGGCCACGGCCAACCAGGTCAACCAGTTCGGCGGCTATACGGGCATGGCGCCGCAGGATTTTGCATCCTCTCTGGCCGCCATGGCCGCCGCCCAAGGGCTGCCCCGCGAAGCGCTCCTGCTCGGGGCCGATCACCTGGGGCCTTACGCCTGGAGGTCCGAGCCGGCGACGGCCGCCATGGCCAAGGCGGCGGAGCTGGCCCGCCGCTGCGTCGAGGCCGGCTTCACCAAGATCCACCTGGACACCGGTTTCGGCTGCTGCGACGACCCGGCCCCGCGCCTGCCCCCGCCGGAGGCCGCCGCGCGCGCGGTGGCCCTGTGCCGGGTCTGCGAGGCGGCGGCCGGCCGACGGCCGAGCGGCGCGTCCCGGCCGCTTTACGTGATCGGCACCGAGGTCCCGCTGCCCGGCGGCACGCTCGCAGACCCGCAGGGCATCGACGTCACGCGGCCCGGGGATGTCGCGGAGTTCCTCGCGCTGGCCGAATCGCAATTCCGGAAGGCCGGCCTCGAAGGAGCCTGGGAGCGGATGCTCGCGGTCGTCGTCCAGCCCGGGGTCGAGTTCGGGGATGCCGGCACGGCGCGCTACGACCCGCTCCGGGCCCGGGGCCTTTCGGCCTTCCACCGGGACCTGCCCGGGATCATGACCTACGAGATCCACTCCACCGACTTTCAGCCGCCCGGCGCACTGGCACGGATGGTCGCGGACCATTTCATCCTGCTCAAAGTCGGGCCCGGCTTGACCAACGCCTTTCGCGAAGCGGTGTTCGCGCTGGAGGAGATCGAGACCGAGCGGCTGAAATCCAGGCCGGACGCCGTTTTCTCGAATCTGCGCCGGACCATGGAGGAGCTGATGCTCCAGCACCCGGCCCACTGGCGCTCCCATTACCAGGGCAGCGAGGCCCAATGCCGCCGCATGCGCCTTTACAGCCGCCTCGACCGGATCCGCTGCTACTGGGGCTACCCACGGGCGCAGGCGGCCCTCGAGCGCCTGCAGCGCAACCTCGCGCCCGCGGTGCCCGCCGACCTGGTGGAGCGGCACTTTCCGGACCACCGCCGGCTCCTGACCCCCGGCGAGGCGGCCGTAAGCCCGGCCGATCTCATCGGCCGCCGGATCCGAACGGTCCTGGAGCCCTATCGGGAGGCCTGCCGGTAGCAGGCCGCCGTGCGGCGGCCCGGCGGGCCTTTCAAGTAACTTGAATTTTTCCGTGGGAGCGGCATCTTGCCGCGAATTGATCGCGGCGGGGACGCCGCTCCCACAAAGAACAAGCCTGCTTGCCGGCAAGGTGGCCCCGAGCGGCGGCCGGCGGCACGAAACTCGAGGTTTGAAGCTGGAGGCTCAAGGGTATGGATAGGTGGCCTTTTTCATAAATACCATCACGAATTACGCCACGCCGCCACCCTCTCCCTGCCCTCCCCCTGAGGGGGAGGGTTCGGGTGGGGGTTCGGATGACGGCCGACGGCGCTGTTTTCATCATCCGGGGCAACCGCAGCCTTTCACCCAAACCACAAGGAGGTGACGCATGGCAAAACTGGCGCTTTGCATCGGCATCAACGACTATCCCGGGACCGGCAGCGACCTGTCGGGGTGTGTGAACGACGCCAACGACTGGGCGGCGGTGCTCGCCAAGCGCGGGTTCGGCGTGGAAAAACTCTTCGACCGGAAGGCCACGGGAAAAGGGATTCGCAAGGCGATCGGAAATCTCCTCGCCAAGGCCAAGCGCGGGGACAGCGTGCTGATCCAGTACTCGGGCCACGGCTCCTTCGTGCCGGACCAGGACGGCGACGAGCCGGACGGCACCGACGAGTGCCTCTGCCCCTACGACATCAACGCCCGGGGCCCGATCACCGACGACGAGTTGTTCGATCTCTACAGCGAGCGCGTGCCGGGGGTCCGACTGGTCATGATCTCCGACTCCTGTCATTCGGGTACCGTGGCGCGCTTCGCCCCGATCGTCACCCCGCCGACCATGCCGGGCCGGGGGGCGCCCCGGCGGATCGTGCGCTTTCTGCCGCCCGCGGTGTTTCTCTCGAAACGCGATGTCTCGAAGCTGGGCACCACCCGCGCGCTGCGCCGGTCGAGCCCGCCGGGCCGCTACGCCGCCCTGCTGATGTCGGGCTGCCAGGACACGGAGTACAGCTTCGACGCCTGGTTCCAGGGCCGCCCGAACGGCGCCTTCACCTTCGTCGCCCTGCATGCCCTCAAGTCGCTTCCGACCAAGGCAACCTACCGCGACTGGTACCGGGCGATCCGCAAGGAGCTGCCCTCCCAGCAGTACCCGCAGACCCCCAATTTCTACGGGTCCTCCAGCATGAAGGGCTGGAAGGTGCTGGGCTGAAGCGCCCCGCAGGTCAGGGCGGGAGGATCGTCAGAAACGAGGACTGTCGCGGGTCCTTGTCGATGAAGCGCCGGATCCACTCCTGGCCCGAGGGGGAGGCGGCCACCTCGCCGAAGAGCGCAGCGTCGTTTTTGAGGCCCTTCCGGAACCCGGCCCGGTAACCGTACTCCAGCGCCCGGATCGCGGTGCCGGCCGCGAAGCTGCGCGCCGCGCGGATCTCCGCAGCCTCCCCGGAGGACGGGGCCGCCGCGGAGAGCAGCGCCTGGACGGTCGGGTCCTTCAGCAGGCCTTTCAGCTGGGCCTTCTGCCGGGCGGCCCGGGCGTCCCAGGCCGGCCGCGGCGGTTTTTTCCGGCCCTCGATGAAGGCCCGGGCCGCCTGGTAGGCGGCGGCCAGCGCGCTCCCCGAAGGGGCCACCTCGTCCACCAGCCCCATCCGCAGGGCCTCCCGGGCGCCGACCGGCTCGCCGTTCACGCTCATCTCGACCGCCCGGCGGGGGCCGACCAGCCGCGGCAGCCGCTGCATGCCGCCGTAGCCCGGGATGATCCCCAGCTTGATCTCCGGCTGGCCGATCAGGGCGTTCTCGGTCGCGATGCGATAGTGGGCGGACATGGCGAGCTCGTTGCCCCCGCCCAGGGTGAAGCCGTCCAGAAGCGCGATCACCGGGATCTTGAGGTTCTCGATCTCGGAGAAAAGCGCAAGGACCGACAGGGCGATCTCCTCGATGCGCCGGGCGCCGGCTCCGGCAAACTCCGTCACGTCCGCGCCGGCCACGAAAGCCCGCCCGGCGCCTCTGAGGATCAAACCGCGGACCTTTCGGCCTTTGACGCCCCGGCCGGTTTTTAGCTCCGCCACCACCTTCGCCAGCCCGCGGATGAGCTCGCGGTTGAGGGCGTTCAGGGCCTCGGGCCGGCACAGGGTCAGTATGCCCACCTCGCCGGCCAGGTGGAAATCGACGTTTCGCTTCCGGCCGGGGTCGGAGCGGATCAGGTGCTCCCCGAGATAGCCGTTTTCAAACGCGGCGATGCTGCGGCCGGCCCGCTCCGCCTGCACGAGCGCAACGCCCTTGGGCTTGCCCATCCGCCCGTCGAGCATTTTCTGCTGGATGCCCGGCAGCCCTCCCAGCCCGACCACTTCCAGATCCTCCTGCTCCATCGCCAGCTGCTTTCGGCCGAGCAGGCGCACGACGTCCCGGGCCTGGGAGGAACGGTACATGTGGGAGCCCAGGATGGAGAGGTTGACGGGCCCCCCGGCGACCACGAAGCCGCTCGGCATCTCGTCCTGCTCGTTGAAATCCCGCAAAAGGAAGGTGCTGAAGTGCAGCGTGCTGCGGTCGAGCCGCTCGACCACGAAATCGGGGCTCGTCCGCGGGCCGAAGATCTCCCAGACGGCCTTGCCCAGGGCCCGGGCAACGGCCATGTAGTCCCGGCCGTAGGCCGGGTTGGGGTTGCCTTCGTCGGTGAGGGGGTCGGGCATGTCGGCCGGCAGGTCGAACCGGTCGCGGTCGATCACGGCGGCGTCCGGGACCCCCATCCGCCGCAGCTGCTCGAGTCCGGCCGGTTCGGCGGTCCGCGAGGCGATGACGGCGATCTGCGCGCCGCGCTCGAGCGCCGCCCCGGCAAAGGCGAGCGCATAGGCGTCCGCCCCCCAGATCAGGCCCCTGCGGCCGGGCGGCAGCCCGATCTCTGAGAAGATCTCCCGGGGGCTTCCCGTGCGGATGAGGAGCTGCTTCTGCCGCATCCAGACCCAGCGGGCATCCAGCACCAGCCGCTGCTCCCCGCAGAAGAAGGTCTCCTTGTACTCCCCCTTGATCCCGCCGCCGGTGGCGCCGAAAAAAGCGAGCCGGCCGCCCTCGGCGAGCACCGACACCAGCAGCGGGAAGTTCCGGCCGCCGGTGTGCTCGAAGACCCTGTCCACGGGCCGGCCTTCGTTGGCCGCGAAAACCGCCTGCCGGAAGGGCTCCGTGCGGGCGCGCCACGCCGCCGCGGAGAGCCCCTCCGGGATGACCCCGAAGACCTGCGACGGGATCCGGCGGCGGTCGATGAAGGCATCGGCGAACCCGCGCGCGATCAGGGCCTGGCCCAGCTCCGGGTTGGAGCCCATCAGGAGCACGCGGCCGCCCAACGCCTTGGCGAGCTGGGCGCCGGCGAAGCTCGTGCCCTTGCCGCCGCCCATCAGCAGCACGGAAGCGCCCGGTGCGACCGCCAGCCGCTCCACGATCGCCCGGTAGGCGGTGCCGTAGGCCAGCAGCATGGCGGCCAGCCGCTCGGGGCTGTGGGATTTCAACTCCTCCGGGACCGGGAGGGCGCGCTCCTCGTCGACGACGGCGAACTGGGCGTTGAACCCGTCATGGGTTTCATAGCCGCGGATGACGTGCCGGGGGGTCCAGGAATCCAGGATGACCGCCTGCCCGACCTTGAGCGCCTTCACGGCCGCCCCGGCGTCGACCACGATCCCCAGGGCGTCGCTGCCCGGGATGTGGAGCGTAGCGGCGTCGCCCCGGCCGAACACCGGCACGGGCAGCCCCAGGCTGGCGAAATTGGTGTTGAAGTTCGGCCCGGTGGCGAGCACCGCCACCAGCACCCGACCGCCGTCTTCCGGGTTGAGCCGCGGACAGGGCACCTGCGCCAGCTTCAGGACGCGGCCGGGCGGGCCGTAGCAATCCCTCACGATGGTGAGCGCCTCCATGGTCTCTGGAAGCGGCATCGCAAGAACGGGACGGACCCCCAGGGGCCATTTGGAAGAGGCTTCTTTTGCCATCGCGTGTCCCTCCAATCGCGTGAAAGGTTCAGGAGTAGTTTAAAAGTGGTTTAGAAGCGGTTTAGAAGCGGTTTGAGGACCTCGAATCGCGCCCTAAAACGAGCCCCCTCAGGCCGCCATCGAATGCCGCCAGTGGCTATGATGAAACCGCTTCTAACGTTTGACGTTCATCAGGCGGACGATGTGAGTCTTGCGGATCTTGCCCAGCGCCTTCAGCGCGCGGGCCGCTTCGGGCAGCGCTTTCAGCTTCTCGGCCGCTTCGCTGTAGTAGCGATCCGCGCGCGCTTCCAGCCGGGTGGCGGTCTCCAGCGCCTCGTCCGCGCTCATGACGGCCGCCTCCTCGCACTCCTCGCAGAAGGAGTCGCGCGCGAAATCCGAGACCGCCTCCAGGATCATCTCCGTCACGTTCTCCCGCCGGATGCGCTGCACCGTCGGGATGTTGCGCGCCGCGTCGGCGCCCAGTTCGGAGAAGAGCGCCCGGTTGCTTTCGCAGTTGGGGTTGGCGCCGGCCGCGGCGTAAAACGCCTGGTCCTGCCGCTCCAGATCCTCGGCGAAATTCAGGATGCTTCCAAAATTCTGAAGTGACATGTCGTGCTCCCGAAAATAGGTCGTGGGGAAAGGCCGCCGGGCAACCGGTGCCGGAGGGCGTCAGGCCCCCAGCCATAGCACTGGTGCCGGAGGTTTTTCAAGAGCGGGATCCAGGGGGCGGGAGGGAGCCCAAAGCCCCTTCTCACCTGGAAATGGGGTCGGCCTGTTTCTGGGACGCTTTCACGCAGCCGCCCAGGACCCGGGGGGCCGGCAGATGCGGGGAGGCGCCCGGGAGCTTGTCGAAAAGGCAGTCGCAAACCGCCGGGGTGTAGATCTTGGCCAGTTTCTTGTGTTCGGGCTCCACCCCGAAATTGGCGACATAGTCCTTGCCGTATCGAAAGCGGTAGAAGCAGGCGCGCTGCAGAATCACCGCCGCCTGGGGCGAGGTGGCTTTCGCGGCATACAGCGTGATGCACTCGTCATAGGACTTGACGGCCGGGGAACTCTGGCCTGAGGCCAGCGAAGGCCACAACCCGAGGACCAGACCGACGGCCAGCAGCACTGCGCGATGGTTCATCCTGCATGCTCCTTCACTTTTGGTTGCGGCTCGCCGCGGCGCCCCCCCCCCCCTTCGCCGGCGCCGTTTCGAAAGTTGCCATACCAATTGCCGGTCTGAACAATTACGCAACTCTTTATAACATGGGCCCTTGCTACAGCCACCCCTTGCGCTTGAAATAGAGGAAAGGCAGGATCGCCGAAACGACCATGAGCACGACCGCCAGGGGGTAACCGAACTCCCAGTGCAGCTCGGGGATGAACTTGAAGTTCATGCCGTAGATGCTGGCGATGAGCGTCGGCGGCAGGAAAACGACGGCGGCCACCGAAAAAAGCTTGATGATCTGGTTCTGCTCGATGTTGATCATCCCCAGCGTGGCGTCGAGCAGAAAGGTGATCTTGTTCGACATGAAGGAGGCGTGATCCGCCAGGGAGGCGAGGTCGCGGCTGATCTCCTTGAGGGTCTCCCGCAGCGAACCGGCCTGCTCGTGATGCGCGACGGCCTGGTTCAGGTAAAGGGCCATGCGGCTGACGCTGACGATGCTCTCGCGCAGGGTCGAGAAGTGATTGCCCTCCAGTCCGATGTCCTGGATCGTGGCGTGCAGGTCTATTTTTTTGCGGGCCTTGCGGACGCCCTGGGTGAAGATCAGGCTGGAGGTGCGTTCCACTTCGGCGCTGTGCATCTCCAGGATGTCGGCCATGCGGTCGATGATCGTCTCCAGGAGCCCGATCATCAGGTCCGTGCTGGAGGAGCAGGCGCTGCCGGGTTTCTGGATCCTGGCGGCGAAGAGATCGAACGGCCGGGGGTTCAGATACCGGACCGTCACGAGGAAGGCCTCGGAGAGGATGTAGGTGACGGCCGAGGACTCCATGCTGTCGTGCTCGGGGCTTGAGACGGCGTTGGCCGTCATGAAGTAGGCCCCGTTTTCCTGGTAGAGCCGGCTGGTGGCCTCGATCTCCTGCATCTCGGCCCGGCTGGGAATTTCAATCGACAGGTGTGTCTGGACCTGGGCGATCTCCTCCGCGCTGGGAGAGACCATGTCGATCCACAGGTTCCGCGGCGGAAGCCCGGGTTTGCCCCAGGAATCCACCTGCCAGGTGCCGTCGCTGCGATGAAATACGCGGATCATCCCCGCCCCACCTTCCCGCCGCTTGCGATGTGTCGTGAGCGCCCCTCTCTCAGTCGATTATACCATCATTTACGCAAAGGCAACACCCGCCGGGGCCATCCGCGGCCGGAAGCACAGGCGTGCTCCCGGACCGGTGCAGGCCGCGCGCGGGCACCCGGCCGCGCCCGCGCCGCTTCCGGCGTTGCCGTGATTCCATGGCCGCGCGAACACGAACCGCCGGGTCGATAATTCTTGACACCCAATTCCAAAATTCCATATAGTCCGGGATTCCTGGAACAAGCGTTTTCACCGGCACCTCATCTTCGGCGGCATCCGTCTTCATTCCGCAGGGGTGTTCAAGGCAACCCAACAGAGAGGAGCACAAGGCATGAAAAGAGTCGTGAGCTGTTTGGTGGCGGTCTGTGTCGCGTTGGTCTTCGCCGGTTCGGCCGGGGCGGCCGTTGTGATCAAAGTGGCCAACGCCGGTCCGGACGTGCCGGACAACCGCACCGTGAAAGCCGTGGACATCTTCCGGTACCTGGTGGAAACCCAGAGCAAGGGGGCGATCGAGGTCAAAGCCTTCCACGCCTCCAAGCTCGGCAACGAACGCGAGGCCCTGGAAGGCGTGCGCATGGGCACCATCGAAATGGCCGCCCTGTCCAGCGGACCGGTGCCCGGCTTCTTCGATCCGGCGGTGGTCTTCGACATTCCGTATCTGTTTTCCAGCGCGCCCGCCGCCTGGAAGGTCTTCGACGGCCCCTTTGGAAAACAGTTCTCGGAGGCCTTCCTGCAGAAGACCGGCGTGCGCATCCTGGCCATCTCCGAAAACGGGTACCGTCACTTCACCAACGACACCCGCGTCGTGAAAAGCCCCGCCGACATGAAGGGGCTCAAGGTGCGCACCATGGAGAACCCCGCGCACATCGAAATGGTCAAGGCCCTGGGCGCGGACCCCACCCCCATCGCCTTCGGCGAGCTCTACATGGCGCTTCAGCAGAAGGTGGTCGACGGCATGGAGTGCCCGGTGGTCCTCATCCACGACATGAAGTTCTACGAGGTGCAGAAGTACACGGTGCTAGACGGCCACCTCTACAACCCGCTGTTTGTCTTCATCAACGACAAGTTTTTTCAGACCAAGCTGAACGCGGAGCAGCGCAAGATCGTGGCCGACGCGGCCGTGGTGCTGGCCCACACCCACAACGGCTTCTCCCAGGAGGCCAACATCCAGGGCATTGAAAAGCTCAAGGCCCAGGGGATGCAGGTCTACCAGCCCTCGACCGAGGAGCTCAACCGCTTCCGCCAGGTGGCGCAGCCGGCCGGCCTGAGCTTCGTGCGCAAAAAGGCGGGCGATGAGTGGACCGACAAAGTGCTGAAAGCCGCCGAAGGCGCCGAAAAGGACGTCGGCGCCAAGGCGGATCAGGTCGTCCAGGACATCATCAAGTACGCCAACGCCGAATACGCCAAGATCAAGAAATAGCCTTGCCGCTTGGCCCGGGTCCACGACCCGGGCCAAAGGGCAACCGGACGGAATTGGAACGGGCGGTCCTTTCAGCTCGCAGCGAGAGGTCGAGCGGATCGCCCGTTGTTTTTTGGATGCGCCCATTCACGCGGGGACACGCTCGATGAGAAAGCTCTCTGCTGCGCTGGACCGGCTGGCCGACACGCTGAGCCGGGCGGTCTGCTGGCTTCTGGTGGGTCTGGGGGCGGTCATGTCCGTGATCGTCCTGTTGCAGGTCTTCTTCCGGTTCGTGATTTACGTGCCCTTTCCCTGGTCCGAGGAGATCTCCCGCTATTTGATGATCTGGCTGGGGATGCTCGGCTCGTTCGTCGCCCTGCGAAAGGGCCGCCACATCGGGGTCACGTTTCTCATGGAGCGGCTCCCGGCGGCCGCCCGACGCGTGCTCGCCCCCCTGGTCCAGGCGGCGCTCATCGGGTTTCTGGCCGTGATCGCCCGCGAGGGCTGGGACCTGGCGCTTTTCAACGCCTCCCAGAAATCCCCGGCGCTGATGGTCCCCATGATCTTCCCTTACCTGGCCATACCGGTGGGGGCCGCGCTCATGGTGCTCGAACTGACGGCCGGCTTGTTCAAGCAACTGTTCCCCGCAGACGAGACCAAACCCGGCTGACGCCGGGGGAGGTCTCCGGGAGTTTTACGATGACCATCATGTTCGTCGCCTTTCTGGTCTCCCTGTGCCTGGGGGTCCCCGTGGCCTTCTGCCTGGGCATCACCGCCCTGGTGGCGCTGTTGCAGGGCGATGTGCCCTTGAGCCTCATGGCCCAGCGCATTTTCACCGGCATCGATTCCTTCCCCCTCATGGCGGTGCCCTTCTTCGTTCTGGCCGGCGAACTCATGAACCGGGGCGGCACCACCATCCGCCTGATCGGATTTGCCAACGTGCTGGTGGGCCGGATCCGCGGCGGCCTGGCCCACACCAACATCGTGGCCTCCATGTTCTTCGGCGGCATTTCCGGTTCGGCGGTGGCCGACGCCTCGGCCATCGGCACGGTCATGGTGCCCGGCATGGTCCAGGCCGGGTACGACAAGGGGTTCTCCGCGGCGCTGACCGCCGCCTCCAGCACCATGGGCCCCATCATCCCGCCCTCCATCTTCATGGTCATCATGGGCGTCACCACCGGGCTTTCCATCGGAGCCCTTTTTGCCGCGGGGATCATCCCCGGCCTGCTCATCGGCCTTTCCATGATGGGTCTCTCCTACTACCTGGCCATCAAGCGCAACTACCCCCGGGTGGAGGAGCCTTTCACGCTGGGCTACTTCTGGGCGAACTTCAAGGCCGCCGGGCCGGCCCTCGTCGCCCCCCTGATCATCCTGGGGGGGATCCTGGGGGGGATCTTCACCCCCACCGAAGCGGCGGCCGTGGCCGTGTTCTACGCCCTGTTCCTCGGGGTGGCGGTCTACCGGGAGCTCGACTGGCGCGCCCTCAAGGCGGTGCTCGTCGAAAGCGCGATCACCACCGCGGTGCTGCTGCTGATCATCGGCATGGCCAACATCTTCGCCTGGGTGCTCACCGCCGAGCAGATCCCCAATCGCATCGCCGCGGGGCTGCTCTCCCTGACCACCAACCCGTACATGATCCTGCTTCTGGTCAACCTGTTTCTGCTCTTCATCGGCATGTTCATGGAGGGCGGGGCGGCCATCATCATCCTGGCGCCGACGCTGCTCGCCGTGGCGCAGGGGGTGGGGATCCATCCCCTGCACTTCGGCTTCGTCATGGTCTTCAACATCGTGGTGGGGCTGCTCACCCCGCCGCTGGGGGTATGCCTGTTCGTGGTGTGCGGGGTCACGGGCTTGCCGCTTTCGACCGTCACCCGATCGGTCCTGCCCTTCCTGGCCCTTGAGATCGGGCTGCTGCTTCTGGTCACCTACGCCCCCTGGGTCGTTTTGGCCATCCCCCGGCTGCTGGGTTACGCTTAGTCGGCGGCAACCGGCCCCGGTGAAACCCTTTTCCGCCGTTCGTCGCCGGCCGTCCCCTGGCCTTTTTGCGACGAACGGCCGCTGCACGTGAGAGGCATTCATGACGCTGCTGCCCGAAGAGCTCGGCCGCGCGATCGAACTGCGCCGCAATCTGCACCGGAGCCCGGAGCTGGCCGGAAACGAAACCGGCGCCGCCGGACGGCTGCTCGACTTCATCTCCGAACACCGGCCGGCGGAGCTCCTGACGGGCCTGGGCGGCCACGGCCTGGCCGCGGTGTTCCCAGGCCCGGAGCCCGGCCCCACCGTGGCCTTCCGGGCCGAAACCGATGCCGTACCGGTCGCTGAGACCAACCGCTTCGACCACTGCTCCCGAACGACCGGCGCATCGCACGCCTGCGGCCATGACGGCCATGCGGCCATCGTGGCCGGCCTGGCGCCGGTGCTGGCCCGCCGCCCGCCCTCCCGGGGCCGGGTGGTGCTCCTGTTCCAGCCCTCCGAGGAGACCGGCGAGGGGGCCCGGCGGGTCATCGAAGACCCCCGGTTCGAGCGCATCCGGCCCGACTGGGTCTTCGCCCTGCACAACCTCCCCGGCCACCCCCGCGGGCAGCTGCTCCTGCGGCCGGGGGTGTTCGCGTGCGCCTCCACCGGCCTGGCGATCGGGCTCACCGGGACTACTTCGCATGCCGCCCACCCCGAACAGGCCCGCTGCCCGGCCCTGCCGATGGCCGGGATCATCAAAGACTTGATCGCCCTGCCCGAACACTTCGACTTCTTCACCCTGGTCACCGTCGTCCACGCCCGGCTGGGGGAGGTCGCCTTCGGCACAACGCCCGGCGCGGCCGAGGTCATGGCGACCCTGCGCGCCGCCGGCGACGAACGGATGCAGGCCCTGCTCGCGGCCGCGCGGCAACTGGCCGAGGAGCACGCGGCCCCGGAAAACCTCGAGCTCTCCTTTTCCTTCCGCGACCCCTTCACCGCGCTGGTCAACGACCCGGCCGCCGTGGAGCTGATCCGCGGCGCGGCCCGGGAAACCGGCCGGGAGGTCCGGGAAATGCCCGAGCCCTTCCGCTGGTCGGACGATTTCGGCCGCTTCACGGCCGTTGCCAAGGGGGCCATGTTCGGCCTGGGGGCAGGGCCCGGCCACGACCCGCTGCACAGTCCGACCTACGATTTTCCGGACGATTTGATTCCCGTCGGCGTGGGGATGTTCGAGCACATGCTCCGCAAGCTGTGCGCGCAGGCCTGAGTGTGCCGCCGATTGATTTTCGGAATCGGCCGGCACGATGGCCGGGACACTTGTCTTCTGAAAATTTCACTTGACTTTTCCTTTTCGCTCCAGCTATTTTTAAAGAAGTATAGAATTCTTTCCTCTACACCGGCCCTGATGCGGACCAGTGTTTCGCCGAGCGGCACGGATCTCACCTCCTCAGCAAGTTCCATTTTTTCTGAAATTTTTCACGTTCAGTGAGTGCCGTCGGCCGCGCGTCGGGCTTTCCCGATTTTCACGACTCAGCCGTCCTGACAACATTATTGCCGCGAAAGGAGGCCTTTGATGCCCAGCAACCGAAGAGCGCTTTTTGTCGGAATAAACAAATTCAAAAACCTGCCGGCGGCAACGCTTCAGGGATGTGTCAACGATGCGAACGATATGGCCAAACTTCACAAGGAGCTGTTGGGCTTCACCGCTGCCGACATCACCCTTCTGACGGATGCCAAGGCAACCAAGTCGAACATCATGAAAAACCTGGGCGCAATGGTTGCCGACGCTAAAGCCGGCCGGCGCAACTATCTCGTTTTCAGCCTTTCAAGCCACGGCACTCAGGTACCGGACAAAAACGGGGATGAACCGGACCGCGCCGACGAAGCGTTTTGTCCGTATGACCTGGCCCAGAAGGGGAGCGCCTGGGACCCGAATTTCATCATTTTGGATGACGAACTGCACGATCTGTTTGTCCAGTTGCCCGAGAATGTGCTGCTGGAGGTTTATCTGGACACCTGCCACAGCGGAACCGGTCTCAAATCGATCGACATGCTTTTGGATCGCAGACCCCGGTATCTGCCGCCCCCCTCGGTCGAGGCGTTCCTGAAGGTGGATGGCCGCAAATCGCGCGGCTTGTATGAGAGCATGCTGGAAAAAGGGTTGGTCCATCACATCCTGTGGGCCGGTTGCCGGTCGGACCAGACCAGTGCGGACGCAAAGATCGGGACCTCCTGGCACGGCGCCTTTACCTACTATTTCTGCTGGGAAATGCGGAAATGCAAAAACAAGCTCTCGCGTTTGGCGGTGCTGAAAAAAGTGATTTCGGATTTGAAACAGGGCCACTACTCGCAAATACCTCAGCTGGAAGGCGAGGCCACCGTGCGCAGGTCCAGAATTCGGTAGACGCCGCGCAACCTGTTTCCAGGAGGACGCCAGGGCAGCCTTTGTTTGCCGCGGCAGGATGAATCCGGCGGCCAAGTAAGTCCAACTCCCGCATCTCCCGCGGAGGCGCGGCGGGGTGCCCGCCCCGCCCGCCATCGGTTCCCGTGGAACCTGTTTCGCCGCCGCAGCCGCAACAGGGGAAATGATGCACGCCAGCGCCAAATGGACGTTCATGGTTTACATGGCCGGCGACAATGATCTCTCGATCGCCGGTGAAGCCGACGTGGCGGAAATGAAAGCCATCGGATCCACGGCGGATGTCAACGTGCTGGTCGAATTTGATCATCACGGCGGCCGCGGCACCGACCGGTACCGAATCGGGCGCGGCGGCGTGCAGGAGCTTCGCGTTCATCTGGGCGAAACGGACTCCGCCGATCCAAGGGTATTGACCTCCTTTGCGAGATGGGCGCTCCGGAACTATCCGGCCGAACGCTATGCCCTGATTCTGTGGAGCCATGGAAGCGGGTGGGAGCCCGCGAGGGGCTCCCGCGCGGCCGCTCCCGCCCCCCCTCGCGCCCCCGCTGACAGGCAAGCCGCCCGACCCCCGGCCGGCAAGGGGCCCACGCCCTTTTTCAGGCCGGCGATCAACGCCCTCTCCACACCGAAACCCGCCAAGAGAGCCATCTGTTTCGACGATGGCAGCGGACATTCCCTGGACACCGTCGAGTTGGGGCGGGTTTTGAGGCAGGTGAGCCGCATCGCGGGAAGGCCCCTGGACATATTGGGGATGGATGCCTGCTTGATGAGCAACCTGGAAGTGGCCTACCAGGTCAAGAAGTACGTCCGTTATGTGGTGGCATCGGAGGAAAATGTGCCGGCCGCCGGCTGGCCCTACGCGCAGGTGCTGAAAAGACTGACGGCATCTCCCCATAAACCCACCGCGGATATCGCCGCGCACATGGTCACGGCGTATATCCAATCCTGCATCGACGGCCGGACGCCCGGCCCCGTGACGCAATCGGCCCTGGATCTGGCCGAAATCGATGCGCCGACGCGCGCATTGGACAAACTGGCCGAGGCCTTGATCGCCCACGCGCCCCAGGCTTCGACCGAGGTTTTCAACACCCAGCTCGAGTCGGTCCGGTTCCGCCACGGCACGCTCTGGGACATTTCAGACTTTTGCCGGATGCTCGAAAAAAAGAGCTCCTGCCGGGCGGTCCGCACCGCGGCGCGTGAGGTCCGCAGCGCACTGCAGCCGGGATCCGGGCGTTTTGTCGTCGCCGAAGCGCATGCCGGCCCCGGCGTTCAACACTGCGGCGGGGTCTCGATCTACCTGCAGCCGCCGCAGGCGCCTCTTTCAAAACACTACGCCAAGCTGGATTTTGCGAAAGAGCACCGGTGGCTGCCGATGCTCAGGGCCCACCAGGCCGGCCGCGTATAGCGCACGGCCCGGAAAAAATACTAGCGGAGGAAGAGATGCCTGAAGAAAAGGAATACCTCTTCATTTTCACGACCGATGTTCCGGTCAGCGCACCGGCCGGCGCTGCCCGGAGGGGGGTCCACGAAGCGGTCGAGAAAATGAGGGCCAGCGGCGTCAGGACCGCGCTCAGCACGATTCAGGACAACATGCGCGGCTTTCTTGAAAGCCTGGACAAGATCATCACGGCCTCCCCCCACGATGTCGGCGGGCTGGCCCTGGAGGAAGTCGAGGTGCACGCCCAGATCGACGGCAAGGGCAACGTCGGCATCGCCGGGCTGTTGGGCGCGGAAGTCGCCACGCAATGCGGCATAAAGTTCGTGCTCCGCAGGAAGCGCTGAGACGGCCCGCGAGGGCGGGATGGCCCGGGCAAGGGGTATTACTCCTGCGGTTATGAATCGTCTCGAAATAGTATAGACACAGAGCGCCCCCCTCACCCTAACCCTCTCCCCCAAGCCTGGGGGAGAGGGTTAGGGTGAGGGGGTGTCCGTGTCTGTATAAATATGCAACCCTAAATAATTATATGCAAATCCCGCATCTCACGTAGCGGCGGCCGGCGGTGAGACCGGCAAAAGGAGGCCATGCCATGGCGGCAAGAGCGAAGAAGTCCCCCCTCGTTCCGAACACGGCAGCATCGCTGAGCCGGCTGCGGAAAAAAATTCAGGGCGCACAGGTGCAGCGCCTGAGGGCGTCGTGGGGCGCCGATGGAAAGCCCAAAATAGACCAGCTGCGCAAGGAGCAACGGCTGGGGAATGACCTTCTCTCCGTTCTCTTGAAGCAAATGTCCTCCAAAAGAGCGCGCCCTTCGGCCGAAGCGCTGGACCCCCTGATCCGGCGAATGCGCAGCGCGCTTTTCTCCTGCGAGGATCTTTTCCTTGAAATGCAATGCCTGGAGGATGCCGTCGAGGAGGCCCTTCGCCCATCGGGGCCGACGGACCCGGCGCAGACCCGGGAAATCATGCCGGCCGTGCGGCGGGGTTTGATGCCGATCGTGACGGCTGCCTTGTGCGAGAGCGCCGGAGTATATGAAAAAATCGTCAAATTCGGGAAGCGCGGATTTTGCCTGTTTGATGCCCGGGGCACGATCGTCTCGACCAACCCCAAGATGGACGCGTTTTTCGGCAATGCGTCCACGATCGGAAAACCGCTGAGCGCATTTCTGGATGCGGAAGGTCAAAAGCTTGTCTGCCGGGTGCTTCAAAAAAAGCCGGTCGACGCGCGCCGATTGGTCCGAATGCAACTCATTCCCCTTAAGGGCGAGACGAAACCCATCGGCGTGGAGCTGGCCCCCATGGCGCTGCGCGCCCAGCGCCCGGGCGGTTTCTTGTGCGCGGTCGACCTCACCGAGGTGGAGCGCATGGAAAAAGAGTTGTTTGGTGAACTTCCCTGGGGCGTAGCCAAGCTCGGGTTGAACGGGAATTTTACCTACATGAACAGGGTCTGCTTGAAAATTTTGGGGATCAAGACCTTCGCGGGCCTGAACGTCAAGAGCATTCTTCCGGATGCGCAAAACCGGAAGATCGTGATGAAGAACCTCAAAGACCGTAAGGAAAAAAAGTTGAGCAACGTCTACCCGCTCGAGCTCTGCCGCCTGAGCGATCGGAAGCGGATTCCGGTAATGATCGCCGCCACGCCGCTAAAAGACCTGGATGGCAAGATTGTCGGCAGCCTGTCCATCATCCGGGATCTGACCGTCGACCGGGCCGCGGAGAAGATCCACAACTACATCACGGACAACGCGGAAGCCCGAAAGAAGGTCGAAGTGAAAAAACCCCACGCCGGAAAGACGCTTTCCGGCAACCGGATGCTCAGCGATCAAACGACGCTGATGATGGCGGCCACGGCCCTGGAGGTAAAAGACCTTCTGCCGTTTGATTTCTTCATCATCACGCGTTTCAGCGAAAGCATGACCCACTTGAGGAAATTCTTTTTCCTCTACCCGAACGGCGAGATGGAATCCTACGTTCGGTGGTGGGAGATCTCCCAGCCGCTGCGGGAAGAGTTTCGGATGCTGGCGAGTTCGGTTGGGTCCGCGAAAACGGTCGTCACCGAGGATTACGAGGCGTTCTTGAACCAGCCTCAAAAGCGGATGCTAAGGGATTTGCCGGAGTATCGGTGGATCCTCCAGGAGGGCTTCAAGAGCGCGCTGAGCCATTTCGTCGTTCAGGACCGGAAATTGCTGGCATCGATTTCCCTGATGAGCAAAAAGAAAACGGCTTACGGCGAAGACCACGCGCGCACGCTCGGCAGCTTGCCGCTGGAAAAAGTGGTGATGGCGGCCATCCAGTCCGAGCAAAAAAGCGCGGAGAACTTCCGCCTGAAACTGCTTCGTGAAATCGTTGAAAATTGCGCTGAAGTCGATCAGGTGGCGAAGGTGGTCGTGGAAGGGCTCGGTAAAGGACACGTGTGGGAGCACATTGCGCTGTACATGATCGATGAAAAAGAAGAAAAATTTCAACTGCTGCACCAGCGCAACCTGGGAAAAGCCACTCCGTTGCGGGAGCCTTTCACCCAGCCGTTGACGGCCGGTGTTCTGGGCTACGTGCACGCAACCCGGAGCCAGGTCCTGATTCAGGACAAACCGAGTGACACGAAATTCCGGGATGTCTACCTGGCCTCGGTCCCCGGCATGATGTCCGAATTCTGCATGCCGATCGTAATCGACGAAAAGGTTCGATGGCTGCTGAACATCGAAGATTCAAACAAAAACGGGTTTTCCCCCGAGGAGATCAATGAACTGGCAGCCCTGGTGGAGGAGGTCGGCCGCTTGCTGGACCGGATATGGGCCCGGCATTTTCTTGCGACCACCCTGGACAGCGCCTCCGATGTCGTGTTCATCGCCAACGCCCGGGGCGAACTCGAAAATCCAAACAATGAGGCCCTCCTGCAGCTGGGGTACACGAAAGAAGAAATGGGGAAGATCAGGCTCCGGGACATCATCGTGGAGCCGGAGGCATCCAGAACCATCAGCGATTCTCCCGCCGTCAGCAAAATGGAAGTCCGCCTGAAGCGCAAGAACGGAAAAACCTACCCGGTGCTCTTGTCGGCCTCCACCATGCCCTGGCAGTTCGGCGGGAAGGTGGTGACCTGCACGGATCGATCCCTGTACATGCGCGTGGCCGAACTGGAGTATCTGGGAACGATGTACCATGAAATCGCCGTTCAGACCCAGACGCCGCTTTCACTGGCATTCGGCTGGCTGCAGTCGTTGAAAAACCGGAACACCGAGCCCGCGGCGATAGACACGCTTGACAAAGTCCAGCGCCAGCTGAAGAAGATAGAAATAACCTACAACCGGCTGGCGCTTTATGATCGGGCCAAAGGCGTTTTGCCCTACAACGAGGTGCTCTTCAGCATGTCGGAGATCGCCGACAGCATCAAATCCACCTTCCCTTTACCCGAAGCCGAGAAGATTGTGTTTCAGTTCAGCAAGTCGCTTCCCTATCTCAAAGGAGACCTCTTTCAGTTGAACTTCTGCTTTGAAAGCATCCTTTCCTATTTCCTGAGGCACCTCCCGCCGCAGGAAACCATTCAGATGAATGTCTCCAGCGCCGAGGACTGGGTGATCACCCGGATCAAGGGGTTCTCGCCCGGGTCGGCGGCGGAGCACCCGCAAGTGACGATGGCCGCGGGGGTCGCCGATACTTTGGCCCAGATGGCGCTGAGCCGCCCGGTGATAGAGCAATTCGTCAGGAACAACAGCGGCACCATGCACCACCATCACGGCCGGGGATACGAGCAGCTGTTCGATATCCGCTTGCCGGCCGCCAAGGGGGAGGCTTTGACATAATGGGACGCATATTGCTTGCCATTGCGGACTTCTATCAAATGGACCAGGTGAAGGAGGTTCTTGAAGAAGTGCTGGGAGAGGTGGTGATCGACCATGTGGTCGACGAAAAAATGGCCAAAGAAAAAATAAAAAACAGGGCCTACGACCTCATCGTCATTCACCAACATCTGCCCCGGGACCGCAAGACGCCGATCGAAGAGGCCGAAAACCGGGGGGTCGGTCTTTCCAAATGGATCGACGCCAGGCCCAGTCGGACTCCGATCATCCAGTTGGTGTTTCCATCCGACGCCGAGGCTCGCGCGGCGGTTGCCGAGCTTCCACATTGCGAGGCCGTCATCATTGAGCCTTCCTGGGAGATCGCGTTCGGCAAACGGGTCCGAAAAATGTTGGCCGTTAATCCCGTGGAAGAGGCCAAACGGCTGGATGTGGACCTTTATATCGACCTGAACAAAAACGAGGTGGTCGCGGATCTAAAGGGGATCAATCTGGGTGTCTGGATCGAAAAACGGGTGCTGCAAATCAAAGGCAGCGAAATGCTGAAGCTTTCGATGAATGTGGCCCAGGAGGTGGACCGAAGCGACGGCGAGAAGTGGCAGGAAAGGCTGAAAAAAATCGGCGAATCACTCATGCGAATTTTTCTAAACGACGCCAAATTTTACGGCGAACTGGTGAGCTTGATAGACAAAGTCGGTGGATTGCAGAACACCCGTATTCGTTTCCTGGTGGAGGAGAAGCTGAATGCGGTGGCCCTCGAGTCGATCTTCGGCCGCCATGAAATCGAAAGAGATGATTACTGGATGCTTCATGCTCCGATATACCGCACGATTCAAACGCGCGCGGCATGTCGGCATCCCCTCTTCCATAAAGAGGACACCGAAATGAGAGGACGCCCCGTCAACGTCCTGATCATCGAATCCCTTACGGATGGAACCGTAACGCTTGACGGATCTGAAATACACCTGTGTGAATTGGAAATGGTGACCGAAGAGTGCGTATTCCTGTTCGATTATTTGTGTCAACTCAGATCGGAGGGCCGGGCCCCCCTGGGGGAGATAGAATTGATTCGCGGGACAACGCAGCGGGAGTCCATGCAAGAGCGGGTGCGGAAAACGCTGGAAGGGGGACAAAGCTGGCATGTGGTTCACTACGCGGGCCATTCCTATTTTGATCAAAGAACTCAGAGCGGCCACGTTTTTTTCCCGGGACCCGGCGGAACGATCAAAAAAGTGAGGCTGGATCTGCTTAGCAATTGGCTGAGAAAAGCCAACACCCGGTTTACATTTCTCAGCAGTTGCCACAGCTCGGAAGTCGGGTTCGTCTTCGCGATGGCCAGTCAATACATCCCGGCGATTGTGGGCTTCCGGTGGGATATCGAAGACGACATGGCCTTCAAGTATACGCAGGAATTTTACAAGGAGCTTCTGACGGCCGAGAACCCCTCCCTGGAATACGCCTCTTTAAACGCGCGCAAGGCCATCTATGCCAGGCATGAAAACAACCCCATCTGGGCCGCTCCGGTCTTGGTCATTCAGCATCCTTCTCATTATTGAGGGCTGCCTGTCGGCCGGGGCGCCGGCGCCCCCTCACCGCTCCCGCTCCCCCGGAGCAAGGGGAAATGGTTAGGGAGAGGGGGTCGCTGTCAGTCTATATTATTTCAAGACGATTAATAAATCAGCGCCCGGCGATACTCGAAACTCCCGCGCGCGGAAGCCTGCTCTCATTTTGCAATCAGTTTGTCCGGAATCGCAATCCCCTTCTCCTTGTAGTACTTGACAGCGCCGGGGTGCAGCGGGATCGGGCAGTTGGCGATGGCCTCCGGCTTGACCTCTCTGGCCGATTTGTGAGCGGCGATGAGAATGTCCGTATTAGCGAAGGTCGCCTTGACGACTTCGTAGACGAAATCCTCAGGGGCGTCCTTGTGAACGGCCATGAAATTCCACATGCTCAGCGTGGGAATGTCCTTGTCCGGGTTGCTCTTGTAAGTGCCCTTGGGGATCGAATCCACGGCAAACGACGGGTCTTTTTCGGCGATTTTCCTGGCGGTGTCTTCCGGCACGCCGTAAACGTACACGTCGTGGGTGGTTTCGATCTCGGTGATGGTGACCCAGGGAAGCCCCAATGCCGAGCCGTTCGCATCGAGCATGCCGTCCCTGATTTGGGAATTCAAATCCGAGGAGCTGGCGTTCACGATGCGCTTGGGCTTCAGGCCGGCCGCTTCGATAATCTTCGGCCAGTAAGTCCCCGTGGTGCCGCCGATCGGTCCCACCCCCACGCTCTTTCCGTTGAAATCCAGGATGCTCTTGATGCCGGTGCTTTTCAGGGAGTACATCTGAAAATAAGTTACGTACATCGGAAAAATCGCGCGGATGTCCGGGTGCTTCTTGCCCTTGGACCACCCGTTGGGATCCCCGCTGAAGCCTTCGTAGGCCGGCCCGGAGGTAAGCATTCCAAAATCGAGTTTTTGACCCTGCAGCAATTGGGTGTTGTGAACCGGCCCGCCGGTCGATTCCACGTTGCCCGGAATCCCCATCTTGTCATTCAACAGTTTCGCAAAACCGCCGGCCCAGATGAAGTAAGTGCCGCCCAGCGGCGCTGCACCGATGGTCACGGATTTGGGCCAGCCCGCCTTGACCTGGGCATCGGCCGTGGCGCAGGCCACCGAAAGAGAGATCGTGAGAACAGCCAACACCGTGATGAAACGCTTCGGCGACAACTTCGATTGTGGTCTCTGGGTCATGCTCCCTCCTTGTTGAGAATTGCAGCTCTTTACTCACCCAAACGGGTCTGAGCCAATTGTTCGAACCAACGAACCACATCCGTGTGGTCCAATCCCTTTCCCAAGGACTGCCGGGCGGCGGCACAGAGATCGCGGCAGCAGCTGCTCAAAAAAGTCGGAACCTCCAGCTCCCGGGACAGATCCATCGCGGTGTTCAGATCCTTGACCATCAGATCCAGTGAAAAGCCGGAGGAAAACGATCTTGAAAGGATGTACCTTTCCACCTTGTTCTCCGTGCTGTTGTTGCGCCCGGTTGATGCATTCAGAATTTCGTTCATCACTTTGGGGTCCACCCCGAAACGTCTTCCGACCAGCAACATCTCCGTTGCCGCGATCAGCCCGGCCGCCGAAAGCATGTTGTTCAGGGCTTTCACCGCATGCCCGGAACCCAGCGGCCCGCTGAAAAAGATGCGATTGCCCATTGCTTCCAACACCGGCCGGCAGACCTCGAGCACCTCCTTGTCGCCCCCGGCGATGATGGCGAGCGTGCCGTCGCAGGCCTTCGGCACCCCCCCCGAAACCGGCGCGTCCATCATTCGGACATCTCTTTCCGCCAGCAGCTTCCCCAGCTCCTGGGTCACCAGCGGCGCGGAGGAGCTCATATCAACCAATATGGATCCGGGCGCCATGGACCCCGCAACACCGCTTTCGCCGCCCGATCCGAGGATAACCGCCCGAACCGCCTTGCTGTCGGGCAGCATGGTGATGACCAGCTCGCTGTTCAATCCGACCGCTGCGGGGTTGTTGACGGCCGAGGCTTTTTTTTCAGCTGCGAATTTCGCCTGAACGCCCCGGTCAACGTCAAAGACCGTGAGCGTGAAGCCGGCCTCGGCCAGGCGGCCCGCCATGGGGTATCCCATTTTTCCCAACCCCACGAAACCGATTCTCTTGGGCGCTTCCATGAATGCTCCTCTTATTTGGTCTCGTTGAAAACTTCCCGAGCCAGGCGGAAGCTGTCGATCGCTGCCGGCACCCCGCAGTAGATGGCCGCCTGAAGCAGCACCTCCATGATTTCCTCCCGGCTGCAGCCGTTGTTGAGGGCCCCTCTCAGGTGCAGCTTCACTTCGTGGGGCCGATTCAGGGCGGTCAGCATGGCCAGGTTGAGCATGCTTCTCGTCTTGCGGTTCAGCCCGGGCCTGCCCCAGACCGCCCCCCAGCAGTATTGGGTCACCAGCTCCTGCAGGGGGCGGTTGAAATCATCGGCGGTTGAAATCGACTTGTCCACATACTCCGCCCCCAACACCTCGCGGCGGATCCCCAGACCGGTTTCGTACAGCTCCTTTGTCGTCGTCACCTCACTCCTCCTCTTTGGTTGAATTTTGCGGTTTTTCATTCCGGCCCAACTTCTGCAGGGCCAGAACGGCTGCATTGCGTATGTGCTCGCGGCTGGCCCTGAATGCGCCTTCCGAATCCCGTTTTTTGATGGCCGCCACTATTTCTTTGATTTCGCCAAGGCTCTGCCGGGGCCGGTTCGGGTGGCTTAACGATGTCGCCCTCAGAATGGTGATCCGGGCCAGAAGCGAGTTCAGCAGGCCGCAAACCACTTCGTTGCCGCAGCCCTTCAGCAACACGCTGTAGAACTCATGCTTGGTTTTCAAATATTCGCGGGCATCGTTGCGCTGCAGACTCTCCTCTAGTTTATTGACCGAATCTTCCAGCGCCTCGACCGTGGCCGCGTCCGCTCTTTGCGCAAAGAGGCTGGCCGCCAGCCCTTCCAGGTGCTCCCTGACCTGATAGATATCCACGGCATCCTGCGGGGTCAGCTGCGCGACGACGGGCCCCTTGTTGGGGACGATGCGTATCAGCCCCTCTGTCTCCAGCTGCCGCAACGACTCCCTTATGGATGTTCGGCTCACCCCGATGAGCTCGCAAAGCTTCTGTTCGTAGAGCCGTTCATTCGGTTGAAAACGCCCCTCGAGAATGGCTTGGCGAAGCTTGGACAGTGTCTGCTGCCTGATCGGCGCCGCCTGCGCGGAAATACGCATGGATGCATTCATGAAAAGTGTTTATCCTGCCGTATTTAAATGAAATTTTTGGACAACGTTTTGCCTGCCGTGTGTACAGACCCTATCTGGCGCCACCAGCTCCATAGTATGGTATTACCGTATTATGATTTTTGCTCATTGTCAAGAAAAACAAATGGGGTCAAACCTTGCACTATGAATTAAATAGGGCGTACTTTTCCCGCAGCCGGTCGTTGGCTTTTGGTGCACTGCGCCTCGCCCGCACACAGTGGCTTACCGCCGAAGAGCTCATCCCGAAGGGCCGGCCGATCTCCTCGTTCGTG
>CAZLSV010000042.1:0-1540 GCA_964562235.1 uncultured Desulfatibacillum sp.
ATCGCTGCGGCCTTGGCCTGAACCGAAATCCACCATTTCTGGATGGACACTAACTATGCGACAGGTAACTTAACGGACTGAAACGGTTTGCAATTGGGGAGAAAATGCCATGAAATCCTACGGAAAAGTATGCGCAACGCTGATATTGGCAGCCTCCATGGCTACCGGCTGTTTCGTACCCCAGAAGCAATTCACGGACAAACACCAGGATTTTTCCCTGGGCAAGGGGGAGCTTTCCAAAAACAGCCTGGCCTTCATCACCCCCTCGACGGTAACCGGGCAGGAGGAGGAAAAGCAGGGCCTGGCGCTCATCGCCGTTGAGATTTTAAAGGAGAAGCGGCCGGACATACACTGCATCGCCCTGGCCGAAACGCTCAGCGCCATCAACCGGGCCGGCCTTGCCGAACAGTACAAGGAGATGTACATTGACTACCGCGACACCGGTCTCTTCAAAAAAGACATGCTGAGAAAGGTCGGGGAGCTGACCGGGGCCAAGTACGTCGCTCAGATCAAGCTGGCCGGATTCAACCAGGCCAACCGGGACCGGTTTCAATTCCTCGGACTGCGCATCCTTGAAACCCGGAAGGCCGACCTTAGAATGGTGTTCCAGATCTGGAACACCCAGGACGGCACGATCGCCTGGGAGATCGCCGAAGAGCTCTCATACGCCCAGGACACGGTCTTCAGCGGCAGTGTCCCGTTGCGGACGGTCCTGGAGGAGGTATTCGGAAACATTCTTACCCATCTCGATGATTCGAGGTCACCCGAAAACAAGCTTTGATCGTGTGCGGCGGCCGGCAAACAAGCCATCGACCCAGGCACCGGCCACGCGAATAACTGCGCATGGTCTCATTCATGGGCCATAGTTATTAAGAGTGAATATTTATATCGACACGGACATCCCCTCACCCTGCCTTCGCCCCCGGAACCGGGGGAGAGGGTTAGTGTGAGGGGGTTGCGCTCAGTCCAAACTATTTCGAGACGATTAACATGAGATCGAATCGATTCAACTCGGCTTTTGGCCGCCGCCTCGGTTGTGTTCTTGCAATTCTGATTCTGGCCGGCACCGCCGGACAACTGCAGGCGGCACTGAAGGAACCGGCCCTCCAGGAGGCGCTGCGGTCGGCCGCAACGCCCGAGGAGGAGTTCCGGGTGATTGTTGAATTTAACCGGCGGCCCGATCTCCAGTCGCTGCGGAGCATGCCCCGGCCGCAGCGCCGGGCGCTGATGGCAAGAGATATGAAGGCCGCGGCCGAAAGCGACCAGCGGGGAGTGAAATCGCTGTTGCAGAGTCGAGGGGTCAGGGGCGCCCGGGCGCTCTGGATGATCAACAGCCTGGCGGTCAAGGCACCTGCCCGGGTGATCCAGGAGCTGGCGACCCACCCGGACGTGCTTAGCCTGAAGATCGACCGGAAAATCACGGCCGCGGAAATCCTGCTGCAGAGCTTTCCGCCGCCCGAGGTGAACATCGCCACGATCAACGCCAACGACCTCTGGGTCCAGGGCGATTTCGGGCAGGGCGCGGTCGTCGCCGTCATGG
>CAZLSV010000042.1:1550-5119 GCA_964562235.1 uncultured Desulfatibacillum sp.
GCCCGCGGACGCTGACGTCGCGACATCGGACAGCGTCATGGACACCGGCGCGGACGTCAACCACCCCGACCTGGCCGGCGCCTGGCGCGGGGGGACCAACAGCTGGTTCGATCCCTTCGGCCAGTACACGTTCCCGCACGACAGCGACGGGCATGGGACCGCGGTTCTGGGCATCATGGTGGGCGGCGGGGCCGGCGGGACGACCATTGGGGCGGCGCCGGGAGCCAAGTGGATCGCGGCCAGGATGTTCGACGACGCCGGCAACACCTTCGACAGCGTCATCCACCAGGTGTTCCAGTGGTTTCTCGACCCGGACGGGAACCCGGTCACGGACGACGCGCCGGACGTTGTGAACGCCTCGTGGGGGTTTCAAAACCTGCCGGGGATTTGTGAAAACGCGTTTCAGCCCGACATCGACGCGCTCAATGCCGCCGGGATCGCGGTTGTCTTCGCGGCCGGCAACACGGGGCCGGGCGGGGCGACCAGCATCAGCCCCGCAAACAATGTGGGCGCCATCGCCGTCGGTGCCGTCGACGACTTGAATGTGATCGACCCCACGAGCGCCCGCGGGCCGTCGGCCTGCGACGCCAGGGTCTACCCGGACGTGGTGGCCCCCGGGGACACCATCAGGACCTCGGATCTCTCCTTCGGCGGTCTCCCCTTCTACGTCAGCGCCACCGGGACCTCCTTTTCAGCGCCGCACGCCAGCGGCATTCTGGCCTTGCTGCGGAGCGGTTTTCCGAATGCGACCCTGGCCCAGCTCAAATCGGCCCTGACCGGGTCAGCGGCCGATCTGGGTGCCGTCGGGCCGGACAACGTTTACGGTAACGGGCTCGTCGATGCGGCCGCTGCCTACGCCTCGCTGGGTGGGGGCTGCGTCCGTCCGCAGGTCGATTTCACGGCCGTGCCCTTTCCGGGATCCGCCAACCAGTTGATCACCTTCTCGAGCACCGTCTCCGGCGGGACCCAGCCTTACACCTATGCCTGGGACTTCAACGGCGACGGAATCGCCGACTGCACCGACGCCGTCTGCTCCGCCACTTACCCGGCGGCTTACAACGGAGCGGTGGTGCTGACGGTTACCTCCGCCGGCGGGTGCGCCTCGACCCTTGTCATCGCCGACGGCTGGGCGGCCTGCGCGCCCATTCCCGCCAGCTTCACCTTCAGTCCGGCCGCGCCCGTGACCAACGAGCCGGTGACCTTCACGAGCAGTGTCACCGGCGGGACGGCGCCCTACACCTACGAATGGGACTTCAACGGCGACGGTCTCACCGACTGCACCGACGCCGTGTGCACCACCACCTATCCTGCCGTATTCGCCGGTAACGTGGTGCTCCGGGTCACCGACAGATACGGGTGCCGGGCCGATGTCTACACGGCCCAGGTGTCCGTAGCAGCTGCCCCGCCGGCCTCCGGAGGCGGAGGGGGTGGGGGAGGCGGGTGCTTTCTGACTGCTGTCGCCTCTGAAAATTCCAAATGGTTTTCGGTTGGGATTTTTTACCTCATCCTGGCAGGAGTAATTTTATCGGCCTTTCGACTTCGCAGACGATAATCCTTGGGTGAGTCTCTGGAATGCCGGAGTCTATTTAAAGCTTCGAAGCCTTGTCGACCGCACAGGCTCAATTGAACCGCAATAGCGAGATTATTCCCCGCAGCTTGCTGCGGGGAATCTTCAAACCCGCTGGCGCTAACAAGCCATTCCTATCCAGCTGGCCTATCGATTTCGAACGCAACTATCTGAAATAAAATGTTTTATAGTTTTTCTGTCAAATCGCTTGACAGATACCATACAGGCGAGCTACGTTATCGCCCAGCCTAATCTCGACATGTGTAGAGAGCGGGGGACCCAATTTCCTGGGGCGAATCGCCAACCGGCGAGGGGCAACCTTATCGGCCCTATCCCTTCAGCTAACCTCGCAGGCTTCGATGAGGAAAACCTTCGGAATGGAACGGAGGTCTTTCCTCCACCCATTCGATTCCGGAGGTGTACACCATGGCCGCTTATCATTTCCCGGCAGAACCCTTTTATTTCCGTTTTTTCCCCAAGTTCTCAGTGAACTGAGCGAGTTGGCGTTCCTCGATCCGCTGCCCTGAGTTTCAGGCCGACGACGGGTCACGGCCGGCTTGCAGCAATGCAGCCATCGTGCGCGCGAAAGCGGACAGCCGCTTCGGCACGCGCGAGGGCAGGGGGCCGTTTACATATGGCATATCCCTGATTTGAAAGGAGAGCACAATGGAACCACAAGAAAAATCGAATCATTATCCGGGCGAGCAGAGAATTACCCGGCGCAGCTTCCTGAAATTCTGCGGTGTGGTGGCCGGGGCCCTTGGTCTGGAGCCGGTGTTCGGCCCCAGGATTTTCGAAGCCTTTGCGGCCGGCCCCAGGCCGTCGGTCCTGTGGCTGCACTTCGCCGAGTGCACCGGCTGCACCGAGGCTGTCTTGAGAACCTCCAGCCCGGGTTTTGCCGATCTGATCTTCGACACCATCTCGCTCGATTACCACGAAACGCTCATGGCGGCGGCCGGGTCCACGGTGGACGGCATTCTGACCTCCGCGGCGGAAAAGAACCGCGGGCAGTTTTTCTGCGTGGTGGAGGGGGCCATCCCCACCGCCGACGGCGGTGTTTACGGGATGATCGGCGGCCGAACCATGCTGAGCATCGCCGAGGAGATCTGCCCCAAGGCCAAGGCGATCATCGCTTTAGGCAACTGCGCCTCATACGGCGGACTTCCGGCGGCCTGGCCCAACCCCACCGGCGCCATGGGTGTCGAAGGCGCCCTGGGCGCCGGCCTGACCGTGCCCGTGGTCAATCTGCCCGGGTGCGCGCCGAACCCGGTAAATTTCGTCGGTACCCTGGCCACTTATCTCCTGGCCGGCAAGCTGCCGGAGCTGGACGACGACGGCCGGCCGAAATTCGCCTATGCAAAGGAAGTCCACGGCCAGTGCCCCTACCGGGAGGAGAAGTCCCGCTGCCTGTTCGAGGGGGGCTGCAAAGGAAAAAAGACGCACAACAATTGCCCTTCCATCAAGTTCAACGACGGGGCCAGCTTCCCGATGCAGGCCGGGCACCCCTGCATCGGGTGCAGCGAGCCGGATTTCTGGGACACCATGACGCCGTTTTACCAGAAATCCTGAGGTGACTGGGAGTGGAGGTGGAATACCGGAGAGGATTCCACCTGAAAAAGCCATTACAACATAGCCAGAATTCATCCGGAAAGGATTTTATATGCCTAAACAAAAAGATTCCGAGCGCTCCAAAAACAAGACGCCCAAAGAGAAACCGCCCAAACAGAAACCGCCCGGCACCAACCCGCCGCCGGCCACGCCCCCGGGGACCAACCCGCCGCCGGCAAAGCCCCCCGCCACGGGCAGCGGCCGGGTGGTGATAGACCCGGTCACCCGCATCGAGGGGCACCTGCGCATCGAGGTCGAAATCCAAAACGGTCAGGTGGCCGCCGCCTGGAGCAGCGGCACGAGGTGGCGCATCCCGGCCAGGTTTTCGAAGTGCCCCGCCGTCAACACCACGAAGGTCGTCCGCCGGGGCGGCCGGGCCGAAAGGCGACGCACC
>CAZLSV010000042.1:5129-27863 GCA_964562235.1 uncultured Desulfatibacillum sp.
TTCCGGGGGATCGAGACCATTCTCAAGGACCGCAACCCCGAGGACGCATGGCTCTTCACCCAGCGCCTGTGCGGGGTCTGCACCTACGTGCACGGCTCCTCTTCGGTGCGCTGCGTCGAAAACGCCCTGGGGCTCACCGTGCCGGCCAACGCCCGCACCGTGCGCAACCTGCAGATGGGGGCGCAGTTCCTCCACGACCACATCGTGCACTTCTACCACCTGCACGCGCTGGACTGGATCGACATCACCGCCGCGCTGAAGGCCGATCCGGCCCAGACGGCCGGTCTTTCCAAAAAGGTCTCCCCCAATGCTCCGGTCATCGATTTCACCGCCGTCCAGAGCCGGCTGCAGAACTTCGTGGCCGGCGGCCAGCTCGGCATTTTCGCCGGCGCCTACTGGCCCCACGAGGCCTATCTGCTCTCCCCGGAGGAGAACCTGCTGCTGGCCGCCCATTACCTGGAGGCCCTGAAGCTGCAGGTCAAGGCCGGACGCATGCACGCCATATTCGGCGGCAAGAACCCCCACCCGCAAAGCCTCAAGGTCGGCGGGGTGACCTGCCGAGACGAGGTCAACTCCGGCCGGATCGCCGAGTTCCGCAGCCTGCTGCAGGAAACCCGGAAGTTCATCGACACGGTCTACGTCCCGGACGCGGTGCTCCTGGCCCAGGCCTACCCGGAGTGGTCCGGGTTGGGCGGAAGCGACAACTACCTGGCCTTTGGCGAGTTCCCCCAGTCGGAGGCCGAACCGGGGAGCCTTTATTTCCCCCAGGGGGTGATTCTCAAACGCGGGGCGGCAGCGCCCCTCAACACTGCCAGCATCTCCGAGCACGTCAAGCACAGTTGGTACGACGGGGCAACGGCGCGCCATCCCTCCACCGGGGAGACATTGCCGAAGTTCACGGGCCTCAGTACGGCCGACCGGTACAGCTGGCTGAAAGCACCGCGCTACGCCGGCGAGCCTTTTGAGGTCGGGCCCCTGGCCCGGGTGATGGTCGCCTACGAAAACAACCAACCCGCGGTCAAGGCGGCGGTCGACGGGTTTCTAAAAAACACCGGGCTCTCTATGGACCAGATGCACTCCACCGTCGGCCGGACCGCCGCCCGGGCGCTGGAGACCACCGTGATCGCCCAGGCCATGGGCGGCTGGCTCAATGCGCTTCAGACCGGCGGCAGCCTGGAGCAGTCCTGGTCGATGAAGGCGAGCGCCTCCGGCGTCGGATTGAACGAAGCCCCGCGCGGGGCGTTGGGGCATTGGATTCAGATCCAAAACGGGAAGATCGGGAACTACCAGATGGTGATCCCCTCCACCTGGAATTTCGGGCCCCGCTGCGGGGCCGACCGGCCCGGTCCCGTGGAGTCCGCCCTGGTGGGGACCCCGGTCGCCGACCCGGCACGGCCGGTCGAGGTGCTGCGCACGGTGCGCTCTTTCGACCCGTGCATCGCTTGCGCCGTGCATGTCATCGACCCGCGCCACGACAAGGTCTACGTGGTGCGCGCCGCCTGAAAACCCGGGGGCGGTCAGCGGGATTCGACTCAATCGAGCCTGTTGACCGCCCTGCCGGGGACGGGGGGCTGAAAATCGTTTTTTTTCTCATCGGCGAGTTTTGGCTTGACAATGCTCCGTCAAAAATGCCACCTTGTGGCACAAAATTCAGGCGAACCTCTTAAAACTGTCCGATCAACACCCCTGCTCAAGCCGTTTGCCCGTTCAAATCCTTGTTTAGGAGGAACTTTATGCGAGATCGAATCAGCATTCTATTGATCCTAATCCTATCTGGTCTTTTATGCGCCTGCGGAGGCAGCAGCGGAGGCAGCAGCACGACAAGCGGCACAGGTTCAGGTTCGGGTACCGGTACAGGCGGAAGCGGGCCGGCCCCGGCCGTCGATCACGCCTCCCTCACCTGGGACGGCAGCCCCGGCGTCTGCCTCTCCTGCCATGCCGTAGAGGCGAAGCAGATGTACGCCTCGGCCCATTACCAGTGGCAGGGCGAGGCGCTTTACGACGCGGCGAACGGGCCCCTGCTGCAGGGCAAGATCTCCGACGCCTTCAACAGCTACTGCATCAACATCCTCGGAAACTGGAACGCATGCGGGAGCTGCCACGCCGGACTCGGCGCCCAGCCGGTCCTGACGGCCACCCCCAACGATGAGCAGCTCAAGAACATCGACTGCCTGGTCTGCCACCAGAAGGACTACAAGCGCGTCAAGGTCAACGGCGTGTTCGTGCCGGACACCGCCAACATGACGATCACTCTCACCCAGGCCGTTCAGACGGTGCATCGGCCCGACCGGGTCGCCTGTCTCTCCTGCCATGCCAAGGCGGGCGGCGGGGATGGGGTCAAACGGGGCGACCTGGCCCTGGCCAGCGGGACCACCAGCGACTCGGCGTACGACGTGCACATGTCGAGCGCGGGGGCCGACCTGACCTGCCAGGCCTGCCACACCACTCAGAATCACCGCATCGCCGGCAAGGGCTCCGACCTGCGAGAGACCGACCTGGATGTCGCCATGGCCTGCACGAGTTGCCACACCGAGAAGGCCACCAGCACCGGTCACGCCACGGCGGATGTGAACCGGCATGTCGGTCGGGTCGCCTGCCAGACCTGCCATATCCCCACATATGCCAAAAACGCCGCCGACACGGCGGCCACCGAGGCCACCGAGACCCACCGCACCTGGAAGAGCAGCGCCGCAACGGCCCCGGCCTACCATCCGACCAGCGTCAAGGCCAACAACCTGACCCCGAAATATCGCTTCTGGAACCGCTACAGCACCAACTACCGTCTCGGAGAGGTCGCTCAGCTGGACCCGGTCACCGGCGCCTACCCGACGTCGAGGCCGGACGGGGCGGTGGACGACGCATCCCCCGACAACAAGCTCTTCCCGTTCAAATACAAGACGGCGGAACAGCCGCTGATGGCCAGCTCCGGGAAGCTGATCGCCGTGGACACGAGCGTGTTCTTCGCCACGGCCAACCCCGAGGCGGCCATCCGGGCCGGGCTTGCCAACATGGGATACTCCGAAAACGAGTCCTACAGCTGGGTCACGACGGACACCTTTCAGCTCCTGAACCACCAGGTCAGCCCGGCCGCGCAGGCGCTGGCGTGCACGAGCTGCCACGGTACGACCACGCGCATGGATTTGAAAGGCGAGTTGGGCTACAACCTGAAGGCTGCGGAAGCGACCGTATGCAGCCAATGCCACGGTCCCAAGACCAACCCCGGGTTTACCAACGTGCACCGCAAGCACGTCACGGATGAACGGCTGGGCTGCCAGAGTTGCCACACGTTCACCCGGCCGGAACGGAACCTGAGGTAATCTCCCCTCGCCGGTTTTCCCCGACGGTTGAGCCGATCCTTTGCGGGATCGGCTCGACCGTTTGTGCGGCCGAAAAAATTTCGGTGCGGGGCTCACGATTGGCTTGACATGAAAAATTTCATGAGGTAGAATTTTTTTAATAATGCCTAATCCCGAAAATTATCGGGAGCGGGGGACCCAAGTTTTTGGGGCGAATCGCCATCCGGCGAGGGGTAACCTTATCGGCCCTAGCCCTTCAGCTAACCTCGTAGGCGTCGATGAGGAAAACCTTCGGAATCGATCGGGGGGCTTTCCTCGACCATTTCGATTCCGGAGGTGCAGCCATGTCTATCCATCAGTACGTCCAAATTCCGTCCCAGCCCCATGCCTTAAAAAATCGTCCGCAAAATTTAAAATTCCCGCAGTGTCACGCCTTGATCCTTGCCTGGTCGGCTCTTGTCATCCTTTACGGTGAAACCGATTCAAGCCCTCCACTCCTGAAAAGCGGAAATTAACAGCCCCGGTCGGTTGTCTGTTTCCGACGGATTGAGCCGGCGCGTGAACGCGCGCCGGCAAACCATTCCAATCGCTCGGCCCAGAAGGGCCGGGTTCACCACAGGAGGAATATCATGATGACTTCCAATCGGACGGGAAGGTTTTGGGCCTTTTTCATCGCTGTTGCCGTTGGCGTTGTTTTCGGCGCCTTTGGGGCCGCTGCCCATGCTGCCGATGTCACGCTCGCCTGGGACCCGAACACGGAGCCCGATCTGGCGGGCTACAGGATTCATTACGGTTCGGCCAACGGCAGCTACTCGACCCACATCGATGTTCACAGAGTGACCACATATACCGTGACGGGGCTGACGGCCGGGCAAACCTATTACCTTGCCGCGACCGCGTACAATGCCTCCGGCAACGAGAGCGGGTACTCCAACCAGGTGAGCTATGCGGTGCCGTCCCAGAACGGCGCGCCCACGACGCCGGCGACCCCGACGGGGGCGGCCAGCGCGCCAGTGAACACGGCGGTCACCTTCAGCACGACGGCCACCGACCCCAACGGCGACAGCCTGCAGTACCGTTTTGACTGGGGTGGGGGGGTGCTCTCCAGCTGGGGGGTGGCCAGCCAGTCCCGCAGCTGGACCGCAGCCGGTCAGTACGCCGTGAAAGCCCAGGCGCGCGACAGCCGGGGGACGGAATCGGGCTGGTCGGCCGCCAGGACCGTCACTATCACCCAGGGCACCCAGAACGCGGCCCCCACGACTCCGGCCACACCCAGCGGGGCAACGAGCGCACGGGTGAACAGGGCGATCACCTTCAGCACGACGGCCACCGACCCCAACGGCGACAGCCTGCAGTACCGCTACGACTGGGGCGGGGGCGTGACCTCCAGCTGGGGGGCGGCCAATCAGTCCCGCAGGTGGGCCGCGGCCGGGCAGTACGCCGTGAAAGCCCAGGCGCGCGACAGCCGGGGGGCGGAATCGAGCTGGTCGAGCGCCAAGACCGTCACCATCACTCAGAACTTCCGTTACAGCGCTTCAACGAGCTCGGCGACGCCAATGGCGGCTTCCAGCGCACCGGTCACGGCCGCCGCCTCCGCCAGCCCGGCGCCGGCGACAGTGGATTCGGACGGGGACGGCGTCCCCGACAGCCTGGACGCTTTCCCCAAGGATCCGAAGGAGTCGGCGGATGCGAACAAGAACGGCATCGGCGACAACGCCGATCTCGCCGCGGCCAAGGCCCCGGACGCGCCGATCCCGGCCTCGCCGGTCAGAGATGCCGTCGTGAGCGCCACGCCGGCGCTGAAAACCGGAAGTTTCCGGACATCGGCGGCTGGCACCACTCACGCCAAGACCCGCTGGCAGGTGTTCGGCGGCGACGACGCAGGCTGCGTTCTGGACTTCCTGAGCACCACGGCGCTGACCGGTTTCATGGTGCCGAAGCTGGTGCTGGATGAAGGGACGGCCTATTTCTGGCGGGCGCAGTTCATCGACTCCAAAGGGGCCGCCTCGGCATGGTCCGAATACGAGGATTTCTCCACCCGGACCACGGGCGCCGACCGGAACGCGAACGGAATTCCAGATATCCAGGAGGTCTCATCGACATCGGATCTGGACAGGGACGGCGTTAGGGATCGCCGGCAAACAGATTTGAAGGTGGTCAATGTGGAGGGGACATCCGTCCAGATGGGAATCAGCACCAAGGGCAGCCCGTCGGTGCTGGCCATCGAGGCGCTGGAATCCGGAGGTTATCGCCGAGGGAACTCGGCTCCCGGCAGTTCTGCGGGGAGCATGCCGTTTGGCTTCATCGACTTCAGACTGGCCGTGGTCAATCCGGGCGATCGGCCAACGGTGAAGGTGTATTTCTCCGACGCCGCTCCTGCCGGAAGCCGCTGGTACCGGTATGACCCGATGGCCGGCAAGTGGCAGGACGCTTCGGCCGATGCCCAATTCGCAGCAGACCGCAGGTCCCTCATCCTGACCCTGGCGGACGGGGGAAACGGCGATGCCGACGGGGCCGCCAACGGGGTCGTTGTAAGCGGGGGCGGAGTCTTCGTCCCATAAGATGAAATTGCCGGCGGCGCTGGGGCGAAGGTTTTTCGCCCCAGCCGCGACGGACCCGCTTGAGTTTATATTAATCGTCTCGAAATAGTATAGACCGAAAGCGGCCCCATCACCCGCTCCCCCAGTCCCGGGGGGAGAGGGCAGGGTGAGGGGGTGTCCGTGTCTATGTAATGATGCAATCCCTAATAAGTCTCTTGCAGCTCATTGCGCCCAAGGGCAGGCTCCGGGAGCGAGGAGGAAACGATGCAGCCGATCGCCGAGATAAAAACGTTGCTTCTGGAAATTCTGGAGTCCGCCTTTCAGAACGGGGAGGTGCACGCCACCCAGCAGATGGGCGTCAACATGACGAATGCCGTCAAGCGCGAAGGGGTGGTGATCATCCAGAATCAGAACGTGGAAGTGTATTCCCGCATCATGCCGTTGATGGTGAAAACGCTCAAGCTGTGTGACGCGGCGGAGTCGAGCTGGCGGCGTCAGGAGGCCGTCGAGATCGAACCGCAGCAGAGACAGCTCCCGCCGCCCGCGGAGGACCCGCACACGGACCCGGTCGATGCGTGCTGCGCATGGATGTACGACAACCACGTCCAGTGGCAGGAGATGCAGGACATCATGAAGGCGCGCTACCTGGAGTATGTGATCGGCCGTTTCAAGACCAAGACCGAGGCCGCCAAGTGGCTCGGGGTCGGTAACACCTACCTGTGCAAACTCTCCAAAACAACGCTGCAGGCCGTCGGCCAAAACTGAAAGACCATAATAAACAGACCCGGGGACCCTTGGCCTTCGGGTCTGTTTTTTCAAACTTCCATTGGCGTTTCGTTCTTGAATTTCCTCTCGGTGGTCTTGATCCCACTTGACATTTCATTGGCCGGTTGTACTAATTCGATACATTTCCAAGATTCCAAATCCCCATCATCGCAGGAAGTCATCAGCAGCTGACGACCACCTGGAATCCGACAATATTCCATCCAAAACCGTCAAACGTGAAAAGGAGGTCTCCATGGGTCTTTTCGATTTCGTGAAGGAGATCGGCCGCAAACTGTTCAACCGCGACGAAGAGGCGGCTGAGAAGATCAAAAAGCACATCGAGGAGTCGAACCCGGGCATAGAAGGCTTGCAGGTCGAGTTCAAGAACGGGGTGGTGGCCATCTCCGGGCAGGCAGCCAGCGCCGAGGCCATGGAAAAAGCGGTTCTGATGGCCGGCAACGTGCAGGGTGTTTCAAAGGTTCAGATCGACAAGCTGCAGGCGCCTCCCGTTCAGGCCAAGGTCGAGTACTACATCATCAAGAAGGGGGACACTCTCTCGGCGATCGCCAAGCAGTTTTACGGCAAGCCCAACGATTACCCCAGGATTTTCGAGGCCAACCGCGAGGTGATCAAGGATCCGAACCTGATCTTTCCGGGGCAGAAGATCCGGATTCCACTGGGCTGAAGGCAGGGTTTTTATACCGGCCGTCAAATAGTCCAAGTTCAACATCTCACGCAGAGGCGGAGCGGGGTGCCCGCCGCGGCGAACCGCAACCAATTCTTCAGGCGACTCTGCCACGCCCCCCAAGCCGTTTCAAGGATCCCGCAGACAGGCAGCGACGGCCGGCGGCTCCGTGAGGGTCTGTCTTCCGGGGCTGTCCGGGTCGGTATGGAGAGGGCTGTCTGCCGTGCGGCAGGTAGTTGAACGGGTGGTTGCGGCTCGCCGCGGCGGGCACCCCGCTCCGCCTGCGCTCGAACAGGGGTTGGCGTATTCGATGGCCGGTACAGCAAAAACTCAAGACAAACTCCTCCCGCCGGGGCTCTTGCGACCGGCCGGAGGGCCAGCACAACAAACTTCGGGAGGGTTAAGATGAATATCACTGATCTGCTGGGAGCCGTGATGCAATCCGGCATGACCTCTTCTTCCAACGACCGATTGCGAAATGCCATGGGATCCGGCGGCGGCGGCGGGAACATTTTGGAAAGCCTGGGCGGCTTGCTCGGCGGGCCCGCGGGAGGGGGTTCGGGCGGCGGCCTGGGCGGCGCGCTCTCCGGCATGCTGGGAGGCGGAGGCGGCCTGGGCGGGATGCTCGGGGAGGTGTTGAACCAGACGGGGCAGAAAGTCGGGGGCAACCAGAACCTGGCCCTCGGCGGCCTGGGGGCGCTGGCCGGTGCCCTGCTGGGCGGCGGCGGAAAATCCCTTGGCGGTGCTCTGGGCGGAGGGGTGATGGCCCTGCTGGGGGCCATGGCCTTTCAAGCCTTGAAAGGCGCCGGCAGCCGCTCGCCGGAAGTACCGCTGGGGCTCGTTGAGCCGGCCACGGAGGCGGAGCGCCAGGCGCTGGAGCGGCAAGCGGAGCTCGTGCTGAAGGCCATGATCAATGCCGCCAAGGCGGACGGCCGGATCGACGAGGAGGAGATCGAGCGCATCGTCGGCAAGCTGCAGGAGGCCGGGGCCGATGCCGAGGCCCAGCGTTTCGTCATGACCCAGATGCAGCGGCCGCTGGAAACCGAAAAGCTGATTTCCGGGGCCAAGGGCCAGCCGGAGCTGGGGGCACAGATTTACGCCGCATCGCTGATGGCGATCGAGGTGGACACTCCGGCGGAGAAGGCTTACCTCGGCCAGCTGGCCTCCGGCCTGGGGCTCACCCTGGAGGTGACCCGGCGCATCGAGCAAATGGTCGGGCTGCGGCCGGCCTGACCGCGGGTGCGGATGACGGTGGCCGGCCGTGCCTTCAGCGGGCGGCCGTCCATCGTTTTCGGGTGAGCCGGCATATTAGATTCGTGAGCAGAAACACCATCACGGTCCCCATGTGAAAGAGGTTCAATCCGATGACGGCGCCGTCGGAGAAGTGCACGTGCGGGAAATTCTTGACGACGATCAGGGCCCCTGAGACGACGATCCCCGCCAGCAGCCCCAGCCGCAGGCCGCCCGTCGCGGTGAGCCTGGCCCTTCTTCTTTGCAGAAACAGATAATCGAAGGCCACAAAGGCCAATATTCCCAAAAGCACGGCCGCCCCGATGTAGTGCAAATGGCGCGTCGCATAGAAATCGGCCAGCCACCCGAAACCGGGGAGGTCGCTCAGGTAGTAGCGGTTGTAGATGGGCATCTGGCCGAAGCCGGTGAGTGCCATGACGGCGAGCGTCGACCCATACAGCCAGGGCATCCGGTTGGGCAGGGGCGCACGAACGGCTTGAGACGGCGTGGCATCCTTCATGACGGATTTTCCTCCTCTCGCTGCTTGCGGCCTCGCGCGATAAAGCGCCCCACCGCGGCTGCAACCCCGGCCACCGGTGCGATGAGCATGGCGGCTGCCAGGTTGTTGGCCTCGGCCATGGCGTCGGCGACCTCGTTTAAATGCGGCCGCCCGTCGCCCGGTTCGATCGCGCGGTTCAACTCCTCAAACGGCACCGGCGACACGTAGATGGTGTTGGTGCCTCCGTTTTCGGTCTCGCCGTAGAGGTAGCCGCCGGTCTCGCGGGCGATCGCATGCGCCCGGGCGATGATCTCATCCCGCGGCCCGATGGACTGCACCCCCTCCGGGCAGGCCTCGATGCATGCCGGAGCCTCTCCCCCGGCCATCCGGTCGTAGCAGCGGTCGCACTTGAACATCACCCCGTTTCCGGCGAAAGACGGCAGCAGATCCAGGTAGAGCCCCACTCCCGTCTGGCGTTGAGGGATGTCCCAGGGGCAGACATTCTTGCACTTCGAACCGCCCAGGCAGATCTCCGGGTCGATGCGCGAAAGGCCGTTCTTCTCCTGCTTGGAGGCGCCCCAGGGACAGAGCTTGACACAGGGCGGGTTCACGCAATGCATGCAGCGCCGAGGCAACGTCACCGCGGCCGCCTGGCCGTCAAGGGTGACCGTGGCGTGCTGGATGAAGAGCCAGTTGTAAGGCGTGAGGCGGTCGCTGACGTCGCGCTTTTCCGACCAGTCCGACACCTTCACGCGCGCCGGGACCATTTTGGGGAAGGGTTTTTTCGGCTCGGGGAATTTGGCCGTGTTGGCTTCGCGGCAGGCTTCGACGCAGGCCCCGCAGCCGATGCACCTGCGGACGTCGATGAGCGTCGCAAGATAGCGGCCGTCATCGTTTTCGCCCCGGGCGGTTTCCAAGGGCAGACCCGATGCCGCCACGGCCGCGGCGGCTGAAAACCCGGCCTTCAGGAAAAATCGTCTGGAAATGGATTGCCCCACAGATGGCTCCTCTCTGCAAATCCGCCGTGCAGTTGGCGTGGATTAAAAAAATCGCATATAGTGAGCCGCGAATGCCGTATCGGTTACAACAAAATCCGGCCAATTTTTCCGGCACATGTGAAAATCGAGCCCTGGATTCGATCAGGTGGCGCCCCGCTTGGGGGCCGATCGGCTTTTGGGGTGAAACCGAAGAGGGTCCCATGAATGCATTATCCAGACAGAGGCTGCAGGCATGGGCGGTCGGGGGTCTGGCCGCCCTGTTGACGCTGTTTTTCACCTTCGCGCGCCGTACCCGCTCGTGGCCGGTGAGCCCGGAAACACCGCCGGCACCGCCCAATGGGCCGAACTGCTTCAGCGAATGCCGTTTCCATACGTGATCCCGCTGCCGGAGCCCAAACGATCAGACCTCGATGGAGCCTACGCCAAGGTTGTCTCCCCCAAGGCTGAAAGGGTCCACTGCCTCCGGTGTCCGGATTACGCCCCGGAGGGCGGCCTCTGGAAACTGAACCTGGACCGGGGGGTTTTCCGGATCTTCCACCCGGAATCCGGCTGGAGGAGCATTGCCACCGCCATCGTCGCGGGGAATCGCCTGGTGCTGGCCAACGACCCGGCCTGCATCGAGGAGATCGGCGTCTACAAGTGGAGGATCGAGAAAGAGCAGCTGATTTTAGAGGTGATCGACGATCCGTGCGCCATCCAGCTGCGTGCAGCGAACCTCACCCGTCAGCCATGGCGCTCCTGCCGGCCGCCCGACATCGAGGCGGCGGTGACCGATCATTGGCCCAAGCCTGAAGGTTGTGATTGAAGTGTTTTTGATGGGAGACCCAAAGAGAGGCTCCGAAAAAGCCAATCGCTCAAATGAGTTGGGCAAATGTGCAGCAAATCCGACGCACGCCTTTTTTCTTGACTCTATTACATTGTAGCTTTAATGTAGCTTTCACTGTCAGAGAAGAGAAAGCCATGCAGCCGCAGGCTGCGGGAGGTTTTGACCGGAAAGCCATATGCCCTGCGCCGCACTCTCCATCAAGCCCGATAGAACCCGAGGAGGTCTTTCAAAGTGGCAGAAGGAAAAAAGAACGGCAGGGACCGCTTGAGCGATGCCGAAGAGGAACACCCGGGAGAGGTAAAAACGAGCCCTCCGCGGACGGTAAACGGCAGCCGGGTCAAGTTTGAGATCTTCGGGGAAGAGATGATCGAAAAACGGGTCAAGGCCAGCGGCAACAGCGGCAGGGTCTATCTCCCTCCGGACTGGGTCGGACACAAGGTGAAAATCATCCGGATCGATTGAACGGGGAGGTTGCCGCTGTGGAAAACATGCACTACCGCAGGCTCAAAATCGAGGATTCCGGGGAAATCACCCGGATCTATGCGGCGATCACCCGCAAACCGGCCGGTGCCGATTTCCAGCGGGTCGTGGAAGACCATGCCCGCCGGGAGGACGGCGCCTGCTTCGTGGCCGAAATGAACGGCCGCGTGATCGGCTTCATGCTCAGCACCATCCTGACGGCGGGTTTCGGCGTGGCCAAAAGCGCCTGGATCTCGACACTGGGAGTGAGCCCGGACCACATGGGCCAGGGCATCGGCGCCCGGCTGGCGGAGGAGGTCTTCGCCTACTACCGATCATTGGGCATCGAAAGCGTCTACACCTCGGTCCGCTGGGACTCGACCGATATACTCTCCTTCTTCAAGACCCTGGGCTTCGACCGCAGCAATTTCATCAACCTGCGCAAGGTGTTATAAAAGGCACAGGTCATGGGCGAAAAGCGCCGCGCCCGCGGCGCCGGCGATCTGGGTGTCCCAGGGGGTGCGCATGCGCTCGAGACCGATTTTCTTCATCAGGCGGTCCACCACCCCGCGGTTTTTCGCCATCCCGCCGGTCACGGCAAAGCCGGGACTCACCCCGACGCGTTCCACCAGGGAAAAGATGCGGTCGGCCATGGCCCGGCAGTAGGCCGCGAGGACCTCCTCCCGGCTCCAACCCTTGCGCAGCAGAGCCGTGGCCTCGGACTTGGCGAAGACGACGCAGGTGCTGGAGACCGCGGCCGGCTCCGGCCCCTTGAACTCGAAGGAGCGGTCGCCGGCCTCGTCGATGGGCACGCCGAGCAGGTCGCAAAGGACCTCCATGCCCCGGCCGGTGCCGGCGGCGCACTTGTCGTTCATCAGGAAGTTGGTCACCTTGCCCTTTTCGTCGCACCGGATGCACTTGATGTCCTGGCCGCCGACGTCGAGAACGGTGCGCACCGCGGAACCGTAGATGAAGTTCGCCCCGCGCGCGTGGCAGGCGATTTCGGTGAGGGTGCGGTCGGCAAAGGGCACGTTGACCCGGCCGTAGCCCGTCCCGATGCAGCAGTCCACGCGCTCCCCCGGCATCTCGACCGCTTCCAGGGCGATAGCGAGCACCCGGCGGGCGCTGTCCGGGCTGTCGGCGCTGGTGCGGGTGTTGGCGTAGCCCAGGATCCGCCCGTCGGCCGCGAGCACGGCCTGCGAGCTCACGGAGCCCACGTCGATGCCGACGGTGAGGAACCTGGCCGTGCGCCAGTCCAGGTCGGGGTTTTTCCAATTGGACTCCGTCCAGCGCCAGAATTCGGGTTTCTTTTCAGCGGTCATGTCTTTTTTCTTCCCAAGGAGGGATCGCAAGGCGGGCGCTCGCCGCTGCCCGTCTGCCGAAGGGGCGGGCGGTTTTACCTGGAATCTTCGGCGGCGGCGACCGCCGCGCCCACGGCAGCCCCGAACTCGGGGTCCGATGGGATGTGCAGGCGGTTCACCTTGAGCTGGCGGGTCATCGACGCCGCGAAACCCGGGTTGCGGGCCAGACCTCCGAGCAAAACCACATCCTCCTTCACGCCGATGCGCCGGATCATGGAGACGACGCGGGCCGCGATCGAATCGTGAATCGCCTTGCTGATGTCCGGCTTGGAAATCCTGGAATGAATGAGTCCGACCACCTCGGATTCGGCGAAGATCGCGCACTGCGCGTTCAAGGTGATCTGGCTGTCGGACTGCAGGCAAAGCGCTCCCATCTCCTCGATGCCGACTTCGAGAGCCCGCGCCATGGCCTCGATGAAGGCGCCTGCGCCGGCCGCGCATTTTTCGTTGGTGGCGAAGTCCACCGGGCGGCCGTTCGCGTCCAGCCGGGCCGCGCGGACCTCTTCCGCGCCGGCATCGGCTACCGTTCGCGCCTTGGGAAAGAAATGGAAAGCGCCCCTGGCCATGGCCTTGATGTCGTTTACCGAGCCGTCCGCGATCCGTACGGCGTTTTTCCCCGAACCGGTCCCCGAAATCCGCCGGATATCGGTCCGGGAGATGCCGGCTTGTTCGGCGGCGATGGTCAGCGCGTCCCGAACGGCGCTGTCCTGATCGAACCCGGTCGGCACCATGCCCTTGCCGATGATCGCGCCGTCCTTCAGGATAACGGCCTTGGTGGTTTTGGCTCCGCAATCGATTCCGGCCGTAATCATGGTTTTCGAAAAAGCCTCAGGGCGACTGCCCGTAGCGCAGCCATTTGAAGGCCTGGCGGGTTTCCTGCGAAACAGCGGAACCGGTGCGGGCCATGAAGATGTTTTCCGCCTTCAGGCAGATGTTCGGCTCGTTGGTGTTGAACTCCTCGAACCCGAACGGTTCGAACAGGCGCATCATCATCTGGCGATACTGCTGGGCCGTCATCCGGTTGCCGTCCAGGTCCCATGTCCAGGAGTAGCCGACGAAGTAGGCGATTTTTTCCTCGATCAGCGGGTGGACCATCATCATCTGGACGATGCCGTTCGCGATATGCCTGGCACGCCATTGCCGGCTCACTTCGATGGCTTTCACCTCTATCATCGCCTGGGGCTGCAGAGTGGCCCAGCGCTCCTCCGGGTCCGGGTAGGCCAACACCCCGAAGCCCACGATGTTCGTCGCGTCGGTGATGGCCAGCACCACGCTGGTGTCCGGCTGCTCGGCTTGTTGTTCCAGGCTCTCGCGCTTGGTGTAAAGCGACCGGTAGTGGGCGTGGGTGCCGAACTGCCGGTCGAAGTTGAGCGCCCGGATCTCCGCGGGCGTGCAGAAGGAGCGGATCCGGAGCTTCCCCAGGGCGGTGGCTAGAAAAATTTCGTTCTGCGGGTAGCGTCTCATGGCCGGCAGCTCAGAAATCACCCCAGTCCTTGTGGAGACGCTTGGTCATGATCAACAGGTCGTGCAGCTGCCCCTGGGAATCGATGATGAAATCCTCGAGCACGGCCTTTTTGAAAAAGTCGAGCTTGTAGGCCGCCTCGATCGCCGCATCTTCGATACCGATGACGAAGTCGGCCCGCAGTTCGCGCAGCCCTTTGTCCATGGCGAGGCGGGTCAGGTCCAGCAGCATCCAGCTGCCCAGGCGCTTGTGGCGAAACTCCGGCAGCACGATGATCCGCAGGCGGCCCTGGTGGTGGTAGCAACCGAACCGGTGGGTGTGCAGGCGGGCGTGCGCGGTGATCCGGCCGTCGCACTCGGCGATGATGGAGAAGACCTCGCCCTGGCCCTCCGCCCAGCCGCGGATCACCGCCGGGTCCTTGACGTCAAAGCGCATGAACCATCGGTCCTCTTCCGACACCTCGCTGTAAAAGGCATGCAGCGCCGGCTCATCTTTTACTTCAAGCGGACGGATGATCACCTCGGTGCAATTCTTGAGCACGACCTCTTTGGGGTATTTCACCGGACCAGCCCTCCTTTTATTAATGACGGAACGGGGTGTTTCGGATGAAACCGATCGTCCTGCACGGCCTGGCGAGCATCCGCCAGCTAACCACGGCGCCTGGAGGGTGTCAAGCGCATTTCGGGCGGCTCCCGCCGGCGCCGGGCGCGATGAAAGTCTGGTTGATGGGTTCCTTTCATCTTCGATTTTTCTCTTGACTTGGCTCCATTGTAGCTAATATATAGCTATGAAAACACTAAATTCAATTTTTTTTCCGAGAGAGGCTCTTTTATCGCCAACGAACCTAAGTACAATGATTCTTTTATGAAAAGGAGATCGACATGTCGGATCTAAGCTGGCTGCCGAGAGAATCAGGGCTGAAAGACCATACCCTGTGGGGAAACGAGCACTTTTCGGACAAATCTCCCGGGGTTATTTATGAAAAGAAACCCATCTTCGACCCGCAGGGGAATCCGGTAAAAGATCTCTATTCGGCCTGGATCACCCTCAACAACCCTGCCCAGTACAACTCCTACACCACTGAAATGGTCAAGGGCGTCATCGCCGGATTCCAAATCGCATCAGCCGACCCCTCGGTCGTGGCGGCGATTTTCACCGCCGTCGGCGACAAGGCCTTCTGCACGGGTGGCAACACGCGGGAATACGCCGAATACTATTCCGGCCGGCCGACGGAATACGGCAGCTACATGGACCTTTTCAACGGCATGGTGGACTCCATCCTCAACTGCAAGAAGCCCACCATCTGCCGCGTGAACGGCATGCGCGTCGCCGGCGGCCAGGAAATCGGCATGGCCTGCGACACCACGCTGACGAGCGACCTCGCCATTTTCGGCCAGGCCGGCCCGCGGCACGGCTCCGCGCCCGACGGCGGCAGCACCGATTTCCTGCCCTGGATGCTGCCCATGGAGCTGGCCATGTGGAACTGCGTCTCCTGCGAGCTGTGGAGCGGTTATAAAATGAAGCGCCTGGGGCTCATCTCCAAGTGCGTGCCGGTGATAAAAGAGGACGGCAAATGGGTGCGCAACCCGGCCGTGATCACCGATTCCTACCTGGAGGACGGGGAGATCGTCTACGGCGAGTTCAAGCCCGGCGAGGAGGCCAAGAAGGCCCGCGAATACGTCCAGAAGGCGAAGATTGATTTTGCCCTGCTCGACGCCGAGGTCAACAAGATCCTGTGGACCTACACCAATCTCTTCCCGGCCTGCCTGATCAAGAGCGTGGACGGGATCCGGATGAAAAAGAAGTTCTTCTGGGACCAGGCCAAGATCGTCAACCGCCACTGGCTCGCCGCCAACATGAACTTTGAGGCCTATCTCGGGTTCAATGCCTTCAACACCAAGAAGATCACCGGCAAGGATGTCGTCGACTTCATCGAATACCGTCGCCGGCAGGCCCGCGGGGATGCCTTTGACGCGGAGTTCATGGCGGCCGTGCTGGCCAAGCCGCAGAAGTAACCGGGCCCGTTTGACAAGGGGCTTGGGCTTGGCGGGGCGGTTTGCCCCGGGCCGGCGCTGAGCCCTTCGAGTCTTCAATGCTTTAACCGTTAACCGGTTCAACCGATCTGGAGGTTGCATGCTCTTAGAAGGAAAGAACGCTCTGGTCACGGGCGGCTCGCAGGGGATCGGGGCCGCCATTTCCCTGGAGTTGGCCAAAGAAGGCGCCAACATCTGTCTCACCTATCGCAAGCACGAAGCCGAGGCCCGGGACTACGAGCAGCAGATCAGGTCCATGGGTCGCAAGGCCCTGGCGCTGCAGTGCGACATCGCCTCGTTCAAGGATGCGGAGCGGGTGGTGCAGGCGGCCGCCAAGGAGTTCGGCAGCCTGCACATTCTCGTCAACAACGCCGGCATGAACTGGGACGGGGTCAGCTGGAAGATGAGCGAAGAGCAGTGGGACCGCGTGCTGGAAGTCAACCTGAAGGGCTACTTCAACTTCACCCGGCATGTGGCGCCCCTGCTCAAGGAGCAGAAGTACGGGCGGATCGTCAACATCACCTCCATCAACGGTCTGCGCGGCAAATTCGGCCAGACCAATTACTCCGCCTCCAAGGCCGGTATCATCGGCTTCACCAAGGCCCTGGCCAAGGAACTGGGCGCCTTCGGGGTGACGGTCAACGCCGTGGCCCCCGGCCTGATCGAAACGGCCATGCTCAAGGAGTCCGAGGCCCGGGACAAGATCGTCGACCTGGCCATGGGCGAGAGCGCGCTCAAGCGGGTCGGGCAGCCCGAAGACCTGGCCTACCTTGTTTCCTTCATCGCCTCCGACCGGGCCCGGCACATCACCGGCGAGGTGATCAAGGTGGACGGGGGGCAGTACATTTAATACAGAATGAGGTGTTCGGGTATTGGGGTGTTTGGACGAATGCCCCTGCCGGGGTGGCGACGACCATGCGCCCCCAAAACCAAAACACCTGAATACCGAGACACCTAAAACACCAAATTCGGAGACAGACATGTCACGTGTAGCCATCATCGGCGTCGGGCAAAGCGAGTTTGTGCGGGCCTATCCCGGCTCGGTCCGGGAGCTGGCGTTCGAAGGGTTCAAGGAAGCCATGCGCGATGCCCGGCTGACCACCAAGGACATTCAGGCCTCCGTGATCTGCTCGGCGCCTGAATACGACAAGCAGCGCTCGCCGGCGGGCGTGTTCGCCGAGTACCTCGGCCTGAATCCCCAACCGACCTTCTACGTCGAAAGCCTCTGCTCCTCGAGCAGCATGGGGCTGCGGCTGGCCTACTCGCTGGTCAAATCGGGGCTTCACGACGTCGTGGCGGTCATCGGATTTCAGAAGATGTCCGAGATCTCCTCCGCCGAGTCCCAGGAGCGCATGGGCCGCGGCGCCGACATCCAGTGGGAGAGTCCTTTCGGGACCATGATGCCGGCTTACTACGCCATGTACGCCCGGGCCCACATGGCCGCCCATGGGACCACCCTGGAAGACCTGGCGCTCATCCGCGTCAAGGCCGGGACCTACGGTCAGCTGAACGACAAGGCCGTGTACCGCAAGCCGGTCACGCTCGCCAACCTCAGCCACCCGGAGGACCGCATGGCCGGACCGGTCGCCAGCCCCCTGCGGGTCGGGGACTGCTGCGCCAACGCCGACGGGAGCTCCTGCGTCATCGTCGCCACCGAAGAGAAGGCCAAGGTCTACTGCAAAAAACCGGTCTGGATCCTGGGGTTGGGGGCGGCCACCACCAGCGTCAACCTGGCCGGCCGGGACGTTTTCACCGGTCTCACGGTGGCCCGCGAGGCCTCCCGCCAGGCCTATAAAATGGCGGGCGTGGGGCCCAAGGACATCGACGTCGCCGAAGTCCACGACTGCTTCACCATCGCCGAGATGATGGCCTATGAAGACCTCGGTTTCGCCAAGCCGGGCGAGGGCCGGGAGCTGATTCGAAGCAAGGCGACCTACAAGGAGGGCCACATCCCGGTGAACGTGGACGGCGGGCTCCTGTCCAAGGGCCACCCGATCGGCGCCACCGGCGGCAGCCAGATCCGCACTGTCGTCCTTCAGCTGCGGGAAGAGGCCGGCCCCATCCAGGTCAAGAGCCCGGAGATCGGCCTGGTGCACAACATCGGCGGCGTCGGCCTCTACGGCAACGTCAGCATTTTAGGGCGCTGAGCGCGTGCGCGGCCGCGCGCCGCACCAGGCCCTTTGCGAAAACAGGAGACAGATCATGGCGGAAAAAAAGGAAAGCGACGAGCGCTTCAAGAAATTCGGCACGGTCAGCTTCACGCATCTGACCAAGACCAACGATTTCATCGACTACCTGGAAAAAGGCACCATCGCGGGCACCCGCTGCAAGGAGTGCGGCCGGGTCTTTTTCCCGCCGCGCGCGGACTGCTTCCAGTGCCTGGCAAGCGACATGGAGTGGTTCGAGGTGACCGGCAGCGGCAAGCTCGTCTCCTTCAGCAAGCTGGAGTACGGGCCGGCCGGGTTCCAGGACGACGTCCCCTACAGCATCGCCCTGCTCGACTATGGGACCTTCAAGATCTTCGGGCGCATCGGCAAAGACGTTCCCGCGGCCGAAGTCGCCGTCGGCATGCCCATGAAGACGGTCGTGAACCGGCTGCCGAGCGGCCAGTTGAATTACGTGTTCGTGAAAGCATGATTTTTCGGGGTTCGGGACCGAACCCCGAAAAATCATCCGAAAAACTCAAAAACCGGGAGGATACGTTCAATGTCAGATCAAGCGTTTACCAAAATCGACATTGCGGGCGGCGTCGCCCGGGTGACCCTTGCCCGGCCCAAGCACAACGTGCTCAACATCGAGATGATGCAGGAGCTGATCGCCGCGCTTGAAAAACTGAAGGCCGACCGGGAGCTCAAGTGCGTGGTCATCTCCGGTGAAGGCCACAGCTGGTGCGCGGGCGTCGAAGTCGCCGACCACAAGCCAGGCCAGGTCGATGAGATGATCGCGACCTTCAACCGCATGCTGGAGATGATCGAGGGCCAGGAAGTCCCCACCATCGCCTGCGTTCACGGCGCCTGTCTCGGCGGCGGCATGGAAGCCGCCATCGCCTGCGACATCGTCGTGGCCGGCAAGAGCGCGGTCTTCGGCCAGCCGGAGATCAAGCTGGGGTTCTTCCCGCCGTATGCCGCCATCCGGCTGCCGCACCTGATCGGGCCGGGCAAGGCCATCGAGATCTGCACCACCGGCAAACGCTACATGGCCGAGGACGCTTTGGCGATGGGGTTCATCGGCTATTGCGTGGAGGACGAACGGCTCGCGGAGACGACCGAAGCCCTCGTCAAGGAGATCCAGTACAGCAGCCCGCTCATCATCCGATTGAACAAGCAGGCCGTGAAGCAGCACCTGGGCCTGGGGTTTTCCGCGGCGCTCAAGGGGGTCTCCGAGCTCTTCCTGAACACCCTCATGAAAACCGCCGACACCCTGGAGGGGATTGCGAGTTTCGAGGAGAAGCGCAAGCCGGTCTGGAAGAATAAGTGATGAGTAACGAGTAACGAGTGATGAATGTGATGAGTGCTGGAATGGTGGGGTGAGCGGACTAAGAAGGAGGGGGAGTATGTCGCAGATCCGGAAAATCGGTGTTGTCGGAGCGGGTAACATGGGCAGCGGCATTGCGCAGAAAATCGCCCAGGAAGGCATCCCGGTGGTAATGGTCGACCTGAAGGAGGAGTTCGTTCAGCGCGGCCTGGGCACCATCCGGCGGCTGCTGCAGGAGGGGGTCGAGCGCAAGATCTTCAAACCGGAGCAGGTGGAGCAGGTCCTCGCCCGCGTCACGGGCACCGCCGACTTCACGGCCCTGGCCGATGCCGACATCGTGATCGAGGCGGTCTTCGAGGACAAGCAGGTCAAGACGGAGCTGTTCCAGAAGCTGGACCGGATCTGCTCCCCCCAGACCATTCTGGCCACGAACACCTCCAGCTTCTTCGTGCGGGAGTTCGCGGAGAAGACCTCCCGGCCCGACCGCTTCGTGGGGCTGCACTATTTCTATCACCCGGCCAAGAACCGCCTGCTCGAGGTGATCCCGCACGACGGCACCAGCCCGCAGACCGTGGAGAAATCCCTGCTGGCCGCGAAGCTGCACGGCAAGACTTCGATCCTCGTCAAGGACGCCCCCGGGTTCGCCGTGAACCGCTTCTTCGTGCCCTTCCTGAACGAGGCCGCGCGCATGCTCGAGGAAGGCCTGGCCGATGTGCCCACCATCGAGGAGGCCGGCAAGCGGGCGTTCAGGATCGGCATGGGGCCCTTCGAGCTCATGAACGTGACGGGGATCCCGATTGCGGTCCACGCCGCCACCACGCTGGGCAACGAACTCGGGCCCTTCTATGCCCCGGCCCCGATCCTCAAGGCCCAGATGGAGAAGAAGACGAACTGGGACCTTGCGGGCCAAGTGGACGAGGCGAAGCTTCCGGCCCTCATCGACCGCTTCCAGGGCGTCTGCCTGGGGGTGGCCGCGGCCCTGGTGGACGAGGGGGTGGCCTCGATCGAGGACACCGACCGCGGCGCCAAGATCGGCTTGCGCTGGGCCCTGGGGCCGTTTGAGATTATGAACAAGATCGGCATCGCCAAGACCCATGCGGTCGTGCAGGCCATCTGCCGCAAGTACCCGGATTTCAAGATGCCGGCCATCCTCGAGACCCAGCACGGGCTGGGCAAGCCCTTCGAGTTCAACTTCGTCGATCTCGAGGTCAAAAACGGCATCGCGTACGTGACCCTGAACAGGCCCGAGGCCATGAACGCCCTCAACGAGACCGTCGTGGCCCAGCTCGACCGCCGCTTCGGGGAGGCCGAGGCCGACGAGCGCGTCAAGGCCATCGTGTTCCAGGGCGCCGGCAAGGCTTTCGTGGCCGGGGCCGACATCCGCTACTTCGTGGAAAAGATCAAGGCCGGCCGCATCCCGGACATCGCCGCCTTCACCCGCAAGGGCCACGAGCTGCTGCTGCGGATCGAGGAGTCCAAAAAGCTCACCATCGCCCTGCTGGACGGGCTCTCTCTCGGGGGCGGCAGCGAGCTGGCCCTGGCTTGCCAGGCCATCGTCGCCACCCCGGCCGGCTCCATGGCATTCCCGGAAACCGGGATCGGCATCTTTCCCGGGCTGGGGGGCATGCTGCGCATGAGCCGCCACGTGGGGCCGGCGCTCGCCAAGTACTTCGCGTTCACGGGCGCCTTCATCAGCGCCGCGGACGGCCTGGCGCTCGGTGTTGTCACGAAGCTGGTCGACCCCACGGAAGTGGATGCCGCCATCCGCGCGCTGGCCGCCGCGGGCCGGCCGGAGAAGTACCGCAGCCGCGAGCTTCCCGCAAAATTCAAACCGTTCGCGGCCCTCTTCGGGCCGGGCAAGGTCGCGGCGCTGCTTGCGGGCCAGGTCCCGAGCGGGGCCGATGCCGAACCGGCCGGTAAAATCGCCAAAACGCTGGGGTACAAGGCGCCCCTCGCCCTGCGGATCGCCGACGAGATCATCGATCAGCAGGCGGCGCTGCCCATGCCGGAGGCGGTCGAGATCGAACTGGGGCGGCTGAAGGACATTTTTTCCACGGCGGATGCGCTCGAGGGGCTCTCCTCCGCCGGCCGCCGCCGGCCGGAATTCAAGGGGAAGTGAGCCGGCCGTGACGCGCGCCGAGCAGCTGGCGGCCGAGGGGTGGCAGCGGCAGGCCACCTGCGACCCGCCGCGGCTTTCCGAAATGGCGCAGATGTACCGGGAGATCGGCCTGGAGGTCCACCTCGAACCGTTTCATCCCGAAGGGGAAACAGGGTGCGTCGGCTGCCTGGCCGCGTCCCCGGGACTCTATAAAACCATTTACACGCGCAAAAGGGAGGCAATCTCATGAGCATGATTTCCTGGCAGATGGTGGAGCTCAAGAAACCGCTGCAGCGGGTGGAGTCGCCCCTTCCGGCCCCCGGCCAGGGCGAGGTCCGGCTGCGGGTCGTCGGCTGCGGGGTCTGCCACACCGACCTCGGCTTTTTCTACGACGGCGTGCGCACCAAGACTTCCCTGCCCCTGACCCTTGGCCATGAAATCAGCGGCATGGTGGAGGCGGCCGGGCCCGGGGCTGAGAAATGGGCCGGCAAGGCGGTGCTGGTGCCGGCGGTCATGCCCTGCGGGACCTGTGACGTCTGCAAGCGCCGGTTCGGCAATATCTGCGCCGCGCAGAAGATGCCCGGAAACGACATCCAGGGCGGGTTCGCCAGCCACATCGTGGTCCCCGCGGCCCAGCTCTGCGAGGTGCCCCTCGGGGCCGACGGGCGCCCTGCCGGTACCTCCGGCGTGAGCCTGGCCGAGCTCTCCGTGGTCGCCGACGCCCTCACCACGCCTTTCCAGGCGATCAAGGAGTCGGGCCTCACGGACCAGGACACCGCCATCTTCGTGGGCGTGGGCGGCGTGGGCGGCTTCGGTGTCCAGATCGCCAAATCGGCGGGGGCGCTGGTGCTGGCCATCGACGTCGACCCGGAAAAGCTCGAGGCGATCGCCCCTTACGCCGATGCGACCTTCAACGCGGCCCAGATGGCATTCAAGGACCTGCGCAAGGCCGTGTCCGACACGGTCAAGGAGAAGGGCCGGCGGCGCACGGAGTGGAAGATATTCGAG
>CAZLSV010000042.1:27895-46029 GCA_964562235.1 uncultured Desulfatibacillum sp.
TTCGGCCTGCTCACCTTCGGGGCCTCGCTGTCGGTGGTCGGGTTTACCATGGACGCGGTCAACATCCGCCTGTCGAACCTGATGGCGTTTCATGCCACCGCCCGCGGCAACTGGGGTTGCGTGCCCGAATACTACCCGGCGGCGCTGGATCTCGTGCTTGGCGGTAAGGTCAAGCTCGGCCCGTTCGTGAAAACCTTCCCGCTGGAGCAGATCAACGAAGTGTTCGAGATGGTCCACGGCCGCAAGATCCGCCTGCGGCCGGTCATGGTGCCCTGAGGCACCGCAACGCTCTTTTACCAACCTGACGATAAGGGAACCCGAACCATGCACAAGCTACTGACCAACCGGCCCGGCGAGCGCATGCTGCTGCTGGGCAACGAGGCCATCGCCCGCGGTGCCGTAGAGGCGGGCGTCGCGTTCGCGAGCACCTACCCCGGCACCCCCTCTTCGGAGCTGTCGCTCAATTTCTTTCAGATGTCCCGCGAGAGCGATCTGTACTTCGAGTACTGCCCCAACGAAAAAGTGGCGATGGAAGTCTCCGCCGGCGCCGCCGCCTGCGGGGTGCGCAGCATGGCCGTGATGAAGCACGTGGGCCTCAACGTGGCGGCCGACGCGCTGATGACCCTCGCCTACGTGGGGGTCAAGGGCGGCATGGTGATCCTCACGGCGGACGACCCGGCGATGTTCTCCAGCCAGAACGAGCAGGACAACCGCTACTACGCCAAGATCTCGGGGCTACCCCTGCTCGAGCCCTCCTCGGTCGAGGAGGCCTACCGCATCGTGGCCGATGCCTTCGACATTTCCGAGCAGCTCCAGGAGCCGGTTCTGCTGCGCACGACCACGCGCATCAACCACTCCTCCGGGGTCATTACGCTGGGCGAGATCCGGCCGCGTCGCACCCAGGGCAGTTTTACCAAGGACCCTCTCAACCTGGTGACGGTGCCGGCGGTATCCCGCAAACTGCACGTCAAGCTGCTTCAGAACTACGAAAAGGCGCGCGAGCTTGCGGAAACCTCCCCGTGGAATCAAATCGAAGGCGACGGCCCCTGGGGCATCCTCTGCAACGGGGTCAGCTACGAATACGTCAAGGACGCGGTCGCGGATCTGGGCATCGCAGAGAAGGTCCGCATCCTGCGGATCGGCTTTTCGCACCCCCTGCCGCCGCGCAAGATCCGGGAATTTCTGAAGGGCTGCGAAAAGGCCCTGGTGGTGGAAGAGGGCGAGCCTTATATGGAAGAGGGCGTCAAGGCCATCGCCCAGGAGGCGGGCCTGACCCTGCCCATCCGCGGCAAGGCGCCCGAGCTCTTTTCGCGGCTTTACGAGTTCGACCCCGGCATGGTCCGCCGCGTGGTTGGCGACTATTTCGGCGTGCCCTGGACCGCCCGGACCCCGGTGGACCTCTCGGACATCCCGCCCATCCCGCAACGGCCGCCGACGCTCTGCGCGGGCTGCTCGCACCGCGCCAGCTTCTACGAAGTGCGCAAGGCCGCCGAGGAGCTGGGGATCGAAACCATTTACCCCAGCGACATCGGCTGCTACACCCTGGGCCTTCTGCCGCCGCTTTCGATGGCCGATTACCTGATCTGCATGGGCTCTTCCACCGGCACGGCCGGGGGCTTTTCCAAGGCCAGCGGCCGCAAGGTGGTGTCGTTCATCGGCGACTCGACCTTTTTCCACTCGGGCCTTCCCGGGCTGGTCAACGCCGTTTTCAACCAGCACGACTTCACGCTGGTCATCCTGGACAACGGCACGACCGCCATGACGGGCCATCAGCCGCATCCCGGCGTGGACATGGTCCAGATGAAGATGGAGGGCTTCGGCCGGGTGATGATCGAAGACGTGGTCCGGGCCGTGGGTGTTCCCCACGTGACGGTCATCAAACCTTACAAAGTGAAGAAAAGCATCGAGGCGATCAAGGAGGCGCTGCAGTTCAAGGGCGTGTCGGTCATCATCTCCCAGGAGCTGTGCGTGCTTTATGCCGCCGGACTGAAGCTGCCGCGGCGCAAACCCTTCCACGTGAGCGACAAGTGTCAGAACCACCGCGTCTGCATGAGCCGGCTGGCCTGCCCGGCGTTTTACGTCTGGAACGACCGGATCAAGATCGATGCGAATCTCTGCACCGGCTGCGCGCTCTGCGCCCAGATCTGCCCGGAGAACGCCATCTTGCCGGTGAAGGAGGAGGGGAAGAAGTAACGAGTAACGAGTCGGAGTCGGAGGGATGAGTCGGAGTGATGAGTCGGAGTCGGAGGGACGCGCGCGGCAACGAACAACGCGCCACCACCCGAACACGAAACACCCAAATAACTAAACACCCAAATATCTAAATAACTAAACACCCAAATACCCAACCCTAACCCTTATGCATGCAGGGAGTTTATGGATACGAAACGACTCGTGATGGTAGCCGTCGGCGGGCAGGGGAACCTGCTGGCCTCCAGCGTTCTGGGAGAAGCCGCCCTGCTCTCGGGCGTCCCGATGCGCATGAGTGAGGTCCACGGCATGGCGCAGCGCGGCGGCGTGGTGGAGTCCGCCCTCATCTTCGGCAATGCTCACAGCACGATCATCTCCGACGGCGATGCCGACGTGCTGGTGGGCTTCGAGCCCGCCGAGACCCTGCGGGCGCTCGGCAAATGCAACCGGCGCTCGGTGGTGATCACCAACCTGGCGCCGCTGATGCCGTTTACCGTGAACATCGGCCAGGGCGTTTACCCGGACCTGAAAAAGCTCCAGGAGCTGATCCGGGCCAAAACCGCCCGGCTGATCGCCTTCAACGCCACCACGCTCGCCCGCGAGGCGGGCAACGTGTTGTCGGTGAACATGGTGCTGCTGGGGGCGCTCATCCAGACCGGGGTTCTGCCCTTCAGCGTCGAGAACGTCAAGGCGGCCATGCAGCGCAAGACCAAGCCGGCCTTTCTGGATGCCAACATCAAGGCCTTCGATCTGGGCTTTGCGGCCGCCCAGGCGGACTGAGGATGCGGCGGCCCGCGGGGCCGCTTAGCTGAATATCGATCGCGCGCCCGCCGGACGGGCACGCGGGACACAACCGGGGGAGGAATTGGACCATGGCGGGTAAAGCGGCCGAAAGCAAGACAGCGAAACAGAAATACTGGGACGAAAAGTTCGAAACCATGCCGATGGCCGAACTCCAGAAGTTCCAGCTGCGCAAGCTCAAGGAGACCGTGGAGTGGGCCTACACGCGGATTCCCTTTTATCGCCGGAAGCTGGACGAGGCGGGCCTCACGCCGAAATCCATCAAGACGCTCGATGATATCGCCAAGCTGCCGTTCACCGTCAAAAACGACCTGCGCGACAACTACCCCTTCGGGCTGTGCGCGGTGCCGCTCTCGCAGGTGGTGCGGGTGCACGCCTCCTCGGGGACGACGGGCAAACCGATCACCGGCCCCTACACGGCCGAAGACCTGCAGCAATGGACCGACTGCATGGCGCGCAACCTGTGGGCGGCCGGGGTCCGCCCCGACGACATCGCCCAGAACGCCTACGGCCACGGTTTGTTCACGGGGGGGCTGGGGTTTCACCAGGGCCTCGGCCGCATCGGCTGCACGGTGGTGCCCACGAGCTCGGGGCTCACCGAACGGCAGATCATGCTCATGCGGGATTTCGGCGCCACGGCGCTCTTTTCAACGCCCTCCTATGCCCTGACCATCGCCGAGCGCGCGGCGGAGATGAAGGTCGACATCCGGGCGCTGCCCCTGCGGGTGGGTGTGTTCGGGGCCGAACCCTGGTCCACGGCCATGCGCCTGGAGATCGAGGAGCGCATGGGCATCAAGGCGCATGAAGCCTACGGCCTGACCGAACTCTCCGGCCCGGGGGTCGGGTTCGACTGCGTGGCCCAGGACGGGATCCACCTCAACGAGGATCATTTCCTGGCGGAGATCGTCGACCCGCAGACCCTCACGCCGGTGCCGCCGGGGGAACGCGGGGAGTTGGTCTTCACCTCCATCCAGCGCCGCGCCATGCCCATGCTGCGCTACCGCACCAAGGACATCACCCGCCTGCGGCGCGAAAAGTGCCGCTGCGGCCGCACCTTCATCAAGATGGACAAGATCTTCGGCCGCTCCGACGACATGCTGATCATCAGCGGGGTCAACGTCTTCCCCAGCCAGATCGAGTCCCTGCTGCTGGAGATCCCCGAGGTGGAGCCCCAGTACCGGATGGTGGTCCGCAAGAAGGGCTACCTTGACCAGCTCACCGTCCAGGTGGAGGGCAAGAAGGAGATCTACGACGCCGGACCGGAAAAGCGCCTGGAGGTCGCCGCCAAGGTTACGGGCCACATCAAGGGCATGATGGGCATCAGCGTCGATGTCGAAATCGTCGAGGCGAAATTCATCAACCGCAGCGAAGGTAAAGCGCTGCGGGTGGTCGACGAGCGTCCCAAGCAGCTGCGGTAAGCCGCGGCGCCGGGGACCCTGCGTGGAGGTCGTTCCCATGAAAAAAACGTCCAAGTTTCAACCCAGCCGGTTTGCGGTGGTCGGCGCGGGCCCGGTGGGCTGCATCGTGGCCGCCTTCCTGGCCAAGGCAGGCTACGAGGTCACCCTGTGCGACGTGGTCCCCGCCCTCCTGGCCCCGGCCATGGACCCGGGCATCCGCCTGGAGGGCGCGGAGAATTTTCAACAGAAGGTCACCCGCACCTGCCTTTCCATCGACGATCTGGCGCAATACGACCCGGAGGTGATCTTCATCACCGTCAAGGCGAATGCGCTGCCGCTGATCGCCTCCGCCCTCGAGGGGTTTTACAAAGAGGGCATGTACGTGATCAGCTGGCAGAACGGCATCGACACGGAGCTCGAACTCACCAAAACCCTCGGGCGGGGGGCGGTCATGCGCGCCGTGGTCAACTACGGCTGCGGTCTGGCGGGGCCCGGCCATGTGCGGCTGCCCTTTCACCACCCGCCGCACTACCTCCAGGAGCTCGACCCCAAGGCCAAGCCCGCCACGGTGGCGATCGCCCAGGCGCTCACCCGCTGCGGCCTGCAAACCGAGGACACCCAGGACATCATCTCCATGGTCTGGCGCAAAGGGGTGCTGAACGCGTGCATGAACCCCGTGTGCGCGGTGACGGGGCTCACCATGAACCGGGCCATGAACGATCCCATCGTCTTTCAGATCGTGAACGCCCTGGTCAAGGAGTGCATCCAGGTCGCCCGGGCGAACGAGATCAACCTGGGCTGGGACTTCTATCCCCACGCCATCGAGTACATGGGCAAGGCCGGCGACCACAAGCCCTCCATGCTCATGGACATCGAGGCCGGCCGGCGCACCGAGGTGGATTTCATCAACGGCAAGTTCGTTGCCTACGGGCAGCGGGTCGGGATGGACACACCCTTCAACAAGACCATGCTCTCGCTGGTCAAGGGTCTGGAGTCCAGCATCGAGTCGAAAAGGAGCCGATGATCCGGCCGGGCGGGGAACGGGGGATGGCGGAGGCAAATTCGGTTTACGTGGGCGTTGACGTGGGGGCCTCGCGCACCAAGGTGGCGGTGCTGGATTCCGCCCGGCGCCTGGTCGGCTTTGCCGTGCAGAAATCAGGCACCGATTTCACGGCGACGGCGCGGCAGTGCCTGGAGGCGTCGCTTGAAATGGCCGGGCGGCCTGAAACGGCCGTCGCCAGCGCCTTTTCGACGGGCTACGGCCGGAACAACGTCCCCTTCGCCCGGGACACCCGTACCGAAATCGGCTGCCACGCCGGCGGGTGCTACCACTATTTCCCGATGGCGCTCACCATCATCGACATCGGCGGCCAGGACAACAAGGTGATCAAGCTCGACGCATCGGGCCGCCGCACCGGCTTCAAGATGAATCGCAAGTGCGCCGCCGGCACCGGCGCGTTTCTGGAGGAGATGGCAGCACGGCTGGACATTCCCCTGGAGGGCATGAACGACCTGGCCTCCCGCTCGACGGACATGGTCAAGCTCGGCAGCTTCTGCACGGTTTTTTCGGCGACCGAGGTCCTGGAAAACATCCGCCACGGGAAAAAGATCGAAGACATCGTCAAGGGGGTCTTTTTTTCCGTCATCCGGCGGGTGGTTGAAATGGACGCCATGACCGAGAACGTGGTCATGACCGGCGGGGTGGTGGCCCACAACCTATACATCGTGCGCATGATGGAGGAGCTCATCGGACGTCCCATCCTGGTGCCGGAAAGACCGCAGCTGACCGGGGCGGTCGGGGCGGCGCTGTACGCAATGAGCGGATCCACCGAATGACGCCGGTTCTACACTAACCCAATGGAGGAGCCTCATGGCTGAAGAGAAAAAAGCCGTTCGAAAAAAAATAGCCGCCGCCGCGGATCTGAACAATTTCATGCGCGATTACTACCTCGAGCTGGACGCCGCCGCCCAGAAAGGAAGCCCCAAGATCGCCTGGTGCACGAGCGTCGGCCCGGCCGAGATCCTGCGCGCCTTCGGTTTCCAGGTCTACTTCCCGGAGACGCATTCGGCCATGCTCGGCGCCACCCGCATGGCGACGGAGTTCATCCCCGAGGCGAACGCCATCGGCTACTCCCCGGAGATCTGCTCCTACCTGACGGCCGACATCGGCGCCTTCCTGAAGGGGGTCACCCCGCTCGAGAAGGCCTTCAACATCAAGAGCGTCCCACGGCCGGACGTCCTGGTCTTCAACACCAACCAGTGCCGGGACGTGCAGGACTGGTTCAACTGGTACGGGGAGAAGTTTGATGCCCCGGTGCTGGGCGTGCACACCTACCGCGGCGTGGGCGAGGTGACCGAAAAACACATTTTCTCCATCGCCAAACAGCTCGAGGCGCTGATCCCGCCCCTTGAGAAAATCGCCGGCAAGAAATTCCAGATGGAGGAGCTGAAGCGGACGGTCGCCCTCTCCCGCGAGTGCTCGGAGCTTTGGAAAAAAATTCTCGACACGGCCTCCGCCAAACCCGCGCCGCTGACTTTTTTCGACGGCACGACCCTCATGGGGCCGGCCGTGGTGGGCCGCGGGACCCAGAAAGCCGTGGACGTCTACAAGATCCTGCTGGCCGAGCTGGAGGAGCGCATCAAAAAGGGCGAGGGCGCGGTCGAGAACGAGAAATTCCGCATCTACTGGGACGGCATGCCGGTCTGGGGCCGGTTGAGCGTGCACTCCCAGCTGTTCGCCGGCCTCAACGCCAATGTGCTCGCCTCCACCTACTGCAACAGCTGGATCTTCTCGGCCCTGGACCCCGAAGACCCCCTCAACAGCATGGCCCGGGCCTACACCGAGCTTTTCATCGTGCGCGCGGACGAGGCCAAGGAGAGCTACATCAAGAACATGCTGAAGTTTTTCAAGGTCGACGGCATCATCTACCACGACGCCAAGACCTGCCCCAACAACTCCAACTGCCGCTACGGCATGCCCCAGCGGCTTGAAAAACAGACCGGCATCCCGAGCCTGACCATCAACGGCGATCTGAACGACCTGCGGATGGTCTCCGACGAGCAGACCAAGACCAACGTCGAGGCCTTCATCGAACAGCTTCAGGAGAGCCGTGGCTGAAGATGGAAGCCGCTGGCACCCACTCGATATCAGAGGGTTAAGGAGAATGACCATGCTATCGTCGCTTTTCCGCCCCAAGGCCGTGGCCGTCATCGGCGCATCGTCGAAGGAGCTCTCCATCGGCAACCGTGTCATCCGGAACCTGATCGACTTCGGGTTCAAGGGCAGCATCTACCCCATCAACCCCAGCGCGGATGAGATCCGGGGGATCAAGGCCTACAAGTCGATCCTGGACTGCCCGGGCCCGGTCGATGTGGTCCACATGGTCATCCCCGCCAAGTTCGTGCCCCAGGCGGTGGAGGACTGCGGCAAGAAGGGCGTCCAGCACATCATCATCAACTCGGGCGGGTTCGGCGAAACCGGGGCCGAGGGCGCTGCCATCGAGAAGGACTTCCTGGAACGGGCCCGGCGCTACGGGATCCGCATCCTCGGCCCGAACTGCCAGGGCGTGATCAACACCGACCCCGAGATCCGGGCCTACTGCAACTTCACCTTTACGAAACCGGAGCCGGGCTTCATCTCGATCCTCGCCCTGAGCGGCGGCGTGGCCGAGGTCGTGCATCAGGCGTTCGCCCAGATGGGGGTGGGCACCCGCATTTACGCCTCCAACGGCAACGCGGTGGATGTCACCATCCCGGAGATCATGCGCTACCTGGGTGAGGACGAGGGCACCCGGGTGATCGTGACCTATGTCGAGGGGCTGCGGGACCCGGCCAATTTCATGAAGACCGCCACCGAGGTCGCGGCCAAAAAGCCGATCCTCGCCATGAAGGCCGGCCGCACCCGCGAAGGCGCCAAGGCGGCGGCCTCGCACACCGGCGGGCTCGCCAAGGAGGACATCGCCACCGACCTCATCTTTAAAAAGGCGGGGGTGCTCTCCTTCCGCGACGAAGGCCATCTGATCCAGGCGGCCGTGGCCTTCGGCAGCCAGCCGATCCCCAAGGGCAACCGGGTCGGCATCATCACCAACACCGGCGGGCCGGCGGTCATCGCCACCGACGTGCTGGTGGGCGCCGGCTGCACGCTGCCGCCGCTGTCGGAAAAAACCAGGGCCTTCCTCAAGGAGCGGCTCTACCCGGAGGCCTCGATTGGCAACCCGGTGGACGTGCTGGCCACCGGCACCGCCCAGCACTACCGGGCCTGCATGGACGCCATGATGGAGGACGACGACTTCGACTGCGTCTTCGTGAACTTCGTCACCCCGTTCTTCGTCGACAACGAAAGCATCGCCCGGGAGATCGTGGCCGTCAGCCAGCAGCGCCGCAAGCCGGTCGTCTGCAACCTCATGACGGACAAGCAGCAGTGGTCCGAGGTGGTCAAGATCCTGCGGGAAGGCGGGGTCCCGTGCTTCCCCCTGCCCGGCGAAGCCGCCCGGGCCATGGCGGCCCTGGTGCAGTATCAGGCCATCCGCAGCCGGGAGACGGCCGCGGCCCGAAGCTTCGGCGACGTCAAGCCGGAGAAGGCCCGCAAGCTCATCGCCGGGGCCCGTTCGGCCGGCCGGACGAATCTTTCCGCCGCCGAGGTCTACGGCATCCTGGACGCCTACAAGATACCGGTGGCCAAGTGGGCCATCGTGGCCAGCCCGGCCGAGGCCGCCCAGGCCGCGGCGAAAATAGGCTTTCCGGTCGTGCTCAAGGCCGATGCCGAATCGGTGGTGCACAAGAGCGACACGGGCGGGGTGGCCCTGAACCTGGCGAGCGCCAGCGCCGTGAAAAACGCGGCGGCGCAGATGAAAAAGAGCATCCCCGCGTCCGACCTGCGCTTCTTCGTGCAGAAATTCCTGCCCGGCGGGCTCGAGCTCATCATGGGCGCCAAGGCCGAGGAGGGTCTCGGCCACGCGGTGGTCTTCGGCCTGGGGGGGATTTACGTCGAGGTCATGCGGGACGTGGTCTTCAACCTCACGCCGGTCAGCGCCGCGGAAGCCCGCGAAATGCTGGGAGCCATCCAGGCGGCCCCGCTGCTGGAAGGCGTGCGGGGGCAGAAGGGGGTGAACCGGGAGCGGCTCGCGGAGATCCTGCAGCGGCTGTCCCAGCTGCTCACCGATCTGCCGGAAATCCAGGAAATGGACCTGAACCCGGTCATGGCCTTCGCCGACAAGGTCTACGTGGTGGATGCCAGAATCAGCTTGAAAGAAGCCGCCTGAAAAACGGCGGATTCTTGAAAGGGGAGAGAAAACCATGGCGTGCTGGCTCAACCTGGGTCAGATTCTCAAGGTCAATGCGAAGAAGTTCCCGCGCACCGTCGCCCTCAGGGACCGCGATCGCAGCTTCACCTACCCGGAGGTCAACCGGCGGGTCAACAAGCTGGCCCACAGCCTGCTGGGGCTCGGGCTGAAAAAGGGGGACAAGGTGGCGGTGCTGCTGGAGAACAGCATCGAGATCGTCGAGGCCTACCTCGCCACCGCCAAGACGGGCATCGTCATCGTTCCGATCAATTTCCGGCTCATCGGCCAGGACGTGGAATACATCGCCGGCAATGCCGATGCCAAGGCGTTCATCGTCCACGACGAGTTCGTCGGCACGGTGGACCCGATCCGGCCGCGGCTGGCCAACATCCCGGCCGCGAACTACATCGTCGTCGGCCGGCCGGCCGCGGGGTACCGCACTTACGATGAGTTCGTCGCCGCCGCCCCCGAGAGCGAGCCCGAGGCCGAGGTGCTCCCGGAGGACACCTGGATCCTGATCTACACCTCCGGCACCACCGGCCGGCCCAAAGGGGTGGTGCGCACCCACGAGTCGCACATCGCCTTTTACCTGATCAACGCGATCGACTTCGGCTTCAACGAGCACGACGTGTGCATGAACGTCATGCCGCTGTGCCACATCAACTCCACTTTTTTCACCTTCACCTTCACCTACATCGGCGGCTCGGTCTACATCCACCCCGCCCGCTCCTTCCGCGCGGAGGAGATCCTGGAAATCGTCGCGCGCGAGAAGATCACCTTCATCTCCCTCATTCCGACCCACTACAACCTGATCTTGAGCGCCCCGGCCGAGGCGCTCGGCCACGACCGCAGCTCCATCCGCAAGCTGCTGTGCTCCTCGGCGCCGGTGCGCAAGAGCATGAAGCTCGCCATCATGGAGTTTTTCCCCGGCGTCGAGCTCTACGAGGCCTACGGGTCCACCGAGGCCGGCATCGTCACGGTGCTCAAGCCCGAATACCAGATGAAGAAGCTCGGCTCCATCGGGTTCGAGTCCCTCGGCACCGAGACCGTCAAAATCCTGGATGCCGACAAGAAACCGACCCCGGCCGGGCAGGTGGGCGAGCTGCACTCCCGCGGCCCCATGCTGTTCAAGGAATACTACAAGCTGCCGGAGAAGACGGCCGCCTCGTTCCACCAGGGGTGGTTCTCCGCCGGGGACATGGCCAAAGAGGACGAGGACGGGTTCTTCAACATCGTCGACCGCAAGGACAACATGATCATCACCGGCGGCGAGCACGTCTACCCCAGCGAGGTGGAGGAGGCGGTCGGCAGCCACGAATGCGTGTTCGACTGCGCGGTGGTGGGCCTGCCGGACGAGAAGTGGGGCGAGAAGGTGGCGGCGGTCATCATCACTCGGCCCGGGGTGGACCCCAAGAGCATCACCGCCAAAGACATCATGGAGTGCTGCCGGGAGAAGCTCGCCGGCTACAAGCGCCCCAAGGAGGTGGTCTTCATCTCCCAGGACGAAATGCCCCGCACGCCGACCGGAAAGATCCTGCACCGCGTGCTCAGAGAGCGGCTCCGTCCGCCCAAAAAGTAAAAACAGCGTTCATTCACCTTACACTCTATCGACCCGGAGGTTGGACCCATGTTGACCAAAGCGTACATCCCCTACAAAGGCTACTTCAGCTCGCCGTTCGCCCGCTGGCAGGGCAGCATGGCCAACGAGCACGCCATCGTCCTGGCCGCGGAGACCGCCAAGCGCTGGCTGGCGGAAAAAAGCATGGACCCCAAGGTCTTTGACTACGTCTATCTGGGGGTCACCGTTTACCAGCAGCAGGGCTTTTACGGCGGCCCGTGGGCGGCGGCCTTGATGGGAGCGGCCGGGGTGCCCGGCCTGTGGGTCAGCCAGGCCTGCTCGACCTCCACCGTCGCCATCTATTCCGCGGCCATGGGCGTCGAAGCCGGTCTTTTCAGCGCCCCCTACTGTCTCATGACCGACCGCTGCTCGAACGGACCCCACATCGTGTGGCCCTATCCGCCGGGTCCGGGTGGTCAGGTGATTTCCGAAAACTGGCTCATGGACAACTTCAACAAGGACCCCTGGGCCGGGCAGGCCATGATCAAGACCGCCGAAAACGTGGCCAAGGAGGAGGGCATCACGCGCAAGGAGTGCGACGAGGTCGCGCTGCACCGCTACAAGCAATACCTGGACGCCCTCGCCAACGACCGCGAGTTCCAGAAGCGCTACATGTACCCGGTGATGATCAAGGTCTCCAAAAAGCAGACCCTCATGCTCGACGCGGACGAGGGGGTCATGGAGACGACGGCCGAGGGCCTGGCCGGCCTGCGGCCGGTGCTGCCCGACGGGGTGCACACCTTCGGCGCCCAGACCCACCCGGCCGACGGCCACTGCGGGATCATCGTTGCCTCCCGCGACAAGGCCAAGCAGCTGAGCGCGGACCCGTCGGTGGAGATCCAGGTGGTCTCCTACGGCTACGCCCGGGTGAAACCCGCCTTCATGGCGGCGGCGGTCTACCCGGCCGCCCAGATGGCCCTTGACGGCGCCAAGATCAAGGCCACCGACGCCAAGGCCATCAAGACCCACAACCCCTTTTCCGCCAATGACGTCTTCCTGGCCAAGAAACTCGGCGTCGACGTGATGAACGGGATGAACAACTACGGCTCCTCGCTGGTCTTCGGCCATCCCCAGGGCCCGACCGCCGGCCGGCTCATCATCGAAGGGATCGAGGAGGTGGTGATGAAGGGCGGCGGATACCTGCTCTTCGCCGGCTGCGCCGCCGGCGACACCGCCGCGGCGATGGTTCTCAAGATCGGATAAACTAAAAGAGGGCCGCCCGCGAAACGACGCGGGCGGTCGTATTTATTTTGGTCGGGGTGTTGCAGGATCGGTTGCATTCTTCCGAAATATTTTTGGCCGGTTTAGCCTGCAATAACGTTTTGCCAAGCACAGACAGGCGAATCAAGGACCATGCTTGATCTACATGGGGGTATCTGGTAACCTTTTTATGAACTGAACCAAGAGGGATCGTGTGATCTGAGCCCGGACACCAATAGCTCACAGCTGTTGGCCCGGGTTTTTTATTCGGCCACTTGAGTGGTTTATCGGACAAAATCACCAAAACACCCAACCTGTGGTCTGATACCGTTGTGGGTTTTTATAAAGAAACCATCTAATCATTGTTAGGGGGGCTGAATGGCAGTGCCGACGTATGACAAATTTATTGAGCCGATCCTGAGGCATCTTGCTGCGCACCCTGACGGGGCTGTGGCGCGGCAAGTACACGAGGCGGCGGCCGATGCGCTAAACGTTACGGAGGCGGAACGCCAAGAGGTGCTGCCGAGCGGTGTGCAGGCGGTTTACAAAAACCGCGCCGGGTGGGCGCACGACCGCCTAAAGCGCGCTGGCCTGTCAACCAGCAAGCGCCGGGGGTTCTGGCAACTCACTGCTGAGGGGGTCGCTTTTGCAGCGGCGCACCCAGCGCCGCTGACCTCCGAGCAAGTGGCGGCACTCGCGACGGGGCACATGGACGTTCGTCTTCGCGACACTTCAGAGCTAACAGGCATGGGGGAAGCCCTGCCTATACAAGAATCAGTGGCTACGGCCAGTCCAGATGATCGCCTTGAGGATGCGCTAAGCGAACTCCGACGCACTGTGGCAGCTGAAATCCTCGAGGCGTTACGTGGCGTGTCCCCCGGTTTTTTCGAGACGACCGTTCTAGATGTTCTTCACCGGATGGGGTATGGAGCGAGTAGGGCGGACCTTCAGCGAGTCGGCGGCTCGGGTGATGGCGGCATCGACGGCATCATCTCTTTAGACAAGCTTGGGCTTGAGAAGGTCTATGTGCAGGCGAAACGTTGGCAGCAGGCAGTAGGCAGGCCAGAGATCCAAGGGTTCTACGGGGCCCTTGCCGGCCAGCGAGCCAACAAGGGTGTATTCATAACGACGTCATCCTTCACGCCGCAGGCAAGCGAGTTCGCCCGATCGGTCGAACGGATTGTCTTGGTCGATGGGGCAAAGCTGGCCCAATTCATGATCGACCACGAGGTTGGCGTGACGCTACGACCGGTTCGAGTACCGAGACTCGATAGCGACTATTTCGATGAGGAAGCCTCCTGACAATTCACTCCAGCGGGCAGCGTTACCGCCACTGTTGCGTTTTTCGTAGAGCAAACATATGGTCCATCAGGGTTACCGGGGGGTGCGAGGGTGGCAGATTGCGATTCAGATCATCTATGAGATCAAAAACTTATAAACTGAAGAATGTCCCTGAACATACTGTTAGGACTTCGACGACCTAAAAATCAAAGAGCCGCCAATAATACTCGACCACCTGTGGTACCCCGGATACATGTACTGCAACAGAAGATTCGGCGACATAGAATGCAAGACATGCTTTCTGAAAGATGAGTGCAATAAGGGCAACGGCCAATAAGGCAAGTAGCTGGAGTCCACTTATGCTCGGAAAGTCATTTGAAGGAATTAGGTCAGCGTTAGGCGGCGTTCTAATATTCGGCGCAGCCTTTCTATTGATATACTTCCTCAAACAATCTGAAGATGCCCCTACAGTGCTAAGGACAATCGTCTCAATGGTTCTATGGACTCCTATGGCCTACTACGTCTTCCGAAAAGACAAAGACGCTACCGGTGTCTTTGGCCATTTAAGCTCCTGGGCGGTCAGGATTATCGGATTGTTAGCATGGACAATGCTCCTTTACCTATTCGCAGCGTACGGTATACTTCTTGATGATGATCCAAGCCTTCCATCGATACCAAAAAGAATCTAAAACGATGCAGCAAAATAAGTTCGGGGACAGGGCGGAACATGAACTATTATTACAGGACTAAAGAGAGCCGGCCCCGGAAAAAAAGACAGGCGTTTAAGTGAAAACTCTGCTCTAACGGACGCAGCGGGCATGCGTCCCACAAGGAGAGCAGACAATGAGAAGAACCCGACAGAATCACACAGCCGCCTTCAAGGCCAAGGTGGCCATCGCCGCCTTGCGCGGGGATAAGACCCTCGCCGAGTTGGCCCAACAGTATGAGGTCATTTTAGGGGACAAAAATAATTCTATAAGGCTTCAAAACGCCTAATTTTTAAATGACAATGTATAAATAACGATAAATTGGCTTGGTCCGACCCGGCGACGCCCGGGCGACTCCCCGCATGGGTTGAAAAGGGCGCTCTACAGTCACTCTCCAACACGAGGTAGTAAGGTCCAATGCTCGGATTCGATTTCCATTTATTCGCGGACGACACACTACGGCTTGCGCTCGCCGTGCTTCTCGGCGGAATCATCGGCGCGGAACGGCAGGTGGCCGGGCAGTCGGCCGGACTCCGCACCCACGTCCTCGTTGCACTGGGAGCGGCCGTTTTCGTCCTGGGAGGAATCACCGGGACCGAAGATCCGAACGTAACCCGCGTCCTGCAGGGCGTGGCCGCCGGCGTCGGGTTCATCGGCGCCGGCGCGATTCTCCGCTCCAACACGGGGGACAGGGTTCGGGGCCTGACCACCGCGGGCTCGATCTGGGTCGCGGCGGCGATGGGCACGTCTGCCGGGATGGGCGAGTACGCCCTCGCGTCGGCGTCGGGGCTGATAACAGTCGTCGTTCTGCTCGCGCTGCGACCGCTCAGCCGCGGGCTGTCCAAGCTAGGCGGGCACTCGGACAGGTCCCCCCAATAGAGGACTGACACTCGCACTCTGGAGGAGCTCCTCGACACCATCGATAAGAAGGGTCGAGAAGTCGCCGCAAGGGGAAGCTGGGGTGTCGGGGGAAGCTGGGGGTAAAATAGAGTTATGGTGTCGCGTCTTGATTATTGCGTAATGACTCCTGCCTAAAGAGGATGTTATTCCATTTTTGGTGATAGCGTACTGATCCTGCGCGTGAGCCATCGCAAGGAGGGGAAGCATATGGGACATACGTCAGAATATCAGTTGCGCAGTAGATTTCCCTTGGATATAAATAAGCGATGCCACGTAAAGCTCGGATATGAGCTGCCGGCCGGGAAACAACCCCAATTAGTGCAGGGGCGCAGCCTTCTGTGCTATTGGGCGACAAGCGAATTGGGGATCAGTCAAGTCTGGTTGAGCCGGAAGCTGGGGATTACCCAGGCGGCGGTCAGCCTCTCGGTTGCCCGGGGGCGCCAGGTGGCGATTCAGAACACGTATGAGATTGGAAACTTATAAACTGACGAACGTCCATGAACTTATCCTTATCCAAACTTATCCCAGGATGTCCCATCCCTTGCAAGAAGGGCAAGGGATGGTCCACTTTTTGGCCTGCAGCTCATCCTTAACGTTACCCCTAAATCAAGAAAGATGAAGTTTCGGTCGAATCAGACACTTCACGGAAAGCAGCCTTTTCCCCTGTGATTTCCCCTTGCTTGACATAATTCTCTCTTGGTGATTATAATGTAATTACATCAGGAGGGAATGCCCAATGAAGGCCCGTTTGGTTCGTATTGGTAATTCACGTGGTATCCGGCTGCCCAAAACAATCATTGCACAGGCCGGTTTGACAGACGAAGTCGAGCTGGGCGTGCAAGATGGAGCCATTATCATCGCCCGCGCCACCACCGCTCGCTCAGGGTGGGCTGACGCTGCCAGGCAAATGCGAAGGCGCGATGAAGATCGGCTGCTGGATGCCCCCACCCCTACCCGTTTTGACGAGAAGGAGTGGCAGTGGTGAAGACTGAAGAAGTCCGGCGCGGTGACGTATTCCTCGTCAGTCTTGATCCGGCCAGAGGGGGAGAGATCCAGAAGACCCGCCCGTGTGTAATTGTCTCCCCGGACGAACTCAATGCCTATTTGCGGACTTTTATCGTAGCTCCCCTCACAACCGGCGGCCATCCCTATCCGTTCCGAGTTCGGTGCCGGTTTGAACGTCAAGCGGGGTATGTAGTGATTGATCAGATTCGCACCGTTGATCGGGATCGCTTGGTGCGTAGGCTTGGGAAGCTTTCGCCAGCCACGCTGGGGCGTGTCCTTGCAATATTGCAGGAGATGTTCACACCATAACCACGGGCTAACAACCGCATCAAACTGACGCGGATTAGCCTCGTCGGGATTTCGGTTTTCATGATTGCCCGCGCAGGTTATGCAGATCGTTCGAAGGACTGCGCCGTAGTCCATCGAGGGCCCTAAGAACATGAAACGCAAAGTCGACGCCGTCGCCGCAGGGCGAGCGAAAAGCTGGGGTGCCGCCTTGATTGTTGGGTAATGACGCATTCTTAAAGAGGATGCTTTTTCCATCTTCGGCGATAGCGTACTGATCCTGCGCGTGAGCCATTGGAAGTAGGGGAAAGCATATGGGACTTACGTTAGGATATGACGGGCTCAAGGGTTGCAACCGTCGGAGTCGGCGCAGCGGGCATCATTTTGGGAGGCAGCATGAAAACGGTACGACTGGGCGCCACAGCGCTGGAGATCTCTGAGATAGGCTTTGGGGGTATCCCCATTATCCCGTTGCCGCAAGAAGAAGCCGTTTCAATTGTCAGGCACTGCTTTGACCTGGGGATCACGTTTTTCGATACGGCAAACATGTATCCAACCAGCGAAGAAAAGCTGGGAACCGCCCTGAAGTCGATTAGAAAGAAGGTGGTCATAGCCACTAAAACCGCTCAAAGAGATGCCAAGGGCGTTGCTGATCACCTTGATCTGTCCTTGCGGCAACTTCAAACGGACTGGATCGATATTTACCAGCTTCACAACGTATCCAATGCAGATGCTTTAAATCAGGTGCTGGCCCCCGGGGGGGCTTATGAGGCCGTTTCGAAAGCCCGCCGTGCCGGGAAAATCCGTTTCATCGGCATTTCCTCCCACAGCATTGCCACCGCATTGGAAGCACTGAAAACCGGCTTGTTTGAAACCCTCCAATTCCCATTCAATTTCATTGAAAGCGACCCGGCCGATCAACTCTTTCCACTGGCCGTTCAGAACAAAATGGGCATCATCGGCATGAAACCGCTCGGCGGTGGGGTCTTGGAACGAGCCGACCTCTGTTTCAGATTTCTGCAGCAATACCCTCATGTGGTGCCGATTCCCGGAATCCGGGCAAAAAAAGAGGCCGATGAAATCGTTCAAATCTACCAAAGCCCGAAACCGCTGTCGGAGGCTGATTTAAAAGAGATTGAAAATATCCGGTCGACGTTAGGTGAAAAATTCTGCCACCGCTGCGAGTACTGCATGCCATGTGAGCAGGGAGTCCAGATCTCATCCGTTCTCATGTTTCAGGCCGCCGCAAAACGGTTGTCCCGCGAAGGTGTCAAGGGGTGGATCGGAAAAGCCATGGAGAGCGTAGAGCATTGCGTTGAATGCGGAGAGTGCGAGCAAAGGTGCCCCTATCATCTTCCGATTTCGGACCTGCTCAAGGAGAACCTGGCGCTTTATAACGAGTATACGCGCTCTTATTAATCGTCTCGAAATAGTATGGACCGAGAGCGACCCCCTCTCCCTAACCCTC
>CAZLSV010000043.1:0-43439 GCA_964562235.1 uncultured Desulfatibacillum sp.
TCTTGAGGGTGACCCCGATCTCCTTGAGATAGGGCAGCATGGCCTCGTACACCCCCCGCGACGAAGACAATCGCCAGGGGGTTGGCGGCATAAAACAGAAGGCGTGAAGCGGGCAGTTGCCGCAGGCGCAGGAGAGCAGCTAAAACCGCCATGACGCCCAGATCGAACAGAATGAACACGGACTTGAAGAAGAGCACGGTCGGGCTGATCGCGGCCAGTGCCCTGAAGAGCAGCATGGTGGCCGGCGGGTAGATGGCGGCGAGAGGCTTGTTGTTGATCGGCTGCCATATGCCTCGCAGCTCACCCTGAGCCAGATGGGCCAGGGCGGGGTCCGCGGGCGCGGACACATAGGGGTTGACCCCCTGCCCCTGGGTCGCCCCCTCCCAGATGTAGCGGTAGATGTCCGTGTTCGGAGGGTAGAAAAGAAAGGCGGCCCGCGCCGCAAGCCCGAGGGTAAAAACCAAACCGAAGGCCTGGGCGGGTGTCAGGCGATCCGGAAAGCTCCGGAACATGCCGATCAGAAATACAAAGCCGGCCCCATAAAGGGCCATGGATGCGCCGGGGTGCCGGCCCAGGGGGCCGATGGCGGAGAGTACCGCCAGATCGGCCAACCAGGCCAGGCAGAAAAAACCAAAGCAGACAGATTTCATCTTCAAAGAAATCCCCGGCCGACTCGCGGAGGACAGAATCACTCCGAAAGCGGGATGTAAACCTCTGAGGCATGGCAGGCGGCCACCTCAGGCCGGGGATTTATTCGTAGTACTCGAGGCCGAGATGGGTGATCAGCTCCTCCCCTTTCAGATGCCGCAGGGTGTTTTTGAGCTTCTTGAGCTGAATGAAGAGATCGTGTTCCGGGTATAGGCCCGCGGCCACCATCGGGCTCTTGAAGTAGAACGAGAGCCACTCCTGGATCCCGCTCATGCCGGAGCGGGCGGCGAGGTCCATGAAGAGCGCGATGTCGAGGACGATGGGCGCCGCCAGGATGCTGTCCCGGCAGAGAAAATCCACCTTGATCTGCATGGGGTAGCCGAGCCAGCCGAAGATGTCGATGTTGTCCCAGCCCTCCTTGTCGTCCCCCCGCGGCGGATAATAGTGGATCCGCACCTTGTGGTAAAAATCCTTGTAAAGGTCGGGGTAAAGCTCCGGCTGCAGGATGTAGTCCAGGACGCCGAGCTTGCTGACCTCCTTGGACTTGAAGGATTCCGGGTCGTCCAGGACCTCGCCGTCGCGGTTGCCGAGAATGTTGCTGGAGAACCAGCCGCTCAAACCCAGCATGCGCGCCTTCAGCCCCGGAGCCAGGATGGTCTTCATGAGGGTCTGGCCGGTCTTGAGGTCCTTTCCTCCGATGGGGACGCGGTTCTGCTTGGCCAGCTGCTGCAGGGCCGGGGTGTCCACCGTCAGGTTCGGCGCGCCGTTGGCATAAGGCACGCCCTCTTTCAGGGCGGCATACGCGTAAATCATGCTGGGGGCGATCCCGGGGTCGTTGGCCGTCAGTCCTTTTTCGAAGGCTTCCAGGGTCGCGTGCACGGGGCCGGATTCGATGAAAATTTCCGTGCTGCCGCACCACACCATGACCACGCGTTCCAGCTTGCGGCTTTTCTTGAAATTGCGGATGTCCTCCCGGACCTGTTCGGCCAGTTCCATCTTGTTCTTGCCGCTCTTCACGTACCGGCCGTCCAGGCGCTTCACGTAGGTGCGCTCGAACACCGCCGGCATGGGCCGGATGGCTTCAAGCTCGGGCCTGATTTTTTCAAGCAGGACCGGCTCCAGGACGCGGGCGTTCACGGCCGCTTCGTAAGCGTTGTCCTCGAAGATGTCCCAGCCGCCGAACTCGATGTCCGGCAGCTCCGCCAGCGGAACGAACTCCTTGATTTTCGGGGCGCGTTTCTCGGTGCGTTTGCCCAGGCGGATGGTCCCCATCTGGGTGAGCGAGCCGATGGGCTTGCCCAGGTTTTTGCGCACCGCGTAGACCCCGGCCATTACCGTGGTCGCCACGGCGCCCATGCCCGGAATGAGAATGCCGAGCTTTCCATCGGCGGGTTTGATTTCGTATGGCGTTGGCACAAAAGCCTCCTTTGCCGGCGGCCTGGGTCGGTGGGTGTCCACGGGAAGACCGCCGTCGCCGGAACGTCGAAATTGCGATATTATTTCAGAAAGTTAAAAACACAACACGACAAAGCAAATAGCCTCTATAATGGATAGGGCCGATTCTGTCAAGAAATCCTTTCGGCGTTGAGCGAACTTCCGGCAGCGAATTTCAAACTCTTCTTCCGGGTCCATTTTTTTGACGCCGAAGCGTCGATTATTGACCAGTCAGGCGGAATGTTGAACATGCCAAAAAGATGACCATTACCGGGCAGAATCGAATTCCATTCGAACCTGAATGTGTAGAGCGTACCCAAAGCCCTTTTGAAAAAAAAACGCTATCTTATCAAAATTTAGAACAATTTTAAAGGCAACGCTTAGCCGCGGATCCATCCAATACCACAGGCGGCATCAACTCCCTGTCGCAATTGGCGATAAATTTTTCCCGGTCGAATACATTAGCATGTTTCTTGCTTTATTCAGGCCTTGATTCATTCAGCGAATACGGGCAATATGAGCAGAATAACTACTCACAAAGAGGTTGGTTTGGATAATCTTCTTTCAGGCCTCATATCGTCCAAAACCCGAGTCAGGCTCCTGGTTCGGTTTTTTTTCAATCCCCAGACCCGGTCCTATCTGCGGGAGCTTTCCAGGGAGTTCAACGTCTCCTCCAATGCGGTGCGGGAAGAACTCAACCAGCTGACCAGGACCCGCCTGCTGACATCGACTCAAAACGGCCGCCATGTCTATTACCAGGCGAACACCGATCATCCCCTCTTTCCCGAACTGCGCTCCATGATCGGCAAGGTGATCGGCGTGGACCAGGTGATCGACGGGATCGTCAGCCGCTTGGGCCGGGTCGAGCGCGCCTTTCTCATCGATGACTACGCCGAGGGCAAGGACAGCGGCATCATCGACATCCTGCTGGTCGGAGAGATCGACCCCCGCCAGCTGAACGACCTCACCGTCAAAACCGAGCGCTACATCAAACGCAAGATCCGCTCGCTGGTGATGACCCGCGATGAATACGAAAATCTTTCTCCCAGCCTGGCGCACCGCCCGCAGATCATGATTTGGGGGCGTGAGGAGACGCAGCCGGCCGGGAAGGAGAGGGAGGGAACCAAATGAAGGTTCTGGTGACCGGAGGGTGCGGTTTTTTAGGCTCCCACGTCTGCGAGCACTACATTCGGCGCGGAGAGAGGGTCGTTTCCTACGACAACATGACCAAGCACGAACTGGAGCGCACCGGGTTTGCGGCGGAATCCGCCCGAAACTACAACTGGAATTTCCTGGATGGCCTGGGCGTCCAGATGGTCAAGGCCGACGTGCGCAGCATCGAGGAGCTGAGCGACCATGCACTAGGGTGCGACTACATCGTCCACACCGCGGCCCAGCCGGCCATGACCATCAGCTGGGAAGACCCCGAGCTGGATGTCACCACCAACGTGATCGGCACCTTCAACGTGCTCGAGGTCGCCCGCAAGCTGGGCATCCCGGTCGCCATCTGCGCGACGATCCATGTTTACGGCAACCGGATCAACCAGACGCTGACCGAAACGGCCAAGCGCTACGTGCGCACCCCGGAGAGCATCGATGAGAACCACCCCATCCTCGAGGGGGCGCTTTCGCCGCTTCACGCCTCAAAGGCGGCGGGCGATGCGTACCTGAAAGCCTATGTGGATACCTATCGCCTCAAGGGCGCCAGCTTCCGACTGACCGGCATCTACGGAACGCGCCAGTTCGGCGGCGAGGACCACGGCTGGGTCGCTAATTTTTCCATCCGTAGCGTCGTGGACTGGCCGATCACCATCTTCGGAAGCGGCAAGCAGGTGCGAGACATCATTTACGCCACAGATGTCTGCCGGGCCTTCGACGCTTTTTTCACGAAACAGGAGCCGGGCATCTACAACATCGGCGGCGGGCCGCAGACGGCCATTTCGCTGCTCGAGTGCATCGACATCATCGAGCGGCTGATGGGCCGGCGCCCCGAGGTCCAATTCGGACCGGACCGACACGGCGACCTCCGCTATTTCATCTGCAACATCGACAAAGCCCGAAGCCGGCTCGGCTGGTCGCCGCAGGTGCTGCCGCCGGAGGGCATCGGCCGGCTGATCGACTGGGTCCGGGAGAACCGGGTTCACATCAAGCATTAGCACGGCAGGGAGAGGGACGCATGAAAGCACTGATTCTGGCGGGCGGCCGGGGAAACCGGATCAACGAGTTTTCCGAATCCCAGAACAAATGCATGATCGCCTTTCGCGGCAAACCCCTGATCGAGCACATCCTGCAGGAGGTGTCCGCGCTCGACATCTCCGAAATCGTGATCGTCGTCGGCTACAAGGCGGAAGACATCATCAACCACTTCGGCATCGCCTACGGCCCGAGGCGGATCCGCTACGTGATCCAGCCGGAGCAAAGGGGCCTGGTGCACGCGCTGGAGTGCGCGCGGGCGGCCCTTAACGGCGAGGACTTCTTCCTGATGCTGGGCGACGAGGTCATGCAGCGGCCGCGGCGCCGGGAGATGATCGACTTCTTCCGCGGGGACAAGGGCCTGTTTGCGGTGTGCGGGATCCTCAAGGTCAACGACCTCGACCAGATTCGGCGCACCTACGCCCTGGTCCAGAACGAAAAGGGCCAGATCTTTCGCCTGATCGAAAAGCCGCGCAAGCCCATCAACGAGTGGCAGGGGACCGGGCACTGCATTTTCCGCAACCGCATTCTGGAGTACATCGCCATCACGCCGGTCCATCACGACCGGGGCGAAAAAGAGCTTCCGGACCTGATCCAGTGCTGCATCGACGACGGCAAATCGGTCAAAGCCTTCGAGATCTGCGATCAGTACTGCAACATCAACTCCCGCGACGACTTGCTCAAGGCGGAAGGGTTCTGATCCAATCGATATGAAGACACCGCAACGGGTCGCAAAAAACACTTTCGCGCTACTCGTTTCGGGGGCGGCTCTGCACGCCTTTTCGTTTTTGGCCATGGTCTGGTTGGGTCGAGTGTTGAGCCCCGCCAGTTTCGGCAAAATCAACTTCGCCATGGCGGTGGCCGGCTATTTTGTGTTGTTGGCCAATTTGGGCCTGCCCTTGCTGGGCACCCGGGAACTGGCAAAAGACCCATCGGGCACAGCCGACCTTGTCTCGCACGTTTTATTCCTGCGTGTGGTTCTGGCGGCCTGCAGCCTTATGCTGCTGGCCATCATGGCCTGGGCTCTTCCGAATCCCGAGCAAGACAAACTGCTCATCCTTCTCTTCGGAGCAGGGATTTTTTTCTCAGCCCTTTCCATTGATTGGGTGTTCCAGGCCATGGAACGCATGGAATTCATCGGTATAGGGCGTTTTCTGACCGGAGCACTTTTTCTTGTTCTGGTTTTTTTCTTTGTTTCAAACGACCGCCAGCTGGCACGGGTGCCAGTGTTCCAAGCGGCTGGAGGGTTTTTGTCCGCAGGGGTCCTGCTGTCCGTTTATGTATCGAAATACGGAATCTTTCGTTTCAGAATCCGCTGGGACCGCTGCAAATCGCTTTTATGGCAGGCTCTGCCGTTGGGCGCGTCGATCCTTCTGATCCAAGTCATCTACAACATCGACACGGTAATGCTGGGATTTTTAAGAAACGAGGCCGAAGTCGGCTACTACAGCGCCGCCTACAAAATTATCCTGGCTATGATCCTCGTCGGTGCTGTCTACTTTGACGCTGTTTTCCCGATCATCTCCCGGCACTTTGAAAACTCGCGTGACGATCTGCGTGCGTTGCAAGCTTTTAACGCAAAACTCATGGCGACTGCGGTCTTCCCGGTAGTCCTTTTCAGTTTTTACCTTGGACACTCGATCATAAGTTGGGTTTTCGGAGAAAAATACGAACCCAGCGTGAGGCCTTTTCAGATCCTTACATTCACAGTGGGGCTGGTGTATTTAAATATGATTTACGCCCGCGGGATGTGGGCATGCAACCGGCAGCGGCCTTATGTCTGGATAGCACTCGCCCAGGCATCGGCGAACGTTATTCTAAACTTGCTGCTGATACCGCTCTTCGGAATGAACGGAGCTGCCGTCAGCACGGTCGCAGCCGAGTTGCTCGGGTTTTATTTTTATCACCGAGATTTCAACACCATCGTCCGCGTACCGATCCTGGATCACATCCTCAAGCCAATGCTGGCGTTTGCGTTGATGCTGCCCGTGTTCATCCTTTCGAACCTGGCAAACCAATGGCTGGGCCTTCTCGTCTTTCTGCCGGGATATGGCGCCATTCTTTATGGCATCGGTGGAATAACGAAAAAGGATGCTCGGGTTTTCTTTTCTATTTTCACCACGCGACGCTCCATCCATCCTTGATTCTGGAGAGACACCAAGAGGCCCGACATGAACAAAACAGATGAACTGCTTGAAGAACTTAGACGGGTCAACCACCATGGGTTGCCCGTCTCAAATCTTCTCCACGTCCTAAGGGAATACCGCCCGCTCGCCAACTACATGTTAAGGAGATTCGGGTTTAAGAGCTGGTACACATTTTGGTACACGAAGCTGTTCGTTGCCGACGAGGGCGGTGAATATGCCCTCAAAAACCATCTCTACAAGCGTTTCCCTGGGTTGCTGCGCAAACCGTTCAAAATTGAAATAGAACACACTACTGCGTGCAACAAGCACTGCATCTTTTGTGCTCATACTTATTGGAACGAACAGAAAGAAAATATGTCTTTCGAAAAATTTAAACATGCAATTGATGATATACCAAGTCTAAGATGGATCAACCTGGCCGGAATTGGGTCGAATTTCGCCAATAAAGACTTTGCAAGAATGATATCTTATGCTCGTTCTAAACACATTAATGTTAACTTCGTTGATGAGTTTGATTTTTTTGATAAAGACAAGGCACGTTTGGTAATTGATATTGGCATAAACAGCATTTTTATTTCTTTTGACGCAGCCACAAAAGCAACATACGAAATGATAAAAAGAGGCTGCAATTACGATCGAACTATCAAAAATATCAGAACGCTACTAAGTTTGAAAGAGGAGATGCGTTCGCCTTTCCCCGTTATCCACTTTCGCTACATTGTAACAAAGTTAAATTATACTGAGATTCCAGAATTCCTTGAACTGATCAATACTTTCAAAAACCGCGGTGTCAGGTCTCAGGTTTCCATAACTGGTCTCATTGCTTTTCCTGGAATCGAAAACCATTACATGCCGTTAGATTCAATACCAGACTCAATACTGATTAAGACTTATGAAAAGGCCCTTAAATATAAAATAAATCTAAACTTTACTCATGCTGACACCCAATTGCCTTCAATCAACAACTGTGTGCGATGGGCAGAACCTTTCATTCTTGTAAACGGTGATGTTATTTCAGATTGTGCGATATTGATGCAGACCAAACGAGCTGATTTGAAAGCTAAGAGTTTTGGCAATATTTTCCAAACACCTTTCACGGATCTATGGAATTCGAAAAAATATAGGTCGTTCCGAAAACAAGTCGTAACCAAAAAAGAAAGGGTGCCGAAATCCTGTCAAAATTGTTGTGCTTTTGAAACTAATATTCGTATTGAAAAGTATGGTGTTTCACCATGAAATTTTATAAGATCCATAAAAAATATCACCAGTTTTTCCATATTTTATAATTGCCATTGCCTTCTCGGAACCTTAATGAAAGTATTAATCGTTTATCCCCGCATGGATTTTTTCGGCGGTGCCGAACTTCTGGTGGTGCGCCTGGCCAACCACTTGGCGGAGCGCGGCATCCCGCATGCGCTGCTCACCACCAACATCACCCCCGAGGTGTCGGGCCAATTCGTAGCCACTCCCATCATCAGCTACCCGTACGAACCTTTTGAAAATCAGACGCTCCGTCCCCTCAACCTGATTCGCCTCATCCACATCCTGCGCCGCGGGATCCGGCGGCACGGCCGCGACTTCGATGTCATCAACGTCCACAACTACCCGGCCGACATCGCCGCCGGGTGCTGCGGGCAACCGGTGGTCTGGATGTGCAACGAGCCGCCGCACGTACATGTCCGGGTGTCGGACGAAAAGAAATACTCGCCGCGCTGGTTGGCGATCCAATCCATACTGGCTTTCGACCGCTGGTCGGCACGTCGCCACATCCGGCACGTGGTCGTCGCCGATCCGTACAATCAAGACCGATTCCAGCGTTTGTATGGCATCAAACCGCGCATTATACCGTACGGGATCGACTGCGATTTTTTCAAATCGATGGAAGGCCGTCGGCGGAAAGCCAAGAGCCGTCGGTTCACCGTCCTTCACGTCGGCATGCTGACCCCTTTGAAGAACCAAATGGAGAGCCTCAAAGCGGTCGAAGCGCTGAAGGGCCGGATTCCGGCGGTGAAGCTCGTATTGGCCGGGTTGGGCGAGGAACCCTACCTGCAAATCCTCAAACGCTACGTTGGGTCGAAAGGGCTGCAGGCTCATGTCGAATTCACCGGCCATCTGAACCGCGAGCGGATTCGTGAGCTTTTTGCCGAGGCGGATGCCCTGCTGCATCCGGTGAAAACGCAGGGCGGCTGGCTGACGCCGTTCGAAGCGGCCTGCGCCGGGGTTCCCATCGTTGTATCGCCGGAGCTAACCGCCTCCGAGCTGATCTTGCGGGAAAACCTGGGAATCGTCACCGCCCGCTATGCAGATGCCCTCATGGACATCTTCGAAAACCCGGACCGCCATCACCGGCTTTCGCAATACCGTTCGGATTGGATCCGGCAGAATCTAAGCTGGGCCAGTTTTTGCGATAAAATGGTCGACACTTTTTCGGAAGCCATCGCTTCAGAAAGGCGCGGCGGATGACGGGCGCTGACCGCCAGCGTGAGTCCGCAGTCCGACCCGGCTACGTGCGGCCTCCAAAAGGCGTCGAAATCATTCAGCAGTGGCAATACCTGGGACCTGTGCACCCCGACCTGCTCGAAGATGCGGCCTTCGATAATTGCCGGCGTTGCGGTATCACCAGCGTCCAGTCTTACGTTCCCTGGTCGCAGATAGAACCGCAAGAGGGGCAACCCGACTTCAGCGTCTATGACCCCTTGGTTGAAAAACTCATCCGGCATCGGCTCAAATGGGTGCCGTTTCTGATCCATGGCCCCGCTTTCGCCACCCCTGAATGGTTTCATTCATCCGAACACAGCCTCTACGCCCGCTGCCTGGAACACGACCGGGAATGCCGGATTCAGTCGATATGGAACCCCCATCTGCCGACATACGTGCAACGGTTTCTTAAACTGTTCGCCGACCGTTATTTGAGCAGCGGGGTTTTTGAGAGCATCGCGCTTGGGATCAGCGGCAACTGGGGGGAGGCCATCTATCCGGCGACCGGAGGCTTTACCCGCGACGTTCACGTTCACCCCGGCTGGTGGTGCGGGGATGCCGCGGCGCGAGAGGATTTCCGGCGCTCATGCCTTGAACGCCACGGGTCGCTGGAGGCTATGAACGACCGGTGGGGCACCCGGTTTGCCGGCCCTTGCGAAATCAGCTTCCCCGCGATGGGCTCCATCGTCTCCGAGGTCTACTATAAAATCGTGGCGCTGCTTCCGAGCAGAGTCAAACCGATTCTGAAAAAAGTCAAGCAGGCCGGCGTCGATGCCTTAACTGCCCTGAGCCCCACCACGTCCGCGCTGCCGCCGGCTGAACAGCCCCGGCCCGTTGATGGTCTCCAGCGCAGGCTGGATTTTATCGAGTGGTATCAAGGCGCCATGACGCGGTGGGCCGAAACCTGTTTGAAAGCGGCCCGCGACTGCTTTCCATCCGACGACATCTATCTGGTCACGGGGGGGGAAGGAGAAGCCATTCTGGGCGCTGACTTTGCTTCGCAGGCGATGGTGGCCGCCCGGCATCGCGCCGGTCTTCGCATCACCAACCAGACGGACGACTACGCCTACGGCTTCATGCGCGCCCGCCTGGCGGCCACGGCGTGCAAACATTTCGGCACCTATTTTTCCACCGAGGAGGCCGGTGTCAACAGTGCCGCCGGCGTACTGGTCCGGGTTTTTGACGGGGCAAGTTCCGGCGCCAAGGGGTTGTATTTCAAGAGCCTGATCGGCACCGGCAAGGAGACCTGCAGCGGCCGCTATTACACGCCCGGCGTCCCCACCCAAGGCGCCTGCAAACTATTGAACAGCATCCAGCACCTCGGACGACCTGCCGCCGAAATCGAGGCGGCGGTGCTTTTCCCGAACACCTCCATCCATGGCGACCCTTCCCTGTTGGACTCCTTTTACCGCCGCGGGTCTGCTCTGCGATCGCGCATGGAATTCGACCTGATCGATGAGACCATGATCGCCGCCGGCCTGCTCGAGCATTACCGCTTCTGCGTCGTGCTCGTCGCCTCACAGCTCAGGAGAATGACGGTGGACCGTTTGAGGGCCTGGGTGGAGGGCGGCGGGATCTTGATCTCCACGGTCCAGGCGAGATCAGCCGACGTCAATGGCGCCATCGGCGGGTTGGGCGGCCTGATCCGGGGCTCTTCAGGCGTTTGCGCCAATGGGGGCGGCCATGTGGTTGTGTTCGCAAAGTCGAGCCGCGCTTTTCTGGAAGAGGTCCCCCGCGCCTACTACAACTTGGGAGGCGGCTTTCCCTGGCGGACCATGCGGCCTCCCCTATTGCACCGGCAGGGAATTTTTGTGGCTCGGCTGACCGACACCTTGCTGTGGTACGACTCGCATCGGCAAATGATCGGCCTGGGCACCCCTCGGGATTGATCCTCAAAAAGCCGGATCCGGAAAGGCCCTCCGATCCGAGGCGGGCATTCAACCGGCCGTCAGGATCCGCTCAGCGCCTGATAAATTTGAACCATTTGCCGGGCGGAGGTCTCCCATGAAAAGCGTTGGGCGTTCTCGGCGCCGAGTTTCGCGTTCTCCTTGCGGGCGTCCGGGTCCCTGAGCAGCCGGAGGCCCATGGTCGCGATCCGCTCGACATCGCCGGGATCGAACATCATGGAAGCGTGCCCCATGACTTCCGGCAAAGAACTGGTGTTGGACGTCAGGGTCGGGCAGCCGTGCTGCATGGCTTCCAGCGGGGGGATGCCAAAGCCCTCCATGTGGCTCGGATAGACAAAGAGCCGCGCGTTGCGATAGAAATGGCCCAGGTCGGAAACCGGCACGAATCCCAGCAGGCGGATGCCGTCGCGCGCGGCCGAGTGTTCGATGTAGTCCAGCGTCTCTGAGTAGTCCCAGCCCTTGCGGCCGATCACCACCAGGTCCTCTTCAATTCCATGCCGGCCTTTCAAAACCTCATAGGCCTTCACCAGCGAAAGCAGGTTCTTGCGCGGCTCGATGGTGCTGACAAAGAGGATGAAGCCCTTGTCCAGGTTATAAGTGGACTTAAGCAGCTCCTTGCCGCCGTTGGCGTGCAGTGAAAAGCTGCCCGGGCCCGGATAGACGACGTGAACCTTGCGCTCGTCGATTCCGAAGGTGTTCAGAATCTCCTGTTTTGAATGGTTGGAAATCGTGACGACGGCGTCCGCCCGGCGGATGGAGTTCCGGTTGAAGCGGCGCGCCAGGTAGATTTTAAGCTTCCGGTTGAACGGATATTGCTTGTACATGAAAAGATCATAGACGGTGAGGATGCGTTTACACCGTGTCGGGAAGAGAAAACCGCCGGGCGAGAACCGGTGAACGATATCGAAACGGGCCGGATGCCGGGCCAGATACCAACTGTCGGAGAACATGACCGGGAGACGCTTGAAGTGCTTGTAAAGAACTTCGTTCCGGGCGTAGATCGGGTGGGGGTTGCGCTCATAGTGCAGCAGGTAATAGGTGTTCTCCGAATCCAGCCGGAGGATGTGCTCCACGAGGTTGAGGGTATAGGTCCCCACACCGGCAGGGCTGCGTTCGATCGGATAGGTGATCAACCCGATCTTCATGCCCGCGCGTCCGACGACCGACTGAGGTTGATGACCGGCCCCACCCGGCCCGAGATGCCCCAGGCGCTCTTGCCTAAACCCGCGAGTACCATTCCAGGTCCGCCTTGATCATTTCGGCGATCATCGGTTCAAGCCCGGTTTCGGGGCGCCATTGCAGTTTCCGGTGCGCTTTGGAGGCATCCCCCTGAAGGATGTTGACCTCCGAGGGGCGGTAAAGGTTCTCGTCCACCTCCAGGTGGTCGCGATAATCCAGATCGACGAGTTTGAAGGCGATCTCCAGAAACTCGCGCACGGTGTAGCACTTGCCGGTGGCGACGACGTAGTCATCCGGGGCGTCCTGCTGCAGCATCGCCCACATGGCGCGGACGTAGTCGCGGGCGTGGCCCCAGTCGCGCTTGGCCTCGATGTTGCCGAGCTTCACCTTCTTTTCCAATCCCAGCTTTATCTTGGCGGCAGCGGAGGTGATTTTGCGGGTGACGAACTCCGGCCCGCGCCGCGGGGATTCGTGGTTGAAGAGAATTCCGGAGAGGGCGTACATCCCGTAAGCCTCGCGGTAGTTCCGCGTCAGCTCGAAGCCCGCCATTTTGGAGATGCCGTAAGGGGAGCGGGGGTGAAACGGGGTCTCTTCGGTTTGAGGGGTTTCGCGGACGTGGCCGAACATTTCACTGGACCCCGCGAAGTAGAATTTGCACCCCGGCACCTGCCGCTTGATGGACGAGAGCACGTAATGCGTCCCGTTCAGATTGGTGTTGATCGTCGAGAACTCGTCCTCGAAGGAGTAGGAGACGTAGCTCTGCGCCGCCAAGTGGTAGCATTCGTCCGGTTTGACATCGGAGATGATGTTGAAGAGCGACGCGTAGCTTTCCAGCGACGCGCTGTGGGTGTGGATCTTCTCCAGGATGTTGCGCAGCCGCCACATGCGCGAGCGCGGGTCTTCGAGCGCGACCCGTCGAACGATGCCGTGAACTTCGTAGCCCTTCTCAAGCAGCAGCTCTGCAAGATAACTCCCGTCCTGACCCGTGATTCCGGTGATGAGCGCTTTTTTCACGTTTTCCTCTGCCTCGGTTGAAATGGGTTATTTACCTGCCGAATCCAAAGAGCTTTCACTCCCCGAGCAGTTCCGGAGCGAGTTGGTGCATGACGGCCGGCCAGCTGAAAAGCGACCGCACGCGCTTCAGACCCTCTTCCGCGAACTTGGCCCGCTTCGCCTCATCCCTGAGCAACTCCACGATCCGGCGCGCCAGGGCGGCGGTGTCGCCGTAGTCGACCAGGTAACCGCAGCTTCCCTCCCCCACGATCCGGCGAATGGAATCAACGCGCGTGCTGATCACGCTGGTGCCGGCGGCCATGGCCTCGACGACCGTCAGACCGAACCCCTCGAAGACCGAGGGGATGACCACGCACTGCGCTTTATTATACCATGTATTTAGCGAATCCTCAGGTATAAAACCGAGGAATTCCACATGGCGCTCCAGGCGCTGCGCCCGCACGTAATTTTTCAGCAGCGGCAGGTCCTTGCCGCTTCCGCCCACCTGCAGGATGACCTCGGGTATGTGGCGAGCGACTTCCGGCAGGGCCCGGAGCAGAAAATCCACCCCCTTGCGCCGGTCGATGCGCCCGACGTAGAGAAGGCTGCTGGGGCGTTTGCGGATTTCCGGCATCGGGAAGAACCGGCCGGTGTCCACCCCGGGCGGGATGACCGTCATTTTGTCCGGCCGGATGCGATATTTCCGCGCCAGAATCTCCCGGCTGTCCTCGGAAATGCAGATGATCCGGTCCGCCAATTCGTAGGTGCGACGCTCGAAAGGGATGAACACTTGCTTCCAGAACTGGGCCGGAATGTAGTGGGATTGCTGCCACCAGGTGTGGTAGCAGGTGGCGATGACCGGCACCCGTGTTCTTTTCAGCAGGAATATCCCGCCGGGCCCGCACTGGATGTTGATCCGGCCGAGCGCATGCCGGTCGATGAGCCGCTCCAGCGCCCGATGCAGCCACAGGGAGAAGCTGAAGTTGCGCAGGGGGCCGTGGAGGGCGGGCCGGACCCGGATGTGGTTGGGGATGCGGTTCTCGCAGGGCGAAAAGACCAGATGGCCGGCTTCCGGCAGGCGCCGGGTGACCTCCACCAGGTACCGTCCCATCCCGCCGATAAACGGCAGAAAGTCGTCGCTGAAGATCCCCAGCTTCATAGCGTTTACCCGATCGCCCCCCGTTGCCCGAACCCGAAAAACGCGAATGGGGCCCCGCGCCGATCAGGCGCCGGGCTCTCCGGGTGTCTGGAATAAAAATGCATGATAGCGCGATGCGATGTGCGGCCAGTTGAATTTCTGGTTGACCACGGAGCGGACCGTTTCGCGGTCGAACCGCGCGCAGCGGATCCGGTCGAGATACTGCCGGACGTTGCGCTCCTCGACGAGATGGCCGGTCACGCCGTCGACAACGGCATCGCGAAGCCCCTCGATGTTGCTGGCGATCACCGGAAGCCCCGAGCTGCCGGCCTCCAGGGCCGCGATCCCAAAGCCCTCCATGTCTCCCGGGATCCGGATGTTGGGCATGATGAAAAGCTCGGCCAGACCCATCAGCCGCAACCGGGTTTCGCTTGAAACCTTGCCCAGCAGGGCCACCCGATCGGCCAGCCCGTGCTTTCGAATCAGGTCTTGAACGATCGGCCGATCCGGGCCGCCGCCGGCAACCAGGTAGACGTATCCCGCGTCCAGTTCGGGCATGACGTGCGAAACGAACCAGGCCACCCCTTTGCGGGGCACCAGCCGGCCCACGGTGAGCAGGATTTTACGGCCTTTGAAATCAAGGCCGGTCTGCGATTCGATGTCGCCCAACCCGGATGGGTCCCGCGGCGGAAGTTCAAACTCCGCCGGGTCGATCCCATTAGGCACGACCCGGCACTTGCGGGTTGGGATCCGTCGCCGGAGGCATTGCTCCAGACCGTGCCGGCTTACGCAGAAAATCAGATCCAGGCGGGAAAGACACCGCGGAACGATCGCCTGGTAGAGCGCCCGGGGATAGGTCACATCCAGCCCATGAACGCTCGCCGTAACCCGCGCTCCGGTGAGGTGCTTCAAGATGAGGCCGACCGGCGCCAGCAGGCCGTCGCACAAATGGATGCAGCGGATGGAGCGCCGGCGGCAGAGCCAGACGGATTTTACCAGGCAGTAGGGCAGGAACCAGAAAAGGTGCATTCGGGAGCGGCTGAGGGTGATTTTGAATACAGTGCAGGTCGCCTCGAACTGCCGGATGAGGTGGTAGCTGTATATTTCGAGCCCGCCGACCTTGGGGGGGTAGTTCCTTGTAATGAAGAGAATCAGCGGCTTCATTCGACCGATCGGCTGTCGTCCTCGAATTTTTTCGCCGCCGTCTTGCGCTGCCGACGTTCGAAGCGCATCTGGCTGATCTGCTCGGAAATCAGGCTCATCATGAAGATCAGCACGCCGTTGGTGAAGAGCAGCGCGCTCATGTTGGTAAAGCGGCCTTGCGAAAAATAGGTGAAGGCGTAGTTGACAAGACCCAGAAGGAACATGCCAAGGCTGACCGGCAGGAACACCCGCATGGGCGAATACAGGGTGCAGATTCGGATGATGATCATGAAAAACCGCACTCCGTCCCGAACCAGTTTGATCCCGCTGGATCCCCGGGTCCGAGAGCGGGCCTGGATCGGAATGTACTTAAGGCTCCGGCCCGTCCGCAGCACGCCGAGGGTCAGGGTGGTCGGGTAGGAATAGGTGTTGGGCAGCAGATAGACAAAGCCGTGGGCGATGTCCGCCTTCACCGCCCGGAAACCGGAAGTGAGGTCTTCGATGGGAAACTTGGCGACGTAGGTCCCGAGCCAGTTGTAGATTTTGTTGCCGATGGCGCGCCCGAAAGAGGCCTGGCTCGAAAAGGAGCGCGCCCCGACCACCATGTCGTACTCCGGAAAGAGCTCCAGCAGCCGTACCACATCCGCCGGATTGTGCTGGCCGTCGGCGTCCATGAAGACCAGAATCTCGCCGGAGGCCTGGCGAATGCCGCTCTTGATCGCCGCGCCGTTGCCGATGTTGTAAGGGTGGCTGTACACCGCCGCCCCCGCCTCGTGAGCGGCCCTGGCGGTTTCGTCCGTGGAGCCGTCGTCGACCACGATGACTTCCGCCTCGGGGTGCAGGGAACGGATTTCCCGCACGAGCGCCCCGATGTTCTCGGCTTCATTGTGGGCCGGAACGATGATTGATATTTTGGAGGTATGCATACACCCACACGCTGCCGCCGGTGATGCCATCCCGCATGAACGGTTTCGTTATCACCCATTTATCGAATGGACGGAAAAAGACGCTGCCCGTTCCATGGTACATCCATCTTACCTCTAAGAACCAAATTTCACAACAAATTGTTCGACGTTTACTCTGACGCCTCCGGCATGAACGGATGACGGGCCGGCGCGGCCGTTCTGCTTTCAAACCTCAGTGCGTTCTGCCGTCGCGCGCGATCCGCGCACCTGAAAACATTTCCAACCCGTGCGGCTCCAATGCGATGTTTTACTTCCAGGGGCCGGCGGCCGGCTCGAGGAACACGAGATATTTTCTGCCGACAAAATTGAGTGCCAGCCCAACGCCGCAGGCGATCGATTTGGCCGCCCAGGGCGCTGCGCCGCTCTGCAGAAGATTCAATGTTATCCGGAAGTCCAGAACCGCAGTCAGGATAACCAGGGACAGGTAAAAAGCGACCTCACCAGCCGAATTCCAGCGCGCCCGGTGGCGAAATAAAAGCGAAATGCACAGGAGGTAGTTCGCAAGCGCAGCGACAAAAAAGGCTGATGGAATCGACAGCGTGCCGGAGACCCCCATCCATGAGAGGAACAGGTAGGTCAGGATGTTGACGACAGCAGAGAAACCTCCGATGCCCAGGTAGATCAAAAACTGAAGCGGCGCCGGCGCCTTGAAAGCGTTGTACCGAAGAATGCAGTAAAGCGCCCGGAACCCGTCCCGAACCCCGATCTTCTTTCCTTCCTCGTATGTCCGACCCGCGTAGGAAACGCCCATCTCATATATGCGCAGGCGCATCTGGGCCACCTTGGCGACCAGCTCAGGCTCGATCCCGAAACGGGACTCCTGAATCCGGATCGCCTGAATGACGTCCCGGCGAAAAACTTTGTAACAGCATTCCATGTCCGTCAGGTTCAAGTCCGTGAACATGTTCGACAGCAGCGTGAGGAAACGGTTGCCTACGTAATGCCAGAAGTAAAGCACCCGGTGGGCCCCGGCCATTGAAAAACGCGTACCCAGAACCACATCGGCAAGGCCGTCTCGAATGGGGACAACCATCCGCTTGAGGTCTTGCGGGTCGTATTCGAGATCGGCGTCCTGAACGGCGACGATGTCGCCGCCGGCTTTCTGAAACCCGGTACGCAGCGCCGCCCCCTTGCCTTGGTTCACCGGGTGGGCCACCACTGTCACTTCCCGATGGCGTGAAGCTAGTTTCCGGGCAATCGACAAGCTTTCATCCGTGGAACAGTCGTCCACGACGATGACCTCGATCTCCAGCGATTGATCCTGGATAGCCACCAGCCGTTCCAGACAGACCTGAAGTGTCCGGGCCTCGTTGTAGCAGGGAACAACGACCGAGAGGCGCACACACTTAACATGACCGACGTTCGCTTCCATCTCCTGCGTCCTCTTCGTCGATTGACTGCCGCCGCGGCAGCTGAAAGCTTCGCGCATGGTTCCAGATGAACTCCCCCGCGAACATGGCCATGCCGTATATCATGGGCCGTAACGGAACGGAGTAACGCGGAAACGGAACACCTATAATGTGTATGCCGGAAAAAAATAAAACCAGAAGCGAAATGAATCTTGCCGTCGCCCGTGCATCCGGTTTGAGATTCCGGCTGGCCGCAGGGATCCAGGCGAGAACGCACCCCACCATTCCCACCCAGACCAGCGGATAGTGTACCCATCTCATGACACGATGGCTCCAAACGAATGCGGGGTCATCCGTGTATGGCGTACGGTTCACCGGATAGATGAAAACATCCCCCTGCCCCTGCACAATGTTCCAGGACCAGAAGAAAATCGGCTTTTTGAGAAGAAACCATACCGCATGCTCAACAGGCTCCCGCGCAAACCGCTCCGCGACTTCCCTGAGGGCGGTGCCTGTGCTCCTGCCGATCTCGGAAGACCGCGGATCGAAACGGTAGGGGAACCCGTAGCTCTCTTCTTTTTGATTATACATGAAGTCCGGGTATATACCATGATGCAAAAAGGCGACCTGAAGCGTGTTGTCTGAAAATTGGCCCAATGAGGTCAGGTTGCGGCCAAACCAGGGAGCGGCAACCAGCAGAAACCCCGCGAGCAAGCAGACGAGATACTTGACCCTTGCACGTCCCGGAAGCAGCGCGCCCATGAAAAGCGCCAAAACCAGGGGAAAGACCTGCAGGCTGGGTCGAATCAGATAGGCGGCACCTAAAAGTCCGCCCAAGACCCCGATCGTTCTCCAGGAAGGCCTTGAAGCCGTCCGGCCGACCCAGCATCCGGTAAGGACCAGAAAAAAACAAAACAGGCTCTCCGTCAGCAGGTAGGTGTTCACGACGATCAAGTGGGGGCTGAAGGTCGTGCAAACGGCCGCCAAGGAGGACCAGAAGAGGTTCATGAAGCGGCGATACAAGAGAAAGGCGAGGCCGACCGTCAGGGTGCTGATGACCACCTGACTGCACACTACCTTGGCGAGAAAGACGCCGACCGACTCGCTCCCCATGAAAAGAGACAGGAACAGAGGATAGCCGGGGCTCCTGACGGCATCGGGTCTGATGGTCCGGTGTTCGTCGGTTATCCCGCGTTCATCGCGGGAATAGACGCCGTGGTGGGTCAGGTTGTAAGCGTACAAGAAGTAGTCTTTCGCGTCCGCTCTGATCGGCGAAATCACGACCGTTTCCGAGACCATCTCGGAGCGGAGCAGAAACGCCGCCGCCATCAAGACGCCGACAACGACAAGCGAGAGCATCCGCCGGGCGGAGGAGTGCATGCCTTATCCTTTCACGACTTCGAACAAGAAATAGCCATGGGACTGGTAGATCCCGTTTAAGTGCCCCTTGAATAGGGACAGCAACAAGGCCCTGCCTGATTCATCGAATTGGGAATCCGCCCATTGCCGGAAAATGTCCCCATGAAGCAGCAGATGGGATATTTTTTTGGCCAGCAGGAGCTCCGCTACCGCACCGGCAGAACTTTTCGAAAGGACCGCGGCTCGGAACAGCTCCGAATCGCAAACCATCTCTCGTTCGCTGTAATAGATCCGGTTGCCGGTGAACAGGCAAAGAATCCGTGCGTCGCTCGGCAGATTCCGGTTCAAATAGGCGATCGTGGCATACTCGGGTCGGTGTTTCTGAATGTACTCGTCGCGGCTGACCTTGCCGGCCAGATAGCCGAATGGCTCAACCTTTCCGAACAATTCCTGAATGTACAATCCGTTCATCCCCACCAGGACGACCAGGGCGCCGTAAAGGACGGCTGAACCCAGACGTTTCAACAGAGCAGAAGTCGACGATTGGATCAAAAGAGCAAGATCGCGAATTCCGTATACGGCCAACAGCACCAGTGGCGGTATGATGGGACCGACATAGCGGACGCGCATGTCGGTCAGTAAAAAGCTCAGCAGAAGGTAAAGCAGGGCAAAGCCGGCCATGAGTCGTTGGTGCAGAACCAGGCCCGCCGGGCGGCGGTTTCGCCTGGCCAGCACCAGGGCGGCGATGGGAAATAAAAGCAGGTAGGGGTTCAGTCGGCCGTCGAAATATTGCGGGTTGTCGTCGACGCCCTGGAAAAAGATCCGCAAAGGAACGAGCAGGATATCGAACAGACTTTCCTCGAACACGACCGTGCGCAGGGAGAAATGGTTCAGCCCTGGGCCAACGCTTTCCGCCGGCACAATCTCTTTGCCTATTGCGTTGAGGGGCTCGTCGAATTCTGAAGCCCGAGAGGCGCTGGGGCTGAAAATTCCGGCGGCCAGGGGATAAACCGGATTCCCGGTCCAGTGGTAGTTACGGATCATCCAGGGAGAATTGACCGCCAGGGCTATCGCGAAAAAGAGGACCGCGCTGGCCACGGTCCGCTGTGTTTGACGGCCTCGGTCAGTTACCGGCAGAGGGCTTTTCGTGTCGGAGCAACCGGGAGAAACTCGCTGCGGTAAAATCAGAACGATCAGCCCCAGCAAAAAAGCGCTCAGCATACCGTTGTACTTCGTGCCGAGGCAAAGCCCGGTGAAAACGCCGGAAAGCAGCAGGTGACGAATCCGGAACCCCGATTCGGCCCACCGGAAGAGCTGCAGCAGCGCCGCCGTCGAGAAGAATATCAAGCCGAGATCGACGTACACGCTGATGGATAGTTTGACAACGACCGGCAAGGACAAAAAAAGTATACACCCTAAAAGTCCGTAAGCCGCGCGCCGCAGCTTTTCCTGCAGGTATCGGAAAAGAAGAACGGAAGTGAGCAACGCGAATACAAAATGCATGTACTTTGGCAGAATGTCGTTTCCGAAATACAGCGCCGCCAGGTAGAGCAGGTCGAGATTCATCGGATAGTAGGAAAAAGGAATCGCCGGTATTTCATAAATACCGCCATGCTGGAGGTAGAGCTTGGGGACAGCCAGGTGATGCGTGAGCGCATCGCGGTCGACCGGAGGCACCCCGGCGAGCAGCGAAACCGCCAGTACGACAAGAGCAAGCGCCGTGCCTGCCAGCAAACGAAAGGCCGATGAAGAGAACCACGTCATATACCTGTCGCTCACATCCACCCCTTCACGCTTGGGCGACATCTTCCCGGCGGCCGGTCATCGCCGGGATCGCCTATTACGCGATGCAAAAAGACTGCCGAAGCCACCGGCATGTGCTTCGGTTCCCTTCGAAAGCAGGATCCGCTATCGGTCTGAAAGCCGCGACAGGATCTCGGCCGGAATGGCTCCCTCGTAAATCCGGCCTTCGATCAGATAGCTCGGGGTTCCCAACACCTTCAGCTTCATTCCGTGACGAATCTCGAAGCCAAGGATTTTTTTATAATCAGGATGCTCAAGGGCGGCGGATAGTTCCTGCCTATCCAACCCCAACGCGGCTGCAACCGCCTGGAGGTCGACATCGCGGCCCGATCCGGCCGCCCGATACAGCAGGTCGTTCATCTGCCAGAACTTGCCCTTGAACTTGGCGTGGATGGCAAGCAGGGCCAACTTGCCGGAGCCGACATGGAAAGGCTCCTTGACGATGAAGTTGACCTCGTGGTCCATGGGGTAGTGGCAGTGGATCAGCCGGATTTTATCCGGGTGGGTTGCCACCAATTGCCTCAGGAAATAGTGCATTTTTCGGCACTGAAAGCACTGGTAGTCGGCAAACTCCAGGATCTCGACCACCGGGTTTTCGGCTCCGATCCAAGGCAGGCCTTGCTCGGTGATACCGCTCGTGAAAAGCCCGGGCGGCGGCAGGTCCTGGCGGTTTTCCCAGTATGCGGGCACCGCCCACCAGAAAACCACAAAAAGGCAAAAAAACGACAACGCGGAGATGCGCCCGAACCGACTGTCTTTAATTAGAAATCGAGCGTCATTCTTCAGTGCTGTTGCGAAAGGCCCGACATCCAAGCGGCGGCGAACGAGCCACGTAAAGAACAGGAGCAGCAGATTAACCGCGTAGGTGCCGATGCAGACGAGGCAATAGCTGCCGATCGCGAAAGTCGAAACGCCGGCGAGAAAGAGGCTGACAGCGCTGAAACCCGATACGGTCAGCATGGCAAGCGTCCAGCCTCGTTTTTTCCCGGTGGAAGACATTCCGGTTGCCAAAAGAAGCAGCGACAACCCAAGATACCCCGCTGCGCCCCAGGCCGACACAGGCAGACCGAGGAATAAGGAATACGGAGATTGAGAAACGGTGTCGCAATTTATCGCCTTGGATATTGCGCAGAAACTGCTGTAGGCGATATCGGTGTGGAGTCGATAGTGCGAATAAAACAGATAGGCGGAAAAAAAAAACCCGGTCTGGGCCAGCCCAAGAGCGATTGATAGATAGCGGCTGTGGGCCAACGGTTTTATGTGTTTGTTAGCGCTCATTCGATCGGGTCGAATTGCCGAACGCTCGCGGACAGCGTGCCAGCGGTGTCGCCCGTCGTATGAAGCCAGGCGATATTGAGTCTTCCCAAGAAACGGTCGTCCAAATCGGGCGGAACGATCTCGTCATCTTCGAATTTGGAAGGAGCGCAAGAGCTAAGCCAAGTTTTCAGCACGGCTGCCGGGGCGGTCGCCAACAGACGGACAATGACCTCATCTGCAGCAATTGTCTCCCCGGCGCGCAGGTAATTCAATGCCAGCCATGCGAAGGCCGCCCGGTCGTTCGGGTTGAGTTTAAGAGCTTCTTGCAGGAATACGGCGGCCTTCGCATGGTCACCGAGATAGTAATACGCCACTCCCAGATTAATCAGCGCCGGTCTGTGGATGGCGCCGGGTTTAAGGCTCTGCCTTAAAGATGCAAGGGCTTCTAAATAGTTTCCCTGCCGGATGAGAATTACCCCTTTCAGGTTGCAGGGACCGAAATAGTCCGGATGCTGTTTCAGTATTTCTTCGAGGTGCGCCAGGGCTTCGTCGAACCGGTTGGTTCGGCTGAGTGCAACCGCAAGATGGAATCGACCCCGCTTTGACTCCGGCAGAACATCGATGGTTTTCGTCCACAGTTTGACAGCGGAAGCGTAATCCCCGCGTGCATAGAAAGCAGCCCCCATGTTGTTGTAAATCAGAGCCTCGTGTGAAATGCGGGGCCTGCGCAAGTTCAGCGAGAGTTGATAGAGCCGCATGGATGTGTCGAAATCCCCGATGCGGTCGTAGTAATTCGCGGCAAGCATATGGGACGGCCGACTTTCACCCGGGGCTTTTTCCGCTGCGTCTTCCCAAAGTGTTTTCTCGGACTCCCAGGCTTGATTGCGGATATAAGTCCCCGTACCCAGCCCAACGACCAGCAGCGGAATGAAGGCCCACAGCCCTACCGTAACCACGCGGCTTCTATCACGGAAATGAGCCATCGTCCTGGCGATCGCTGCCGCCACGGCCAGAAAAATGAACATGGAGGGCAGATAGTTGCGATGCTCGAAGACCAGCTCCAGGGGGATGATGCCGGACTCGATCGCGTGGTTGACGAAGAAAAAAAGGATGGCGAAACTCACCATGGGCCAGCGTCGGATGCGCCAGACGGCCAGCACAATCAGACCAACCACCGCCGCCATGCTCGGCAGCGTCGTCCAAGGTTGAAGAAGCGCCGTGGATACTTCGAAGTCATGGGTGATGGAAAGTCGGGTCGGCACGGGGTAAAGAATCAGGCTCAGGTAGAGCATCAGGGCACGGGGTTGCGATAATAGCCGCTGCCACGGCGTGAAGGTGCGGTCTTCATATTTCAAAACGTTCAGGGCGTCGCCTCCGAAGAAAAGGATCGCTCCGAGGGTGACACCTGCGATGATGATCGCCAGAGACAGGGAAATAAAAAAAACGCGCACTCTTTTCTGGCTCAGGTCCTGGAAAAAAACAGCCTCGACCAGCAAAAGGATCAACGGCAGGGTCGCCCCGTTCTCCTTGGAAAAGAAAGACGCGGCAAAGCTGATCAGGCAACCCGTAAAGAGCCAAAATTTTTCAATCCACCTCGGAGTCATCCGGCCGCACAGATAAAAATAGATCGCCAGGATGAAAAACATGGCGGACATCGATGCCATGCGCTGGATGACGTAGGTGGTTGCCTGAGTCTGGATGGGATTGAGCGCCCACAGGAAAACGGCGAGCAAACTCACAAACCCGGCTTGCTCTTTCGTGCAGGTGGCCGACAAACGCGGCGTCTGAAACAGGCGCGTGAACACCAGGAACAGGAAAAACGCGCACAAAAGGTGAATGGTGGTATTGAAAATATGGTATCCAAACGGGTGGTCGGCTCCGAAATACCAGTTGACCGCTATCGATGTGAATGCCAAGGGCCGCTGCAGCCACCCGTTCCTCCAGACCACCGTGGAGAAATCAGACAACCTGTCGGGGCTGAGCTCTGATAGCTGGACGGTTGGGTTGTGCACGATGCGTTCGAAGTCATCGAGGTGCCAGGCGGAGTCAAAGGTGTTCCCGTAGGATAGAAAAACGGCTATCCCAAGCAAGGCGAGCACATGGAGCGGCGCGGTGGTCGGGCCTTGAGACATTAGTAAATTGCGGCGCGGCCTCTGTGAAGCGTAAAAAAACAAAATCAAGGAAGGGGAAAGGCCTCCGGCCTCATCCCCCCTTCCTTGGCTAAATATTTCTGAACGATCGGGCTGGGTTTATTTCCAGCCGGGCGTCCCGAGCGTGCCGAAGTAAACAGTGTAACTTTTGGTGGGCAGCGAACTCGGGCATTTTGCGTTGCCGTCTCTGACTGCGATGATGGCGCCGGCAGTGCCGCTTGAGGTCAGGGTCATGAAGTTGGGCCGGTTCAAGGTCAGGGATTCGGCGGACATCAATTGCGTGGAGGTCGGAATGTTCGCACGGTTCGGGTTCGCGAAATAGCTTGACAGGGCCGCCACGACGTTTTGTGCATCCGTTTCCGCTCTGGAGCAATAGGCCTTGTTGCGGTAGCTGATGAAGTTCGGGATGGCGATCGCCGCCAGGATGCCGATGATGGCGATGACGATCATGAGCTCGATCAGGGTGAAACCTTTTTGATTCCGGTTAATCATTTTGCTCTCCTCTCGTTCGTGTTGGGTTTATGGGTTGGTTAATCGAATTTCGCTCGCTTTTTCTCATCTACTTTATTGGATCAATCGGCCCGGAACTTTAGTTTTTTTATTCTCTTCCCGATTTTCAGCCCGAATGTCTCTTTTTTTCCACCCGTTTCCTGCTGCACGAGTTCATAGCAAGTGTCGTGCCACTGTAGAACGTGGATTTACATAATCGTTTATCAATTTGAATTTGCTTGATTATTTATTATTGCAGGGATCCCGAGACCCCGACATCCCTTGCCTTGAAGCCGTCGAGTTAACGTTTTTTGTTTTGTGCTGCCAAAATTCGTCACCTCGGTCCGAGCCGCTCGCGAAAACCGGGTCCGCGCATAAGGTTTTTCGAACGCCAGAGAAATGCTTGGGGTTTGATGGGAGGGACCCGGGAGCCCGGGCAGTTGCAAGCACTGCGGCAGCAGACCACCGCAATTGATTTATCATTTTGAAATGGCGGGGATAATTGACTGTCGGACGGGGGGGCTGTTATTCCAGACTCAATTTCTCGATCCGGTAGCGAATGGAGCGGAAGCTGATGCCGAGAAGCTCGGCCGCCTTGTGCTTGCTGCCCTTGCTGCACTCGAGGGCCTTCTTGAGATAGGCCCTTTCGATCTCTTCTATAATGGAATCAAGGGCGACCCCCTTGCTGACCTCGTCGACGTCAAAGCGCCGGTCCTGGACGCCTTCGATCCAGCGGCGCTTGTGGACCGACAAGGCCAGGCTGTCGGGCAGGATGATGTTGGTCGTGGAGAGCGCCACGCTGCGCTCCATCAGGTTTTCAAGCTCGCGCACGTTGCCGGGGAAATCGTACTTGAGCATCAGGTCGAGCGCATAGGATGAGAGCTTGCTGATTTCCTTGCCCATCTCCTTAGAGTACTTCTCGAGAAAGTGCTGAGCCATGGGCCGCAGATCGGCTTTGCGCTCCCTGAGCGGCGGCACCTTGATCTCGATGACGTTGAGCCGGTAGAACAGGTCCTCCCGGAACTTGCCGGCGATGACCTCTTTTTCAAGCTGCTTGTTGGTGGCCGACAGGATGCGGATGTCCACCGCAATGTCCTCGCTGCCACCCACGGGCCTGATTATCTTTTCCTGCACGGCCCGCAGGAGCTTGACCTGGATCGGAAGTCCTAATTCACCGATTTCATCGAGAAAAATCGTTCCCCGGTGGGCTTCCTGGAACAGCCCCGGCTTGTCTTGGGTGGCGCCGGTAAACGACCCCTTCTTGTGCCCGAACAGCTCGCTGTCCATCAATGTCTCGGGAATCCCCCCGCAGTTGATGGCGACAAACGGCTGGTCCCGGCGCTCGCTCTCCTTGTGAATGGCGCGCGCGATCAACTCCTTGCCGGTCCCGCTCTCTCCGGTGATCAGCACGTTCGTCTTGGTCCGGGAGACCTGCTGGATCATTTTGTAGATGTGCTGCATGGCCGGGCTGCTGCCGACGATCATCCCGAAGTTCAGGCTGCGCTTGAGTTCCCCGTCGAGAAGCTCCTTTTCCTGCTCGACGGTGCGCAGCCTGAGCGCCTTGGCCACCGTCTCGAGCAGCTCGTCTTTGTCGAACGGCTTGGGCACATAGTCGAAAGCGCCCTGGTTCATGGCCTCGACGGCCGTCTCCGTGGAGGCGTAGGCGGAGATCATGATGACCACGGTGCCGGGGTGGTGTTTCTTGCAGGCCCTCAGGACATCCAGTCCGGAGAGATCGCCCAGGCGCATGTCGCACAACATCAGATCGAAGCTGTTTTTTTCGACCAGGGCCACCGCCTGGCGCCCGTTCTCCGCGCAGGTGCACCGGTAGCCTTCGCGGCTCAGCATGTACTCGAGCAGCTCGCGCATGCTGAGCTCGTCGTCGGCGATCAGGATGTGATGGGCATTCTCATTCATGACGTTTCAACGGCCGCTGATGGAAAAACTTTTCCTATTATATTCGATGACCGAAGAGATGTCCAATCGGCAGGGGTGCTGCTGGAGGGGTCAAAAAAGTTTATCCGATTGTAATGACAGATAATATTTTGATTTTTATTATAAAAAACTTCAAAATATTATTCGAAGACGATGCAGCCGTCGACCAGGGTCGACACCGCCTTGCCCTTCGCCCGCATGCCGACAAACGGGGAGTTGCGGCTGCGGGATTTGAACAGGGCGGGCTCTATGGTGAATTCATGGTGGGGGTCGATGATGGTGATGTCGGCCGGCATCCCGAGTCTCAGGCCGCAGGGAACTCCCAGGACCCGGGCCGGGTTCGTCGCCATTTTGGCGATCAGCCCGGCCATGGAAAGTGTGCCGTCGGCCACCAGGCTCAAGCTGAGCGCAAGCGCGGTTTCGAGCCCGATGACCCCGTTCGGCGCTTTCTCGAGGCCGGTGGCTTTTTCGTCGGGAGCATGCGGGGCGTGGTCCGTGGCGATGCAGTCGATGGTGCCGTCGGCCAGGCCCTGGCGTACCGCCAGCCGGTCCTTTTCCGAGCGCAGCGGCGGGTTCATCTTGGCATCGGCGCCATGGGTGCGCACGGCCTCATCGGTCAGCAGAAAATAATGCGGCGCCGTTTCGGCCGTCACCGGCACGCCCCTGGCCTTGGCCTCGCGAATGACGCGCACGGATTCGCGCGTGCTCACGTGGGCGATGTGTACGGGCGCTCCGGTGAGTTCGCTCAGGGCGATGTCGCGCATCACCATGATGCTCTCGCTGGCATTGGGCACGCCCGCCACACCCAGCTCGGCCGCCACCGGCCCTTCGTTGATCGCCCCGCCCTCGGCCAAATACGGGTCCTCGCAGTGCGAAACTACGGCCAGCCCCAAGGCCCGGGCTTTTTCCAGAGCGCGGCGCATGAGCCGCGAGTCGAGCAGCGGACGCCCGTCGTCGGAAATGGCCACGACGCCGGCTTTCTTCAACTCCTCGTAATCGCAGGGAACCTCTCCTTCAAGCCCCCGGGTGATGGCCGCCGCCGGGTAGACCCTGGCCAGACCCGCCTTGGCGGCGCGAGCCCGGATGTACTCGGTGACGTTGGCGTTGTCGTTGACCGGCCGCGTGTTGGGCATGCAGCAGACCGCCGTGAAGCCGCCGCAGACCGCCGCGCGACAACCCGTTTCGATGGTCTCCTTGTGTTCGAAGCCCGGCTCGCGCAGGTGGACGTGCATGTCGATCAGACCGGGCGTCACGATCTTGTTGCGAGCGTCAACAATCCGATAGGGAAGCGAGGAGGTTTCCTGCGAGACGGCCTGTGAATCCCCTCTGTGGACGGCGGCGATCTTACCGTCAACGACCAGGATCTCTCCCGGGCCTTCGTAGTGGCCCGGGTCGACGATCCGTCCGCCGCTGATTCGAATGTTCATTCATCGTCCCTTCAGGGTCCGGGTTTTCGGCCGACGGCCGAAAACTCAGCGCAGCAGGCTGGCCAGCCGCCCCCATCGCACCTTGAAATCGTCATTGTCCCAGGACCAGTAAATGATAAAGGCCTTTCCGCTGACGTCCCTCAGCGGAACGAAACCCCAGAAGCGGCTGTCGAAGCTTTCGTCGCGGTTGTCGCCCATGACGAAAAGTCCGCCCTTGGGCACGGTGATCGGGCCGAGATTGTCCCGTGGCCTCAGGTTGCCGGCAATCGTGTGCGGGTCGCTGAAGACGCCGACGTCGTGATCCAGCCGCTGGCGGTTGACGTAGACCGCCTTGTCGCGAATCTCCACCACGTCCCCCGGGATCCCGATCACGCGCTTGATGAAATCCTTTTTGGGGTCCAGCGGATACTTGAAGACCACGATGTCCCCGCGCTGCGGCTCTCCGCCCGGCAGAACCTCGACGTTGAGGTAGGGGATCTTGACCCCATAGCTGAATTTGTTGACCAGAATGTGGTCCCCGATCTGAAGCGTCGGTTTCATGGACCCTGAGGGGATCTTGAAGGCCTGAACCACGAAGGTCCGGATGAAAAGCGCAATTACGATCGCAACGAAGATGGCTTCCGCGTTCTCCCGGAAGCGGCTGCGCTGGGGAGAGCCCGTATCGACAGGCGGCGCTTTTTCGGTTTTCAAATTTCAGGTTCGCCTTTCTCTTTTTTTTTCAAGGGCGCTCCTTAAAATAACCCGCAGGAACCCCGTCGGCAGCCGGGTTATTCATCCTGCTCATGCGGCGGCCCCTTGAAAAAAAAACAAGGATATGACCCTTAAAAGTATATGGCTGTAAACGCCGGCCACGACGTCGTCCATCACGACCCCCCAGCCGCCTCCCATGTTGCGGTCGATGCGGCCCGCCGGAAACGGTTTGAGGATATCCAAGGCCCTGAAGGCCAGGAAACCAACCGCCAGGTTGAGCGGCGTGAGCGGCAGCCCGGCCAGCGTCACCAGCATGCCGGCCACCTCGTCGATCACGATGACGGATGCGTCTTTTTCCCCGATCAGTTTTTCGGCCCGGCCGGCCACGCGAGCCGCCACAAGCACGAATACGACGACGCCCGCAATCGACCCGGCGGTTCCCAGTTCTGCCAGCCCAAAGCAGATGGGGATGGCACGGCGATCAGGATGGCGAGCAGCGTGCCGAACGTTCCGGGCGCGATCGGAATTTTTCCTATCGACAGGCCGGTGGCCAGAAAAACCGACGAACGGTCCTTGAAATTCATGCGCCGCTTGTAGCCGCCGCCCAAGGGTTTGTCAAGCGGCATCGCCCGGCTGGCCCTTGACCTTGGCCTCGATCGCCTCCCGCGCAACCGTGTCGTAAACCCTTCTGAGAGGCAAGCCTCTTTCGAGCGCGATGCGCCGGCAGACCTCGAATTCCGGTACCAGCCGGACCTCTTTTCCCGGAGTGCGGATGCGCTTTACGGAAACGGGGCCGAAGGATGATTCGAGGGTGACGTGGTCGCGCTCGAGAATAAAGCGGCCGGCCTCGTGATACCGCACCCCCAGGGAAGAAGTTTCGGATAAAATGCAGCGGGCGATGACGCTCAGCTCCTCCCTGCGGCAGAGAACCTGGACCAGGGTCCCGGGGCGGTTCTTCTTCATTTGAATCGGGGCCAAGGCCACGTCCAGGGCGCCTTTCTCGAAGAGCCGGTCCATCAGAAACCCGAATATTTCAGGGTTCATGTCATCGATGTTGGATTCGACTACAACAACTTGATCTTGTTTGAATTCGCTTTCGCGTTCGGAGAGCCCGGCGCGCTTTTCCCCGATAACGACCCGCAGCAGGTTGGGACCCGGTTCCGTGTTGCGCCGGCCGGCGCCGTAACCGATTCCCGCCGCGGCCATCAGCGGCATCGGCCCGAAGGTTTCCGCGACGGTCGCGACGATCGCGGCCCCCGTGGGCGTCGTCAGCTCGAACTCCATGTCGACCCCGTAAGTGGGCACCCCCTTGAGGATCGCCACGGTTGCCGGTGCGGGTATCGGCAGCCGCCCGTGGCTGCACACGACGAACCCCCGGCCGTTGGGGACGGCCGAAGCCGCCGCCGCGCTGACGCCGAGCCAGTGCAGGCCGAGGGCCGACCCGACCACGTCGACGATGGCATCCACCGCGCCCACTTCGTGGAAATGCACCTCATCGGGCGTGCAGCCATGGACCCCGGCTTCGGCTTCGGCCAGGCGCCTGAAGATGGACAGCGCGCTGTCCTTGGCCGGCTCGGGCAGCGGGCTCTTCTCGATCAGGGCGCGGATATCGGAGTAGTGCCGATGATGGTGTTCGCCGTGCGCATGAACCTCCACCCGCTTGGCTTTGATCCCGTTGTATTCGACGTCGGTGGCGGTGATGTCGAAGCCGGACAAGGGCAGAGAGGCCACGGACTCCTTGAGCCAGTCCAGCGGCACGCCGAGATCGATCAGCGCCCCCAGGGTCATGTCGCCGCTGATGCCTGAGAAACAGTCAAAATAAGCCCACATATTTTTTCTCTTGTCCTTCCAACTCGCTGATCGTTCAGATGAGTCCTTCAAACTTAATCAGTTATGGTCGCGCTCCAAATGCGAGAAAAATATATAACAAAAACATTATATTTATTTTCTAAGCATAAAGTGTTTTATGAAAATTTTCCGAACCGAGAGAACCTCTTTTGAAAGAGGCGCAAGAGGGGTTTCGCCATAGACCTGAACGGCGCAAAACATCACAACCTGGCTTCCTTCCCGCTCGCATGCACTTGAATGATTTCCAGCAGCAGTTCCGCGGCCCGCACCATGTCATCCAGCCGCACGTGTTCGCGCACGGTGTGAACCTCGCGCATGCCGGTGCCCAGGATCCCGAGCGGTATTCCCCTCTCGAAGAAAACGTTCGCGTCCGACCCGCCGCCGGACGCCTTCGTCCGCATGCCGCGGCCGAGCCGGTGCGCGGCCTGCCGCGCCAGCCGCACCAGCGGGTGGTCTTCAGGGATGCGGGTGGCCGAGTAGCTGCGCTCCAGCCGGGTTTCGATCCGCGGAAGGGCGTCTTTTTCCGGGTGATTCCGGTGATCGGCGGCGACGCGCTCGAAGGCGTTGATGATGTCGGCGGTGACCCGCTTGAGCTTGGCTTCGTCGTGGCTCCGGGCTTCCCCGCGGAGCGTCACGAGCGGCGGGACGATGTTGGTGGCAAGCCCCCCTTCGATCCAGCCGATGTTGCAGGTGGTTTCCGAATCGATGCGGCCCAAGGTCAGGCCGGCCATGGCTTTCGCCGCCAGGTGGATGGCGTTAAGGCCATCTTCCGGGTGGGCTCCGGCGTGGGCGTCCTTGCCGATGACACGGATTTCGAACCGGTTGGCCGAGGGCGCCTGCACGATGACCCCCTCGGTGTCCGCTGCGTCCAGGGCGTAGCCGAAGGGCGCCGAAAACTGCGTGAAGTCCAGGTTCCTGGCGCCGGCCAGCCCCGTCTCCTCGCACACGGTCAGCACGATCTCCAGCGGGCCGTGGGCCAGCCCCTCCTCCTCGAGCACGGACAGGGCCTCTATGATCACCGCGATGGCGCTCTTGTCGTCGGCCCCCAGTATGGTCCGGCCGTCGCTCGTGAACACCCCGTCTGAAAACCGGACCGAAACCCCCTCCCCCGGCTGAACCGTGTCCATGTGGGCGCTCAGCAGCAGGGCCGGGACGGCGCAGGTGCCTTTGACGCGCGCGATGAGATTCCCGGTGTCGCTTCCGGTCTTGGCGGCGGTGTCGTCGATTGCGACCTCCGCGCCCAGCGCCTCGAGCCGGCCCCGCAGATCTCCTGCCAGCGCCGCCTCCCGGCGCGAGACGCTGGCGGTCGCCGCCAGCGACCGAAAGGTTTCGGCCAGCCGCTCTGTGTTCACCATGATTTCCCGCGCATGCCGCCCCTCACCATACCCCTCTCGCTTCGTCCCGGGGTGGTGGGATGAAGGGGGGCTCTCGTTTGATACTATTTCGGTGGATTGATAAGTGAAAAAGAATTTTGACAATTATCGCAGAATCAAATTTTTTGCCACTTATTTTATGGCGGGCGGGAAGTAACGTGAATTGCTGCCGGCTCCAGCCGCTTATCCGCACTCCTGGAGATACTCTTCGAATTTTCCGAGCGCAGCCGGCAGGTTCTTGCGGCCGAAGCCTAGCCGGAAAGAGTGGAACCCGGAGCCGTAAAGGGTTCCGGGAAGCAGCAGAACGCCCTTTTTCTCGAGGAGATCCGCGCAGAACTCCTCGACCCCTCCCCGGCGCAGCGTCGGAAACGCAATGGATCCGGCCTTGGGGCGCTGCCAGGCGAAGCGCTCGGCGTGCGCGGCGAAGAAATGGTCGAGCCGATCGAGGTTGCCGCGGATGATCTGCAGATTCCGCTCGACGATTCTCTCGGCGTGCCGCAGCGCCAGCGTTGCCAGAAACTCGCTCGGGGCGCTGTTGCAGATGCTCGTGTAGTCCTTGAAGGCCGCAAGCTCCCGGTAAAGCGCTTGATTGCGGGTCGCTATCCAGCCGATCCGCAGCCCGGCGAGGCCGTAGGTTTTCGACATGACGCCGAGAGAGACGGCGCGCCCGTTCAGGTCGGCGAAGGCGGGCAGGCGATCGGAGGGATCAAGCTCCAGACCGCGGTACACCTCGTCCGAGAAAACGACGAACCCGTGCCGCTCGGAGAGCTCGGAGAGCGCCTGCAGGAACTCCGGGCCGGGCAGAAACCCCGTCGGGTTGTGCGGAAAGTTGACCACCACCACCTTCGTGCGGTCGGTGAGGGCCCGCTGCAGCGCGTCGAGGTCGAGCGCCCACGCCCTTTCCGGATCTCCGCGCCACTCGCTGACCTCGGCCCCGATGCTGGATGCCACCGCGCCGAGCGACTGGTAATAGGGCGAGTGCACGATCACGTGGTCCCCGGGCCCCAGGGCGACGTTCATGAAGTTGAAGATCGCCTCCTCGGCGCCGGCGTGCACGAGAACCTGCTCGGCTGCGATGTGCGCGTAGAGCGCGGCGATCGCCTGCCGGAGCTCGGGATGGCCGAGGGACTCCGTGTAGCCGAGCCAAAGCGATGAAAACCGATCCCGGGCTCCGGGTTCGAGCGCCAGCAACTCCCCCAGCCCCATGCTCTCGCAGTCCGAGGAACACAAAAGGTAGGGAGCCGCGAACTCATGCCTTGCGAAATATCGTTCGAGGCGAAACCGATCAAGCTTCATTCAGCGTTTCTCCCGGTCCGGACGACAAATGATTATGAAAAAATAGATCAGATGGCAGGCAGCTTCTGTCAGGCACAAAGATATGCAGCGCCAACGGGCAGGCCCGCAGGGATCGCCATAGAAGGCATTGGGCGCCGGGGTGTTGAATCCACCCGACCCTTGACTTTAAGGAGGACCCCGATGTATGTCCTTAAATGCTCCCCAAGGGGAGCGCAAACCTCTACGGAAGTGCGCAGCTGTCTGGTGAGGCTCCCGGACTTCAAATCCGGTGTGGGGCGCTAACACCGTCCCGGGTGGGTTCGATTCCCATGCACTTCCGCCATTTTTTTCTCTGAATAATTTCGAGGACTTCCTTCGGATTGTTAATCGACAACCTGAAGGAGGTCCTCATGTCCATTGCCGCTATCTGCCCCGCCTGTAAGCACAATTCAGTTGACACATTGTTGACATTTTGCCCGTCCTGCAAGTCCCCCTACCCGTCCCCGAAGGTCTTCCGAGTTCGGTGGAAGTCGGCCCGGGGGTGGCTGTCGAAGGTCGTTCCTGGCCTTCTTCTCGCAAAAAAGGTAGAGGCCAAGTTCAGAGCCGTGGACATCGAAGAGACGGTGTTAGGCCTTCGAGACGTCCCTACCCTGTCCGAAGCGTGGCGACTATACCACGACAAACAGGGCAAGTTCAAACGATCCGAGTCCGACACGACTGCCAGAGGTTTAAGAAATACCTCGAAAGGGCCTCTCGGAGGTCTAAGGCTGGACCGAATAACCGCCGGCCATGTCGAAGACGTTCTGTCGTCAATCTCCCGTCGTGGGCTTTCTCCAGCCACTCGGACGAGAGTCCTTGCGGTTCTATCGACGGTCTTCAGCTTTGCCATTCGGCGCGACCTGTGCCGGGACAATCCATGCCGACGTGTTGAACGCCCGAAGGTGGACAACGTGAGAACGAGGGTGCTGAACGCGGAAGAAGTCGAGCGGTTCCTCGCGGTCCTTCACTCATGGCCGAACCGTCCCGGCGCCCTGCTCCTTCGATTCATGCTTCTGACAGGGATTCGACGGGGACAGGCCCGAGTGACAAGGTGGGAGTGGGTAGACATGGAGAAGGCCTTAGTGACCTACCCTTCGTCGGTAACAAAGAACGGGAAGGGCCAGACTTTGCCGCTGTCGAGGGCGGCTGTGGACGTTCTGGAAGAGGTCCGGGGCTTGGGGCTAAGAGGCCCGAAGGTGTTTGGTCCCTCCGCCCATACCGACATTTCCCGAACCTTCCAGTATGTGGCGAGACGGGCGGACATCAAAGGGGCTGTTCTGCATGACCTCCGGCGGTCGTTCTCGGCTTTGGCGGTCTCGAACGGGGTGGACATCTACACGGTGTCGAAGCTCTTGGGCCACTCTTCCGTATCAATCACCGAGAGGATTTACGCTCACATGAACATTGAGGCCCTGCGGAAGGGTGTGGACGTCGTGGGGAGGGTTCTTTCCGACCCCCTTGAAGGAACGCGATAGAAGGACCCAAAGGAAAAGCGTCAGTTTGGCAACGGTCGAGAGGAGTTCCGAGGAGGCGTCCGGCGGAGTCTGGGTGTCCTCTCAATTGAAGGGTTGGGCGCCTTCATGGTAGTTGGGCCTTTAGGTAATTGACGAACGAAGTGCATGAAAGCAAGAAGTACCTCGCGTCGGCGGCGGTGAGATTTGATACATCCAGCATCGCGTGACGGATGCCACCCTCATCGCTCGTGTAGGCGTAAAGCTTCAGGAATCCATCTTTTAGCGCCGGATGGAGACTGCCACGCTTCTCCAACGCTTTCAATGCGTCGCTCAAAGTTGCCTTCGGGTTGTCCGTAACGATTCGCGCTATGCTCTCAACCGCCGAGATCGACTCCTTGATAGAATTTCTGTAATCAGGATTTTCTCGATTCGCATAAAGTTCAAGAGACCTCTTTAAGTGTGCCGTTACGCCGTTAAATCGAGAATCGGCCAGCGCAGATTCAAGCATCTCCAGTTCTTGCTCATCAGTGATGTCTGAAAGTTGTCCCGACACAAAACGATATGCAGAAAGCTCTCTTTCGAGGTACTGGTTAAGAAACCCCGATAGTGGTGACATCAATTTTTCATAGTACCCGACAACATATTCTAAAAAATCATATACCTCAAACCACTCGCACTGAAAGAAATAGTCGCGAATCACTCCAAGGATATCCATCCCGTTTTCTTTTTCCCGGCACGGAAGGCGAGGTTGAAGCTGGCGACAGGTTGACCTTCAGAATTGTAAAATACAGACGCAGAATCTCCTAAATTTCCGGTTAGAACGCAGGTGTTCAACACGACTCCTCCTTTGTGGTTGTGGTTTATCCATAATTTTTTAGACAGTTCAGATTGGTATCGGGAACAGAAGAGGAAAACGCGCTGGTGTTCGGAAGGGAATCTATCCGGTCAGGATATCCAGGTGACAGCGGAAATCAACTTATGGCCACCGGGGCATCGGTATCCTTTGCCGCCAAACATAGAAAAATTGCGGCGTTTTCTTCCGAAGAGACTGTCTCGGATGCCGAACTGTCTGTATGGCACGTTGAAGGGACTGTCGCCAGCACCGATAGCAAACCTGGTCAGTTGGTCGGCAGCATAGGTCTTGCAACACAGAAGGCAGGTTGCTTGTCCTTCTCCTGAATCAAGGAGTTGGAGAGCGGTATAGTTGGAAATGGCGGGGTTTCTTACATCTTGAATTTCAAATGAAAATAGTGCATTATTTTCTGAGCAATAAACTGTTTTCAATAGATGATCCCTCCTGGACATTAATTTTGGATCCGTTAAATGGAATGAGTGGATTCAAATGTTATTAAATATAGCATCTTGATATCATGCTATATTCTTATTCTTTTTGAGCATATCATTACTTTCAAATTTTCAAACTTTTATTTTGCAAGTTAATTAGAGAAATATTTTTAAAAGATAGATGGTAAAAATTAATTATTTTTTGAGCAAAATATTTTATAACTTATTTTATTAAATTTTATTGGCTAAATTTAAAATTATGAAAAATGTTGTTCATAAATTATATTTTGACAATGGTTCGATTAAATATGTTGGCGAAACTTTGAATAATATCCCAAACGGAAAAGGTGTAGAGTATTTAAATGATAATTATGCCCATGTTGAAAAATGGAAAAACGGAGATTTCAGTGAAGATTTTGGTGCATTGATATTGGAATTATATGAAGGAGAATTTTTAAATGGAAAAAAGAATGGCACGGGATCGTTGAAAACTTATTTTTATGAAAGGCAATTTGTTGATGGGAAAATTTCAGATAAATATATTTCCTTCTTGGGCCACGAGTATAAGGGGCAATGGAGGGATGGCACTTTTATTAATGGTGAATATTTTTATCGGGATAAGTTAATTGATAAAGGTAAAAGAGATGGCCTTTGTTTGAATGGTGAGGGCATTGTATACACACCAGATGGAAAAATTTCATTCGAAGGAATATTTCTTAAAGGCAAGTTCAATGGAATAGGAATTCTTTACTTCGAAAATGGAGAAAAAAAGTATAGTGGAGATTGGAAAAATGGAATCATGGAAGGAAATGGAAAGCTTTATAATGAAAATGGGGGATTAAAATATCAAGGTGAATGGAAAAACGGACAAAGACACGGGCAAGGCATATCATATCATCTAAATGGCAATATTAAATATCAGGGTGAATGGAAAAAAGATAAAATGTTGGGAAATGGAATGTTGTTTACAAGATCTGGAAAAATTAAATTTTCTGGAAAATTTTTAAATAATAAATTTATATCTGATAATCAATATAGTTTTGATTTACTGAAATACTATTTTTTTAAGCTTTTTAAATAAAAATTATTTTTGCTAAAAATTATATCATAAAATAGATAGTATTGTGGTCAAAAAATCAAAATTATCTAAGACGTTGTTGGATTTTTTTAGATGCCATCGATGCGGCACATGTTGTAAAGAGATTGGTTTACCTTATGATCCAGAATCTTGTTTTGCAATAGCTAAATATTTCAGCATTTCCCCAAAAGAACTTATTAGTCGGTATTACGGAAGATTGTCTATAGACGGTTCTGAATGGGAGTCAGATGATTCCAAAAGGACACCGTGCCCTTTTTTAATTGTTAATAAAAATGAACAGGAAACCAAATGTGCTATTTATTCAGTAAGACCTGAGGGATGCAAACTATACCCAATAAGAACAGATTTCGGACCAGGTTCAGTTAATTGCCCTGCTTGGAAAATTGCCATTAATAAGCTCCGTAAATACCAAAAAAAATGTGAATAAATTTTCATTATATGAAAGATTATTTGTCCCTATCAGTGATAGCGAGAACTCTATCTGTAGGTCTTTTAATTATTGCAATATTCAAACTCCCTTACGGTTATTATACTTTTCTGCGATGGATTGTTTTCATTTCAAGCGGTTATTCTGCATATATTTCATTTTTAAATCAAAAAAATATATGGGTTATTATTCTTGGAATTCTCGCAATTATTTTCAATCCTATTATCCCGATCTATTTGAAAAAAGAAACGTGGATAATTATTGATATTTTTTCAGTTTTCATTTTAGCATTATCAACTATTTACATTAGAGAAGATTTTAAAAGTTTAGTTAAATAGTTAATTATTCATTTCTTAAATACTCCAATACCGCCTTCATCAACGACGCACTATGTGATAGCTGTTGATACGCCTCCTCCTTAGACAGTGACCGTCCTTAATCCTCGAGTTTATATCCAAGCGCCATTGATAGGTTGGCAATCCGAGCAATCTCCCGGGCAAGGTCCTGCTCGTTTTTGATCTCAATCGCATAGACCTTGATCTTATCCAGGTTATCCAGGACCTCATCGTTGACAATACCGTCCATCTTGGAGTGGTAGCGCCTGTTGAAGTCCTCGTATAGCGTATGGTGCAGCGGCTGGGACAGATCGCCGATGTAATGGGCGGCATAGGCAAGATGATACTCGAAATAGTGTCGTCGACTGTCAAGCATTAAAATTATTGATTAATTTTATAGTTTTTGATATTATATTAAAAGTTAAAATTTTTTCATATTCAATAACAAATTATTTTATTAAAATGACTACAAAACTTTTAATACCCTTGCTCAATAGTTCGGTTAAAACGTATAAAGGGCCACCATTGTATTTATCAGATACTGTTTCCATTGAAACAATAACGCCTGAAGATTTTACAGTAATATTGAGCAATTCTAAATCAACTTATAAATCATTAATTACGCCGAAATCTAAATGTGTTAAAGTCGATAATATTGATCCGCAAAATGTTATTGAAACGGGAAAGATTGAGAGTTCTAAAATTTCTTTTTTGCTAAATTTTTTTAAGAAAAATAATCCCATATCGCTATCCTTTGTAGTGCAGTTGTCAAAAGTTAAAAAATCAAAATTTGATAAGATTTTTGATTTACCGATAATTTCAGATGCTCATTTCCAAAATGTAAAAACCTATAGTATTAAAGATGACGTTAAAAGAGATATAATTTCGAAATTTTATAAGGTAATATCTATTGTCCATGAAAAATATCCAGGTCTTATACTCACAATCAATAGATTTAATTCTGCATTATATCGTTTAGAACCACACGATAAAATAATTGATATTACAATATGTTTAGAATCACTGATCCGAGGGAATACAGAAGTTAGGCACAAATTTTCACTTTTTAACTCTTGGGCTGCTGAAGGAATTATAGACAACAGAAAAGAAACATATGACTTGCTAATGGGCCTATATGATGCACGAAGCGCAATAGTTCATGGTGCTGCAATGACAGAGAAAGATTGGAATAAAAGAATCAAACCAATATTAGATAATTGGATAAAAATATTGGAGATTACTGAAAAAGCAATTGCTTATCATATACTTTTTATACATGACAACAATATTGAGGATTGGTATAAACACCAAGAAAATATTGCTTTGGGAATTGAAAAGAGAGCAGCTTTTTAATTAGAGGATTGTTATGAATAATATAGAGCTTAAAAGAAGAATTCGTCAAAACCATGATAAACCCGGGGATCAACAAGATGTATTAGAACTTCCTGTTATGAAGGGAAAAGTCCTTGGCGTTGATGTTTATCGTGGATTTGCAAGACTTTGTGATCTTTCCACTATATCAGCTGCAGATATTTTTGATCAAAAGACCAATCCGTTAGGAACACAAAGAGATCTTAGCCCAAAACATGCCAAGGATGCTTACTCCTATGTAAAAAACCGTGAATTTGCTTTTTGGCCAGAAGTTTTTTTGTGCATTCGAAATTCTGATGTTTTTATATTTGAAAAATCAAAGAGTTCAGAAATATTTGGAGTCTTAAAAATATTTACAAAAATCATTATTAATAGCAAAAAAATTTCGATTTCCAGGGTGGACGGTAATCATAGACTACATTATGCCGGAGGGAATCACTCTGGATTCCCTCCAATAACAAAAGAAGTTTCTTTTTGCATTGCCTATAATTTAAAACAGGAAGAAGAGATTTTACTTTTTAGAGATATTAATGATAATCAACGACGAATGAATACCAGTCATTTGGACAACATTGAAAGTAGACTTACACCAAAAGAAATTCAAAAAATTCAAGATCCGACTCTTTATATTGCTAAAAAGCTTGGTGAGGATCAAAATAGTTCATTATTCGATAAAATATATGAAGGTGGAAAAAAACCAGGATATTTTTCTATTCCTTTAAGATCCTTAAAAACTGGTATCCAATATATGCTTTCACAACCCAGTAAATTAACTGAATTACCAAATATTGATGTTCAATATGCTGTGATCCGCAACTACTTTTCGGCTGTTAAACAATGGATACCTCAAGCATGGGTTGATCCAAATAAATATTTGATATTGCGAGGTGCCGGTTTATGGGCAATTTGTTTTATTGGTGCTACTGTAATTGATAAGACACTTTCATCTGGCAAATATGAGCCTTCTGACATGTTGAAAGTTTTAAAATCTGGCGCTTCATGGAACTGGTCAAGAACTGGAGATTTTGCTGGATATAGTGGTAGGGGCGGTGCTACAAAAATTCGAGATCAAGTTGTCAGTGAATTTAAAGATGATACCGGTGTTTCAATTAAGGATTTGGCTGAAAAAATTCTTAAAAGCTAATTTTAATATGAAACCAATTTTTGGTCTGATTTAAGAAATTATTTAGATACTAAACTAATAAAAATCTAAATGGGCAAGTGACTACCATCTCACCTGCCCTTTCAGATTCCTTCCAGCATCAAACTGAAAAATCTTTAATCTTCCGTCTTTTCCTCCGCCTCCGCCTCCGCTCCTACTTTCTTCAGCGTGATGATTTTGCCCGCCCTCAGTTTCACGGTGAACTCATCGCCCTCTTTGAAACCAAAACAATCAACCATATCCTTTGGCAGACTGATTTTGCAACTTTTACCAATTTTAATTTTATCAACAGAAGCTTTCCGTCCAGCTCGCTTACCGACTACAGCTGGCTCAACCTGTCCAGTCTCGACCATCGCCTTGTAGTGTGCAGCGTATATCTGTGCCTTCGTCTTATACCCGAATACCTTCTCAAATTCCGCCGGCGTTGCCTTCTCGCTTGCCATCTTCAGAAATTTCTTCGCGTCAAATCCTTCTTTTTTTGATGCCTTCTTTTTCGCCATTGGTCAGCTCCTTCCTAGTATTTTTGAATTAAGCAGCAGATTTTCAGAATTTATCTAAACATTATTATAAATAATTTTTTAAAGCAATGCAAATTTTTTACAAGAATTTTTACTGGAATCCGAATCGATTTTCTTTTTCAAATTGAAAATTTAGATTTATCCCAATCTCGCATATGAACTGGAAATCGAGAACGTACCTATCGCATGTCTTGTCCTAGTGTGAGCGCCTTTCTATACGGCATCTATCTCGATCGCTGGCCGGACACCAACTGTCCATCCCCCTAACCTGCCTTAAGATTTATAAATTTTTGTCGATATAGATAAGGAACCAACAGGGCAACCGGGAAGGCGTGCAGAATGGCGCTTAATGACCGTATGGGCGTCCTGGGCGCTCGATGAGGGCATTCCCCATGCAGGAGGATGCCTAACATCAAAATCGACAAATCTGGTGCCCGTTTGGGGCAATGAGCGGTAACAAACAAATACAGAGACGCTCAACTGAATATAATGCCCATCAATGCGTCCATCTCCTATTGGTCTTGGGGAGGGAGTCTGGCCGGACTCCCTTCCATCATTCTTGAACCAATAGGAACTTAACCATAGGAGATGAATTAAATGTTTCCAATTGAATTAACAGTGCTCGGCGTTTATGCGCGAGAAAAAGAAAATGAAATTCTTGATGTTTTAAAAGATTTTTTTGTGGTAACAAGTATTGAAAAAGATACCCCAATAAAAGGAATACATTTATGCTCAATCTGCAATCCCAGCGGTATTATAGAAATGTCTTGATCCTGGCGGTTTGAACATGTTGTTTTCTTGGCTCCGTTTTCTTCCCCCAGTCTATTTTTAAATTTCCCTTCTTCTGGTTTTCTTCCCCCGTCTTCTTGGCAGGATTTTGTTCCGTCCGGCCCGATCTATCCGGTAACATCGGCCCGAAGGAGACCCGCGGCCGATGTCAGGAACAATCCGAATAACGTGTTGTCATTGCCAGCAGTTGTTCACCCCCGATGCCAGAAATGCCACCCGCCAGCGGTACTGTTCGAAGCCCGGCTGCCGCAAGCATAGCAAGGCCGAAAGCCAGCGGCGATGGCTGCAAAAAGAGGGCAACCGGGACTACTTCCGTGGCCCGGAGCATGTCCAGCGTGTGCAACGCTGGCGAGCGGCCCACCCCGGCTACTGGCGCAGGACCAAACCAAGTCCGGTTGCGTTACAAGATTCCTTAATCGCACAACCCACTGTAAATGCTGTTAATATTCACCCAGTCGAAAAAGGTGCGTTACAAGATCTCTTGATCCTGCAACCGGCTGTTATGGTTGGGCTTATCGCTCAACTGACCGGCTGTGCGTTACAAGATGACATCGCCAGGGCCGCCCGCCGCATGCAACAATTGGGAAACGATATCCTCTATCCCCCCACATGAAGGAGGACGGCATGGAAAAACATCTGCTTGACCCCGAGAGGCTGCGCAAGATCCCCCCGCAGTTTAGCTGGATTGACCAGCGCCTGGTGCGCGAGCACTACATCGAGCGCTTGAGCCACGCGGCGGATGCGCTTTACCTGTTTCTGCTCACCGTGGCCGATGCCAGGGGCTTGAGCTTTTTCTCCGAGCGCTCCATCGGCCGGTATCTCTGCATAGCGGCCGATCGGCTGGATACCGCCAGAAAGGAACTCGTGCGCGCAGAGCTTATCGCCTACCAACACCCCCTCTACCAGGTGCTTTCTTTGGATGGGCCTCCACTCGGCGCTCAACGCGGCACCGGGATCTGTTCGATAAAAGAGATCTTCAAAAAGATCGGAGGTGCCCCATGATCGACTACGAGCTTTATTGTGCGTATTCCGAGCCAAGCCGGCCACCGATTCCGATCGAAAGCGGCCACTGATTCCGAACCATTCCGGCCACCGATTCCGAGGCAAAGCGGCCGCCCTGTAATCCGGATTTCACGGAGCTGAACGCAACGCTGGTTAACCCATCAAACAGCCGGTAGAAGGCACCTCAAAAATGTTTCTTTGAGGAGGTGCCATGCCGGCTACGAGGTTGACCATGCGAAAGATCCGTGAAGTGCTGCGACTTTTTTTCGACTGCCACCTGACCAAGCGACAGATCGCCACCAGCTGCAAAATCGCCCGAAGCACAGTTTCCGAGTACCTCATGCGTTTTGCGGCCTGCGGGCTCGGCTGGCCGCTTTCCGCTGAAACCGACGATGCGAAGCTGGAGGGGCTGCTGTTCCCGCCGGCCCCGGTTGTAATTGAGCACCCCCGGGAGCCGCCGGATTTCGTTTACATCCATCGGGAACTGCGCCGCAAAGCCGTCACGCTGATGCTCTTGTGGCAGGAATACAAGGCCGTGCATCCCGACGGCTACCAATACAGCCAGTTCTGCAACCTGTACCGCCAGTGGGCCGGCCGGATCGATCCGGTCATGCGCCAGGAACACCGGGCCGGGGAAGCGCTTTGCGTCGACTGGGCCGGCATGACGGTTCCCATCGTGGATCTGCTCTCCGGAAGCCAGCAGCAGGCCTCGATCTTCGTTGCGGTGATGGCCGCCTCCAGCTACAGCTATGCCGAGGCGACGTTAAGCCAGCAACTCG
>CAZLSV010000044.1:0-26807 GCA_964562235.1 uncultured Desulfatibacillum sp.
GTACCTGGACGGCGGCCGCGCGCCGGTGTGCATCGCGGTCGAGGCCGGCCAGGCCGATCTCTTCCTGTGCGCCTACCTGGGGATCGATCTGGCGGTCCGCGGCCGGCGCACCTACCGGCTGCTGGATGCGACCGTGCGGTTTCACCGCGAGCTGCCGCGGCCGGGCGAGACCCTCCGCTACGCGATCGAGATCGAGAAGTTCATCCGCCAGGGGGAGACCTACCTCTTTCTCTTCCGCTTCGAGGGGACCATCGACGGGGCGCCCCTGATCACCATGACCAACGGCTGCGCCGGGTTTTTCACGCCGGAGGAGGTCGCCGCCTCGGGCGGAATCCTCCTCTCCGACGCGGAGCGGCAGCCGCGCCCCGGCAAAAAGCCGGCCGATTGGGCGCCCCTTGTGCCCATGGCCGCCGAGGCCTACGACGAGCGAGCCCTCGACGCCCTGCGGGCCGGCGACCCGGCGGCCTGCTTCGGCGAGCGGTTTGCGGGCATCTCCATCCCGACTGACCTGCGGCTTCCGGGCGGCCGCATGCGGCTGATCGACCGCGTGCTCGGCATCGAGCCGGGGGGCGGCCGCTACGGCCTGGGCCGGATCCGGGCCGAGGCCGACATCCACCCGGACGACTGGTTTCTGACCTGCCACTTCGTGGACGACATGGTCATGCCGGGCACCCTGATGTACGAGTGCTGCGCCCACGCCCTGCGGGTGATGGTCCAGCGCATGGGCTGGATCCTCGACCGGCCGGGGGTGCGCTACGAGCCGGTGCAGGGCGTCGAGGCCACCCTCAAGTGCCGGGGCCCGGTGACGCCCGCCACGCGCCGGGTGATCTACGAGGTGGACCTGAAGGAACTGGGCTTCGCCCCGCAGCCCTGCGTCATCGCCGACGCCGCCATGTACGCCGACGGCCACCCCATCGTGCGCTTCACCGACATGTCGCTGCAGTTGACCGGCACCGCCCGGCCGGAGATCGAGGATTTCTGGAAACGCCGCCCGGCCGAGCCCGGCGCCCCCTCTTCCGGCGGTTTTACGCGCAGCGATCTCGAGGAGTTCGCGACCGGCAGCCCCTCGGCGGTCTTCGGCGAGCGCTACGCGCCCTTCGACGCGGAGCGTTTCATCGCGCGGCTGCCCGCCCCGCCATATCTTTGCGTGGACCGCATCGTGCGGGTCGAGCCCCCGCCGTGGGTGGTCAAACCCGGCGGGTGGGTGGAAGCGGAGCTCGACCTGCGGCCGGAGGCCTGGCACATCGCCGCCGAGCGCACCGGGGATCTGCCCTACTGCGTTCTGCTGGAGGCGGCCCTGCAGCCGTGCGGCTTCCTGGCGGCCTACATGGGCTCGGCGCTGAAAAGCGCAAACCCCCTGCGCTTCCGCAACCTCGGCGGCCACGGCATCCTGCACCGCACGGCGGGCGCGGATGCCGGCACCCTGCGGATCCGCACCCGCATGACCCACGCCTCCGAGGTCACCGACATGATCATCGAGCACTTCGATTTCGAGATCCACGGGCGGCAGGGGCTGGTCTACGACGGCTCCACCTATTTCGGGTTCTTCACCGCGGCCGCCCTGGAGCGCCAGGAGGGCCTGCGCGACGCCCGCGCCGGGGAGTTCGCGCCCCCCGGCCACGATGATCCCGGCGGTCGGACGGTGTATCTGTTCCCGGCGGAGGCGCCGCTCCACCCGCTCGATCCCGGCCGCGGCCCGCACGCGGGCCTGACCTATCCGGCCAAGGCGCTCTGCATGATCGACCGCATCGAGCGCTATCTTCCGCAGGGCGGCCCCAAGGGGCTCGGGTTCGTGCGGGGCGCCAAGACGGTCGACCCGGAGGAGTGGTTCTTCAAGGCCCATTTTCACCAGGACCCGGTCTGGCCGGGATCCCTGGGGATCGAATCCTTCCTGCAGCTGCTGAAGTTCGCCGCCCGCGAACGCTGGCCGCACCTGGCGGGATCGCACCGCTTCGCGACGCAGACCGGCCGCAGCCACCGCTGGACCTACCGCGGCCAGGTCCTGCCCGCCAACCGGCAGGTGACCGTGGAGGCCGCGATTACGGAGGTGATCGACTCCCCGCACCCCGCGCTCGCGGCGGAGGGCTATCTCTCGGTGGACGGGCTTTGCATCTACCGCATGGAGGAGTTCGGCATTGAGCTGGTTCCCATTTATTAAGGGTAGCGTAATTATATGGACACGGCGGCCCCCTCACCCTGCCCTCCCCCCGGTCTATACAAGGACTGGGGGAGAGGGTTAGGGTGAGCGGGTCGCTCTCGGTCCATACTATTTCGAGACGATTAATAACAGAACGGCAACCTCACCCTTACCTCCCCCAGTCACGGGGATGGAGAGGGGCCGCTCTCCGTCCCTTCTGCTGTTTCGAGCCGATTCATAAATTCGGCAACTCGTGATACATTGCAGCCGGAGGAGGGGGTGCGTCGAGAAACCCGGCCTCCCCCCGGCCCTCGGCCCGAACCCTTGAACCTTGAACCCTGAACCCTGAACCCTGGACCCCTACAAAGCGCATCATGAAATACTCCCGTGTCTGCATCCAATCCTTCGGCTACGAGCTGCCGCCGCACGTCGTCACCTCCGACGACCTGGAGGCCCGGCTGGAGCCGATCTACGAGGCCCTGCGCATCCAGCGCGGCCAGCTCGAGGCCATCACCGGCATTCGCGAGCGCCGCTACTGGGACCCGGGCTTTGCCCTCCACGAGGGGGCCGCCCGCGCCGGCCGCAAGGCCATCGCGGCCGCGGGCATCGACCCGGCCGGCATCGGCATGCTGATCTACGGCGCGGTGTGCCGCGAGAACCTGGAGCCCGCCTCGGCCTGCGCCGTGGCCGACGCCCTGGGTCTCCCGCCCGAATGCCTGGTCTACGACGTCTCCAACGCCTGCCTCGGCGTGTTGAACGGCATGGTGAACGTGGCCAACGCCATCGAACTCGGCCAGATCCGGGCCGGGCTCGTGGTGGCCTGCGAATCGGCGCGCGAGATCGTCGATCTCACCATCGCGCGGCTCAACCGCGAAAAAAACATGGAGGTCCTGCGCAAGACCATGGCCACCCTGACCGGGGGCTCCGGCGCGGTCGCGGTGCTCCTGACCGACGCCGCCGCCTCCGACCGGGGGCACCGGATCCTGGGCGGGGTGGCCCGCGCCGCGCCCGAGCACCACCGCCTGTGCGTGTGGGGACCCGACACGGGGATCCCCGGCGGCACCGGCCACATGGCGGAAACCGACGCAGCCAAGGTGCTGCAAAACGGCGTGGCGCTCGGCATAGCCACCTTCCGGGAGTTCCGCAGCGCCCTCTCCCTGCCGGAGAGCCAGCCCGACAAAATCATCTGCCACCAGGTCGGCGCGACCCACCAGCGCACGGTCCTGGATGCGATCGGCATCCCGTCCGAACGCGACTTCACGACCTTCCGCTTCCTCGGCAACGTGGGCACGGTCTCGCTGCCGGTCACGGCCGCCATCGCCGACGAGCGCGGGTTTCTGGTCCCCGGGGACACGGTCGGTTTTCTCGGCATCGGCAGCGGCCTGAACTGCCTGATGCTGGGGGTGGAGTGGTGAAGGAACTGCAAAGTAACGAGTAACGAGTAACGAGCAACGAGTAACGAACAACGAGCAACGAGTAACGAGTAACGAACAACGAGTAACGAGCAACGAACAACGAGTAACGAGCAACGAACAACGAGTAACGAGTTGTGAGTGATGAGTGAAACATGAAAGGCATCCGAATCGACGGCGGGGAGACGAACCGACGCCGGGCACTCCCGCTTGGGTACGCGCTTTCCATCTCCTTCGCACTCCTGCAGCTGGCGGCAAGTTGGTTGTTGGCCGCATCGACAGCCGACTCGCCACGGCAGGTCGCAAGCGATGCGGTGCCCGACGGTGCGGTCATCCTATTCCGCCACGCCATCGCGCCGGGCGGCGGGGATCCGGCCGGCTTCCGGCTCGGCGACTGTTCTACCCAGCGCAACCTCGACACGCAGGGCCGCGAGCAGGCGCGCTGCATCGGCGAGCAGTTGCGTTGGAAGGGCGTTGCGGTCACCGCGGTGTGGGCCTCGCAGTGGTGCCGGACCAAGGAAACGGCTGCGCTGGCCTTTCCGCGGCTGAAGGTTTTCGAGCAGCCGGCATTCAACTCCTTCTTCGACGATCGATCCAAAGCGGACGGGCAGACGGCACAAGCGCTGGCCCTGCTTCGGGGATGGCATGGCCCCGGCGTGCTGGTGGTGGTAACGCACCAGGTCAACATCGCCGCCCTCACCGGGGTCTCGCCGAGTTCAGGTGAAGGCATCGTGGTGCGCCCTGAGCAGAACGGATTGTTCGTCGTAGGCCGGATTCCGCCCCCTGCCGGGGCGGAGCCTTGATCGTCAACCTCTGGCTGCTGGTTACAATTGGTTTTGGTTGATTCAAAACGATTTCGATAACCTTACGGTACTGCAGATAGTCGTTTTTTCGATTTGAACATTTTTTTACCCGTTACCCGTTGGTTTTTCTTGCATGGATTCAAGACCGATCGACATATCGCGCTTCCGCCGCCTCTACCCGTTCACTTCGCGCTTCGCGGAGGTGAGAGGCTTTTCCATGCACTACGTGGACGAGGGCCGGGGCGAGCCCCTGCTGATGCTGCACGGAAACCCCACCTGGTCCTTTTACTTTCGCGAACTGATCAAGGGGCTGGCGCCCGCCTACCGCTGTGTTGCGCCGGATCACATCGGCTGCGGGCTCTCCGCGCGGCCGCGGGCCTCCGCGTACGGTTTCCGGCTGCGCGACCGGGTCGAGGACCTGGAGGCCTTCGTCGAGGCCGTCGGCCTCACCAAAAACCTGACGCTGATCGTGCACGACTGGGGCGGCATGATCGGTGCGGCCCTGGCCGTCCACCGCCCCGAGCGCATCGCCCGGCTCGTGGTCCTGAACACGGCGGCTTTTTTGAAACCCGCGGGAAAGCCGCTGCCCCTAGCCTTGAAAATCGCGCGCAACCTTCCCGCCGTGGCGGCTCCGGCCGTTCTCGGGTTGAACCTCTTTGCCCGCGGCGCCGCCTGGACAGGCTCCGCCAAGGGCCTGCACCCCGATGTGCGCGCCGGCCTGCTGGCCCCCTACAACAGCTGGCGCAACCGCCTCGCGACCCTGCGGTTCGTGCAGGACATCCCGCTCACCCCCGCGGACCCCGGCTACGAGATCGCGGCGCGGGTGGACCGCGGCCTTCAGCGGCTGGCCGAAAAACCGATGCTGATCGGCTGGGGGGAGCGCGATTTCGTCTTCGACCGCGACTACCTCGCCGAGTGGCGACGCCGCTTCCCGCAGGCCGAGGTCCACAGCTTCCCCGATGCCGGGCACTACGTGCTCGAAGACGTCCCGGAACGGCTGCTGCCGCTGCTGCAAGCGTTCCTGAAAAGCAACCCCTGCCCCGATTGAAAAACGCCCCCGATTCGTGTAGGTTCACAATCGGCCCGGCCGTTGAAGATACCGCTCCCCGGCCGACACGCCCGACAGGACCGTGTGCGGCCATCGGCCTATTCAACGGGCGCCGGAACCGAACGGCCGCGACACGGCGGCCGCCACCCTTTTCACGGAAAAATACGGCATGACGGAGCCGCCCGCAGACGTTTCCGACCACGTGAACATCGCCGCGTACCTGAGCCGCGCCGCCCGGGAACGGCCCTACCGGCGCGCCGTGGACTTCGCCGCCGTCCTCGCCCCGGGCGGGCGCGCCGCCTATGCCCAGCTCACCTTCGAGCAGCTCGACCGCGAATCCGACCGCCTGGCCCACGGCCTGCTGGCCGCCGGCATCGGCCGCGGCGCCCGCACGATCCTGATGGTCCGGCCCGGCCTCGAGTTCTTCGAGCTCATCTTCGCCCTGTTCAAGATCGGCGCCGTGCCGGTGGTGGTCGACCCCGGCATGGGCATCCGGCGGATGCTGGCCTGCTACAAATCGACGCGGCCGCAGGCCTTCATCGGCATCCCCCTCGCGCACGCCGTGCGCACCCTCTGCCCCGGGTATTTCAGCACGGTGCGGGCCGGGGTCACGGTCGGCCGACGCTGGTTCTGGGGGGGGACCACCCTGAAAAAGATCCGCGCCGCCGCCTGGAAGCCGCTGGAACCCGCACCCACCGGCCGGGACGACCCGGCGGCCATCCTGTTCACCACCGGCAGCACGGGCCCCGCCAAGGGCGCGGTCTACACCCACGGCAACTTCGACGCGCAGCTGCGGCAGATCGCAGGCCATCTCGACTTCGGCCCGGACGAGGTGGACCTTTCGACCTTCCCGCTTTTCGCGCTCTTCTACCCGGCCCTGGGCGTCACGGCCGTGGTGCCGGACATGGACCCCACCCGGCCGGCCCGGGCCAACCCCGAGCGGCTCATCGAGGCCGTCGCCGATCAGGGCGTCACCAACATGTTCGCCTCGCCGGCACTGCTGGACCGTTTGGGCGCCTACGGGAGCTCGCGGGGCCTACGCCTTCCCTCCCTCAAACGGGTGATCTCGGCCGGAGCACCGGTGCAGGCGCGCACCATAGAGCGTTTTCAACCCATGCTCCCCGACGGCGCCGAGATCCACACCCCCTACGGCGCGACCGAGGCGGTGCCGATCGCCTCCATCCGCGGGGCGGAAATCCTCTCCGAAACCAGGGCCCTCACCGAGAAGGGCTACGGGATCTGCGTGGGCCGGCCGATCAACGACACCCCCATCCGCATCATTGCCGTCAGCGACGAGCCGATCCGCCGCTGGAGCGAGGAGCTGATCGTGGCCCAGGGGGAGATCGGCGAGATCGTCGTCAAGGCCGACCTCGTCAGCCGGGAGTACTTCGAAAACCCGCTGGCCGACGCCCTGGCCAAGATTCCCGACAGCGAGGGCTTCTGGCACCGCATGGGCGACCTGGGCTGGATGGACCGCAAGGGGCGGATCTGGTTCTGCGGCCGCAAGAGCCATCGCGTCACCACGGCCGGCGGGCCGCTCTACACGATCCCCTGCGAGTCGATCTTCAACACCCACCCCCTGGTTTATCGCAGCGCGCTGGTGGGCATCGGCCCCCGGGACCACCAGGCCCCGGCGGTCTGCATCGAGCTCGTGAAAAAAAACAAGCGGATCAACCGCCGCACCGTCCGCACCGAGCTGCTCCACCTGGCCTCGCAGCACGAGATCACCCGCGGGATCAAAATCGTTCTCTTCCACGATTCGTTCCCGGTCGACATCCGCCACAACGCCAAGATCTTCCGCGAACAGCTGGCCCTCTGGGCGGCCCGCCAGGTCAAGCCGGCCGGAGAGCGCCGCGGCCGCGAAGCGGAGCGCCGCCGATGAAGGCCCCGGGCCACACGCCCGAAACCGTTCTGGTGACGGGCGGCGGCGGTTTCCTGGGCGGCGCCCTCGTGCGCATGCTGGTCGACCGCGGGGACCGGGTCCGCACCATCTCCCGCCGGCCGCACCCGGCGCTGGAACCCCTGCCGGTCGAGCACTTCCTGGGCGACATCGCCGACCCGCCGGCGCTGGAGAAGGCCTGCCGGGGGGTTGAAACGGTCTATCACACGGCGGCCAAGCCGCCGCCCTGGGGAGCCTACCGGGACTATTACCGAACGAACGTCACGGGCACGCTGAACGTGATCGCCGCCTGCCGCCGCAACGGGGTTTCCCGGCTCGTCCACACCAGCACCCCCAGCGTGATCTTCGACGGCCGCGACCTGGAGGGCGTGGACGAATCCGCGCCCTACCCCCGCCGCCACACCGCCTACTACCCCATGACCAAGGCCGCCGCCGAAAAAGCGGTGATCGAGGCCGGCGGCGAGGACCTCCCCACGATCACTCTCCGGCCCCATGAAATCTGGGGGCCCGGGGACCCGCACTTCGTCCCCCGCATCCTCGCCCGCGCCGGCCGGCTCAAGCGCATCGGGAGCGGCCGCAACCGGGTCGACACGACCTACATCGACAACGCCGCGCAAGCCCACCTGCTGGCCGCCGATGCGCTCAAGCAGAACCCCGCGCTCTCCGGCCGGGTCTATTTCATCAGCCAGGGGGAGCCGGTCCCGGCCTGGGAGATGATCGACGCCATCCTGAACACCGCCGGCCTGCCGCCGGTGAAGGGGCAGGTCTCCCATCGCACCGCCCGCATGATAGGATTCGTGTTCGAAAAAATATATGCGTGGCTGCACCTGCCGGGTGAACCGCCCATGACCCGCTTCGTCGCCGACGCCCTGGCCACGGCCCACTGGTTCGACATCGGGGCGGCGCGCCGGGACCTGAACTACGCCCCGGCCGTGTCGACCGCGGAAGGGCTCCGACGGCTGGAGGCGTGGCTGCGGACAGGTGTCGGCTCAAAACCGATCCACCGCAAAGCCGCCGAGACCGCCAGGGAATGAATCTTTCTTGAAAAGGAGAGCCATGAAACTGACGGAGATCGCTCCGCTGGAGCGCTGGATGGAACTGGAGAACGACATCAACGCCCGCTCGGGCATGGACGCCAACGTCTTCGACACCAAGGGCTTCCGCATTTCCGACCAGAAACACTGGGCGAACGAACTCTGCCCGGCGATCAAGGAGACGGACAAGGGCCAGAGCTTCATCTGCGCCCCGGCGCACATGAACATCGCCGCCCAGGCCATGCGCTCGCGCGCCCCGGTGATCGAGGAGTGCGACGCCGGCATGATCAAGCTCGTCGTTCCGATCTGTGTGAACGAGGAGTGCGTCGGCGCCGTCGGCGCCTGCGGGATGCGGTTTGAGGACAGCGAAATCGACGCCTTTCTGGTCAACAAGATGACCGAGATCGACGAGGCCGCGGTCGAAAGACTCTCGGCCACGGTGGGCGCGATCGCCCGGGAAAAAACAGAGGCGCTCAGCCGCTACATTCAGGAGCGGGTCGCGGCGATCCTTACCGAATCCGCGCCGGGGTGAACCGGCGGCCCCCCTGCTGCGCCTGAACCCGGGCAGCCGTCGGCGGATCCAGTCACCGGAGCCATAATTCGTTCGAAACAGAATCGGAAGGAGCACGGCTGGGAATGCTGCGTGTATTCCAGGACGAAATCCTGAACCCGAAGCGTTTCGTTATCACCATGGAGCTCGTGCCGGGAAGAGAGCCGGCCGGCCGCTCGGTCGACGGCGTCAAGGGCATGGCGGCGGACGCCTATGCCGACGGCCGGGTCTGCGCCGTCTCCATCACCGACAACCCGGGCGGGAACCCGGCCCTCAGCCCGGACGTGATCGGCCACGACATCTTCAAAGTCGGCATGGACGTCATCGTGCACTTCACCTGCCGGGACGCCAACCGGGTCGGCATGGAGAGCCGGGCCTTGCAGCTCGCCATGATGGGCATCAAGAACATCCTGGCGCTGACCGGCGATTACATCGGCAAGGGTTTCGCCGGCCAGGGGGCACCCGTTTTCGACCTCGATTCGGTGACGATGCTGGTGATGCTGAGGATGCTGGGGGAGCGCGTGCGGCAGGCCGGCGACCCCGACGTTTTTTTTGCCGGCTGCGCCGTGTCGCCTTTCAAGAGTCGCCGCGGAGAGGCTTTTGCGCAGTATGCCAAGCTCTGTCGCAAGGCGGCGGCCGGCGCGCAGTTCGCCATCACCCAGCTGGGCTACGATGCCGGCCGGTTCAAGGAGCTGATAGACGTTCAGCGCCGGTTCGGACTCGATTTGCCGACGCTGGGGTCGGTTTATGTGCTGACGCCCGGCTCGGCCAGAATCATCAACGCCGGACAGGTCCCCGGCGCCGTGGTCTCCGACGAGTTGCTGGGCAGGGTCGTCCGGGAGTGGCGCGACAAGTCGCAGGGGCGGACGCTGGCCGTGGAGCGGGCCGCGCGACTGGGTGCCGTGTTGAAAGGCCTGGGCTACCGCGGCATCCACATCGCCGGCGTGAACCGCGGATTCGAACTCGTCGGCCGCATCCTGGACCGGATGGCGCAGATCGAGGGCCGATGGCGGGATTTCCTGGAGGATTTCCCCGCCGGCCGGAGCGGGGGCGAGGAAAAACCGCCTCGCGCAGCGGTGGCTCCGCCCAGAGCGAGGCTTTCGTTTCCCGAGCGGGCGCACTTCCGCTTTCTCGAGGCGCTCCATGACCAGCTCTTCGATTTCGACGCGCCCCTGGCCCCGTTTCTTCGATCGATCGCGCGCCGGCTCGGCCGGCGGTCCATCGGAGGGCTTCTGCTGCAGCTGATGGAAGACCCGGTCAAAGCCCTTCTGCTCGAATGCCGACGCTGCGGGGATTGCGCCATTCAGCACGTGGCGTTTCTCTGCCCCGAGTCCCAATGCCCGAAACACATCCGCAACGGCGCCTGCGGAGGCAGCCGCAACGGCGGCTGCGAGGTCTACCCCGACCGCAAGTGCGTCTGGTTCAGGGCCTGGGAGCGTTGGGCCGATGCGGGGCGCCCGGAGGAGATGGCCGCCGGCTGCATCCCGCCGCGGCTGTGGGAGCTGGCCGGCACTTCGTCCTGGCTGAACTTTCACCTCCGGCGGGACCACCAGAGCGCTTCCGGAGAGATCCTGCAGGCATGCCGCACCGCCGAATGCCTGATTCCTCCGCCGGGAGGATCGCCCCCCTGAGATTTTCCGGCCGGCGCCAGGCCGCGCGATCAGGTTCCGGCCGGCCCGCTGCATTGACAATGCCCGCAGGGTGTTTAGAAGTGGTTTCACAACCCCGTCTGACGCCTGGGGGCGGCGTTGCAGGCCTCTCGAAAATGCTCACCACCCATGGCGGTGGCTCCGCTTTCCGAATCGGCCGGCGCCTGGCCCGCAGGCGTGATCCAGGGTTTTGAAACCACTTGTAGTTAAGTATTACTCCGGCGGTTAATTATGTTCAAAACCCGCATCTCACGTAGAGTCTGAGCGGGGTGGCCGCCGGGAACATACGCAGGGGGTGAAGATGTGCGGCATCGTCGGCAACGTACAACGGCGGCAAATTTCAACTGCGCAAATCCAGAGGCCTGGTGCGCGACGTCTTCCACGCGCGGCACATGGAGCGGCTGGCCGGCAGCGTCGGCATCGGCCACGTGAGGTACCCCACCGCCGGCTCCGCGTCGGCAGCGGAATCCCAGCCGTTTTACGTGAACTCGCCCTACGGCATCGCGCTCGCCCACAACGGCAACCTGACCAACGCCGGAGCGCTCAAGCAGGAGCTGTTCGAAACCGATCTGCGGCACATCAACACGGGATCGGATTCCGAGGTGTTGTTGAACATCCTGGCCAACGAACTGCAGCGGATCGGCAAGCGCAGACTCGAACCGGAGGACATCTTTGCGGCGGTCGGGGGCGTCCACCGGCGCTGCCGCGGGGGCTACGCGGTGGTCGCCATGATCAACGGCTACGGGGTGTTGGGGTTCCGCGACCCCCACGGCATCCGGCCGGTGGTGTTCGGCGAACGCGTGTCGCCCGGCGGCGCGGAGTACATGATCGCATCGGAGAGCGCCGCCCTGGACGTTTTAGGGTTCACGCTGATCCGCGACATCGCCCCCGGCGAGGCGGTCTTCATCGATACCGACGGCGCCTGGCATGCGCGTGTCTGCGCCGACAACGCCCGCCTGGTTCCCTGCCTTTTCGAGTACGTCTATTTCGCAAGACCGGATTCCATCATCAACGGGGTGTCGGTCTACCGCTCCCGCCTGCGGATGGGCGAGCGGCTGGCACGGAAAATAATGAGAGAGCGGCCGGACCACGACATCGACGTGGTGATCCCCATTCCCGACAGCAGCCGCACCTCCGCCCTGCAGCTGGCGTCGCGGATCGGGGTCGATTACCACGAGGGGTTCATGAAGAACCGTTTTGTGGGGCGCACCTTCATCCTGAGCGGCCAGCGGCAGCGGGAAACCGCCGTCCGGCAGAAGCTCAACCCCATCCGCCTGGAGCTCGAGGGCCGGAACGTGCTGCTGGTGGACGATTCCATCGTGCGCGGCACCACCTCGCGGCAGATCATTCAACTGGCCCGGCGGGCGGGGGCGAAAAAAGTCTATTTCGCCTCCGCGGCCCCCCCGGTGCGGCACCCGAACGTTTACGGCATCGACATGCCCTCCTCCTCGGAGCTGGTGGCCGCTGCGCGCAGCGAAAAGGAGGTGGAGGAGCTCATCGGCGCCGATTGGCTGATCTACCAGTCCCTGGAAGATCTCGTCGAATCCGTGGCGGGAGAAAACCCGGGCCTGTCCGAATTCGACGGATCCATCTTCAACGGCCGATACGTGACCGGCGACATCGATCCGCGCTACCTTGAGAAACTGGAGAAGACGCGAATGGGGTCTTAGAACAAAACCACGCTCGTTCGCGCTCCGGCCCAGCATGATTTTTTTGAGCGGTCATTGAAACAGGTTTCCTTGTTGTTCAGGTTGTTGCGGCGGCGATTCATTATATTCGAACCCCGCATCTCACGTAGATCCGAAGCGGGGTTGATCTCCGGCGGAGCGCCTACTATTCGGCCGGGCCAGATGGGTACAGGGATGAAGGTTCTGATAATTTCAGGGTTCTTGGGATCCGGAAAAACGACGCTGATCCTGTCCGCCGTTGAGCGGCTTTCCAGCCTTGGGGGACGGAAAGTCGCCGTGTTGGTGAACGATTTCGGCTCCGTCGGGATCGACGGGAAGGTCATGCAGAAATACGGTTTGCAGGTCAAAGAGATCCAGAGCGGTTGCATCTGCTGCACCCTGGGAGCCGACCTCCTGTCATCCCTCAAGACCGTCGCAGAGAAGTTTAAGCCGGAGCTGATCGTGATCGAGCCCAGCGGGGTCGCCGACCCCGGGGCGGTCAAGGGCCTTTTGGCGAGCGAGCGGAATACCCCCATCCACTTCTTGAAAACGCTGGTCCTGGTGGATGCCGTCCGTCACGAATCGATATCGCGGGCGCTGGGACCCCTGGTTCGGAAGCAACTCGAGGCGGCCGACCTGATCATCATCAACAAGGTGGACCAGGTGGAGGAGACAGCGGCCCGGGCGGTCGAAGACGGCATCCGAAAAATGGGAATTCAGACACCCGTCGTTCTCGCCTCTGCCCGAACAGGTTTTCATTTTGATCAGATCATGCAAGGCCTGGACGTGTGAATGGAACTTCCCGATCTGACCGTGTTTGCCGCTCGCTTCACCATCCGCCTTGATCGCCCCCTTTCGGGGGGCGGCCTGAAATCCCTGGTCGGGAAACTGATGTCCGGCATGGCACTGGAGTGCGTGGCGTCGGGGGCCGCCCTGATCGGGCACATCAAGTGCATCGCCGAGGTTCCGGACGGCAGCCACATCGCCTGCAGCGTGCTGGGCAATGATGGCAATGCCGAGTGTTCAGGGGAATTCTCCGATGGCCACAGCACGGTGGCCGTGGTGCAGAACACACTGCTTTACGGCCTGCCGAAAGCCAGGGTGAAGGCCAATTTTTTCAAGGTTCTGGACAGGGAAGTTGCCGCCTCGGGCGGCCGTTTCGAAATAATGCAGTAGGAGCGCCATCAACGATCAGGGTGAAAGCCCCGCCGCCGACTCCCCCGAACGGGGGCCTGATGACGCGACGATGGGCCGTATTCGTTTTGTCGGTGTGAGCGTTAACCGCCCCGAACGCGCCCGGCCACTTGGTACAACTACGCACCAAGACCCGCTGTTTGGTTCAATATTGCACCAAAACTTTAAACCGCGAGGGTCAAGACAAACCCGGTCGAACCCCCAACAAGCTGTCATTGCATTACAATATCTCAAATCATACCTGTTGTCTTCTTCTGGATCGCTATTTGCATTCCGTCCCTTGTCAACATGACCCGGAGACAGCCCGGCCGTAGGGGAAGCTGCAGAAGCCCTGGAATCGGTCACGGCTCCATCACCGACCGGCCTCTTTGGCGACTCAGGAAAGGCGGAAGGCGAGCGAAACCTCTACCGGCGGCACGCAATCAGACAATTCGCGCCGCTTGAAGGCAAGGGCCGGGGCATCCGGTGCTGCCCCGACAAACAAATAAATCAGCCTCAAGGAGAGCAAAGCGATGGAACACAAGGATGAATTGGGCAACTTGATAACTGAGTTTCAATCGGGCGGAATGGACCGCAGGAATTTCATAAAGCGGGCCGTGATGATGGGCCTGACCTTGTCGAGTATCGGCGCGTTCCTGTCTTCAAGCAACATTCTGGTCGGCGAAGCCCAGGCGCAGCCCGCCGCCGGCAAGCCGGTCGACATCACGGTCGGCTTTTTCCCGAGCTGGGTGGGCGGATGGTCCGGGGTGGTCATCAAACACCGCGACCTCTGGAAGAAGTACCTCCCGGAAGGCAGCAAGGTCAGCTGGGACATCCAGGTGGTCGGCCCGCCCATCGTCGCCAATCTCATGGCCGACAAGAGCCAGATCGGCTACATGGGCGACATGCCGGCCCTGGTCGCGACGACCAAGCGCGATATCGCCGACCTGCGGATCGTTGAAGTCAACACCTTCTCGGACACGGGTCAGATATGCTCCTGCATGCTGGTCCGCAGCGACGCCCCGGACTTCCGGAGCATCGAGGAGGCCGTCAAATGGCTCGACGGGAAAAAGATCGGCGTGTCGGGCAAGGGTTCCTGCGGGGATCGTTTCGTTTCGAGCCTCATCCGGAAAACCGGGATCAAACCCGATGTGCAATTCCTCGACCCCACGATCATCAAGACCTCGCTGCAGGCCAAGAAAGTGGACGCGGCCCAGGCCTTCCAGCCGCACGTCGCCCAGATCATGAACCACGGTTTCGGCAAGCTGGCGTTCACCGGGTCCAACTGGGCCGCGCAGGATGCCAACTTCATTCTCATGCGCAAGGACTTCATCGACCAGAACCCGGAAGCGGCCAAAGGCTGGATCAAGGCCGACATAGAGGCCATGCTCTTCATTCTGAAAAACCCGGTCGAAACCGCCGAGATGGTGGCCAAGGAACTGCCCGGTTACACGGTCAAGGATCTCTGGATGGCGATGTACGGGCGCTACCCGGACGGCACCGGCTCGCAGGACAACAACGTTCTGATGCAGGCCGGTTTCGACGACAAGGTCATGGCCTTCATCAACGACAGCTTCAAGTTCCTGCATGAGCGCAACGCCATCACCGTGGACAAACCCATGCCCGGCGCCATTTACACCCAACTGGTGGAGGCGGCGTTGAAGGAGATGAATGTGAAGATGCCCCTGGGGCCGATCAAGGGCTTGGCGACCAGCGACTTCAAGGGATAGACGGCTTCATCGCCCGCGCGGCGCTGCCCCGCCCTGCGCGTTTGTCACGACCCGGTATCCGCACAGGCGTCGCGCCCGTGCGAATACCGGCATTTTTTGACGATATCGAGGAGACGCCCCGGATGCCGAACAGGTTAAAGGCAGGACTTTTCCACCCCCAATTCCTCAGAGCCCTGGCCGGGATCGCACTGTTTCTGGTTCTGTGGCAGATCCTGACCGGAGTCCTGGATTTGCCGCGCTTCAAGCTGCTCCCCAACCCGATTTCGGTCATCAGGGAATGGGTCAGCTTCCAGCCCGTTTCGGGCCGCTCGCTCTTCACGGCGGAGTATTACCTGGACATGGGCTACAGCATCGGGCGGACGCTGATCGCTTTTTCCCTGGCCACCGTATTGGGCGTTTTCCTCGGCCTCATCATGGGCTGGAATCGCATTTTCTATGATTTCACCTTTCCGATCGTCGAGATCCTGCGGCCCATGCCCCCGCTCAGCTGGATCCCCCTGGCGGTGCTCATACTGCCCGGGGTCGAAATGGCGGTGGTCTACGTGACGTTTATCGCGGCCTTTTTCGCGACGGTCTTGAACACGCTCCTGGGGGTGTTCTCCATCGACAAGAATTACTTCCTTGCGGCACGCTGCCTCGGTTCGAAACCCAAGCACATTTTCATGAATGTGGTCGTGCCGGGCGCGCTGCCCTTCATCTTCACCGGTCTGCAGATCTCCATGGGCGTCTCCTGGATGTCGCTGGTCGCCGGCGAGATCATATCGGGACAGCAGGGCCTCGGATATGCCATCTATGAAGGCTACTCCCTGTTCCAGTACGACCAGGTGGTTTGCTACATGTTCACGCTGGGCCTTCTTGGCTATATCAGCAGCGCCGGGATCAGGGCGGTCGGCCGCAGGCTGATGGCCTGGGAAGCCAGAAGGAGAGGGATATAAATGGCAGCTGAGAAAGGGATTCCGGGCGCCATCCGCATCGAGCACGTGAGCAAGATATACGACCCCGAGGGGGTGCATGTCGAGGCGATGCGCGACTGCTCTTTCGACATGGCCGCCGGCGAAATGTCCATCATTGTCGGCCCGTCGGGTTGCGGCAAAACCACCTTGCTGAACGCCATTGCCGGCTTCGATGACATCACGGCCGGTGAAATCTTCCTAGACGGCGAGCGGATATCCGCTCCCGGGCACCAGATCAAGCCCAATGTCGACCGGATGGTGGTCTTTCAGAACGGGGCCCTCTTCCCGTGGAAAACGGTTATCGAGAACGTCACCTACGGTCCGATCGTGCAGGGCGCCTTGAACAAGGCGCAGGCGTATGCGAAGGCCCGGGAAATGCTGGAACTGGTCTGCCTCAACGGAATGGAATCCAAGTACCCGGAAGAGCTCTCCTCCGGCGTGCAACGCCGGGTGGAGATCCTGCGGGCGCTGATAAACGAACCCCGGGTGGTCATGCTGGACGAGCCGTTCAGAGGTTTGGACGCCGTCGCCAAGACCGTGATGCACGAGTTCCTGATGCAGCTTTTCTGCGCCAATCCCCGCACCATGTTTTTCATCACCCACGACCTGGACGAGGCCATATTCTTAGGGCACAAAGTGGTCATCATGACCACCCGGCCCGCCCAGGTCAAAAAAATCGTGACGGTCGACCTGCCCTGGCCCAGGCAGCACCGCATCATGAACTCCAAGCACTACCTCGATCTCAAAGCCGAGGTGCTGGAGGCGGTCCACGAGGAGGCCAAAAAAGCCTTCGAAGCGGGCGAAAGAGAAATGGCCTGAGGTGCACAAACGCAAATGGGAGGTCTTGAACCCGTGGCTGAATCCATGAACGGCACCCGGCGGAAGGTCAAGTTGAATTCCGGGTGGGCGAATATAATCAACAAGGTCTTCAGTCTCAGGACCCTGCGGGGCTTTTCTTCCCTTCTGGCCTTTGTCGTCCTGTGGCAGCTGGTCGTTTACATGAAGGTCCCTTATCTGCAGTACCTGCCTTATCCGGGCGACGTGGCCTCCCATGGCCTGGCGGCCGCCGCCACGACCGGCTACTGGATCGACTGGGGCCTGAGCCTGGCCCGGATCTTCATCGGCTTCATTGCCGCCCAGGTCATCGGCATCCCCCTGGGCTTGGCGATGGGCATCAGCCGGGTCTTCAAAGGGTTTTCGTTCCCCGCCTTTGAAATCCTTCGGCCGATTCCGCCGATCGCGTGGATCCCGCTCGCCATCCTGTTCTGGCCGACCCGGGAGCTCTCCATCTATTTTCTGGTTTTCATCGGGGCCTTCTTCATCATCGTCATCAACGTCATCCAGGGCGTGTCCAACATATCGGTCAACCTGAAATGGGCCGCGTTCTCCCTGGGCGCCAAGCCCAAGGACATTTTCTGGCGCATTCTGCTGCCGGGCTCCCTGCCGTCCATCGTCACGGGCATGACCGTCGGCATGGGGGTCACGTGGAACGTGCTCATCGCCGCCGAGATGATCGCCGGCCAGGGCGGCCTCGGCCGGACCACCTGGGAAGCCTATACGAATCACAACATTCCCTACATCGTCGTGGGGATGGTCAGCATCGGAATGGCGGGCTCCCTCTGCAGCACGCTGCTGCGATGGCTGGGCGAGAAGGTCATGCCCTGGAAGCGCAAGTTCTGAAAGGAGACACAGCGGATGACGAAAAACGCCAATGCAGCCGGCAGGCTCACCAGCGGGAACTTCGGTGAAGTGCGCCTGGAGGGCGTGAGCAAGATTTATGAAAAAGAGGACGAGCGCCTGGTGGCCCTGGAGGATTTCACCCTCACCGTGGAGAAGGGCAGGCTCACCGTGCTCATGGGCCCCTCCGGGTGCGGCAAGACCGTTCTCATCAACCTGATCGCGGGCTACGAGCAGCCCACGGCCGGCGCCGTGTACATAGACGACCAGCCGGTCGCGGGGCCGGGGTACGATCGCCTGGTGGTGTTCCAGGAGAGCGCCCTTTTTCCCTGGATGACCGTGTATTCGAACGTGACCTTCGGCTGCCAGGTGCGCGGGATGGCGGAGGCGGAGATCAGGGAAAAGGCGGAAGTCATCCTCAAGAAGGTCGGCCTTTTCGAGTTCCGGGACAAGTACCCCGCGCACCTCTCCGGGGGCATGCAGCGCCGGGCCGAGCTCGCCCGGGCGATGATCAACGACCCCAAAATCATGATCCTGGACGAGCCCTTCCGGGGTCTGGACGCCATGACAAGGGAACTGATGCAGGAGTTCTATGTCGGGCTCTTCGAAGAGGTGGGCCGCACGAACCTTTTCATCACCCACGAGATCGACGAGGCCATATTCCTGGCCGACAAGCTCGTCATCATGACCTATCAGCCCGGCAAAGTGAAGGCCGAGATCCCGGTCGATCTTCCCCGGCCGCGGAACTTCAAAATGCTGGCGTCCTCACGGTTCATGGAGATCCGGTCCCAGGCCCTCGACCTGCTCTACGAAGAAGCCTCCAAGGCTTTCGCTTCCGGGAGCAAGGCGGCCTTCGATTTGGTGGGAGCCCTGGCAACATCGAAGGATTCGTGCCGGGTGGCCCTGTAGCGCCCGCCGGCGAAGCCATCGAGCCCCCCCAGGAGTTGTCTCCGCATGGAAAGCCCGATCCCCCCCGACGTGCGCGTGCTGGCCTGCAAGGCCCTGGCGCCGGAGCTGACGGCGCTGGGAGTTGCGCCGGAGCGGATGCGGCTCCTCGATCAGGGGTTGCATCGCTACCCGCAGGAGCTCCGGCAGGAGCTGATCCGCAACCTGGAGGAGCTTGAGTCCCAGACCGCCGTCCGGCGCGTGGTGCTGGTCTACGGGTACTGCGGCGGCGGCATGGAGGGCCTTTCACCCCGCCGGGTTCAATTGGTTCTGCCGTTGGTGCATGATTGCATCCCGTTGCTCCGGGGGCGGCCCCCCGAGGCCCCGACGGCCGACGCCGGAGGGATCTTCTATCTGAGCCCGGGGTGGATAGAGCACGGCCGGACGCCCTATACGGAGTTCCTTCACACCCGGGAGCGCTTCGGCCACGACGACGCCATGTGGACCACCCGGGAGATGCTCAAAGGCTATCGCGAGGTGGTTCTGATCGAAACACCGGCCGGACTCCGCAAGGCCCACCGCCGCCATGCCCGCAAAATGGCGCGTCTCTTCGGTCTAACCTACCGGGAAGAGCCGGGCGACGGCCGCTGGCTGGAAGATCTCCTCGCGGCCCGGCGCCGGGCCGGCATCCTGCATCTGGGCCCGGGGGATGTCGTGACGGCCGATTGTCTTCGCCGGATCCCATGAGTCCCGTGCCGATGTTTCCCCCAGACGCCGCCCTCTCCCTGATTTTTCTCGTCAGCGCCTTCACCATGAGCTTTGCCGGATTCGGCTTTGCGCTGCTGGCCGTGCCGCTGCTCTCGCTCTTCATGCCGGTGCGCGAGGCGGTGGCGATTCAGTTTCCCTACCTCTTCGCCCTTTTCGCCTATCAGGCCTGGCACTATCGGAAGCACCTGCACTGGTCGGACATGAAACCTCTGGCGGCCGGCGTGGTGCTGGGGACCCTGCTGGGCCTCACGCTGCTCTATCGGGTTCCGGGGGCCGGGCTGAAAAAGGCCCTGGCGATTCTCACCTTGGCCCTGGTGGCACTGATGAACCTGAGCCTATCCGACGGACGCCTCATGGCACGCTGGGCCAAGAACCCCTGGTGGGGGCGCTTCTGTGGATTGTTGAGCGGCGTTTTCTTCGGCGCCTACACCATGGGAGGGCCGCCGGCGATCCTGTACATCCTGTCGGTTGAAAAGGACTTGCGGCGCGCCAAGAGTTTCATCGCATCGTTTTTTACGCCCCAGTTCCTCGCCATCGCGGCCATCTACGGTTACACGGGTCTCATCACTCCGGAGAGCCTGAGAATCTCCCTGACCTTCGCCCCCTTGGTGGCGGCCGGGTCGGCCGCCGGCTTCTATGCGTTCAAGAAGGCCTCCCCCCGCATGTACAAGCGGGTTATCCACCTGGTGCTGGTGGGAACCGCCATCGCGCTGTGGTGGCAGGCATAGCCGGCCAAAGTCGGTGCGTCAGTGCACCGGACAACCCGGCGTGGTGCAGGAATGAATCAGCGCTTACGGATCTTGAGCGGCTCGCACCGGCCGGCGTGTCCGGCCGAATCAGGCACTTAGCGTGTTTCCGGCCGCACCGTCGCGGATGTTAACCCGGTGGCGCAAACATTGCATTGGTGCTCATTTGAATAACCCCCAAAATCCAAGTCCAGGGAAAAAATTAAGGAGAGCAGGAGATGCGCAAAGACGGGCAAGACCACATCCGACTCCAGACCGGATTTTATCCCGACTGGTTTCACAAACAATACGGTATCTCGTTCGGCCGGAAATACTACTTCGACCCCGAGACCCGTATCGAGGCCAGAATGGCCATTGACAAGGCGCTCCATGAAAGGTTCGGGGACGTCGGCCTCGGCAACCCGGACCCGAAGCCGATCCCCCTCATCACCGCCGGGATGGCCACTCTTCCGGCGGTTTTCGGCTGCGAGATCGTTTACGAAGACGAGGCCCTCCCCTGGGCCATGCCGCTGAATCTCTCCGAGGACGCGGTGATGAAGCTCGAGGCCCCGGACCTCCTCGGCTCCGGCCCCATGCGGGAGTGGATGCGGCAGATCGACTACCTGAAAGCGAAGTACGGAAGGGTGGTCGGTGACCTGAACACCACCGGGGTGCAGAACCTGGCGCTCAAGATCCGAGGGGACCAACTCTACATCGACTACTTCGAAAACCCGGAGCTATGCCGTCATTTGTTCGGTGTCTGCACCGAATCCGTCCGGCAGCTCTTCGAATTCAATTTCAAGACGACCGGCACCGGCTCCATGGACGTGACCCCCATGGCCGACCCCGGGCTCGCCACCTTGGTCAACTGCACGATCGAGCAGATTTCAAACAACAGCTACGAGGAATTCCTGCTCGAATACGACAACCGCATCGCCGACGCCTTCCAGGCCATCGGCGTCGGCATTCACCACTGCGGCTCGGTGGACCAGGTGCTGCCCGGCTACGCCAAGGTCCGGCACCTGAAGTTTGTCGAGATCGGCTTCGGGTCGGATGTCCGACGCTGCCGCGAGGTGTTGGGGCCCGACGTGGCGGTGAACGCCCGCATCAGCCCGGTGTTGATGAAAAACGGGACGGCGGCCGAGGTGGCGGCCGAGGTACGCAATCTCATCGACGCGGGCGCCCCGCTGCACAATTTTTCGATCGATGCGGTCGGCCTGACGGACGGGACCCCGGATGAGAACGTCAAGATCGCACTCAAAACGGCCGCCGACTACGGCAAAATAGGGGCACGCTGATGGAAACGATTCTGAGGAGCAGACAGCAGCGCGTTGCCATCGGCCCGCAACACCCGCTGGTCGTCATCGGGGAAAGGATCAACCCGACCGGCAGGAAGAAACTGGCCCGCGCCCTGGAAGAAGGCAATCTCAAGATGGTCCAGGAGGAGGCCCTCAAGCAGGTCCACGAAGGAGCGCAGGTGCTGGACGTGAACGTGGGTGTCTCGGGAATCGACGAGCCGCGCCTGCTGAGCGAGGCCGTCCAGGCCGTCTGCGAAGTGGTCGAGGTCCCCCTGTGCATCGATTCGGCGCTCACCAAGGCGCTCGAAGCCGGCTTGGGGGTCTACGACGGCAAGGCCCTGGTGAATTCCGTGAACGGGGAGGAGCGCAAACTCAAGGAAGTGCTGCCGCTTGTCAAAAATTACGGCGCCGCCGTTGTGGGATTGACCATGGACGATGCCGGAATCCCCCGCAACGCCGAGCGGCGCCTGGAGATCGCTCGCCGCATCGTGGCCGCGGCCCAAAACGAGGGCATCCCGCTCGAGGATGTGATCATCGACCCGCTGGCCATGGCCATCAGCACCGATCACCTGGCGGCCGTCGAGACCCTGAAAGCCATTAAACTCATACGCGATGAATTGGGCGTGAACCAGACGTTGGGGGCCAGCAATATCTCCTTCGGCTTGCCCGACCGGTCGGCCATCAACTCGATCTTCACCGCACTGGCGGTCGCCAACGGGGTCACTTGCCCGATTCTCGACCCTACCGTGTGGGATATCCGACGGGCGGCTCTTCTCACCGACATGCTTTTAGGCAAAGACGAGTGGTGCATGAATTTCATATCCGTGTACAGGGAAAAATTTCCGACCGCCTGACAGGATTCTCGATCCCAGAAAGGAGTTGAACGTGGTGAATCTCGACGCACTGAAAGAGGCTGTGATCAAGGGAAAAAGAAAAGACGCCGTCGACTTGACGCAGCAGGCCATCCGCGAAGGGCAAGACCCGGAGCTGATCATTAATCAATATCTCATCACCGGTCTCAACATTGTGGGAGAGAAGTTCCAGCGGCGCGAAATTTTCGTGCCGGAGATGATGATCTCCGCCAAGACCATGCAAGCCTGTGTCGATCTGCTAAAACCCCTGATTGCCAAGGACTCCGGCCTCAACCTGGGGGTGATCGTCATCGGCACCGTTTTTGGAGACCTCCACGATATCGGCAAAAACCTGGTCAAGCTCCTGTTGGAAAGCTCCTCCTTCAAGGTGGTGGATCTCGGAGAAAACGTGCCGGCCTCAAAATTCGTGGACGAGGCTCGGGCGCACAATGCCGACGTCGTCGGGCTCTCCTCCCTGCTGACGACCGGTGACCCCTACGTGGAGGAGACGGTCAAGGCGATCAGGGGCTCCGACATCGGTGGAAAAGTCAAGATCATTTGCGGCGGCGCCGCCCTGACCCCCAAGTTCGTCGAAGAAAAATGCGGAGCGGACGCCTATGCCAAGGATGCCGCCGACGCCGTGAACAAGGTCAAAAAACTATTGGGCATCGCCGCCTGAGAGGAATCGCTTGACATTGATCCACTTTCCGCAGACGGGTCAAAAGGTAAGCGCGCGCCAAGGGGAAACCCTCCTTCAATTGGCCCAGCGGTCGAGCCTTCCGATTCCGGCCGTCTGCGGTGGAAAAGGGAGTTGCGGCAAGTGCCGGGTGGTCGTCGAGCGGTCGGAAGCGCCCCCCCTCCCCCCGACGGATAAAGAGATCGAGGTCCTCGGACGCCTCACCGACCGGGGCTACCGGCTCGCCTGCGAAACCGCCGCGGAGGGCCTGGCCCGGGTGCGAATTCCGCAGGAGAGCCGGCTGTCGGGGCACGTGATCCTGACCTCACACACCGCCCGCGACGCCTCGATGAAACCGAACCCCGGCCTTGAGACCTACGGTGTCAGCGTACCCGCCCCGGAAATCGGCCGACCGGCGGCGGACCGCGAAAGACTGCTCCAGGCCCTTCGGGAGACCCATGGGCTCCACCTCGACCGGATGGACCCGTTGGTGCTGCGACGGCTGCCGCATCTGCTGCGCGCTTGCCGCAACCGCCTCACCGCCGTCGTCCGCGACGGCCGGGAAATCATCGACCTGCGCGAGCTCGGCCGGAACAGGATTCTGGGAATCGCCTTCGACATCGGCACCACAACGGTGGTCGGCTACCTCATGGACCTTGGCACCGGCGAGCAGGTCTCCGTAAAATCCGCCCTCAATCCCCAGACGGCCTTCGGGGCCGATGTGATCAGCCGGATCAACCACTGTCAGCGGAACCCCGAAGGCCTTGAACAACTCCGGGCGGCCGTTGTAAACTGCCTGAACGGAATTACCGCCGACGCCTGCCGGGAGGCCGCTGTCGAACCAGCCGAGGTATTAGAGGCGACCGCGGTCGGCAACACGGCCATGCACCACCTCTTTTCCGGCCTGGACCCGCGCTACCTGGCCATGGCCCCCTACCCGCCGGTGATCGAGGCCCCGCAGGATGTGAAGGCGCGCGATCTCGGTCTGCAGATCGGCGCCTCGGCCTATCTTCACCTGCCGCCGCTCAAGGCCGGTTTCGTGGGCAGCGACACCATCGCCTGCATCCTGGCCACCCGCCTTCACCGCAGCCGGGTTCCAACCCTTCTGGTCGATCTCGGCACCAACGGCGAAATCGTCTACGGCAACCGGGAACGGATGGCCTGCTGTTCGACGGCCGCCGGACCGGCGTTCGAAGGCGGGCACATCCGATGGGGCATGCGGGCCGCGGGCGGGGCCATCGAACACATCCGTCTGAATCCCGAGACCCTGGAAGTTGAGGCCGCGACGGTGGGAAACCAGCCCCCCACCGGCATCTGCGGCTCCGGCATCATCTCAGCCGCTGCGGAGCTGGTTCGAAAAGGCGTTCTGCTGCAATCGGGCAGCTTCAACCAGGGGCTGAGCCATCCCCGCCTTCGCCGCGGCAGTGATGGGTGGGAGTTCGTCCTGGCCTGGGCCCGCGAAACGGACGGGACCGAGGACATCGTCCTCACCCAGAAGGATGTCTCCGAACTGGTCATGGCCAAGGCCGCCATTCATGCGGGAGCCTCCTTGCTGGTGGAACACCTGGGGCTGGGACCCCCCGGGCGGATTCTGATGGCCGGGGCCTGCGGCAACCACATCGCCCCGCCGGATGCGGTCGCCATCGGTCTGCTGCCGGGCAGCCGCCAGGCGGCGCTGCTGGGTGTCGGGAACGCGGCCGGGCACGGCGCCTGCCTGGCCCTCCTGAACAAGTCCATGCGCCGGCAGGCCGAACGCATCGCCAAGGCCACCCAGTATCTCGAACTGGCCGCCTCCCCCCGCTTCCAGGACCTCTTTGTGTCCGGGATGTTCTTCCCGGAGGCCTCCGACTTCAACAACGAATTCTAACGACGGTTTTCAAAAGGGCCTGCGCCCCGAATCGGTAAGACCGCCGGATACGTTGTGATCCCGCCCGATCGCCCCGGGCCCTTCATCCGCTCATAACGCTTTATTAATCACGCTCAGCCTGTTATCCTGTGCCGCTCAAGGTAATTTTATTAGGGGTGACACCGATGCCGCGACCCGTTTATCGAAACAAAAACCTGGTCCCCGAGGCGCTTGATTCCGCCCCTTGCGGGATTGTCATCAGCGACCTCACGGGCTCCATCGTCTTTTTGAACCGCAAGGCGGAAGAGCTCCTGGCAGCGAAGCGGGATGCACTTCTCGGGCGGAACATTTCGGCCCAGATCAATCTTTTCTTTCCAAACAAGGGGCCCGGTACGGTTTACCAGGTCCGCAAGAAAATCATGGGCAAGGAAGTGACCCTTTACCGGGCGCCGTTGCGCGTCGCGGACGAACCGGCGGGTGAAATATGCCTGCTTTTCGAAGACGGCCTCCTCCTCCCGGCCGAAGAATCATGCGCCCCTGAGGTCGATCAGACCATCGAGTCCCTCATCGAGGGCTTTTACGACGGGGTCGTGCTGGTGGAAAACGACCGCGTCGTGAGGGTGAACAGCAGCTATGCCCGCATTACCGGCATCAAGGAAGACACCATGCTGGGGGCAAGAGTGGACGATCTGGACGGCGGGAACCACATCTGCCTCCACACCATTCAGGAGGTCGTGCGGCTTGTGCAGCAGGTGAAGAAGAGTGTCACCAGCATGGGCAAGCTCAAGCACGGCAACGAGATCTATGTCACGGCAACACCGGTTCAGACGAACGCCGGCATCCGGTATATTCTAGTGAACGTCCGGGACGTCACCGAGCTGCAGCTCCTCAAAGAAGAGGTTTCGCGGCTCATGGCCCTGTACCTGTCGACGCCGGAGGAGGTGCGGATCTCCCAGATTACCGGCCAGGAAGTCGTGACCGAAAACCACGTGATGCGGGGAATCCTGGATCTGATCGTCCGGCTGGCCCAGGTGGACTCCACGATCTTCTTCGAGGGCGAGAGCGGGACCGGCAAGGAGGTGCTGGCCCGGCTGACCCATCGATTGAGTTCCCGGCGCAAAGGCCCCTTCATCTCGGTGAACTGCGGGGCCATCCCGGAGACCCTTTTCGAGTCCGAGCTCTTCGGCTATGTCAGAGGCGCCTTCACCGGCGCCGTGAACGAGGGCAAACCGGGGCTTTTCGAGCTGGCCAACGACGGGGTGCTCTTTCTGGACGAAGTGAGCGAGATACCGCTCAACTGCCAGGTCAAGCTGCTGAAGGTCATTGAAAGCCTGGAGGTCATGCGGGTCGGCGGGGTCAAGCCGACCCGGCTCAACGTGCGGGTCATCGCCGCCACGAACAAAAGCCTCCCCAAGATGGTCAAGGAGGGCAAGTTTCGCGAGGACCTCTTTTACCGGCTCTACGTCGTGCCGATCAAGATCCCCCCTCTGCGCGAGCGACGGGAGGATGTCTTTCCCCTGGCCTGGCATTTTCTTCGTATCTGCAATCATAAATTCAACCAGTCCAAGCGGCTTTCGAGGGAGATCATCCAGACCATGGAGACCTACCACTGGCCGGGAAATGTCAGAGAGCTGCAGAACGTCATCGAGCGGCTTATTCTCACCACGGAAGGCGAGGATCTAAAGCCCGAGCACCTGCCCCTGAGCGTTTACCAGAAACCCTCGGAAGAGCAATCCATGGTGCAGGTCAAAGGTTTTCTGCCCCTCGATCAGGCCCGCGAGATAGTGGAGCGGCAGCTGATCTCCCAGGCACTTGCTCTCAGGGGAACCACCCGCGAAGCCGCAAGGCTGCTCGGTGTCAACCATTCGACCGTGGTACGCAAGATCAAGCGATATGGCATTCAAACCGGTGCCGGTCTTACCGGCGGGGCGGATGGAAACGCTTGAGCCCCTTGCGCTGCCCGCCTGAAGTGCCCTGTCCCTTTTAGGCACGCCAACGATCTGACAGATTTTTTTCCCCTGGTTT
>CAZLSV010000044.1:26817-27727 GCA_964562235.1 uncultured Desulfatibacillum sp.
TTAAAAGGCGTTCGTTGGGTTAAACGACAAACAGCTGCGAGGACGGCCGAATGAACCAATTTGCTTCCAATATCGTTGCCCGTCTCCGGGAAATCTTCGACCCTGCCACGGTGAGCGAATTTCTGGTGCGCATGCTGGCCGACGTTTTCATCGCCGTGGTCGTGCTGGTGGCCTTTTACGTCCTCTGGCGAATTCTGGCCGTGATCCTGGAAGTCGTGCTGCGGCGCAGCAAAATCGACGCGACGACGGCCTCCTTTATCCACACCCTGCTCAAGTTCGGCCTTTTCACGGTCGGGGTGGTCGCGGCGCTGGATACCGCCGGGGTGCAGACCTCGGCCGTGATCGCCTCCTTGGGCGTCGCCGGCCTGACCATCGGTTTCGCGGCGCGCGACGCGCTTTCCAACATCATCTCCGGCATCCTGATCTTCATAGACCGCCCGTTTACCATCGGCGACCTGGTGGAGATCCAGGGCGCGTACGGTCGCGTGGAAATCATCACCCTGCGCTCAACCCGCGTGGTCACCCCGGACGGCAAAATGCTCGCGATCCCCAACACCGCCGTCATCAACAACACCGTGGCCTCTTACACCAATTTTCCGCACCTGCGGCTGGACATCCCCGTGAGCGTCGGCGTCGCCGAGAACCTGGCCCGGGTTCGAAGCATTCTGCTGGGCCTGGTGGCGGACGACCCGGCCTACATGACGCAGCCGCCGCCGCGCGTGCACGTGACCCAGTTAAACGACTACAACGTCACGGTGGAGCTGCGGGTGTGGTTGGACAACGAGCGTGAGCACGTGGAGAAGCGGGCCGAGCTGCGCGAGCGCGCCTTCCGCACCGGCGCCCAAGTCAGCAGGGAACTGGGCCTGCGCTTCCTGGGCTATCTGCCGGCGCTCGATCTCGGCAAGTCCGG
>CAZLSV010000044.1:27737-42371 GCA_964562235.1 uncultured Desulfatibacillum sp.
GGGCCGAGCTGCGCGAGCGCGCCTTCCAGGCCCTGAGCCGCGAGGGGGTGGTGATGCCCTTTGAAACCATCCAGCTGGCGCCCTTCGACGCGCACCTGCTCCGCGACGAGCGGCAATGAAACCCTTACTGATTGCCGCAGCCATAATTGAAGATCCCCGCCGCAAGCTGCGGGGAATCTTCGACCGTAAGGAATCTATCCTATTTCGGATGCGCTCGCTATGGCGGTTCAAAAACTGCGCTTGAACCGGTCGATCCGGTCCTCGAGCTCCCGCAGTGCCTGGACGGCCGCTTCCATCGACACGGGCTCAAAGGCGACTTCGTCGCCGGGGGTGATCTGGCCGAGCAGCGGCAGGTCGGCCGAGATCACAGTGGCGATTTTGCGGTAGCCCCCGGAGGCGGTCTCGCCCAGGATGATGATGGGCTGCCCGTCCCCCGGGACCTGGATGGCGCCGGACAAAATCCCCTCGGAGATGATGGATTCTTCCATCCCCGGCCGGCGCGCGACCACCGGGCCCTTCAGGCGGATGCCGGTCCGGTCGGAGTCCGGGGAGACCGTGAAGGCGGCCGTCGCAAAGGTTTGCCGGCCCTCTTCCGAAAAATGGTCCTCCTGCGGCCCCCAGACGACCCTCAGCCGCCAGGGCGAGGCGTAAACGGTAACCGCCTCCGGCAGGAGGCTTCTTTCCGTGAACCGCGCGGGGTCCTGGACCGGCCCGGCGGCGAGAATGTCGCCCTTGCGCAGCGGCCGCCCCTGGAAGCCGCCGAACCCCGAGGAGAGGTTGGTCGACCGGCTACCCATGACCTCCGCCACCTGGAAACCGCCCGCGACGGCGAGATAGGCGCGCAAGCCGCTGGCGGGCCCCGAAAAAGCGAGGGTCTGGCCTTCCCGCACCGGCTGGGAGCGCCACATCGGAAAGGGCTCGCCGTCTAAGCGCGGCTGCAGGTCCCCGCCGGTGACGGCCACCCGCGTCTCCCGCAGGATCCTGATCCGCAGCCCCATCAGGGTGGTTTCCACCACGGCGGCGTTCTCGTCGTTTCCGACCAAAAGGTTTCCCACCCGCACGGCGAACCCGTCCAACGCCCCGCTGGCCGCGACCCCGTAGCGGGCGCAGCCGAACCGGCCGAGGTCCTGCACGGTGCTCAGGATTCCGGGAGAGAGCACTTCGAAAGTGTCGGCGCCTGCCATTTTTCAGATCTCCGCCGGCCGCACGGCTTCGAATTTGACGCGATCGCCCATCTCCAGCAAAGACGGCAGCGGTCGCGCGGGGTCGAAGAGCTCGATGGGCGTCCAGCCGATGATCTGCCAACCGCCGGGGCTCGCGACCGGGTAGATGCCCGTCTGGCGCTGGGCGATGCCGACCGACCCTTTGGGGACCCGCGTGCGCGGCGTGCCGCGCCGGGGAACGGCCAGGGCCGCCGGAAGCTCTCCCATGTAGGGGTAGCCCGGCGTGAAGCCGATCATGTAGACCCGGTAGATGGTTTCGGTGTGGAGCCGGATCACCTCCGCGGGGGAGATGCCGAGGCGGTCGGCCACCTCATCCAGGTCCGGCCCGTGATCCCCGCCGTAAAACACCGGCACGCTGACCTGCTTGGCCGGCGGCAGGCCCGCGCCGTCCGTTCGGCCGGCGGCGTCTAGGATGCGCTCATTCAGCTCCGCCGGCGCGATCGCCAGCGGATCGTAGGCGACGAGCAGCGAGCGATAGCCGGGGGCCAGCTCCCGCACGCCCGGCAGGCCGGCCTGCCGGAGCTGGAGCATGAGCTGCTGCACGCGGCGGTTGACCTCCGGGGATATCGCATCGCCGAGTTCCACGAGAACGCTGCGGTCGCCCATGGGCCGAAAGCGTGGGGGCGGGTGAACCATGTCGTTCGGCCTCTATAAAAACTCCGCCGGCGGTTGGACGGCGACGCCGGCGGCCTTCAGGGTCTCGCGAATCTTCTTCACCAGCGCCAGGGCCTCGGGGTTGTCGCCGTGAACGCAGATCGTCTCGGCCTTGAGCTCGATCTCCGAGCCTTCGATGGTTTTGACCTTGCCCTCCCGGACGAGCTTCAACACCTTGGCCGCCACCACGTCGTTGTCGTGGATCACGGCCCCGGGGAGCTTGCGCGACACGAGCGAGCCGTCGGTGTTGTAGGCGCGGTCGGCGAAAAACTCGAAGGCGATGCGGATGCCGCGGCGCCGGCCGATCGCCTCCAGCTCCCGGCGGTCGGCGCCCGCCAGCACGAACAGGATCAACCGCTCGTCGAGCCCGGCCATCACCTCGGCCACCGCGTCCCAGATCTCGGGGTTCCGCACGGCCATGTTGTAGAGCGCGCCGTGGGGCTTGACATGCTGCAGCCGGGCGCCCTGGAGCGCGGCGACCGCCTGGAGCGCGCCGATCTGGCAGGCGACGAAGTCCCGGATCTCCTCTAGCGTGACGTCCATGTTCCGGCGGCCGAAACCGACCAGATCGGGCAGCCCCGGGTGGGCCCCCAGGCCGACGCCGTTTTTCTTCGCCAGCGCCACCGTGCGCCGCATGACGGCCGGGTCCCCGGCGTGGTAGCCGCAGGCGATGTTGGCCGAGCTGATCAGCGGGATTACCGCGTCGTCCATTCCCAGCGTGTAGTTGCCGAAGCTTTCCCCCACGTCCGAATTGAGGTCGATGGCCTTCAGGGACATTCTGTTCGTCTCCATGGAATTTGAACGTGCACACCTTCCGGCCCAGGCCTTCTAAGACGCGAGCCACCATGCGCCAGAATTTCTACGCAGCCGGAATTTAGCACAAAAAAAAGGGAACAGGCAAGACCGCCTGTTCCCTGGAATTCCAATTTCGGCTTTGGAAGGAGCGATTACCGCTTGGAGAACTGGAACCGCGCGCGGGCCGACTTCTGCCCGTATTTCTTGCGCTCCTTGACCCGCGGGTCGCGCTTCACGAACCCGGCTTTTTTGAGCGTGGTCCGCAGCGCGGGATCGGCGGCGATCAGGGCCCGCGTGATGCCGTGGCGGATGGCGGCGGCCTGGCCGACCGGACCACCGCCCTGGACATGGGCCTTGACATCGAAGGCGCCGCCCGTGTTGGTCAGCTTGAGGGGCTGCACCAAATCAAGCCGCGTGGTCTCCTGCGGAAAGTACTCCTCCACCGGAAGGTTGTTCACGATGATCGCACCGGTTCCCGGCGTGAGCCAGGTGCGGGCGATGGAGGACTTGCGTTTGCCTGTGGCGTAGTACGACGTTTGCTTTTCCATCCAATTCCTCGAAGATCGGAAAAATTAAAAGGTGAGGGGCTCGGGCACCTGCGCCTGGTGCGGGTGATCGCTGCCCTTGTAAACCTTGAGTTTCGTGTAGAGCTGGCTGCCGAGCTTGTTCTTGGGCAGCATGCCTTTGACGGCCCGGCGGACCAGCTCCTCCGGCCGTTTTTCCAGAAGCTCGCGGGCGCTGGTGGTCTTGAGCCCGCCGATGTAACCGGTGTGGCGGTGATACAGCTTCTGGACCCATTTCTTTCCGGTGAGCCGGATCTTTTCGGCGTTGATGACGATCACGAAATCGCCGGTGTCCACGTGCGGGGTGAAGAGCGGATTGTGTTTGCCCCGCAACCGGGCCGCCACGGTGGTGGCCAGACGGCCCAAAACGGCGTCGCTGGCATCCACGACGTACCACTTGCCCTTGAAGTCGCTATCCTTGGCACTGTAGGTGTATTTCTTCACGATCACCACTCCTGTAGTTTCAGAATCGGGTATATTTATGCAATAATTTGCGGTCTGTCAAGAAAAAAGATAAAAAATGGTCCTTTACAGGGCGAGTGCATTTGCCTATCATGTCCGCATGCCCCCCCTCTCGGATCCGGTTGAAACCGAGGTCAAATTCCACGTGGCCGACCCCGCTGAAATGCGCGCGCGCCTGACGGCGATCGGCGCCCGCAGCCTGGGGCGCAGCCTCGAGCACAACATCCGCTTCGAGGACGAGCGCCGGAGCTTGATCCGGCGCAAGTGCCTCCTGCGGCTGCGCCGCGACCGCAAAACCACCCTGACCTTCAAGTCGCTTCCGGCCGATGCCGACCCGTCCTTCAAGCAGTTCGTCGAGCAGGAGTCGGAGGTGGCGGACTTCGACGCCATGCAGCGGATCCTGGCCGGCCTCGGCTATCACCCGGAGCAGACGTATGAAAAATGGCGCGAAACCCTTGTGCTGGGGGCCGCCACGTTCTGCCTGGATGCCCTGCCCTTCGGGGACTTTCTGGAAATCGAGGGCCCCAAGGACGCCATTTTGGATGCCGCCGGCCGGCTGAAGCTGGACTGGCGCAAGCGGATCGTTTTGAATTACCTTGAGATCTTCGACCGGATCCGCACGCGGCACGAGTTGCCGTTCAACGATGTGACCTTCGCCAATTTCAGCGCCTGCGCTGTTCAGATCGCCCCGTGGCTGCACCTGCTGGAAGCCGGCCCGCCTCAGCCCCCCGAAGGCTGAAGCTTAACGGCGTACTCCCGGGCCAGCATCAATTGCCCCTCGTTCGAAAACACGTAAAACACCGCCGCGGTGAAGCCGGGCGTGTTTTTAGGAACCGCCAGGCTCTGGGCAAAGGCCTTGGAGTGGTTGATGGAGAAGCTGTAGCCTTTCTGCGCGCCGGAAGGCCGCCCCTTGGGAAGCTCGACCCGCGGCATGGCCAACCACGCTTCCGGCTCCATCTGATTGCTTTTGAAAACGACGATGACGTGGCCGGCCGCCGGCCTGCGGCCGGTGCCGGACGCCACCAGCCGGTACTTGATATCGATCGCCTGGCGGGCCGGGTTGAACGCAGCGGCGAAGCCCTCCACCACCACGGTTTCGCCCGAAAATATCGGAGCGCGCACCTCGGCCCCGGCCGGGACCGCCTCGGAAGCCCCCTCGGCATCCTCGGCGCGGGCGGCCGCCGCCGCGGACGGTTTTTCGGTCCCGGCGGGCGCGCCTTGGCGCTCCCCCGCCGCACGGCCGGTCCCGGAGAGGGTCTCCTTCATCTTCGTTTCGACCAGAACCACATGCGCCGTCAGCAGATCCCGCTCCCGGCCCAGGGACTCGACCTGCCGAAGCGCCGCCTGCAGCCGGTCCTGAAGATCGCGGGTTCGGCCGTGAAGCCCCTGATTGACCACCAGCAGCACGGCGACGGCGGCCAGCGCGGTCGCGAGCACCCCCAGCGCGAGGACGATCAGGGTCTTGACCCGCTTGAAGCCGATCACCTTGCCGTGGTCCCCGATGAAGAGCACCGTCCAGCGACGGTTCGACGCCGACGGGCGCGGATCGTCGCCCGCGGGGGGCATGGGGTTGGGGTCAGTCGTCGTCATCGCCAGGACCGCATACCCGCACGGGGTCTCCCCGGCGGGCGTTGGTTAGCGCCTGCGCGCTGCCGGCATTCACGGCGATCTCCAGGTAGCCCCGGCTGCCGACCAACGCCAGAAGCCCTCCTTCGGCCGCCTCCGCATACGTTGTGACGATCCCCGTGACGGCATGGTCTCCGACGAGCACCGCCGGCGGCCGGTCCGAGCGGAGGGGGTGCAGTTGCCGCAGCGCGGCCGCATCGATGTTGGTGAGGAGGTTCCCGAACCGGTCGACGTGAACGACCCGGCCGAGGAGGGTTCCGTCGGCGGCCGGCACGGCGCGCAGCCCGGTGATGCGGACCGCCGCGGCCGCATCCACCTCCGGCCCCAGCTGGTCCGCCGCCAGGCCCTTGGACAGATACGCGGCGGCGGGGGCGATGATGTCCCGGCCGTGAAACGTCGGGCTGACCGCGGCCGGCCGCAGCCGGGGGTTCTCCACCCGCCGCAAAAGCAGCCCCCGGCCCGCGGGCATCACCAGGGAGAGCACCCCGTTGTCCGGGGCAATAAAGCGCTGCCCGCCCGCCTCGAGGTAGAGAATCGCCCGGTCGGTGCCCACCCCGGGGTCCACCACCACCAGGTGGAGGCTGCCCCCCGGGAAGTACCGGCAGGCGGACTCGATCATGAAAGCGGCCTGCGCCACGTCCTGGGGCGCGATCGCGTGGCTGACATCGACGACGACCGCCGCCGGGTCGATCCCAAGGATCACGGCCTTCATGAGACCCACGTATTCGTCGCGGGTGCCGAAGTCGGTGATGAGGCTGATGATCGCCATGTCAGCTGAAGAATTTCTGCTGCACGCTGAACCCCAGGTGCCGATAGGCCGCCTCGGAGGCCTTCCGGCCGGAGGAGGTCCGCGTGATGAAGCCGATCTTCAGCAGATAGGGTTCGATGATGTCCACCAGGGTGTCGGACTCCTCCTGCAGGGTGGCGGCGATGGCCTCGATGCCGACCGGGCCGCCGTGGTAGAATTGAATGATCGTCTTCAGGTAGCGGCGGTCGAGATCGGTCAGCCCCTGCCCGTCCACGCCCTCCAGCTCCAAAGCGGCCTCCACGGTCTGCCGGTTGATGACGCCCCGGGAGCGCACCTGGCCGTAGTCCCGGACGCGCTTGAGCAGCCGGTTGACGATGCGCGGCGTGCCCCGGGAGCGCCGCGCCAGCTCGAAGCAGCCTTCCTCCCCCAGGTCGATGCCGAGCAGCGCCGCCGAACGCCGGGTGATCCGGATCAGATCGTCCATGCCGTAGAAATCGAGGCTGCGGAAAATTCCGAACCGGTCCCGCATGGGGGATGACAGCAGGCCGACCCGCGTGGTCGCCCCGACCAGCGTGAAGCGCTTCAACCGGAAACGGTGGCTGCGCGCGTGCACGCCCTTGTCGAACACGAAATCGATCGCGAAATCCTCCATGGCCGGGTAGAGCAGTTCCTCGACCGGTTTGGGGAGCCGGTGGATCTCGTCGATGAACAGGATGTCGCCGGACCCCAAATGGGTCAGGATCCCGATGAGGTCTCCGCCTTTCTCGAGGGCCGGGCCTGAGGAAAGCGTCAGGTTGGAGCCCGTTTCGTTGGCGATGATGTGCGCCAGGGTGGTTTTGCCGAGGCCCGGCGGGCCGTGCAGCAGCACGTGGTCGATCGGCTCGTTGCGCTGCAGGGCCGCCTCGATGGCGATCTTCAGCGTTTCGACCACATCGGCCTGGCCGACGTATTCGGTCAGCTGCCGCGGCCGCAGCGACACGATTTCGGGTTCCAGGTCCTCTTCCCGGGCCCGGCCAGAGACCAGCCCCTGCCGCTCCTCGGAGGAATAGGAAATGACGTCGTCGCTCATGCGATCCCTTTTCGTTAAGGGTTGCACAATTGTATGGACACGAGCGCCCCCTCACCCTGCCCGCTCCCCCGGTCTATACCGGTTCCGGGGGAGCGGGTTGAGGAGAGGGTTCAGTCGGCCGCCGGCGGCAGCCCGGACTGTTCGCCGCGATAGACTTCCTCGAAAAGCGCCTCCGCCGTGCCGATCGTGTGGTTGCGTTTGAGCGCATCGGCAATCATCTTGCGGGCGTCGGCCAGCCGGTGGCCCAGCTGCTGGACCATCACGTCGATGACCTGCTGGGCAAAATCCGCGACGGGCGGGGCCGGCGGAGGTTGTTCCGCGCGCAGCAGGGCGAATTTGGCCATCCGGCCCTCGAGCGTGGCGACGATCTTCTGAGCGGTGCGCTTGCCGATGCCCTTCAACCGCCCGAGCGCTTCCAGGTCGCGCTCCTCGATCGCGCGGGCGATTTCGCTCACGGGAAGCGTCATCGCCTTCACGGCCTTCATCGGGCCGATGTCCTCCACGCTGATGAAACTCTGGAAGAACTCTTTTTCGATCTCGTGGTTGAAGCCGATCAGAACCGGTTTGGGCTGGCGTTCGGTCTGCTGGTGGTAGATGTGAAGGGCCAGCTCATCGCCGGGATTTTTGTCGGAGAGGGACTCCATGACCACGGCCGGGACCAGCACTTCATAGCCGACCTGGTTGGCGAGGATGAGGACGCGTTCGTCTTCTTTTTTGAGGATCTTGCCTAAGAGATACCCGATCATGGGGTCCTGCGTCGTTTGGGTGCGGTCAATTGCGCGCAAGCCGGTGAACGCCGCCGCAGGGTGGGTGGGGCGCCGCCGGACAGGGACGATGCGCTCGGTGTCCGTTCGGGTTCCATGCAGCGGTATAGGCCGATCAGCGCCAGGCCGAGGGCATCCGCGGCGTGGAAGGGACGAATGGGGCCGGGATGCTCGAGGCGGCCGCGCACGGCCTTCTCCAGCTGCAGTTTGGAGGCGTTCCCGTTCCCGGTGAGGACTTGTTTGGCTTCCCGCACCGGGATCTGCACGCAGCGCAAGCCGGCGCGAACCGCGGCGAGCATGACCACACCGGAAACCTGCCCGAGGCAGATGCCCGACCGGGGGTATTCCTGCAAGGAAAAAACGTCCTCGATCACCACCAGGTCGGGGGTTTCACGGGAAAAAAGCTGTTGGAGCTTCGAGAAAATGCAGTCCAGCCGTTCGGCCAGGGGAATCGACCGGGAGGTGGCGATGCATCCAAACGAATACCCCGCCACGGCCATCCCGCGCCCGCTCACCACACCCACACCGGTGGCCGCAAGGCCTGGGTCGATCCCCACGATTTTGGTCATGGCGTGGAACCGGTCTCCGGACCGTCGAATGCAGCTGCCGGAGGACGCGCGACGATCAGCGGATTTCCTTCAATTTGTCGGATGCGGCCTTGGCCTCGGCCGACTGCGGATATTTTCGAACCAGCTCTTCGAAAATCAACCGCGAGTTCACCTTGTCCCCGAGCGACAGGAAGGCATGCCCCTGTTTGAGCAGGGCCGCCGACACCTTGTTGCTCTTGGGGTGCTTCTCGATCACCTTCTGATATTCGAGAATGGATTTCTCGTAGGCTTTTTCGCGGTAAAAGGTCTCGCCGATCCAGAACTGCGCGCTGCCGGCGTTGGTGGATGCGGGGTAGCGCTGGATGAGTTCTTCGAAACCGCGGCGGGCCTGGACCATGTTCCCTTGATCGAAGGACTGCTTGGCCTTGTTGTAGAGCTCTTCCTCGGAGGGCACCTTGGCGGCCGATTCGGGCCGTATCCGGGATTCCGGCTTCGCACCGGAGGCCGCTGGCTCGAGCTTCAAGTGCTCTTCGATGCGGGTCAGCCGCTGGGCCTGCAGATGGCCGGCCTCCTCCAAACGCGCGAGCTTCTCCTCCCGGGGCCGTTCACCGGTCTCCCCGGCGGCCGGCTTCAGCCGCTGGGCGTGCTCGATCTCCTCCTGCCGCCCGCGCAGCCCCCGCACCTCATCCCGCAGTTCGTCGATCTGCGCCCGCAGGGAAGCGGACATTTGCCGCAAGGCCGCCTCGTTGGCTTCGCGCGCCTTGACGATCTCCTCGCGCCGCCGGCGCTCCTCGCCCTCCCGCAGCTCGATCTCGCTCAAGCGGGAATCGATCGTCGTCACATCCCGGCGCGTGGCGCATCCGAAAACAAAAGCGGCGACCAACACCGGGAGTATCATCGTCTTCCAAAAACCGTGAATGCTCATAGCGACTCACCTTATCACGATCTTTCGACCAATGCCAGCGGCCGATTAAACAGACGGCAAACGACGCGGCTTCGCGTTCGTTTGCCGTCTGTTAATCTCATGTGTTTGCCGCCGGGCCCGGACGCCCGGGACCCCGGCGGTATGCTTACGCTTTAGTTGACCACGAAACCAGCGTTGCGGTTCTTGGCCCAGGCCGCGTCGTTGTGACGCGGATCGAGCGGACGCTCTTCGCCATAGCTGATGGTGGAGATCCGCTTGGCATCGATGCCGAGGTCCACCAGGAACTTCTTGGCGGCGTCGGCCCGGCGTTCGCCGAGCGCCAGGTTGTATTCGGCCGTGCCGCGCTCGTCGCAGTTGCCTTCGACCAGCAGCTTCGCGGAGGGGTTGGCCTTCATCCAGTCGGCCTTTTTCTTCAGCAGGGACTGGGCTTCCATTTTCAACGCGGACTTGTCGAAGTCGAAGAAAACCCGCTCCGTCATAAAGGCCGGAACTTCAAGCTTGGCTGCCGGGGCGGGTGCCGGGGCCGCAGGAGCGGGCGCCGGGGCCGGGGCGGGCGCCGGGGCCGGCGCCTGGGCCTGAACGCGTTTCTGGCATGACACGGTAAACATGAAACCCGGCATCACCAAAAGCAATGCCAACACAATCCAAACCTTCTTTTGCATTGTTCTTCCTCCTTTTTGTTAAGGCGCTTTAGGGTTGATGGTGATCAGTTGAAAACACCTGAGGACCATTTGGGGTTTGTTTGTTCTCCATTCAACAACAGCAACCGACGCTGATCGGTTCCGAAAGCGGTCATCACATAAAGCCGCGAGGGCCCCTCCCGCGTGCTGCTGAACATGATCAGGGTTCCGTCCGGCGACCAGGTCGGCGATTCGCTGTCGCCTCCCTCCCGCGTCAACTGCAACGGGTTGCGACCGTCGGCATCGATCACGAAAACCTGATGATAACTTCCCACTTGCCCGCTGTAGGCGATTTTATCGCCCCGCGGAGACCAGTTGGGCTGGGTGTTGTACTTGCCTTCGAACGTGAGCCGCCGCTCGTTTCCGCTGTCCAGATCCAACACGTATATCTGGGGTCCGCCCGTGCGGTTCGACACGAAGGCCAGTTTCCTTCCGTCGGGCGACCAAGTCGGCGACACATCGCTACCACGATTGGTAGTAAGTCTTTTAATCATTTTCCCGGCGCCCGTCAACAGATAAATTTCCTGGTCGCCCGAAAAAGACATGGTGGCCGCCAGCTCGAATCGGTCCGGCACCCACGCGGGGGTGATGTTGAGGCCTTCCTGGGCGATCACGCCCTCGCGCTTGTCGGCGAGGTTGCGAATGTAGATGTCGGGCTTGCCGCCCTTGTAGGAAGTGTAGGCGATGTACTGCCCGTCGCTCGACCATGACGGAAAAAGGGAAATCGAATCGTTGTAGGTCAACCGGGTGGGGTTGTAGCCGTCGAAATCGCAGGTGTAGATCTCTTTTTTGCCGGAGCCGTTGGACACGAAGGCGATCTTGCTGTTGAAGACGCCCTTGTTGCCGGTGAGGTAGTAAATCACCTCGGCGCAGAAACGCAGGACCATTTTCCGGGTCTCGGCGACATTGCCGGAATAGCGTTTTCCGAGGGCCTGTCGGCCGCGGATGGTGTCGAACAGGCGCAGCTCCAGGCCCACGTTGTCGCCCGTCTGTTCGTAGGTGCCGGTGATCAGAAGCTCGGCGCCGACCACGGTCCAGTTCTGGAAATTGATCTCGCCGGCGCCTCCCCCGCTTTTTTGCGGGTCGAAGAGAAAAGCACTCCGGTCGAGGATCTTGAAGTAGCCGGTGAAATCGAGGCTGGCCGCCATCAGGTCCAGGGCTTTCCTGGAGTTTTCCTCTTCGCGGGGGCCGGTGGTCTGATTTTTAAACAGCGGGACGGCCAGCGGAATCTTTCGCAGAAAAGGGTTTCGGATGTCGATGTACTGGTAGGTTTCGCTCTGGGCCCAGGCGGGCAGGATGCTGAAAACACCGGCAGCGCACGCCAACAAGCAGATCACCCAACGCCTCAATCGCATGACGGATCCTTTTTCTCCTTGCAGGAGGGTGGTAGTTAGTGTCCATCCATCTTGAAAGGCCGGTCTATCAACGCCGTTTGATAGTAGGCCATGTCGTCTGTTTTTTCAAGCGATCAACGCATCCCTTCCGGTGTGAAACGGATGGCCACCACCACATAGGGGGCTTTGACCACGGGCGGGTGCACGGCCACCGGGCTGGACTTGACGATGGCCTTGTAGGCGGAGTCGTCCAGATAGGAATTGCCGGAGCGCTCGGTGTAGCGGATGTCGGTGATCTCGCCGTTGGGCAGCACCTTGAAGACCAGTCCCACCTTGAGGCTTTTGTCCCCGCCGGCGAGCTGCGGGGAGAAAGCCCAGTTCCGTTCCACCTGGGAGGCGACCGTCGCCCGATAGATGTCGACCGGTTCGATGGAACCCGGCCCGCCGCCACCGCCGCCGCCACCGCCGGCCGGACCGCCGCCGCCGCCCTGGCCGGCCGTCGGCGCGGGCGGACCCGGACGGCCGGCGCCCGTTTCGGTCTCCCCGAACTTCTTCTTCAGCCGATCGATGGCCGAGGCCACGGAGCTCGTGTCCGGCTCACTGACCTTCTTTTCGATGCGCTCGATGGCGCGCTCGATCATCTTCTGGGAGTCCTTGGTCGCCTCTTTGAGCGATTTTTTCTCTTTGACCTTGGGGGTAAGGGACACTTCCGGCTTGGGCGCCTCCGGCACCGGTTTGGGGACCGGCGCGGGCGGGGCCACGGAAACGGCCGGCTTCTCCGGGGCCGGCTTGGGGGCCTCGACCGGCTTGGGGGCCTCGGACGGCGGGGCGCCGTCGCCGGCCGGCGGCCCGGGCGCCAGCCCCGGGCCGGGCAACGACACCAGGTTCACGCTGATGGCCCCGGGCGGCAGCCGCGGTTTGGAGAAATCCGCCGGGACGTAGACAAACGCCGCGATCACCAGCACGTGCAGGCCGATCGAAATCGCAAAGGACGACCCCAGGGAGCGGGGAACCGCATCGCCCTCGGCCTCCCGGGATCTGCGTGTGAACTGTAGCTCTTTCATCCCCGTTTCGGCTTCGGTTTCTTGCCGTCCTTCTCAGGGGCCTCGGGTTCGGTGACCATGCCCAGCTTGTCGACTCCGGCGTCCTTGATCCGCGCCATCACCTGGGCCACCACCCCATAGGGAACATCGCGATCGGCCTTGAGATAGACTTCGGGGTCGGCCCGGCCCTGCAGGATCTTGGCGAGCTTGTCCTGAAGGGTGTCGACGCTCACCGGGAAGTCATTGATGAACACCTGCTGGTCCTTGTTCACCGTGATCATGAGCTGCTCTTCCTTGGTCTCGAGGGCCTTCGCCGTCACCTGGGGCAGGGCCACGTCCAGCCCCTGCACCATCATGGGCGCGGTCACCATGAAGATGATCAGCAGCACGAGCATGACGTCCACCAGGGGCGTCACGTTGATCTCGGACATGAAACTGTCATTGTTGCCGCCGGACCTCATCCTTCCTCCTCTCCACCCGCAGGATGTCCCGTTCGATGATGTTCAGGAAATCCGCCGAAAAGCTCTGGAATTCCGTCTCGACGATGCGGATCTTGCTCATGAAATAGTTGAACGCGATGACCGCGGGGATGGCGGCGGCCAGGCCGGCGGCCGTGGCGACCAGCGCCTCGGAGATACCGGGTGCCACCACCGCCAGGTTCGCCGAGCCCTTCTGCCCGATCCCGTGAAAGGAGTTCATGATCCCCCAGACCGTGCCGAACAAACCGATGAACGGCGTGGTGTTGCCGGTCGTGGCCAGGAAGGGCACCATCTGGGTCATGCGGGTCATCTCCGTGTTGATCGCCCGGCGCAAGGCGCGTTTCACGTTGTCCGTGGCCGCGAACCGGGTGCCGAAAGTAAACGCGGACGGCGTCTGCGCCGATCCGTCGCCCGGGTCCAGGGATTCGCCGGCCTGGCTGGTCTTTTTAAGCTCCATGTAGGCGATCCGGAAAATACGCGCCAACGGGCTCCCGTGCAACGCCTTGGCCTTCGCGAAGGCGTTCGAGAAATCCCGGCTTTTCCAGAAATAGTCGCTGAACTCGGCCGATTCCCGGAAGGCGCGCCGGATGTAGCGGTACTTGATGACAATGATCGCCCAGGAGGTGACCGAAAAGAAAAGCAGCAAGGCCATCACCATCTGAACGACGAGGCCGGCGCCGCGGATCATGCCGATTAAATCCATCTGTCCTAAATCCATTGAATGCGTCTGTGCCTCCTTCAGGTTTTGGATGCGGCGTCGGTGCGGCCGGCCGTGGGGTGTCGGGGACGGGCAGACGTGCAGCGGAGATCCTTGCGGTATCCTTGCCCTTGAGAGGCATGCGCTCGCGTATGACCGGTCGGCCCGCATGTCCGCCACACCGCGTTCCAGCCGGAACATCCAGCGGAAGTTTAAACATTAACTGGCAATAATACGCCGATCGGTGAAAAAGTCAAAAAGAAATCGTGTGGGGGTTGTCTTTGGGAGCGGACCGGCGTAAAACCGGCGCCACACACCCAACCATCTTCCCCGGAGGCGAAATGAAACGAGTGGCCGACCTTCTGTTCGAAGCGCGAATGCTGAAAGAGACCCCCCGCTCGGGGTTCCAGTTCCTGGGCGCGGGGCGGGAGTCCGTGGCCGAGCACGTCTACTCGACCACCTTCATCGCCTACGTGATGACGCAACTGGAGCCGGGGATCGATGCCCTGAAACTGGTCTCGCTGTGCCTGGTCCACGACCTGCCGGAAGCGCGCACCGGAGACCTGAACTACGTTCACAAGGCCTATGTGAAGGCCGACGAGCCCCGTGCGGTGGCCGACATGGTTCGCGGGCTGCCTTTCGGAGCCCGGCTGAAAGCCCTGATCGAGGAATACCTCGCCGGGGAGTCCCGCGAAGCCCGGCTGGCCCGCGACGCGGACCAGATCAGCCTGATCCTGGAGCTCAAAGAGCTGGAGGAAATCGGCTATCGCCCGCCGCAGGACTGGCTGCCGCACGTGCTGGAGCGGCTGCAGACGGAAACCGGAAAAGCCCTGGCCGCGGCGATCATGGCGACCCGCCGCGACGCCTGGTGGTGGGACACGGCGGCCGCGCACGATGCCGCGGGCCGATAGAGCGGCATCGGCTGACTCCGGCTCGCCTTCCGGCGCAGCGCCCTGCCCGACCCGTTTTTCAAACGACCGTTTGTACCTGTTGACATGCATGCGGCATACATAATAATAGAATG
>CAZLSV010000045.1:0-42073 GCA_964562235.1 uncultured Desulfatibacillum sp.
AGCAGCGAGGGCACGATATCCATCGAATAGGTGAAGGGCAGGACAAGCACGATGGCGTTCAGCATGGTGATGCCCGGAAGGGCGCCCGCCAGCACGCCGATGGTCAGACCCGTCAACATCATCATGAAGTTGAACGGGGAAAACGCGTTGGTCAATCCGATCCAGAACAAGTCCATTTCACTCATATCCTCACCCCTCACATGATGAGCAGCGTGCGGTAAATCAGCAGGGTTATGTTTTCGAAGAACCACTCGCCCTTGGGCAGGGGCAGGTAAACCACCTTCACGAAGAAGTAGATAAGGCGAATGGTGCCCAGAACCGAGGTCAGAAAAAGGGTGGTCAATTTCCGGGCCCCGGCCAGCCACAAGAAGGTCCCGAAGAACAGAACGCTGGCGATCGGAAAACCGACGACCGCGATCGCGACGACCACCAGCACGAGCAGGCCCATCATCAGGGACAGTTTGAAATTGTCCATCTCCTTGCAGGCGCCGCCCGCCTCGCCCGAGGCCCCGCGGCACCGGAAAAGCTCGATGGCTTTCAGGCCGGCGGAAAGCAAAATACCCACAAGGCACATTTTAGGCCAGAAGCCCGCCCCGAGTTGGCCGGGAGGGGCCGGATCGATACTGCGCTCCGCGTAGAAGTACACGATCACGCCGAAGGCCAGGAAGAAAAACGGCCCCGCCATTATCCTCGTCCAGGGAGGCTTTTCCGCCGCCCGGGCAGCTTGGTCGCTCATGGGTGTCCGCTCCTTGCGCATGCTATTTGATGATGCCGAATTCCTTCATGAACTTTTCCATGTTTTTCGCCTCGCCGGCCACCCAGCCCCTGAACTGGTCGCCGCTCATGTAACTGTCGGGGTCGGCATACTGATCCTCGTTGAATTTCTTCCACTCCGGGGTCTGCACGGCCTTTTCAAGGGCGTCGCTCAAGGTCTTGATATGTTCCGGGGCGACCCCTTTTTTGGCGACGATACAGCGGAACTGCGGCAGGTAGACCTCGAAACCCAGTTCCTTGGCGCAAGGCACGTCGGGGAAGGCGGCCAGGCGCTTCTCGGCGAAGACGAGCACGGGCTTGAGCTGCTTGGCGTCCAGATACTGCTTGATGTCGCCGGCCTGCTCGTAGAGCACCTCGTTGTGACCGCCCAGCACGGAGGCGTAGCGCTCCCCGGGGTTGGGGTTGGGCACCAGGGTCATCTTGTGGCCCTTGCTGGCCAGATACCGCAGGGTGATGTCGTCGATGGTGCCGAATCCCAGCCCGGCCATCTTGATCTTACCGGGGTTTTCCTTGGTGGCCTTCAGCAGATCCTCGATGTTCTTGAAGGGGCCGTCGGTTTTCACGAAAAGAAAGGAGGGCATGTTCTGGGTGCGGGCGACCCAGATCAGGTCGTCCATCTTGTAGCGCGCCTGGCCGATCGGGATCGTGGCCAGGGTGTCGGCAATGTAATTGGCGATAGTGTAGCCGTCGGCCTTGGCGGCCAGAAGATCGGTGGTGCCGGAGTTGCCGGAGGCGCCCGGCTTGTTGGAGACCGGCAGGGGAACGCCGAGGAAGGGCTCGGCCAGCTTGGCGAGCGTGCGCACCATCTGGTCCGACCCGCCGCCCACCCCCCAGGTGCAGATGAAGTCGATCGGGCGCGAGGGGTATTTCTCTTGACAGAATGCGGAAGCAGCACACAGGATCAGAGCCATTGTCAGCGTAACACCCACCCATTTCAGTCCGTGCTGTTTCATGGTGATGGTCCTCCCATAGTTTTTCGTCGTGATGTCCTGTAATCGGTTCTGTTGCCGCTACGATGACGCCTTTTTCCCGGAAGCGGCTCCCCGGGGATAGAGGCTTACTCGGCGCCCAGGTACACCCGCCCCACCTTGTTGCGCAGGATGTCGAGCTCTGCAGCGGACGGAGGCGGCGTCACCGTGACTTCCGGTGCAAAGAGCAGCGGAAAGCCTGTGAACTCCTGAATTTTCTCGCGGGTGACCCCGGGGTGCAGGGAAACGACCCGCATGCGTTTGGACACAGGTTCGAAGTCCAGGATGCCCAGGTCGGTGATCACTCGGTCCGGCCCGCCGCCCCGCAAGCCGGCGGCCTGCCGTGAATCACCGCCCTGCAGGTGCCCGGGGCTGGTGATGTACTCCACCCGCTCCAGGAAGCGGCGTTTTTCGTGGCGGATGATCGTGAGCACGCGCTTGGCGCTCGACGCGATGGGGTTGGCGCCGCCGCTGCCCGGGAAGCGCTTTTTGGGTTTGGCGTAATCCCCGACGCAGGTGGCGTTCAAATTGCCGTACATGTCGATCTGGGCTCCGCCCAGAAACCCCAGGTCGGCAAGCCCCCGCTGGACCAAAAAGCCCAGCGCCTCGAGAATGTTGCGCACAAACGAAGGCTTGGCGGCGCCGAGGAGGCGCGTGTCCGCCACCGAGAGGCTTGCGTGCATCGGCATGAGATCGCCGATGCCCGTCTCGACGATGTAGTTGAGGTTCGGGGCGTGGGTGTGCTTGGCCAGGGTGGTGGCCGCCATGGGCAGCCCCGTGCCCACGATCGCCACTTCGCCGTCCCGGATCTGCCGGGCAGCGGCCACGATCATCATCTCGTTGCGGGTGCACTCGTCGGGCAGCTCACCGGTGAAGCCGCCGCAGGTGACCACCTCGGCGATCCCCGCGGAGTACCCCAGCCGCGGGTCGTAGCGCAGTCGCTGCATGCGGGAGGGCGTCAGGGCCCGGTCGAGGTACTCTTGGAAGCTGTCGACCTCGAGGACGTATTTTTGGATGTACGCCTTGAACGAGCCTGGATCGCGGGCGGCCTGCTGGTATTCTTGCAGGGCTTCGTAGTCGTAGTCGTAATGGCCCGGGGACGCCGTCGGGTGGGCCCCCCAGGGTTCGTGGATGATTGCGTTGACCCGGTAGGAAGGGATCAGGGTGTCCTGGGGACTTAGCCGGATCTCCTCGGTGGTGACGATCTGCTCGGCGACGACGAGGATCTGGTGCGCGGCCTTGGCGATGAACTCGTCGGCAAAGGCCGTGCCCTCGATTTGGGCATTGCCGAACTCGTCGGCACGGGAAGCAAAGACGATGGAGAGGTCGGGCGTGCAGGCCGGAAGGATGGCATAGGTCTCGCCGGTGAAAGGGCAGGGACCGATCTGCACTTTTTTCGCGGCCAGGGCCTGGTGCGCGACGATATCCGAGCCGAGCTCGGCCTTGGTGGGGATGAAGGAGATCCCCAGCGCGCCGGCCAGGTAGCGCAAGGTCATACCGAGGTGCTCGAAGTCTTCGGATTTGAGACTGCCGTCCTCGACGGCCCGGCAGAAGTTCCGCGGCAGGCCCAGCCGTTCCATGTTGAGGCAGCCGGATTCAACCGACGTGACAAGGCCCGCCCCGATCAGGATGTCCACACCGTAGGCGGGGTTCACGCTGGAGATGTGCAGGTTCCCGATTCTCTGGCGGATGATCTCGTGGGAGACGCTCATGGCGTTGCGGCACAGGGAAAAACCGCCGACGCCGATGTGCATTCCCGGTTTGACGAAGCGGGCAACTGCCTCCCGGGTCGTCATGAGCTTGTTTTGCATGCGCTGTTTTCCTCCTGTCGAACAGTGGTCTGTTATGGTCAAGCACCGGATAGGCCATGGCCTACGCTGAATGCAAGGCCCTCCACCCCCGGGTCAGCGGCCGTATTTCGCCCAAAGGTCCCCCCACATCTCCTCTTCGGTCGGCTTTGACACCGGCAAAGGTTCCGAGACCCAGGTCACGTTGATGAAATGCTTCCAGTGGATGTTTTCGGTGGTGATGTTACCGCCCCACGTGCCGCACCCCAAGGTGACCGTGGAGGGCATCGCGTTGTGGAAATGTCCGCCGGCGGAAGGCGCATGGGCCTGGCGGACCAAGATCCGGCTGACCTTGGCGGCGGAGGCCACACGGTGGATGTAGTCGCGGTTGAATGTGTACATGCCGATCGAATGCCCCAGTCCCGCATACGAGTGAAGCTTTTCAATCAGCTCGATGGCCTCATCGATCCCCTGGTAACGCCAGAGTGCAAGGACAGGGGAGATCTTCTCCCCGCTGAAGGGCTCCTCGCCAGGCCTCTCCCCGACCACCATCAGCATGCGGGTGGCCTCCGGGACGATGATGCCTGCGTCCGCAGCGATCCGTCGTGCGGAGATGGCGACGACCTTGGGGTTAAGGGCCACTTCGCCTGTTTTGGCGTTCGCCACCCACATCCAATTTTCCAGCCGGGCCTTTTCTTCCGGGCTGCAGAGATATCCACCCTGTCTCTGGAGCTCGGAGAGCATTCGGTCGAAAACGGTTTCCTGGATCAGCAGGGAGTTGTCGGAGCTGCAGGAGGTGGCGTTGTCGAAGGATTTGCTGATGCGTATCTTCTCGGCGGCATCGGTCAGGTCGGCGTCCTCGGCCACAACGATGACCGGGTTGCCGGCCCCGACGCCGTAGGCCGGTTTTCCGCTCGAATAGGCCGACTTGACCATGGCGGCGCCGCCAGTCGCCAGCACCAGGTCCACCTGCCGCATCAGCTCCTGGCTCAAGGCCACGCTGGGCTCGGCGATGTGCTGGACCAGGTCAGCCGGGGCGCCTACCTTGCGCAGCCCCTGCCGCATGAAGTCGCACACCACCCGGCAGGACTCCTTGGCAGCCGGGTGGGGCGCGAATATTACGGCGTTTCGACCCTTCAAAATGCCGGTGCCGTTGCTGGCCGGCGTCGCCGTGGGGTTGGTGACCGGGGTGAGGGCGCCGATCACGCCCACGGGCTTGGCGTACTTGGTGAGCCCCCGGGCTTCGTCGCGATCGATGATCCCGACGGTTTTAGCGTGCTTTATGTCCCGGCAAACCCCGAACACCTTGACCTTGTGTTTGGTGAGTTTGTCCTCATAAACGCCCTTGCCGGTCTCCTCGACCGCAATTCTCGCGCAGGCGGCGATGTTTTCGTCCTTGTAGACCTGCCAGGCGACCGAAAGGGCGACCGTGTCGATCTGCTCCTGGGTGTAGTTTTCAACCAATTTCTGCGCGGCCCGGGCCCTGGCAACCAAAGAGCCGATAATCTCCTCATTGGTCGGCATTTCAATTTCCTTTCATGTGTATTTGAATTCGGGGTGATGAGGTTGGCGCTTGCGGCGATAAATCGGTCCGCGATGGGCGAAGGGGCAAGGGGGTTTCATTTCAAGGGTCCCCAGGGGAAAAGACCCCGGTTTTCCTCGACGTAACGGGCCAGCCCTTCGATGTGCTGCTGCAGTAAACGGCTGGCCAGTTCGCCGTCGCGCTTCGCGAACGCCTGAATTATCTCCAGATGCTCGGCCAAGGCGTTCTTGGCACGGTTGCCAAGCCGGATCGTGGTCATCCGCACCATGCGCATGTGATCGGAAAGGTTGCCGGCCATTTCCTGGAGCTTCTGGCAGCGGCACAATTTCAGCACCAGCTCGTGAAACGCAACGTTCGCTGCGGAAAAATCCTCCACTCGGTTGACGACATTGTCCGGGGTGAATTTTGCGAACATCGCGCTCATGTCCTGAATGTCTATCTCGGTCAGGTGACGTATGGCGAGCTTGGCCGCCATTCCTTCCAAGGCCGCACGGACGTATAGAATTTCGATGATCTCCTGGCGGGTCTTGCGAATGACAAAGACGCCTTTACGAGGTTCAACCCTGAGAAAACCTTCCGAGACGAGGCGGCTGATAGCATCCCGCAATGGGGTACGACTGATTTTGAGGCTTTCGGCCAGCTCGCGCTCATCAAGGCGACCCTCAGCAGTGTAATCCAGGTTGAGAATCGTCTCTTTGAGCGACGCGTAGGCCAAGTCCGCCAGTCTGGAAGGGTGCTCAAGCGGCAGCAGGCTTACTTTTGGAGGGACGGGATGCTTAGTTCTGCTCATGTGGTATACCAAACACCATATACCAAAATATGTCAAGGATTATTTTTCCACCAGACGGCGCTACCAGCAAGCCGGTGTCGGTATCCGTGTTTAAATTCTATTTTAATCAACAAGATACAAACGAACTGGGATAGACAAAACGAATGGGTAAAATTCAGAAGGCTTGCTTCAGCAGCGGAAAGGGATCGACAGGGGTCATGTCCTGAACTCGGAGCAGCATCAGGTGCAGGTGGGTGGGGGAGCGCTCGGCGTAGGCATTCGTGCCGGTGCGGCCCAGGGTGGCGATGGGCTGGCCGCCGGCGACCCGTTCGCCCGGGGCGACGTTGATCTGCTGAAGGTGGGCATAATAGGAAAAAATTCGCAGGCCGGGGTGGTAGATCCAGACGTAATTGCCGCCGCGTTTGCCGTTTCCGGGTTCGTGCGGCGCGGGCGTCCACTCGGAAAAAGTCGACACCACGATGCCCTCGGCCATCGCCAGCACCACGACGGGGTTGCCGGTCCGGTCGTCGAGCGAGTCCTGGTTGCCGTCGTAGACGAAGATGTCCTGGGCGGGGTGGCCGATGCGCCGTTTCGGCCCGATGAATTCGTAGCGGCTGGGCCGGTAGCCTTCTCCTCCGCGCTTGCCGCCCACATGCTTCAGGCCGTAGCCCTTCAGCGGGAAAAAGAGACGGCCGTCGAACCGGTCAGCCGGATAGGCCTCCTGCAGCACGCCCCGCCAGCGCTGAATTTCCTCGAGGCCCTCCTCGTAAGACATCTGATCGTCCCGCACCCGACGCTCGAATTGCTGCCAACCGTCGAATGCAAAACAGGTGCCTGTCCAACCCAATGAAATGATGACAACTACCGCAAAAAAAACCTCTTTCGAGGTTTTGCCGGAAAACAGAATCTGGTCTGAGAACCGCAGAGGAGAAGTCATGGCGGATGGATAGATACACGCCCATGGGGGGAAATTCAACAGGAGATGCACGCATGAGCGCAGCCGCCTCTATGGTGGTTGTCAAAATAACGTTCCGCTCGGCGGCCGATATTTTGTTACAACCACCTATGCCGCTCTCCGTTTTCCCGGAACGATTTTATGACATGCGGCATAAACGGGCCCTAAAACCGGCATTTCAGGCAAATACCTGTTCGACGTGATCCCGGCGCAATCGCTGGGACTCGTTTTGAATGGCGGCGATGACGTCGTCGGCCCCATCGGTGGTCTTCATGCAGGCTTTCAGAGCAGTATAGAATTCCTTTTCAACCATATTCAGGCGATGGAGGATGAGCAGGTAGTTGGTGCGGCTGCGGTAAGCCGAGCGCACCAGTGCTTCGAAGCTGTCGCCGGCGGCCAGCAGCAGGTCCAGGTAATGGTCGACCAGGGCATCGATCAACGCCGCATAGGGTTTCTCCAGCGCCGCTACGGCGTTCGTGTTTTGGACCACCCGGCCGATGTCGGGTTTGGTGCCTGAGTGCGCCGCTTCAAACGCCACCTCCATGGCCTGGCGGCGGTTGGTCATGAATTCGTCATCGAATTTTCTGCGGTTGCGCTTGAATTTCAACATGTCGTTGATCAGGAAGATGAACAAGAAGGGCATCAGGACGATCCAGGAAGTGGCTTTAGGCTTCTCAACCACCGCACATCCCACCGCGGTTGCAAAATTCGATTCGCGCTCAAGGATAATTTCCTTTTTTCGCGCCAAGTCCATCTCGTCGCCTCCGCACAATCGCCTTTCGGCGGCAAAGGTGGGCATTGAAACGCTTAATTGGTTGAATGAGTTGGTGGTCGAATGGCATTCCTTTAGAGCGAGTGGAAAGTAAACTTCAACTTAAGGCTTGAGAAGCGTTAATAGAAAACTCTAAGGAGATTCTGAAGGAAAGGGAGAAGGAAAAGTCGAATGAACCAGCCGGCAGATGAGCAAGCGTTTCCGATTGATTTTTAGCTTCTTTATGCCAGAGTGTGGGAGGTCAGTCAATGAAAACTTGCTTTTCGTTGGCCGGATGACGAAAGTGGCATCGTGAAAAACAGGCTTGCAACGTGAGGGAGGGCGTTTCGGATGCGATCGATCCAACTGATGCAGGGTGAGATTCAGGCAAAAGCGCGGTCGGCAAGCTCGCGCAGCAACCGATGCGATTCGTTCTGAAGGATGGTGATGATCTCCTCAGCCCCTTCCGTGGCGGCCATGCCGGGTCTAAGGGCCGCATAGAACTCTTTTTCGACGGAGTGGATGCGGTTGAGGGTCAGCAGGAGTTCGGTTTTCCCGCGGTAGGCCGACCGGACCAGGGATTCGAGGCTGTCGCCTTCGGCGGAAAGAAGATCCGCATAGTGGTCCACCAATACCTTGAGCCAGAGAGCGTAAGGCTTTTCGAGGGCATCCGACAAACCGATTCCCCGGGCCACCCGATCGATATTTGGCTTCGACCCCGTTTCCACGGACTCAACGGCGATTCCCATCGCGCGGCGCCGGGTGACCATGAACTCTTCGTTGAATTTCAGGCGTCCGCTTTTGAACCGCTGCATGCGGTATATGAAGTAAAGAAAAAGAATGGGAATAAGCACCATCCAGAAACTGACCTTGGGCTTTTCGATAACCTTTGATCCAATGGCGTTGGCGAACTCCAGTTCGCGATTCAGGATCAGCTCTTTTTTACGTTCCAAGCCCTTCATGGCCGTCCGGACATAGAAATTTATAAAGTCGGGTTAAAAACGTGTCGAGGTTGCGCCTGGGGCGGTTATTTCCCACGGGGCGTGTAATCGAGGCTGTCTCTAATGCGTTCAGACCCCTCGGCCGGCTCCTCGAAGTCCGTGTAGTAAATGGCGGTGGCCCGGAGGCCGCGCTCGTCGATCACTTGGGCCATGTGCTTGGCGCCGGGCAGGAGGCGGGCGAGCGATCCGACGCCGAATATCAGCGCCCATATCGCCGCGAACCCGAGGATCAGTTTAAGCCATGGGGAAAAAGCAGCCTGCGGGGGCTCGGCCCCGCAGGCTGCTTTGGGTGTGCATGTGCACTTTGAGGTCATGCGGTTCAGATCGCTGCGGTGATCTCCGGGAACACGATGTAGAACATGATGTATCCAATCAGCAGCGTAAAGGCCAGCTGGAAGGACTGCCCGAAGACGTAGAGGGTGATGGGCTTGCCGCCCTTGAAGTAGGGCCCGAACTCCTTGAAGTTGGTCTCAAGCCCGATGCAGGTGAAGGCCAGCGCAAAGAACCACTCGCGGGCGATGCGGGTGAAGCCCCGCAGAACACCGTGGTCGATTATCACGTTGCTGACGTCCTTGCCGACACTCTGGTCGATGATGGAAAAGACGATGGATGCGATAATGAAGCCAATGACGAACTTCGGGAAGCGGTACCAGATTTCCCACCAGCTCACGCTCTTGCCGGGCGTGCAGTCTACCTTGGTGCACCAGTAGATCGCTACGCAGAACGCCGTGACGCCGATCAGCACGTTCTGGATCATCTTGATGGTGGCGGCCACGTACAGGGCCTTTTCCCCGAGGAAGGCGCCGGCCGCAGCCACGGCACCGGTTGAGTCGATGGTGCTGCCCATCCAGGCGCCGGCCAGGATCTCAGGCATATTGACCAGCTTGGCAAAGGCCGGCTGCGCCACCATGCAGATCGCCGTAAAGACCATGGAAAGGCCGATCGCGAGGGTCAGTTCCTCTTTTTTGGCTTTGCAGGCGGCTGCCGTGGCGATGGCCGCCGAGACGCCGCAGACCGACATGTCGGCCGAGATGGTGATGTTCAGGGTCTTGGAGGGCATTTTAATGATCTTCTGGCCGAACCAGTAAGTCAGAACCAGGGTGATGGGCGTGCACACCCAGGCCACGAAGATGCCCGGCTTGCCGATGGCGAGAATCTTGTTGAAAAGGATCTCGGCGCCGAGCAGGACGAGGCCGGTTTTGATGTAGAACTCGGTGCATGCCGCGGGCATGACCCACTTGGGGGTGCCGATCGTGTTGCTGATGAGCAGGCCGAAGGCGATGGCCCACAGCGGAAAGCCGAAGCCCCAGTACTTCATCAGGGCCTGAGTTTCGGCCATGTAGGCGAGAACGGCCAGGAAGAAGACCACCGGGAACCCGATGACGAACTGGCCGAAGGGAACCCCCATGATGGCTTTGCCGATGCCGAAGAAAACGGCGAGGATGACGCAAAGGCCGATCAGGTAGGGGATGCGATTGTAGGGTTTGACGTTGACCTTGGCCGTGGCCTTGGAGGACTTGTCCCGGGCCTCCTGCCAGGCTTTGATCTCTTTTTCGGCCGCCGCGTTGAGGCCGGTGTCCTTGAAGCCGGCCGCGGCGGCTGCTGCCTGGGCGGTCTTGGCGTTAGCAAGAGCGGCATCGAGAGCCGCCTTGGCCTTGTCCGCCGCTTCCTTAAACGGCGCGCCCATCGCCTTCGCGGTTTCCTCGCTGCGGTAGAGCGCATCCAGGGGGTTGGTGTTCCAGTCGCTGGGGGCTGACAGAAAGCTCTGGATGGTCTTGGCAAAATCCTGGTTGGTCGCGCGCATGCCGCGCTTGGAGGAGGAGGCGTTGTACCATTCGATGGTTTTGAACGGGGCCTTGGCGGCCTCTTCCTTCAAAACCGCGTTGTACTTGGTGAGGTTTTCGTCCATTTTTTCCGGCGGATGCGGCAGATAAATGAGAAGGCCGACGATGAGAAGCAGAAAGCCCATCCAGATGGCCATCCAGTCTTCTTTTTTGTAAAGGTCCGTGAGTGAGGTTTTGCCGCTGTCGATGACCACATAATCCGGTTCCGCTTGCGACTGTGTCTTGGTGCCAGCCATGGGTTCCTCCTGGTGCGATCCTGAGATGAGTGAGGGTTAAGTTTGGTTGAGCCTGATCTGTCTGAAGCAATTTTGTATCATGATAAATTTAGCCATGCCGCTTTTATAGCAAGATTGTAAGCATGTCAAGTTGTAAATGCCACGATGTGGGATGTTCTTTCAAGGCTGAGAGTTCATTCACAAGCTGGGATTTTCACGGTGAAGGTGCTGCCGGCAGGTGAGCTCTCCACCCGGATATCCCCGCCGTGAGCCCGGGCCACCGCCCGGGCGAAGCTCAAACCCAGTCCGGCGCCGGGATGGGAGCGGCTGGGGTCGCCGCGGTAGAACCGCTCGAAAATGTGAGGCAGGTCTGTTGCCGAAATCCCTGCCCCCGAGTCTCTAACGATAATGGCCAGCGAGCGGTCCGGGCCTGTTGCGAGCGATACCGCCACGCGGCCGCCCACCGGGGTGTATTTGATGGCGTTGTCCAGGAGATTGGCCAGCATGCGCTGCACAAGGCGGATATCCCCTCTTATTCCAGAATGTTCTGGCGCATTCCAGGTGAGGTTGATTTTCTTCTCCTCCGCCAGGGGTTGAAAAAGCCCGCAGGCGTCGCGCACCACCGCGGCGAGGTCGATCTCCCTCAAATCCGGTTGCGTCACCCCGGCATCGGTTCGGGAGATGAAGAGCATGGTGTTGATCATCTCGATCAGTCGGTCGCACTCCTCGACGGCCGAGGCGGCCATCGCCTCGAAATCCGCCGCCGCCGCGCCGCTCGTCAGCGCGATCTCGGCCTGGCCCCGGATGCGCGTGATGGGGCTTTTGAGGTCGTGGGCGATGTTGTCGGTCATCTCCTTGATGCCGTTCATCAGCTCCTGGATGCGGTCGAGCATCCGGTTGAAGGTCACGGCCAACTGGTCGATCTCATCCCCGCCCTTGCCGAGCGGCACGCGCTCGGTAATGCGGCCGTCGGCGATCCGGCGTGCTGTCCGGGTGACATTTTCGACTCCGGCCAGCGCCCGGCGCGCCATGAACCAGCCGATGGCCACGGCCAAAGCGAAAAGCGCGGTCATGGTCCCGACAAAAATGCGCTTGAACGCCTCGATGAAGCGGGTCAGGTCGTCCATGGACTTGCCGAGATGGATGATCAGACCCGGGCCCAGCAGGGCATAAACGACGCGGATTTCATGGCGCAGGTCCGGAGAGCTGACGGTGGCAAAGAGCGGTTCGTCCTGCGCGAGCATGCGGACAATGGCCTCTCTGGAGACCGGAATGTTACGGAAATAGGACATGTTCGAGGAGGAGAAGAGCCGGCCGTCGGGATAGAGCAACTGAATGAAAATCTTCTTCTCGCCCGCCGCCTGGGATTCGAGCAGCGCGCGCCGTTTGACGGACTCGACCCCCTGGAGCGTCATGATCGAGGCGAAGCTGCGCACTTCGGACAAAAGGTCCTGGTCGGTGCGCTCCCTCAGGCTGAGGGTGACGAAATAATAGAAAAAAGAAAAAGCCAGCGCCGCGGAGAGCAGGAAAACGCCCGCATACCAGAGGGTCAGTCGAAAGGCCAGCGTGCGCGAGGCGCTAAGCAGTTTTTCGAAGAACATAGCCCACTCCACGCACGGTTTGGATCAGCTTGGTCGGGAGGTCCTTGTCGATTTTCTCGCGCAGCTTGTAGATCCGGGACTCGACCACGTTGGTCTGGGGGTCGAAGTTGTAGTCCCAGACGTTTTCCATGATCATGGTCTTGGAGACCACGCGGCCGGCGTTGCGCAGCAGGTATTCGAGCAGTGAAAACTCGAGCGGCTGCAGATCGATCCGCGTTTCGCCGCGGAAGACCTCGCGCGTGATCAGGTTCATGGAAAGATCTTCAAAAGAGAGGCGGGTGGGTTCGGCCGCATCGGTGCTGCGCCGGATCAGCGCCTGCAGGCGCGCCAGCAGCTCGGAAAAGGCAAAGGGCTTGGCCAGATAGTCGTCCGCGCCGGTCTGAAGCCCCTTCACCCGGTCCTCCACCGCGCCCTTGGCGCTCAGCACGATGACCGGGGTCTTCACCTTCTCCCGGCGCATCGTTTTGATCAGATCGAGCCCGTTCAGCCCGGGCAGCATGACGTCCACGACGGCGGCGGCGTAAGGCTCGGTCAAAGCGAGGTCCAGGCCCTGCTCGCCGTCGGCGGCGTGATCCACAGCGAAACCCTCGGCTTTCAGCCCTTTGAGGATGAACGAGGCGATTTTGGGGTCGTCTTCGACGAGGAGAATTCTCATGGGGTCAAAGCGGGCTCACGGTTCAGCGGTTATGCTCGGCGCTCCGAGCTTGTGTTTTTCAAGGTGGTTGATAAACTCCCGAATGGCCGCCCGAGCACGACGCGCACGTTCGTAGGTTTCATCGAATTCAGCCTAAATCTTTATCAAAGCCTACATTCCGGGTCAGGCGATAGACTATTCGCGAAAGCTCCTTCGCCAACTGCCATGCCTCAATATCTTCGAACCGCGTGATTTTCATTGTTCCCCAACCGTGAACCGTGAACCAATCAACCGTGAACCGCTCATTTATAATGCCGCCCGGCAATTGCCACCCACCCCTCTTTTAACAGGATTTCGATGACCTTAAAGCGCATGGCCTTCATCTTGCCGACCACCATGTTCTGGTTTTCGTCAATGATTCCGGAACAGATGAAGATGCCGCCTTTTTTCAGCACCCGGGGGATGTCATCGAGCAATTCCAGGATGATATGGGTCAGGATATTGGCCGCCACGATGTCGAAGGGCCCTTTGAAAGGCGCCGCCAGCAGCCCCTGGGCCAGGTGAAAACGGTCCGCTTCGATCCCGTTGCGCCGCAGGTTTTCGGCGGCGATGCGAACTGCCAGCTCATCCCGGTCGGAACCCGCCAGCACCCCGGCCCCCAGCTTGCCCGCAACCGCCATGAGGATCCCGGAGCCGGTGCCGACGTCGAGAAAGGCGTCACCTTTCTTCAGGTGCGCTTCGATCAGCTGCACGGAAAGGGAGGTGGTCGGGTGCGTGCCGGTGCCGAAGGCCATGCCGGGGTCAAGCTCGATGACAAGCTCCTCGGGTGACGCATGATAATCCCGCCAGGAGGGCTTGACCACCAGCCGCCGGCCGATCCTTTGCGGCCAGAAAAAGGCCTTCCACGCTTCGGCCCAGTTCTGCTCGTCGAGCTCGCGGTAGCTGATGCGGTAAACCAGCCCGAGGCGGATTCCGATCCCGGCGATCATCTTTTCCAGGTCCGCGCAGCGCTGATCGAGTCTTTGGTCCTTGGCGAGGTAGCCGAGAACGGCGTGCCGGGAGGGCCGCGCCACGGCATCTTCGGCCCAATCTTCGCCCGCCTCCAGATCCGGGTCCTCGATCACCACCCCCTGAAGGTCGAAGTCGAAGAACGCCCCGGCAATGAGATCCCCCGCCAGCTCGGGATCGGGATGGTCGTAGGTGACTCTGGCTTCGATGTAGTTCATAAAAGACAGTGTTAGGTTTTAAGTGTTAAGCCAAGGACAGGATTCAGCTGCTTTAAACCTAACACTTAAAATTTAAAACGGTTCAAAAGGTTGCCGCAACAAAACCTATCCAATTGAAAACATGTATAAATCAGCGAAGCTTGAACTTTTGTTTGGGCGGGTTGAAATAGCCGAACTTGAGCTCGGGGCAGCTGCCGCGGATGCCCTGGATCAAGGTTTCCATGCCGATCGGCTCGCCAAGGGGTGCAACGGCATCCATGGCCATCCAGTAGCGGATGGGGTCGTAATTGAGGTTGCGCCATTGAATCATGTGAACGGGGTGGTCTTCCATGAAAGACAGAAAGGCCTCGGCCTCCTCCGGCGTGTCGGTGAAGCCCGGCGAGTTCAGGTAGTTGATGGAGACGAACTTGCCCTTGGCGATGGCCGTGTCGATGCTGCGCAGCACATCCGCGAACGCATAGCCCTGGGGCCGGAAATAGGCCTCGTAGCATTCCCGGCGGACGCTGTTCATGCTGACGCGGATGCTGTCGAGGCCGGCGTCGCACAGCCGGCCGACGACATCCGGCAGGCTGGCGTTGGTGTTGAGGTTGACCGTGCCGCGGCTGGTGGCCGCGCGAATCATCCGGATCGCGGGCTCGATGACCCGGGCGGCCGAAAGAGGCTCGCCCTCGCAGCCCTGGCCGAAGCTCACCACGGCCTTGTCGACCCGGCCGATGTGAGACAACGCCACCTCGGCGATCTCCTCGGCCGAGGGCGTGAAGGCGATGCGCTCCTGGGTGCAGCTGAATCCGCTGTTCTTCTGGAGCGATAGGCAGCCGAGGCAGCGCGCGTTGCAGGTGACCGCGGTCGGCAGCGGCGCCTCGTAGCGGCCGAGAAAAAAATTTTTGCCGGCCGGGCAGCCGGAGGTCAGGGCGCAGCTCTCCAAGTGCCGCCGCAGCCGGTTTTCGGGCATGCGTTGGCGCAGGGCCTTGACGCCGGCTTGCACCGCGGCCCGCGGCATGCGGCGCAGGTCCTGCCGGGGCTCCCGGTCCACCACGACGGCGGCCGGCCGGAATTTTCCGCGCTGCCAGCCGACGGCGCCGTAGGAAAACAGCGGCAGGAATCGCGCCCGGGGCCTTTCGCGGTAGGCGCTGACCCGCGTGATGACGTGCCCCGGCGAATTGAACGCCGCCACAGGGTAGATGGGCTCGCCCGCGGCATGCGGGTTTTCGGCGACTTCCTCCAGTTCCCCGCTCTCCCGGTTGAAGAGAATCGGAATCCGGTCCGGCAGATACATCAACTCGCTGCCGAACGGCATGCCGATGGTCTGGTCCTTCGCGAGGGGCGCCAGATACTCTCCCGCCATCCCCACGGCGGCGTAGCCGGGCAAATCGAAAATGCGGCCGTTGCCGTCGGCGACAACGGCGGTGAGAAAACTGTCGTAGTCGGCCCGTCGGCCCGTCGGCCCGTCGGCCCGTTTGCTTTTCATGCCCACTATTATGGCTCCTCACCCGATGTCGCCGATCGTTATCCGGCATCGCAAATTTAAACAAGCCATGGTCATTCACTCGGCCGACCGGAGGCCGGTTGACCCTACCCCACGAACATCACGCAGCGCGATGTTCTGCCGTCCGCCTTGATCACGAACGGCCGCCGAAGCCGCACGTGGGCCACGAACCGGGTTTCGGCCGCCCGCGGCTGGGAAACGAGCCAGGTCCAGTCCAGCCGGTCGCCTTTATCCGGGTTCACCGTGCAGTAAGTGATGTCGAGCGTGGTGATGTTGTGGAAAAAATGGGACCCCTGGGACGGGTCGGCCCGGAGCTCGGGGGCCGTGGTCTCGATCATGGCCCCCACCCCGCAGATTTCCGCCCAGCTCACGGGGATGCCCAGCCAGCGGTCGGCCGAGCCCCAGCGCCCCGGTCCGGCCAGAAGATACTTGCGCCCTTCCCGGGTCAGCCCGGCGTTGAGCTGTCCGATCTCCCGCGCGATCTCAACCGTGCGGGCCGGGTCGAAAACATCCGGTTTGACGAACACGATGTCGGCGATGTCCGTTTTTTCGCCGTTGCCGAGCGCCTGGGAGGAGACGCAGAAGGCGCCGGAGAGCTCCTCCCCGTGAATGAGAACCTGGACGTGCTCGGCCCTGGCCGTCATGGGCCGGAGCTGAAGAAAGGCAAAGCCCGGGCGCTCGCCGGCGGCCGGGTGCAGGTCCACGGCAAACTCCAGCTCCACCGGGCACCCCATGCCTTCCTGGCCCAGGGCGAGCACCTCGGTCAGCAGCGGCGCCAGCGGAAACAGGTCATGCTTCAGCACCTGGCTGAAGGTCAGCACCGGGTGGCCCGCCGGGTCGTAACTCTCCCGGATGCGTTCCTCGTTCGGGAGGAAATACCCGGAAAGCGCCCGCACGGGGGCATCGTTCGGTGCATCGACCACCTCTCGTTTTACCAGGTTGGCGTCCTCCCGGATCCCCGGCGCAGGGTATGGGCCTTCCAGCTGGAGGCTGTAGAAGAAGCGTTGAGAGGTGTCCAGGATATCCTTGAGCGTCGAGCGCTGCGGCAACAGCTGAGGGTGGTGCGGTGAAAATCGCAGGGCTTTTTCGCCCTCCATGACGGTTTTGCCCAACCCGAGCGCAATGGTGGCGATACCCTCCTCGGGCTTCATCGGGCCGAAGGGGTAGTAATTGTGGGACTGGGCCACCCCCGAGAGGGCCGGGTAGAAATACCGGCCGTTGGGACGGCCGACGAGCTTTTGGATAATCACCGCCATTTTCTCCTCCTCGCTGCGGTGGCCGACCCGCCGCGAAAAGGCCTTGGGGCTCCCGAAATAGGTGGAGGCGTAAATGAGCTTGATGGCCTCGACCAGCTGGCGCAGTCGCACATCGAGGCTTCCGTGGTCGTTGGGCAGCATGCAGGTGCGGTACAGGCCGGCGTAGGCGCGGATCTTGGCGTCCTCGAGCAGACTTGAGGAGCGCACGGCCAGGGGGTAGGTGATCCGGCTCAGGTAGGCCCGCAGGTCGTCGGCGACATGCTGGGGAAACGACGCTTTGCGGAACGCCTCGGCCACATCCTCATCGCCGGCCTCCTGGGTGGCGAATCGTTTCAGGTCGTTTTCTCCGACAAAGGCGTCGAAAGCGTCCGTGGTCACCACCAGGGTCTGGGGGATGAAGAGCCGGACGGGCTCGAAGTTGCGGTGGATGTCGCCGATCCGCTGCAGCAGGTTGGCCATGAAGGCCAGCCCCCGGGCCTTGCCGCCCAGGCTGCCTTTGCCGATCTTGAAGAACTCCGTGTCGAGATCGAAGGCGCCGGCCTCGAAGTTCACCACCACGCCCTTCTGGCGGCGGCTGCGCCGCGAGCGGACCAGGGAAATCAGGTACTGGCGGTGGCTTTCCGCGGTTTGAAAATCGGCGTTGCGGATGGGGCGCAGCTTGCTGGCCAGCGTGGTCTCGGTGCGGGCAAACAGCCAGCGCGAGAAATCGTTGCGGTGGCAGTGCTGGACGAAGGAATCCTCCGGGATCTCGGCCATGATTTTTTCAAGCGTGCGCAGGTTGGCGGCCCGGGCGATCTCCTCCCCGTTCGGCCGGCGAAACACAAAATCGCCGAACCCGAGATCTTCCATGAAAAAGGCGTGCACCTCTTCGTGCAGTGTCGGGGAGAGTTTGTGGGCGAAACGGGCCGGGATGGCGCCGGCGCGTGCCGCGTTGGAGGGGTCGGAGCTCGTCAGCAGCAGAGGGGTGTCGAACCGCTCGCGTTTGATCCGCTTGAGAAACTCCACCCCGGCGTCGTCATCGGGCCGCCCGCCGCGCGGGTAGCGCACGTCGGAGAGGACGCCCAGGATATAGGGTTCGTAGGTTTCGAAAAGCCGCACTGCCTCCTCGAAATTCTCGGCCACCAGGATCTTCGGCCGGGCCCGCATGGTGAGCAGGCGGTGTTCCTCGTTCAAACCCTCCTCCAGCAGGGCCTGGGTCTGAGTGACCACTTCCTTGTACAGCAGCGGCAGGAGCGAGGAGAGATAGACCGGCGAATCCTCCACCAGAAGAATGACGCGGATGCCTGCCGAGGTGGTGTCGTGTCCGACATTCAGGCGGTCCTCGGCGCTTTTGATCAGCGCCACGAGCAGATCGGTGTTGCCGGACCAGATGAAGGTACGGTCCACGCCCGGTGGCCGAGGGAACTCCACTCCCGCCGCCTCCGTCGTCGCGGCCAGGGCCTGGTGGCTCAAGTGGACCACGGGCAATTCCGGGTCGTGTTTCTTGATTTCGACACCGAGTCCCTGAGCGCCCGCCTCCGAGGGGTTGAGCATGGTGAGCACCAGGTCGAATTTGCGGTCGGCCAGGGCCGCAAGGGCGGCCTCGGCCGTGGGCACCCAGGTGATGCGCGGCGGGTTGCTCAGGTTGAGGCCCCGGTATTCGTGGATGATGCGTTCGGACAGACGGCAGTCTTCCTCCATGATCCAGGCGTCATAGGGCGTCGACACCAGCAGCACGTCGCGCACCTTGCGCGCCATGAGCTCATGGAAGATTTTGAACTTCGGGTCGAAGTCCTGGGCGAAGCTGTCGATGGGCAAGGTCATGCCGGGGGTCCTTTGCGAGGGTCCATGCAAATTTGTAAATGGTCCGGCCGGCGTTGTCAAATGCGCAACGGTTCGGCTATTCAGTTGCTTCGCGTTGGGTGCGGGTTTTTTGGACGGGCTCGTTGCCCGTTGCCCTTTACTTTGCTATGAGTTCACTGACCCGACGGGTTGAATCGATCAGAAACCACTTGCAGTCAAAGGATCCCCAGAAACCATGAACACCTCCCCTGACAAGGTGATGGCCCTGGATGCGGCGGTGGCGCGCTTCGTGGCCGACGGCGCCCACATCTCCATCGGCGGGTTCACCTGCAACCGCAACCCCATGGCGGGCGTGTACGAAATCATCCGCCAGCGCAAGAAAAACCTCCACCTCTACGCCCACTCCAACGGCCAGGGAGTGGACGAGCTTGTGGGGGCGGGGTGCATCGCCCGCATCGAGATCGCTTACGCCGGCACCGGCCGTTTCGCCCCGACCTGCATCCGCTTCCGCAAGGCCGTCGAAAAAAAGAGCATCGGTTTCGAGGACTACTCCAACTACCAGATGACCCTGCGGTTCATGGCCGGGGCGATGGGGGTGCCGTTTCTGCCGACCCGCTCCTCGCTCGGCACCGACATCATCCACCGCTGGGGGTTCTCCCGGGAGACGCGCCAGGCCGACCCGCGGCTTCCGGATGAGAAGCTGGTGGTTCTGGAAAACCCCTTCGGCACCTGGGCCGACACCGAGCGGGTGGTGCTGGTTCCGGCCATCCGGCCGGATGTGACCCTGATCCATGTCCAGCAGGCGGCGGCCGACGGCACGGCCCGCATCGCGGGGCTCACGTTCGCCGACGTGGAGCAGGCCAAGGCCGCGAAACACGTGGTCCTGACCTGCGAGGAGATCGTGGAGCCCGAGGCGTTGCGCTCCCATCCCGAGCACAACCAGATCCCGGCGCTCATCGTCGATGCGGTGGTTCCCGTTCCCTACGGTGCTTACCCGACCGCCTGTTTCCGCTGTTACGACTACGACCCGGCGTTTCTGAGCGACTACCGCACCGCGGCCATGGATGACGCGCGCTTCGGCGCCTACCTCGAGCAGTGGGTGCACGCCAAGAAGGACCACGCGGAGCGCATCGCGCAGGTGGGCGGCGAGCGGCTGGCCGCCATCAAGGCCGACCCCCGCACGGGTTACGCGACGGGGCTGCGGCGATGATGCCAAATGACAAACGGGTGCTTTCAGGAAATCCGAAGCCAAATCCCCCCGACCCCCTTTGCCAAAGGGGGAGAAGGTCGCGTGACGTCGGTCCCCCCCTATCAAAGGGGGTCGGGGGGGATTTTTCAAACCGGTAACATCCGTCTCGTTTTATAGAGGAGCCTATGTCCGACTACACCGCACGCGAACTCATGGCCATCGCCGCGGCCCGAAAGATCAACGACGGCGAGATCGTCTTCTGCGGCACCGGCATCTCCATGCTGGCCGCCATGGCCGCCAAGCACATCTACGCCCCCAACTGCGTCATCATCTTCGAGACCGGGGCGATCGACTCCCAACTGGAAGAGATCCCCATGGCGGTGGGCGACCCGCGCGTCATGCTCGGGGCCTCCTCCAACAGCGGGCTGGCGGACTCCTTCGCCCTCATGCAGAACCGGACCACGGGTCAACACGTGGTGGGTATCCTGGGCGCGGCCCAGATCGACAAGTACGGCAACCTCAACTCCACCGCCATCGGCGACTACTTCCACCCCAAGGTGCGCTTCTCCGGCAGCGGCGGGGCCTGCGACGTGGCCTCCTTCGTGGACCGCACCATCATCTTCATGCAGCACGAGCGCCGCAAGTTCGTCGCGAAAGTGGACTACCTCACCAGCCCCGGCTGGCTGGACGGCCCGGAGGGGCGGCGCCGGGCGGGGCTGACCGGCAGCGGGCCTTCGACGGTGATCACGGACCTCGCGGTGATGGGCTTCGACGGGACGACCCGGGAGATGTTCCTGGAGGCCTATTTCCCCGGCAAGACCCCCGGGATGGTGCTCGACAACATGGAGTTTGCGGTCGACGTCTCCCGGGCGCGGGAGCTGGAGCCGCCCTCGGCGCGGGAGCTCAGGATCCTGCGGGAGCAGGTCGACCCCCAGCGGCTGATTCTCGGATGACCACCTATCAGATGAGCACCTATTCATGGATGTTTCGAGAGTGCAGACCCCCGTCTGGCACCCGATGGCGTTCGGCATCGCCCGGAGAATGCCTGACGTATCGGCCAACAGCCGGGTGACAGATTCCTTAGCCCCCATTCAGGACCGCGGATCTCAGACCGTCACGTGGCGGCCATCCGCCCGCCCGGCGGTTGACAGGCTCGGCGGTTCGACTTAAAATAACCATAGTCATGTAACCATAGTCAAAAGGAGGCCGTGTGCGGTCTTTATCCGTTTCCGAATTCAAGGCCACCTGCCTGGCGGTTCTGGAAGATGTCAACAAGCACAAGAAAAGGGTCCTGATCACCAAGCGCGGCAAACCCATCGCTGAAATTGTTCCCTGTGAAGGCACCCCGAAGCGGAGCCCGTTGAAAGACTCGGTGCGGTTCGTCGGGGATATCGTCTCGCCGGTGGCCGAAACGGATTGGGAGGCCTCTGGGTGAACGGATTGCTCTTGGACACGCATGTGTGGATCTGGCTCAGCATGGATGACCGGAAATCGCTTTCGACGAAAGCCTCGAAGGCCTTGCAACAAGCACCGCTGAGATGGATCTCGGCGATCTCCTGCTGGGAGTTGGCCAAGCTGGTCGAAAAGGGCCGGATCGGGTTCAGCATCCCCACGTTGACCTGGATCCGGCGATCGCTTCAGGAATATGACATCCGGATGGTCGAGCTGACCGCGGAGATCGCTGTGGAGAGCACGCTGCTGAAGGGAATGCACGCCGATCCGGCTGATCAGATCATCGCCGCCTCATCCCGCGTCACCGGAATGCCGCTGGTTACCTCCGACAAGCGCCTCCGGCGACTCGATGGTGTCGACACCATTTGGTAGCCGGCCGCTCTTAGCACTTAACCGCATGTCATAAAAATGTTCCGGAAACAAAGGGGGGCGGCATAAGGGGTTGTAACAAAATAACGCCCCGCAAGCGGAACGTTAATTTGACAACCACTCTATCCAGCTTCAGATTTCGAGTTGGGTTCCGTCGGGCCCGGTCGGGTATTTCGATCTTTGCGGGTTTGGTTCTTGGCTTTCAAGTAAGTTGAATTTTTCCGTGGGAGCGGCATCTTGCCGCGAGATGATCGCGGCGGGGACGCCGCTCCCACAAAGCTGAAGTTACTTTCGGATAAATCCCCGCCCCCCGCGACGGGGTGCGGTGCTTTCAAGCGGGTTGGGATTCCCCCTGCGGGAGCGGCTCCCGGCTTTCGCAGCCAAGTTTGCTTCGGCGGAGTAGGTTTCCAGCCGCGAGGATCGAGGCTGAAAGCCGCTCCCGGAAAACACAGGCGCGCTTGCCGACAGGCAGGCGCCGAGCGCCATGGCCCCTTTCGCCCAAGCACCCAACTACCCAAACACCGAACCCCCTATTTTGAAACTTCGGCCAGCCCCTGCTCCAGGATCGCCAGCCCCTTTTCCAGCTGTTCGTCGGTGATCACGAAGGGCACGAGCACGCGGACCACGTTGCTGTAGGTCCCGCACACGAGGATGATGAGACCCCGCTCCAGACAGAAGGCGGTGAGCTTCTTGGCCTCGTCCGCGGCCGGCTCGGCCGCGTCCCCCTTAACGAGGGCCAGGCCGAGCATGGCGCCCAGCCCGCGGATTTCGCTGACGATCCGGTATTTCTTGCGAAAGGCCTCGAAGCGCTCGTTCAGTTTTTGGCCCAGGGCCTTGGCCTTGCCGAGCATGTCCTCCTCCTCGAACACCTCCAGGACCGCGAGCGCCGCCGCGGAGGCCACCGGGTTGGCGCTGTAGGTGCCGCCCAGGCCCCAGGGGTGGACCGAGTCCATGATCTCCTTGCGGCCCACGACGGCGGCGATGGGCATGCCGGCGCCCATGCTCTTGGCCACCGTGATGAGGTCGGGCTCGACCCCCCAGTGCTCGATGGCGAACATCTTGCCGGTGCGGCCCATGCCGCTTTGGATCTCGTCGGACACGAACAGGATCCCGTTTTCACGGCAGATCTCGGCGAGCGCCTGGAAGTAGCCGGGCGGCGGGGCGATGAAGCCGCCCTCGCCCTGGACCGGCTCGGCCACGACGCAGGCCACCGCCTCGGGGTTCACCTGCTTGAGGAAAACCTCCTTCAGCTTCTCCGGGCCGGCCGCATCGCCGAAAGGCATGCGGTAGACTTCCGGCGCGAAGGGGCCGAAGCCGAACTTGTAAGGTTTGACCTTGCTCGTCATGGTCATCGTGAGCAGGGTGCGGCCGTGGTAGGCATTGTCGAACACGATGACGGCCGGCCGCTTGGTGTGGTAGCGGGCGATCTTGACCGCGTTTTCGACGGCTTCGGCCCCGCTGTTCACGAACATGGCCTTCTTGGGGAAGTTGCCCGGCGTCACGCGGCAGAGCTTGTCCGCCAGCTTGATGGCCACTTCGTAGGGGCTCACCATGAAACAGGTGTGGTGGAATTGCTCGGCCTGGGCTTTGATGGCCGCCACTACCTTGGGGTGGCAGTGGCCGATGTTCATGACCCCGATCCCGCCGCCGAAGTCGATGTACTCACGGCCCTCCACGTCGCGCACGATGGCTCCCTTGGCGGACGCCACGTGCACGGGGGTCACGCTGGACACCCCCGCGGAGATAACCTCTGTTCTTAGTTCCTGAAGTGCCTTGTTGGATTGAACGGTGCTCATGGTGGAACTCCTTCTGTTCGGAAAATAAGGTTAGGCCAGAATCTGAACCGCCTGGCCACTTGACTCAAAGGTGGAAATCGGCGCTGGCAAAGCACCGCTAAAAACCCAAATAGGCCTCTTTGACCCTGGGGTTGTCGGCCAGGTCCTGGCCGTTGCCCTCCATGAGGATCCGGCCGTTTTCGATGACGTAGGCGTAGTCGACCATTTGCAGGGTCTGGCTGACGTTCTGCTCCACCAGCAGGGTGGTCAACCCGCGGTCGCGGACGCTTTTGATGATCCCAAAAATCTCCTGGACCAGGACCGGCGCCAACCCCAGGCTGGGCTCGTCCAGTATCAGAAACCGGGGCTCCTGCATCAGGGCGCGGCCGATGGCGAGCATCTGCTGTTCGCCGCCGCTCATGGTTTCGGCCAGCTGCCGCCGCCGCTCGGCCAGCCTCGGAAACAGCTCGTAAACCCAGTCGAGGTTCTTGGCGCGGTTGGCCTTGGTGCGACGCAGGTAGGAGCCGATGATCAGATTTTCCTCGACGGTCATCTTGGGGAAAAGCTGGCGGCCCTCGGGCACCATGGAGACACCCAGGTCCATGATCTCATGGACCGGCAGCCCGCTGATTTCACGGCCTTCCCAGGAGATGCGGCCGGACTTTGCTTCGATGAGGCCGCAGATGGCGCGCAGCGTCGTGGTCTTGCCGGCGCCGTTGGTCCCCACCAGTGACACGAGTTGTCCTCTGGCCACCTCGAAGGAGACCCCCCAGAGGGCCTGGGCGGGTCCGTAGAAGGCGTTGATTCCCTCGACCTTGAGCAGGGCGCTCATTTGGATTCCCCCAGATAGGCCTTGATGACCTGTGGATCGCGGGCCACCGCCTCAGGCGCGCCCTGGGCGATGAGGCTTCCGTAATTGAGCACCACGACCCGGTGGCTGATCCCCATTATGACCCGCATGATGTGCTCAACGATGAGGGTTGTCACCCCCGACTCCCGGATGCTCAGGATCAGCTTAACGGTCTGGTCGGCCTCGGTGGGGTTGAGCCCGGCCACCACCTCGTCCAGAAGGATGAGCTTGGGTTCCAGGGCCAGGGCCTTGCCGATTTCCAGCCGTTTGCGGCCGGCCAGGGTGAGGCCCGCCGCGGGCAGATCGGCCCGATCCGCCATTCCGATGAATTCCAGGACCTCGCGGGCCTTTCGGCGCGCATCCCGTTGGGCCGGATACCGGAGGTAAGCTGCCACGGTCACGTTGTCCAGGACCGACAACCCGGCGAACGGCTTTACGATCTGGAACGTTCGACCAATGCCGATCGCGGCCAGTTCATAAGGCTTCCGCCCGTGAATCCGCTGGCCCTCGAAGGTGATGCTTCCCTCGGTGGGCGGATCGTAGCCGCTGATGAGGTTGAAGACCGTTGTTTTTCCGGCTCCGTTGGGCCCGATGAGCCCCACGATCTCCCCTTCGGACACCTCGAAGGATAACCGGTCCACGGCCCTCAGACCGCCGAAGGCCTTGCTCACGTCCTTGAGGCACAGGATGGTTTGCGCCACCTATTCCTCCTCCCCGTCTCTGCGCCGCGCGGGCGTGTGCGCCGTGGTTCCCGTTGCCGGCGGATCAGCGGGCGGTGCCGCCTCCGCCTGACTCAGGGCCAGCCCTTTGCGCAGGGCGCGGCGTCCCTCCTGCCGGCGGGTTACGGCGCCCCAGATGCCGTCGGGCAGGAAAACCACGCAGGCGGCGATGGCCAAACCCAGAATGATAAGGTAGAGCACCTGGTAATCCGAAAGGTAGGCCCAGAAATAGGTCTTGAACGACAGGAAAAAAACCGCGCCGATGGCAGGGCCGATGAGGGTTCCCATTCCGCCGAACACGGCCATGACCACCGCCTGATCCGTCACCAGGTCACCGAAGACCGATGCCGGATCGATGAAGGTGATCCAATACGCGTACACGCCCCCGATGAGTCCCGCAGGGGCGGCGGACAGGACGAAGGCCTGGAGCTTCAGCTTGGCGGGGTTGAGCCCGATCGCCAGGGAGCCCGACTCGTCCTCCCGAATGGCTTTGAGCTTGAGGCCGAAAGGGGCCCGCTCCAGGAGAACCCATAGGACCACGTACGTGGCGCCGACCAGACCGAGCATCGCGTAGGCGAAGAAATGCGGGTTCAGAAAGGGCGGAAGCCGCAGGCCGTCGGGGCCGCCCGTGACATCCAGTACCAGGGCCAACTGCATGACGGCTCTGCCGAAGGCCCAGGTGGCAATGGCGAAGTAGGCCCCCCGGAGCCTCAATACCGGCCACCCGATAATGAGGGCGGCCAGGGCGGCCACGCCCCCGCCGAGGGACAGAGAGAGCCAGAAGGGGAGGCCCGCCTTGGTGAAGAGGATCGCTGTCGTGTATGCCCCGAAGCCGAAGAAGACACCGTGCCCGAAGTTGAGGTAGCCGATGTAGCCCGCGATCAGATCCCAGGTGATGGCCAGCCCGATCCACATGATGGCTTCGGTGAAAAGTCTCAGGAGGAAAGCATCCTGCACCACCAGGGGAAAGGCCAGGAGAAAGACCGTGAGACCGGCCACCACGACGCACTTCTTCCAGGCAGCGCTGGGCATGGGGTCAAACTCCTTTCCGGAAAAGCCCGGTGGGGGAGACGAGCAGAATGAGGAAGAGCACGGTGAACACGGCCAGAAGTGTCCAGCTGGGGTTGAAGAAGATCAGGAAAAAAGACTGGATGAGCCCCAGGAGAAAGGAGGCCCAGGGCACCCCGGGGAGGTAGCCCATTCCGGCCAGCACCACCACGAAGAAGGCGAAAAGGCTCAGGTCGGGACCCATCACCGAGTTCAGCGAGATGATGGCGCCGATGAACACCCCGGTCATGGCGCTGATCCCTACGTATAGACTGTACACCACCGCATTGGTCCGGCGGATGTTCACACCCATGAGGCCGGCGGCATCCTTGTGCTGGGCCACGGCCCGGATGGCCAGCCCCAGGTCCGTGCGCTTGAGCAGGTAGGTCAACCCCACCGTGATGGCCAGGGCGTAGACGAGGCCGGCCAAACGGATGACCGGAATGGTTACCGGGAACGGCCCCAGCTCCCAGAACCAGGAGCCGGCCGCAAGCTCCGTCGGCAGGGAATGGGTGAAGATTCCGAAGACGGTCTGTGCGGCGCCCCTGAAGGTGAGGGCCAGGCCGAAAGTGAAGACCAGGGCCATGAGCACCGGCCGCCCCTTGGCCCCGCTGGTGACCCGCTGGATCAGGGGTTGGGTGAACCATCCCACGACGGCGAAGACCACGAAGACCGCCGGCAGGAAAAACATGGCGTCCCAGCCGGTCCACGCCGTCAGGTAGAGGCCCAGGAAAGCCCCCAGCATGATCCACTCGCCCACGGCGAAGTCGATGATGTGCAGGACCCCGTAGGCCAGCGAGAAGCCGATGGACACCGTGAGGTAAATCCCTCCCAAGAGGAGGCCGTCGATGATGGCTTGGGGCAGAAGGGTCAGCATGGCACCTTTGCCTTGATGGCTTCGTAAATAGTCCAATTTCGGCGTTGCGCTTCCTCTCGCAGTCGCTGCGGCGTACTGCAGTACGCCTCGCTCCGCGAGACTCGCGCGCCTTGAACTTGGCCTCTTTACAAAGCCATCGATTCGAATGACTTTTCAAGTGCTCATCAGACCTTAGTAGGTTGATTCATGGCTAAAGTCTGATGTGTTGTCCCCCTCCCCACAAAGGGAAGAGGGGGCTAATTAGAGTTTTCTCATCTTTGTTTCCAGGGCTTCAAGGGGTAGAGTAGTTTGGCCTGAGCCATGCCGGAGGGCGCAACCACCATCTCCTTGCCGTTGAGGACCTGCACCGTGAAGGGTGTCAAGCCGGCGTTGGAATGGTAATATTCCCCCGATTCCGCGAACTTGACGCGGCCGTAAAAGGTCTGAATGTCGATCTTCTCCAGGATCCCCACCAGTTTGGTCCTTGCTGCCTCGTCGAGGGGCGGGGGCAACGCCAGCTGCTTGAGGGCCGCTTCGAAGGCGAGTCCCGCGGCCGAGCATCCCGCCTGAGTGTAGTCGGAGGGGACCTTGTATTCGGCCATGGCCGCGTCCGCGTAGGCCTTGGCCGTGGGCCAGCCGATCTGGCCTTTGATGTCCATGTTCACGTTCCAGACCGATCCGCCCAGGACCCCGTCGGCGTTCTTTTGGAGGGCTTCGATGAAAGCGGGCTCGGTCACGCCGTAGTGCATGAGGAGGAACCTGGGCGTGAAGTCGATCTGGACCAGGGCCTTCACCAGGTTGATGAGCTCCTCGTCGTGGCCGCCGAAGGCGATGAGGTCCGGTTTGAGGGCCTTGGCTGCGGACATGAGCGGGGTCATGTCCTGTTTGACCGGAATGATGTTGAACTTGAGCACTTTGATCCCCTCTTTTTCAGCCGTGGCCTGGAACGCTTCCGCCGTGGCCTTGGAAAAGGCATCGTTGGTGCCGTAGATGACCGCTGTCTTGGGGCCGTCCGGAAGGGCCGTGAGGCTCTTGATGACCGCGGACCCGGTGAAGTTCACCGGCGGGATGGTTCCGAAGGTGTACTTGAACGGAGGGTTCTGGCGCCAGATGAGAGGCGATTCGGCCGAGCCGGTGATCATGGGGATCTTGTACTTCTCGAGCACCGGGGCGGCGGCCAGGGTCACCCCCGAGGCATAGGGCCCGAGCACGCAGTCCACTTTTTCCTGTACGGCCAGGCGCTCGGCAGCGGACGCCGCCTGGGCCGCCTGGGATTGATCATCGCCATAAATGAGCCGGACCGGGTACTTTTTGCCCTGGATCTCGATGCCGCCGCGGGCGTTCACATCCTTGGCCCAGAGGTCGTATCCGCGCTTGGTTACGTTGCCGCCCGTGGCCAGATCACCGGACAACGAGGTGATCACCCCGATTTTGAAAGCATCCTGGGCCAGCACGACGCTGGGAATCGCCAGGCCCAGCACCAACAAACCGATGAGGAAAATTCGCTTCATCTCCTTCTCCTTTCGTAATTGTGGGTTCGTGAGGGTTCGACCGTCGGCCCGAAGGGCCTCAGGTAAGCATTGATTTAGCACAAACGCAAAGAGTGCACAACAGCGGGAAACACGCTCGGGAAAATCGGCCGCCATGAAGGGCCGCAGGGGGACCGGTGCCGCAAGCTGTGCTTGACTCGCCAAAACCTTTTTGCAATATAGTGAGAATCTTCCCAGGGTCATCGATATCAAAACTTATTTAAGGAGAAAAGCCATGAGCATGAAGCCGCGTTTGTTTTGGTCCAGCCTGATTCTGTGCGTGGCGGCACTGGTTTCACAGCCGGCGGCGGCCGAGAAGAGCCTGAAGGTCGGCGTCTACGGCGGCTATTTCAAGGATTCCTTCGACAAGCACATCTTCCCGGACTTCACCAAGGAGACCGGCATCAAGGTCGAGTCGGTGGCCGAACCCACGGGCGAGGCATGGCTCGTGCAACTGGAGCAGGCCGCCAAGGCCGGGGTCGCCCCGGCCGACGTCAACATGATGGCCCAGGTCGCCATGCTCAAGGGGCAGAAGACCAACCTCTGGAAGCCGCTCGATCTGAACAAGATCCCCAACCACAAGAACCTGCTGCCGGTCTTCATCCACAAGTACCCGGACGGCAAGGTGGACGGGATCGGGGCGGTCTCCTGGTACATCACCCTGGTCTCCAACACCAAGGCCTTCCCCACGGCCCCCGCGTCCTGGGGCGACATGTGGGCGGCCGACAAGAAGGACAAGCTGGGCCTGCTGGCGCTCTCCTCCAACTCCTTTCTGCTTGAAATCACCGCCACCACCTTCTTCGGCGGCACCAAGGTTCTGGACACCCAGGAAGGCATTCAGAAGGTGCTGGACAAGCTCGCGACCCTCAAGCCCAACGTGAAGCTCTGGTACCGGGACGAGGCTCAGTTCGAGCAGGCCTTGAAATCGGGCGAGATCCCCATGGGCCAGTACTATCACGACGTCGCCACGCTGGCGAGCAAGGACCACCCGGTGCGCTCGACCTTCCCCAAGGAGGGCGGCGTTCTCGACTCGGGCTCCTGGGCGATCACCAAGGCCTGCAAGAAGGTCGAGGAAGCCCATATTTTCATCAACTACATGTGCCGGCCGGACATCCAGAAGAAGCTCTCGCTAAAGGTGGGCACCTCCCCGACCGTGAAGAAGGAACTCACCGGCCTGTCGGCCGAGGACTTCGCGGCGGTGTCGAGCGAGATCAAGCCGATCATCCCGCGCTATGACCTCTACACCGGCAAGCTGAGCGACTGGATCAACCAGAAGTGGACCGACATGATCACCAAGTAACCTGGAAGGGGCCCAGGGGCCCGGGGGCTGAGGGTTCGAGTGAAAGGTCGGTTATCCTATCACTTGGCCCCTTGACCCCTCGCACCCTTGGCCCCTAAATTCTCTTATAGCCATCCCGCATTCGTCGCGGGATGGCTGTTGGTTTTTTTATGGCCGGACTCTACCTTAAAGAGATCCACAAGCACTTCGGCAGCGTCGTCGCCGCCCGGGATGTAGACCTGCGCATCCCCCACGGCCGGTTCGTCTGTTTTCTCGGTCCTTCGGGGTGCGGAAAGACGACGCTGTTGCGGCTGATCGCCGGGCTGGAGCACCCCACCCGGGGCCGGATCCTACTCGAAGACGAGGACATCACCGACCAGCCCGCCCACCAGCGCAACTTCGGCATGGTGTTTCAATCGCTGGCGCTCTTTCCGCACCTTACGGTGGGGGAGAACATCGCCTACAGCCTGAGAATCCGCAAGCAGGCGGCGGCCGACTGCCGTCGCCGAACGGAAGCGCTCCTCGAACTGGTGCGCCTGCCCGGCTACGCCGACCGCCACATCTCCCAGCTCTCCGGCGGCCAGCGCCAGCGCGTGGCCATTGCGCGCGCGCTCGCCATCGAGCCGCGGCTGTTTCTGCTGGACGAGCCGCTATCGGCCCTGGATGCCAAACTGCGGGAGGACATGCAGCTCGAGCTGCGCATGCTGCAGCAGCGCCTGGGGGTCACCACCATCCTCGTCACCCACGACCAGCGGGAGGCCATGACCATGTCGGATTTGATCGTGGTCATGGGCACCGACAACCGGATCCGCCAGATGGGCACCCCGCTCGAGATCTACCGCCACCCGGCCGACACTTTCGTGGCGGACTTCATCGGCACGAGCAACCTGCTCGGGGGCATCTGCAGCGGCCGCCGTCAGGTGAGTGTTTCCGGGAAAACGCTGCGGGTCGAGGCGGTGCCGGAAACCGTGAAAGAGGGAAGCGAGGTCACCGTTTCCGTCCGGCCGGAGGAGATTCCCGTGGTGGCCGGCGCCCGGGAGGGCGAAAACCACCTGCAGGGCCGGGTCACCTTCGTGCGGGATGTGGGATCGAGTGTCGAGATCTATCTCGACTGCAACGGATTTCAGATCGTGAGCCAGTCCACCCCGAAAAGCCGGCCGGCGGTGCAACAGGGGGACACGGCCACGGCGGTCCTGCCGCCTGCGGCCTGCGTGGTGTTGAGCGCATGATCGGAGATAAACCCAAGGGGCTCTCCGCCCATCTGCCGATCCTCTACCCGGCGGTTACGCTCGTGGTCTTCTTCGTCATCCCGTTCGGCATCATGCTGGCGGTGAGCTTTTTCCAGCGCGAGCCGGGCGGGTTCTACACGACGGATTTCTCCATCGACAACTACGCGAGCCTCTTCACCGCGCTCTTCGGCCGGGTGCTGACATTTTCCATGTTCATCTCGGCCTTTTGCGCCGTAATTTGCGTGGCGGTCGGCTTTCCCTTCACCTATTTCATCACGCGCATGCCGCGCCGGGCCCAGGTGGTGTGGCTGGTCATCCTGGTCTCGGTGCTCTCGCTGTCGGCGGTCATCGTGGCCTTCGCCTGGTCGCTGCTGCTCTCGCAGACGGCCGGGGTCTCCAACCTCTTTGTCTGGCTGGGATTGATGGAAAAGCCGGTCAGCTGGTCGCCCGGTTTCTGGGCGCTCACCTGCGGCATGTGCTACATCGCCTTCCCCTACACCGTGCTGGTGCTCTACCCGCCGCTCTCGCGGCTGGACCCGCACCTGCCCGAGGCCGCCCAGACGCTGGGCGCATCCCCGGTGACCACTTTTTTCACGGTCGTGGTGGGCTCGCTGCGCAGCGCCATCGTCGCCACCCTGATCATGGTCTTCGCGTTCACCCTGGGCACCTATCTCATTCCCACCATCCTGGGCCGGCCCCAGCACTGGACGCTCTCGGTGCTGATCACCGACGAGGCCATCTACCGCTCGAACCTGCCGTTTGCGGCGGCCATGTCGGTGTTCTTCATGGTCGTGAGCCTGGCGCTGGTGGGGCTGACCATGCTCGCGGGCAGAGGAAAGGGGCCGGTGCAGAGATGAAAAGCGCCCTGCGGCCGGTGTTTCTCTCGCTTGTGCTGATCTTTCTGCTCAGCCCCATCGTGGTGGTCGGCGGGGTCTCCCTGAACGAGAAGAAAGCCTTGTATTTCCCGCCGCAGGGGGTCTCTCTCGGCTGGTACGTCGAACTTTTCACCGAGGCGGGCTGGCTCGTACCGATCGAGAACAGCATGATTATCGCGACCCTGTCGAGCCTGGCCGCACTCTCCATTGCCCTGCCGCTCGCCTACTTTCTCTGGCGCTACCGGGTGTTTTACGCCCGCGCGATCTTCATGCTCGGGGTTGCGCCCTTCATGCTGCCGCCGGTCATCACCGCCCTCGGGTTCCTCTCGTTCTGGGCGACCGTGGGGCTCTACGGTGAAATGGTGGCCACGGTCGTCTCCCACGCCGTCTTTTTCGTGACCCTGCCGCTCGTCACCATTTCGCTCGGCTTCGAGTCCATCGACCGGGAGATCGTGGAGGCCGCTGAGACCATGGGCGCCGATTCCAAGACGGTCTTCCGCACGGTGGTCCTGCCGATGGTGCGTTCCTACATGGTCTCGGGATACGCCTTCTGCTTCGTGCTCAGCTTGAACGAATACATCGTGGCGTACATGGTGGCGGGCTTTACGGTGGAGACACTGCCGATCAAGATCTTCAACGCCCTGCGCTATGGCTACACGCCGGTCATGGCCTCCGTGACCATTTTCTTCGTCGTGCTGGCGGCGCTGATCTTCGGGCTCATCGGCCGCTTCGGCGACCTGCCGCGGCTGATGGGGGCGCTCACCCCCGAGAGCCGGAACACCTGAAACTGACCTGACGCCGCGTCGGTTACCAGCTTTTGTCTGTCAGGATTTTTTTTATCTTCTCCTGCGTTCGCTGCTCCACCAGGATCATCCGGCTCGCCTTGGCATGTTTTATTTTCTCGGTCAGCTCATTCATCTCCACGGGTTTGGGAATGAAATCCATGGCCCCCAGTTTCATGGCCTCCACCCCCTTGGACACCGAGGGGTGGCCGGTGAGAAAAATGACCTGAATCTCGGGTTGCTTCTTGCGCATGACCTGGAGCGCCTCAATGCCCCCCATTTCCGGCATCATGAGGTCCAGCAGCACGGCGTCATAGGTCTCCTTTTCGAGCATCTGCAAGGCCACGGCCGCGGACTCCGCCGTGGAGACTTCCATCCCCCGGTTTTGCATGCGTTCCGACAGGATTGCCAGAAAGTCTTTGTCATCGTCGACGATTAAAACTTTTTCAGCCATGTCAGGCCTCCTTATGGTGTCATGTAGGTTTGTGGCCACGCTGGGTTCATTCGATTCGGCCCTTTACGGGCAGCGATACGACGAGCTCCCGGGATTCGGGGTCGAGGCGGATCTCAGCGCTCAACGCCCGCCCCAGGGAGTCTTCCGGCTCCGCCGGGAACGGCCCTGCCGGGGCGTCCACTCCCGTCAGCTTGCGGAATCGCAGCCGGGCGCCGTCGGCCGTCTTTTCAGCCCCGAGCGCAACGGCCTTTCCCGGGCCCGCGGCCGCCATGGCGTAATCCAGGCATAACCACAGCAGGTTCAGCAGCACCAACGGATTCGTCGTGAGGGTAACCGCATCTGAAGGCCGGTCGATCTCGAGGCGCACCCCCCGCATGGAAGCATACCGCGACGAAAGCTCTACCAGAAGCCCCAGCAGCTCCCTGAGATCGATGGCCGCGGATTCGCTGTCCGCACTGTGAGCGAACCTGTTCATGCAGGTGATGATCCGATCCCCTCGGCGGACCTGGTTTTTGACCGCTTCGGCCAGCCGTTTCAAACGGCCAGGGTCAAAGGGTTTGCCTTTTTCGGCCATGAGGCAAAGATCCTCCAGCAGCCCCGCATTCTCGTTGATGACGGCCAGTACGTTTTTGAGATCGTGTGATATGGAGGCCGACATCTTGCCGAAAAACCGGACCCCACTGAGACCGATGACATCCATGTGAGCCATGGCGGAACTCCTCAGCGCTGCAGCGCTTCCTTGATTTTGGCGATCAGGACTTCAATTTTCAGAGGCTTGACAAGATAGTAATCCCGTCCGACCTCCGAAGCCCCCGTTTCAAAATCCAGGCTCGACCCGTGCCCGGTGACGAAGATGAATTTCATCGCCGGGCATCGCGCCTGCATCTGTTTCTTCAGGAGAAGTCCGTCCACTTTTGGCATTTTGACATCCAGCACCGCGACATCAAAGGATTCTGACTGCAGGCGAGCCAACGCCTCCTCGGCCGATGTCGCCCAGCGCGCTTCAACCCCCCGCAGGTCCAGCCGCTCGGCCAGCGTGGTCACGAGCTCTTTTTCATCATCCACAAGTAGTACTTTCATTTTCCCTTTCCCTTGCGGTTTTCGTACGGACCGGCAACCGGAGAGTGAATTCCGTCCCTTTCCCGACTTCGCTTTGGACGCTGACGCTGCCCCCGAGTTCCTGAATGAGTCCGTAGGTGATGGAAAGCCCCAGGCCGGTTCCGCCCTTGCCGGTCTTTGTCGAGAAGAAGGGCTCGAAAATGCGCTTCAAATCCGATTCGGATATCCCGCAGCCGGAGTCGGCCACGGTCGCGGAGATGAAATCCGCTTCCGGCCGCCGGACGGCGATTGCCAGCCGGCCGCCGTCGTTCATGGCGGCGAAGGAGTTGTTGATCAGGTTCAGAAAGATTTCCTGAAGCCGGCCCCGGTCGCTTTCGATGGGGGGGATGTCGGGCGCAACCTCCACGGTGAGCGTAATCGATCGGTACTCGGCCTCCTTGCCCAGGAAACCCAGCACTTCGTGGATCACTTCAACAACATCCAGCAATTGGGGCTTGGCGTCAACGTGCCGGGCAAAGCCCAGCAGCCGTTGGGTGATCTTGGCGCAGCGTTCCACCGAATAAACGATGGCATCCGCCAGCCCCAGCAGCTTCGGGTCCTCGGCGTAGTCGTGTCTCAACGTGAACAGGTCCTTGATCAGCCCCGCTTTTTCGTTGATGATGGCCAACGGGTTGTTGATTTCATGGGCGACCCCCGCCGAAAGTCTGCCGAGGGAAGCCATTTTGTTCGCATATTCCACCTTGTGCAGGGTGGCCACCCGTCTCTGATCGGCCTCGAAAATCTGGTTCACCAAGAAAGTGGAAACCCCCAAAATGACCAACAGAATCACGGTGATGCTGACCACCAGGAACACGATCAGCTTCCCGCGGGTTTCGTTCCAGGGCCGCATGAGCGCCGTTTTTTTCTTCACCGCCATCAGTACGAAGGGCGTCTCCTGAATGTAGGCGTAGCCGACCACGAAAGGTTCGGCTTGCAGATGGGTCTCGATCACCTGGGTTTTCTCGGCAAAGGCAGGCACCTCCAGGGGAAGCCGGTCCAGGGTGTTGCCGAAGAAGCGTGAAGGGGTCTGCAGGACCCCTTTCCAATCCACCACAAAGATGTCCCCTTGGCCGCTGACCTCGACTTCCCTCAGAAGATCATTGAATTTCTGGGTGTCGATGGAGGCGCGCAGGACATAAAAATGGCCGTCGGGCAAGTCATGCTTGACGGCAACCACCATGTGGGCCTGCTGTCGAAATCCCAGAAAAACCTCGCTGATGTGAACTCCGCTTTGTTTCAGATCGTGGAACCATTCCTGGTCGCTGTAGTTGATTCCCGCCAGATTGTAAGGACCCACATAGGAATGTTGAAGGCCTTCGGCATCGATCACGCCAAGATCGGTGAAGCCACCGAACCCTTTCTTGAGGTTGTCCAGCAGCGCCGTGAGGCGCAGGGGGTTGCTCAGCGCCGCATACGAGTTGTCCTTGTCGATGAAATTCAGGGCCGATTTGCGCTCGGAGAGGAAAAACGAAATGCTGCGGCGGGTGTTCGATACCAGCCGGGCCGTTTGATAATGAATGTCGGCTTCGATGGCTCTCTGGCTGACGTTGTAGTCGGCGGCCGCCATGAAAAGCAGCGGAGCCAGCGTGACCACGGCCGTCAGCAGGACCGCCGACTTCCACATGCGTCGGAAATTGAAGAGGTGCTTGTACGGTCCGGCCGCCACATCGGCGTGGTCCCAAAAAGCGAGCCGGAGCATCGACCAGTAACTCATGGGCGTTCCATCCCCTTGGCGGAGGCCGGCACCTCAGGCCGGTTTCCGGGCGGCTATGTTTTGCCGCATTTTTTCGTTGGCCCTGCGCAGGGTCTCCGTCAGGACATCGATGTCGACGGGTTTTCGCAGATAAGCGAAGGCCCCCAGGCGCAGGCAGGCTTCCCGGTCTTCTTCGGAGCCGTGGCCCGTGAGGATGATGACCTCGATTTCCGGCCGGGTCTGTTTGACGCGCTTGAGGACTTCGATCCCGTCGATGCCGGGCATCTTCAGGTCCAGGATCATCACCTCCGGCTCGTCCTCGTTTTCGTTGACCATGGCCAGGGCCGACTCGCCGTCATAGGCGACCGCCGAGCCCATCTCGCGCATCAGCAGGCGTTCGGAGAGCGTCTGGACGAATTCGCGCTCGTCGTCGACCAGCAGCACCTTGGAAGGCAGCTCGAAATTGAACTTGCGGTAGACGTCGGCTTGGTGGAAGCCCTTGCCGACCTTGGTGGTGATGGTGCGCACCCCCGGCACCTGCCCGGCGATGGATTTAAGCTCTTCCTCCAGCCGGCCCAGCATCAGCACCTGTTTGTTGATGGTGAGCGTCACGGAGCCGTTTTCGGCGGCCACCTCCACGTGATGCCCTTCCTTCGCGAGCGCGACCTCCACGGAGGCTGCCAGAAGAAAATCGGCCGCCGCCTGACGCGAGGCGGCCGTCGGCGCCAGGATCTCTTTTTTAAGGTTGCCCACCACCAGCTCACCAGCCTGCGCTACCGTCATCTTGTTCATGGGGATGAGGATGTCGTACAGGGCCGCAGACCAGGGATCGTTCACGCCGGCGACGGTGTGCGCCCACTGGGCAGCGTCTTCGTCCAGTTTCTGGATGGTTTTGACCGCATCTTTTTCGGGCACCCCCTCCTGCCGGGCCGCGGCCGATCGAAATTTCAGGTCCGCAATCAGGCACACCCTGAGGACATGGTCCATCCGTTTGGGGATGAGGAGCCCTGAAAAACCCGCCACCAGCAAACCGTCGTCGGAGAGCAGCTCGGCCATGGCCAGGCGCAGATAGGCCAGCGAGCGCTCTTTTTCGTGGGTGAAGTTGTTGAACACGGACGCTTTGCCCGAGAAGGCCTTTTGCACCTTGGCGGCCGACATCCCGGAGTGGGCGCTGGCGGCGGCAATCACGTCCCCGTCGCGCACCAGCCGGTACCCGGTCAGCTCCACCAGCTTCGAAGCGACCTCGTTTTCGTTGCAATAGCTTCCGCTAAACAGGCTAGTTATAGGCATGGCGGACCTCTTTGGTGTGAAGGGTGCGTGGCAGGTAGCAGACGGATTTCAGGGGGCACTCCTGCTCGTCCCCGCCCCGGTGCGTCTCCTCGTGAATGGCTTCGATGGCGTGTTCCAGAGTCGGAAAAAGGTGATTTTCGCCGATCTTGGCGTCCAGGTGGGTCCGCTGCATGACCTGCATGACGGACTCGTTGACCCCGCTGAGCGACACCTCGACGCCGGCGCTGCGGATCCGGTCCACCAGCAGCGACAACGTCTCCTCTCCGGAGGCGTCCATGTCGTTGATGCCATTGGACACGATCACGATGTGTTTCAGGTTTTTCTTGGCCCGCATGCGCTCGGTCACCTGGTCTTCCAGGTAGCTCGAGTTGGCGAAGAACAGCGGGGCGTCAAAGCGGATGAGCGCGATGTACTCGCACTCCTGCAGTCCGTGGGTCGCGGCGCAGCGCAGGGCCTCGTCTTCGTGCCGCGCCAGCAGCGTCACCGTCGGCCGCATGACGTCGTAGAGGAAGACCAGCAGCGACAGCACCACGCCCACCATGATCCCTTTGTCCAGATGCGGTGCGAACCACAGGGTGCAGACGAAGGCGATGACCGAGATGATGCCGTCCGTGCGCTTCGCCTTCCAGCTGTGGACGAAACCCGAAACGTTCAGCAGGCCGATGACGGCCATCATGATGACGGCCGCCAGCACCGATTGGGGCAGGTGGTAGAGCAGCGGCGTCAGAAACAGCAGCATGATCACCACGGCCAGGCTGGTGAACACGCTGGAGAAGCCGGTCACGGCGCCGGCCTGGAGGTTGACGGCCGAGCGGGAAAACGAACCGGAGGTCGGATAGCTCTTGCCGAAGGAGCCCAGCAGGTTGGCCAGCCCCTGTCCGATCAGCTCCTGGTTGGGGTCCAGGCGCTGGCCGGTTTTCCCGGCCATGGCCTTGGCGATGGAGATGGCCTCCATGAACCCGAGAAAGGAGATGATTGCGGCGTAGGGCAGCAGGTGCAGCAGCATGGCCCCGTCGATCGCCGGCAGGGAGAGGGTCGGCAGCCCCTTGGGGATCACGCCGACCACGGCCCCGCCGCCCACCAACGTCACGGTTTCAAGTTTCAAAAGGCGGTTGCCGACCCGGATCCGCCAGATACGGTCGTCCAGTTGCATGCCCGCGGTGGCCTTGTCCGTTTCGACGAACTGCAGGGATTGGTCGCTCTGCATGACGCCGCTGAAGTTAAATTCGCGCAGCTCCTCGCGGAAGACGTGCGCCTTGCCTTCCTGCTCTTCGATCTTGAGGGATATGGCCTCCACATCGTGCTTGGCGTCCAGGATGGCGATGGCGTCGCCGGAGGCTTTCGCCGCCTCGAGCACGCGATTGGCTTCGGTGCGCTGCTCGCCCAGCCGGGAGATGCTTTGCAAGGCGGCGTTGAAGGAGGCGACCAGCTCGCGGGCTTCCGCGCTCTGGATGGCGGCCACGTTCACGACGGTGTTGTGCTGATAACCGGTCGCCCATGAGATGACCGTGGTGACGGCGACCGCCACGAGCACATTGGGAATGCGCGGTGAGATGCGTTTGAGGAAGTACATGATGGCAAACGCCAGCGCGCCCAGGCCGAAGGTGGGCCAGTGGGTGTAGTGGGCTGCCGCCTTCACGACGCGCAGGATGGTCTCGTAGTGATGGGGGGCGGTGTCCACATTGACGCCGAAGAGCTTGGAGAGCTGGGAGGAGGCGATGATGATGGCCGCGGCGTTGGTGAAGCCGTTGACCACCGGGTGCGAAAGGAAATTGACCACCAGCCCCAACCGGAATATGCCCAGCCCCAGCTGGATGACCCCCACCATGAGCGCCAGCAGAACGGCATAGCCGATGAAGGCCTCGCTGCCGGCGGAGGCCAAGGGGGCGAGCGACGCGAAGGTCATCAGCGACACCACCGCCACCGGGCCGGTGGCCAGCTGCCGGCTGGAGCCGAACAGCGCGGCCACCATGGGCGGCAGAAACGAGGCGTACAGGCCGTAGTAAGCCGGCAGACCGGCCAGCTGGGCGTAGGCCATGGATTGAGGGATGAGAACGAGCGCCACCGTCAGACCGGCCAGCGCGTCCGTCCGAAGCCCGTTGAAGCTGTAACCGTCGACCCAACGCACGAAAGGAAAAATTTTTTTCAGCACCGCGCTCTCCTACGTAGCGACGCCGGGCGGTTGAAGCATCCTCCGGCAGGAGGCGACCAACTCCTCGTAAAGCGTGCCGGCGTCATAAAGATTGAAGGTGTTGAAACGCACCAAGCCGTCGATCATGGCGAAGACGATCAGGGCGGTCTTGCGGGGCGAGGTTCCGGCGATGGAGCCGTCGCCCTGGCCGGTCCGGATGGCCCTTTCGAAGATCTCGATGAAGCAGTTGTAAATCGCTTCCAGGTGTTCGCTGCAAAGCGGGTTGACGGCCGCCAGTTCGTAAGGGAAGCGTTGATGCAGGAAGAGGAAGGTCTCCGGCTTGGCCCCTGCCGTCTGGAAAAAGAACGAAACGGCATCCAGCAACATGGCGAGGCCGTTGGGCAATTTCTGGCTTTTTTGGTGACGTTCAAACTCGCTCAGCAGCTCCGCCCTTATGTTGCGGAGAATCGCGAGCAGAATCTCCTCTTTTGTCTTGAAGTGGTAAAAAATGGTGCTCTCGGCGGCACCGATCAGGCTGGCCAATTCGGAGGTGGATGTCTCCCGGTAGCCTTTGGTGGCAAAAAGGTGGGTTGCTGCCGCTAAGATTTCAGGCTTTTTCGACATAAAATTTATCCTGAGTGAGTACTCGGTCAGCATGTTAGATAATCTATAAACCGCTGTCAAGTCATTTTTTTCCAGGCGCTTTCCTCGGTTGAGCGGGATAGTATCGACTTGAAAAGCTTTAGGGGGTATGCTACCCAACATCATATTGATTTGCCGCTGAAAAGGGAGGTCTCCCATGAAAGAATTCAGTATCGTCCAGTTGATGGTCCCGCTCTCGGAATATGCCACCGTTTTCGAGGATGCCACGCTTTACGATGCCGTAATAGCATTGGAAAAGGCACAGGAAAAGTTCGTCTACAAGCATTCCGAATACCGGCACCGTGCCATTTTAGTGCTCAACCCGAAAGGCAAGGTCGTCGGGAAGATAAGCCAGATCGATGTGCTCAGGGCGCTCGAGCCCAAGTACAAGGAAATTCTTGAAGGAAAAGGGTTTAAAGGCGTCGGTTTCAGCAAGAAATTCCTGAAGAGCATGCTGAAGGATTACTTTCTTTTCGACAGCCCGTTGCGTGACATCTGCCAAAAGGCTTCCGGGCAGCCTGTAACCAAGTTCATGGAAACGCCCACCGAGGGTGAATTCATCGCCGAGACGGCCAGCCTGGACGAGGCGCTCCATCTGTTTGTCATCGGGCACCACCAGTCGCTGCTGGTCACGCGCGGAGAAGACATCGTCGGGATCCTGCGTCTGACAGACGTATTCACGGCTGTTTTCCACATGATGAAGGAGTGTAAGCTGCCGGGATAGCAGGCTGTTCGTTCCTGCCTTTGCTGTAACCGAGGGGTTCTGCTGATCATTGGGGGGTTCAAAAGGAGGGAAACACCCATGTCCGATTACGCCGGGGCGGTCGCTGAAAGAACACCCGTCAACTGGAAGCGCATCATTTTTCTCTTCCTGGGAATCTTTCTCTTTGCAATCATCTATTACTCCCCGCCCTGGCCCGATGCCGTGGATCCTATGGGCAAGCATTTCCCCTTGTCCCGGGAGGCAAAAGGTGCCCTGGCGGTGTTCATGCTGGCCGGCACCTGGTGGGTGTTCGAGGTGCTCCCCATCGGCGTCACGAGCATCGCCATCGGGGTGCTGCAAGCCTTGTTCCTGATCAGGTCGCCCGAGCAGGCGTTCAAGGATTTCATGGACCCCTCCGTGCTGTTCATCTTCGCCTCGGTCATGATCGGGCTGGTCTTTACAAAAACCGGCCTCACCAAACGGCTCGCCTACACCATGCTGGCCGTGGTCGGTGAAAACACCAGCATGATCCTGCTCGGATGCTTCGTCGTCACCACCGCCCTAACCCACATCATGGCCCACACGGCGGTGGCCGCCACCATGTACCCGCTGCTGATGTCCATCTACGCCCTTTACGGCGAAGGCGAAAAGAAAACAAAGTTCGGCAAGGCCCTTTTCATCGGCATGGCCTATGTCGCCGGCGCCGGCAGTATCATCACTCTTTTGGGCGCCGCGCGGGGGGCGGTGGCGGTCGGATTTTTCAAGGACATCGCCGGGAAAGGGGTCAGCTTTTTCGAGCTGACGTATTACATGGCTCCCCTGGGCTGGCTGATGACTTTCATCCTGTGGGGCTTTTTCATGGTGTTCCTGCGGCCCGAGAAAAAATCGATCCCAGGCCTGCGGGCCAAGGCCAGGCAGCTCAACGCCGAGCTCGGAAAAATTAGCCGAAACGAAATCCTCGCCGCGGCCATCGTCCTGACCTGCGTTGCCGTGCTTTCTCTGCGTTCGTTCATCCCGGCCTTGAACGCCCTCGACAAGACCGCCATCATCCTGATTTCCACGCTTCTTTTTTTCATCTTCAACATTCTGGACATCGAGGACCTCGAAGAAATCCCCTGGAACATCATTCTGCTCTTCGGCGGCGCCATGAGCATCGGCTTCTGCCTCTGGCAGACCGAAGCCGCCAAGTGGCTCGCCGTGAACTGGCTGGTGCTGTTCAAGAAGGCCAACTGGTTCGTGTTCGTGATGGGCATCGGGTTCTTCGTGCTGGTGATGACCAACTTCATCATGAACGTGGCCGCTATCGCCATCTCGCTGCCGGTGGCGCTGGTCATCGCGCCCTACCTGGGTGTGGCGGCCGAAGTCATCCTCTATGCGGCTCTGGTGACGGCCGGCATGCCGTTTTTACTCCTGGTGGGTGCGGCCCCCAACGCCATCGCCTACGACTCGCGGCAGTTCACGGCCGGCGAATTCTTTGCCTATGGCACTATCGCCAGCGGGATTCTGCTGGCGGTTCTGG
>CAZLSV010000046.1:0-7951 GCA_964562235.1 uncultured Desulfatibacillum sp.
CATCTTCGGCGGGTCCATCACGGGCATTCTTTTCAACATCCCCGGCGACCCCATGAACGTGCCCGCCACCTGGGAGGGCTACGCCCTGAACAAAAAAGGCCATGTGGCCAAGGCGCTCGGGGTCGCCATCATGGGCTCCGCGCTGGGCGGATTCCTGAGCTGCCTGGTGATGACGCTCGTCTCCCCGCCGTTTGCCAAGGTGGCCCTGTCCTTCTCCTCGGCCGAGTACTTTGCGGTCGTGTTCCTGGGGCTGGTGAGCGTGGTGGTCATCAACACCAAGTCCGTCGGCTCCTCGCTGATCTGCCTGTTCCTCGGCATGCTGCTCGGCACGATCGGCATCGACGACATGTACGGGGCGGCCCGGTTCACCTTCGGCTCGCGGCTGCTGGAAACCGGGATCAACTTCACCATCGTGCTGATCGGGCTTTTTGCCATCGGCGAGGTGCTCGACCAGTTGTGCGAGCGCAACAAAGTGCTCGACCCGACCATGAAGGAGCGGCCCAAGGTCCACCTGCTGTCGTTCAGGGAGATCTGGGAACTGAAAGGGTCTCTCCTGCGCGGGTTCGGGGTGGGGACCACCATCGGTGCGATCCCCGGGGCCGGAGCCACGGTGGCCTCCTTCGTGAGCTACGGGGTGGAGCGGCAGGTCAGCAAGAAACCGGAGGAGTTCGGCCAAGGGTCGTGGGACGGGCTGAACTCCACCAGCTCGGCCATTAACGCCTCCGTCGGCGGCGCCATGATCCCGCTGCTGACGTTGGGCATCCCCGGCAGCGGCGCCACGGCGGTGATGATGGGCGCCTTTCTGCTGCACGGCATCCAGCCGGGGCCGCTTCTGTTCACCAAGAGCCCGGAGGCGGTCTACACGGTTTTCGCCGGGATGTTGCTCTGCAACCTGGTGATGATCCTGGCGGGATACATCTGTGCCAAGTTTTTTTCCGAACTCATGCGGGTCCCGGAAAACATCATGGGCGCGTTCATCATCATGTTCTGCCTGGTCGGCGCCTATGCCCTGCGCAACGACAGCTCCGACCTGTGGTACATGGTGTTTTTCGGGATCGGCGGCTATTACATGCGACGCTACGATCTGCCGGTGCCGCCGCTGGTGCTGGGCGTCATTTTGGGACCCTTGGCCGAGCGCTACTTTCTCACAACGATGATCGGCGCCAACAACGACATCTCGGTTTTCTTTACCCGGCCGGTCAGCGCCAGCCTGATCCTTGTGTCGCTGGCGCTGCTCTTCTGGCCGATTCTGCAGAGCCGCCTGCAACGGCGCCGGGCACAAAAGATTTGCGCGGCCTGACGCGCGGATGTACACGCACCCGATGGTGGCTCGAAGTTCAACTTTGCCCTTGACATCGAATGGCCCATTTGCCATAAGAGCGGTTGTAGATTAAAAAGGAATATCCGATGTTCGGTTCACTGTCCAACCGCCGCCCCCGTAACCGCCGCCGTAGCAGCCGGCTCGGGCCGGGTGTTTTCAGAGTTGGACACGATTGACCTGACAATCCGCTCAACGACGAAAACCCCGGCCACGGCCGGGGTTTTTTTATTCCCGAAATCACACCAGACAGAGGAGGAACAGGGGCATGGACAGAGGCAAAGCGAAAAAAGTGGTGCTCTCCTACAGCGGCGGCCTGGACACGTCGGTGATCGTTCCCTGGCTCAAGAACAACTACGGCGGCTGCGAGGTGATCTGCTTCACGGCCGACCTGGGCCAGAACGAAGACTTGAGCGGCCTGGAGCAAAAAGCCGTGGCTTCCGGGGCGAGCAAGCTCATCGTCTCGGATCTGCGCGAGGAGTTCCTCCAGGACTACGTCTTTCCGACCCTGCAGGCCGGCGCGGTCTATGAGCGCGACTACCTGCTCGGCACCTCCATGGCCCGGCCCCTGATCGCCAAGAAACTGGTGGAGGAGGCCGAAGGCGCGGATTCCGTCTCCCACGGGTGCACCGGCAAGGGCAACGACCAGGTGCGCTTCGAGCTCACCGTGATGGCGCTCAACCCCAAGCTGAAGGTGATCGCACCCTGGCGGGAATGGGAGATCAGAAGCCGCGAAGACGCCATCCGCTATGCCAAGCAGCACCACGTGCCCATCGCCCAGACCGAAAAGGACATTTACAGCCGCGACAGCAACATCTTCCACCTCTCGCACGAGGGCGGCGTCCTGGAAAACCCCTGGAACGAGCCCGAGGAGCGGATGTACCAGCTCTCGGTCAGCCCCGAGAAGGCGCCGGACCAGGGGGAGTACATCGAGGTCGATTTCGAAAAGGGCACCCCCGTCGGCCTGAACGGCGAGAAGCTCTCCGGGGTCGAGATCTTCACCCGCCTGAACGCCGTCGGCGGAAAGCACGCCATCGGCCGGGCCGACATCGTGGAAAACCGCCTGGTGGGTATGAAAAGCCGCGGGGTATACGAGACCCCGGCCGGCACGATCCTCCGCCGGGCCCATCAGGCCCTGGAGAGCATCTGCCTGGACAAGTACACGATGCAGTACAAGGATTTCATCGCGGTCAAATACGCCGAGCTCGTTTACAACGGCCAGTGGTTCTGCCAGCTGCGCGAGGCCCTCGACGCCTTCGTGGCCACCACCCAGCGAAACGTCACCGGCACCGTGCGCCTGAAGCTCTACAAGGGCAACATCGTCATGGCCGGCCGCAAGAGCCCGCTCAGTCTCTACCGCGAGGACTACGCCTCCTTCGGCCAAGAGGACGTTTACAACCAGAAGGACGCCCACGGGTTCATCCAACTCTTCGGCCTGCCGCTCAAGGTGGAGGCGCTGCTCGCGATCGACGGCGGCGGCGAGAGCCGCTACCGCAAGCCGGACTACGCGGCTTTCAAACGAGACTGAAGTTAGTATCCGGGTGTTGAGGTGTCTGGGTGTTGGGGTATCGGCATGGCGCTTGGGGCCGGCTTGACGGCCAGCGCGCTTTTCTTTGTGGGAAGGCTCCCACTCGAAGAAACGCCGACCGGGCTTAAAGATGGACACCTCTCCACCCGGGCAATGGAGCACCGGCAGGGGAAAAAATAGAGAAGGGGGTATCCAGCCACATTATGGACCAAAAGGAAATTAAGCCCAAAGCCTTGAAGGCTCGCCTGCTGCTCGCGGACGGCACCCACTACGAAGGCCTCTCCTTCGGCAAGCCGGGGACAGCCATCGGAGAGGTGGTCTTTCACACCGCCATGTGCGGGTACCAGGAGATCCTGACCGACCCCTCCTACCACTTCCAGCTGGTGACGATGACCTACCCCCAGATCGGCAACTACGGCGTGAACCCCGAGGACTTCGAGTCCCGGCGCATTTACGCCGGAGGCTTCATCATCCGCGAGCTCAGCCCGATCGTGAGCCACTGGCAGGCCAACCGCTCCCTGGAAGACTACCTCAAGTTCCACGGGGTGGTGGGGATTCACGACATCGACACCCGCGCCCTCACCCGGCACCTGCGGAACCACGGGGCGCAGATGGGCCTGATCACCACCTCCAGTGAACCGCTGCCCGCCCTGCTCGAGCAGCTGCGCCGCGGGGAGAAGCTTGTCGGCCGCGACATCGTCAAGGAGGTTACCACGGACACCTCCTACGGCTGGCCCCTGGGCGAGAAGCCGACCGCGATTCCGAAGAAGAAATACCGGGTGGCGGTCTACGATTTCGGGGTGAAGTTCTCCATCCTGCGCTCCCTTTACAAGTCCGGCTGCGAGCTGGAGGTATTTCCCGCCCGGACCCCGGCCGAGAAGATCCTGGCCTGGAAGCCGGACGGGATCTTCCTCTCCAACGGGCCGGGCGACCCCGAGCCGGTGGGCTACGCGGTCGACTCCGTGCGCGCCCTGCTCGGCAAAAAACCGATCTTCGGCATCTGCCTGGGCCACCAGATCCTGGGCCTCGCCCTGGGCGGCAGGACGGTCAAGCTCAAGTTCGGCCACCACGGCGCCAACCACCCGGTGAAGCACCTGCCCACCGGCGCGATCGAAATCACCTCCCAGAATCACGGGTTCATCGTGGACATCGAAAGCCTTCCCAAGGATCTGGTCGAGATCACCCACATCAACCTGAACGACCACACCCTGGAGGGCTTCCGGCACAAGCGGCTTTCAGCCTTTTCGGTCCAGTACCACCCCGAATCCGCCCCGGGCCCGCACGACAGCCAGTATCTCTTTGACCACTTCATCAAGGAAATGGAAACGTTCAATGCCTAAACGCAAAGACATCAAACGGATCCTGGTGATCGGCTCCGGACCGATCGTGATCGGCCAGGCCTGCGAGTTCGACTACTCCGGCACCCAGGCCTGCCGGGCCCTCCGGGAGGAGGGCTTCATCGTCATCCTGGTCAACAGCAACCCGGCCACGATCATGACGGACCCGGAGTTCTCCGACCGCACCTACATCGAGCCGCTGCAGGCCGAGGCCATCGCCAAGATCATCGAAATGGAGCGCCCCGACGCCCTGCTGCCGACCCTCGGAGGGCAGACCAGCCTGAACCTCGCCGTCGAGCTTGCCAAAAGAGGGGTCCTGGAGGAGTACGGGGTCGAGCTGATCGGCGCCAACCTCGAAACCATCCAGCTGGCCGAGGACCGCGAGCTTTTTCGCAACGCCATGCGCGAGATCGGCCTCCAGGTGCCGGACGGGGGCATTGTGCGCACGGTGGAGGAAGCCATCGCGATTTCCGAGCAGATCGGCTTTCCGCTCATCATCCGGCCCTCCTACACCCTGGGCGGGATCGGCGGCAGCGTCGTCTACAACCGCGAGGAGTTCCCGGCGGCCGCCCGCTGGGGGCTTTCGGCCAGCCCCGTGACCGAAGTGCTGATCGAGCAGTCGGTGCTCGGCTGGAAGGAGTACGAGCTGGAGATCATGCGGGACCACGCGGACAACTTCGTCATCGTCTGCTCGATCGAGAACTTCGACCCCATGGGCGTTCACACCGGCGACAGCATCACGGTCGCGCCCGCCCAGACCCTGACCGACGTCGAGTACCAGAACATGCGCGACGCCGCCAAGAAGATCGTGGCCCGCATCGGGGTCGAGACCGGCGGGGCGAACATCCAGTTCGCGCTCAACCGCGAGACGGGCGAGATGGTGGTGATCGAGATGAACCCGCGCGTGTCGCGCTCCTCGGCGCTCGCCTCCAAGGCGACGGGGTTCCCCATCGCCAAGATCGCGGCCAAGCTCGCCGTCGGCTACCGGCTGGACGAGATCCCCAACGACATCACCCGCAAGACCCCGGCCTCCTTCGAGCCGGCCATCGACTACGTCGTGGTCAAGGTGCCGCGCTGGGACTTCGAGAAATTCCCCGGCAACGACCACCGGCTCACCTCGCAGATGAAATCCGTGGGCGAGGCCATGGGCATCGGCCGCACCTTTAAAGAGGCGCTCAACAAGACCCTGCGCTCGCTCGAAAACGGCTGGACCGGCTTCCACGCCCGGGACAACGCCGCCATCGGGAAGATCACCCGCCCGGCCCTCATGGACGACCTGCGCTCGGGCACGCCGGAGCGCATCCTTAAAATCTGGCAGGCGCTCAACCTGGGGATGACCCCCGAGGAGATCGGCCGGCTGACCGGAATCGACATCTGGTTTCTCGAAAACCTGCGGCAGCTGGTGGAGTTCGAGGGCGTGATCGCGCGCGAGTACGCCGAGCGCAGCACCCTGCGGGCGGAGACCCTGCGCGCGGCCAAGCGCATGGGGTTTTCCGACAAGCACATCGGGTTTCTCACCGGCAAGAGCGAAAAGGAGGTCCGCAGCATCCGCAAAGCGGCCGGCGTCATGCCCTCCTACAAGATCGTCGACACCTGCGCGGCGGAGTTCGAGTCTTTCACCCCTTACTTCTACTCGACCTACGACGCGGAAAACGAGTCGGCCCCCTCCACCCGCCGGAAGGTGATCATCCTGGGCGGCGGCCCGAACCGCATCGGCCAGGGCATCGAGTTCGACTACTGCTGCGTGCACGGGATCATGGCCTTGCGGCAGCTCGGCATCGAGGCCATCATGATCAACTGCAACCCGGAGACCGTCAGCACCGACTACGACGTGGCCGACAAGCTCTACTTCGAGCCGGTGACTTATGAGGACGTGCTCAACGTGATCGAGCTGGAAAAGCCCGACGGGGTCATCATCCAGTTCGGCGGCCAGACACCGCTCAAGCTGGCGCTGGCCCTGGAGAAGGCCGGGGTGCCGATCTGGGGGACCTCGCCGGACTCCATCGATCTGGCCGAGGACCGCGACCGCTTCGGAGCGCTGCTGGACTCCCTCGACATCGCCCACCCGCAATACGCCACGGCCACCTCGGTGGAGGAGGCGCTCGAGGTCGCGAAGCGGATCGGCTTCCCTCTCATGGTCAGGCCCTCCTACGTGCTCGGCGGCCGGGCCATGGAGATCGTCTATGACATGGGCTCGCTCGAAAACTACATGCAGCGCGCGGTCAAGGCCTCCGAGGAGCACCCCGTGCTCCTTGACCGCTTCCTTGAGGACGCCTACGAGTTCGACGTGGATGCCATCTCCGACGGCGAGCACACCGAGGTCTGCGGGCTCATGCAGCACATCGAGGAGGCCGGGGTGCACTCCGGCGACAGCATGGCCGTGCTGCCGCCCTACCTTCTCAGCCGCGAGCAGCGCGACGACATCATCGAAACCACCCGGATCATCGCCAGCCACCTCAAGGTCAAGGGCATCATCAACATCCAGTTCGCGATCCTCTACGACACCTTGTATATTCTGGAGGTGAACCCGCGCGCCTCCCGCACGGTGCCCTTCGTCAGCAAGGCCACCGGCATCCCGGTCGCCAAAGTCGCCATGCAGGTCATGGCCGGGAAAAAACTAAACGAGCTGGGGGTGCGCTTCGCCATCGAGCTGCCCTACGTGGCGGTCAAGGAGTCGGTCTTTCCCTTCGACCGCTTCGACAAGGCCGACGTTTTCCTCCGGCCGGAGATGCGCTCCACGGGCGAGGTCATGGGCATCGCCCCCACCTTCGGCGGCGCCGTGATGAAGGCCTTCGAGGCCACCGGGGTGGCGATCTCCAAGCAGGGCAAGGTGTTTCTGAGCGTGAACGACAACGACAAGGCCCGGATCCTTCCCATCGCCGAGAACCTCCACAAGCTGGGCTACGAGCTGGTGGCCACCCACGGGACGGCCGATTACATCGGCGGCCGGGGTATTCCGGTCAAGCCGGTGCTCAAGGTGAGCGAGGGACGGCCCAACGTGGTGGACGACATCAAGAACGGCACCATCAGCCTGATCATCAACACGCCCCTCGGCCACCGGGCGCGGCAGGACGAGTACGCCATCGGCTGGGCGGCCATCAAGTACCGCGTGCCCTTCATCACGACCCTTTCAGCGGCGGAGGCCATCGTCCGCGGCCTGCGGGCCAACCAGAGAACTCCGCACGAGTATCGCTGCCTGCAGGAGTTTTATTCATGAGCGCCGCAGCGGCGCGCATGTGTTGAACCGTCAGAGAGAAGACCCGTTTCAGAATTAATGGATTCGCAGCAAGGCATCTTGTTGAGATTGCCGATGAGGTTTCGCCATGGCCAACGACTTTGTCGACCCGCCCCCGGATGAGGTCCCCGAAGAGGAGCGACCGAAGGTCGCCTATCCGGATGTGCTCAACGGGCACGAGGAGGGCTATTTTCCGATCCGCAAGGCACGCATCTCCGACGTGGAGGAGCTGCTCGAGCTGGTGAACGGGTTTGCCTCCCAGAACCTCATGCTCCCGCGCGGCCCCCAGTACCTTTTCGAGAACATCCGGGACTTCGCGGTGATCTATGACGAAGGCCAGGGCGGCCGGATCGTCGCCTGCGGCAGCCTGCACGTGCTCTGGGACGACATGGCCGAGATCCGCTCCATGGCGATCCACCCCGACTACCAGAAGCAGGGATTAGGGCGGCGCCTGGTGGAGTTTCTGAAGGGCGAGGCCGGGCAACTCGGCGTCAAACGCCTCTTCACCTTCACTCTCTCCGAGGAGTTCTTCG
>CAZLSV010000046.1:7961-28117 GCA_964562235.1 uncultured Desulfatibacillum sp.
GGCTCGGTTTCACGCGCAAGCTGCGCGACGAACTGCCGCCCAAGGTCTGGGGCGAGTGCAGCCGCTGCCCCAAGTATTTCAAGTGCGACGAGGTGGGGATGGTGCTGGAGATCTGACTGGCAGATACTCGATCCGGGACGTTCCGTCTGCTTTCCCCTCCCCTGGCGGGAGGGGATCAAGGGGCGGGGGCTCTCACCCTGAAGGAGGATTCCATGGACAAGATCAAGATCGACAGCAACGCCTTCGTCTACCCCATGCCGATGGTGATCGTCGGTGCGGTGGTGGACGGCAAACCCAACTTCATGGCGGTCGCCTGGGTAACGCGCGCCAACTTCAAGCCGCCCATGATCCTGGTGGCCCTGGGGGACCACCACACCAACACCGGAATCGACGCCAACGGCGCCTTCAGCGTCAACGTGCCGGACACGGCCCTGATGGAGAAAACCGACTACTGCGGGATCGTCTCCGGCCGGAAAGTCGACAAATCCAATCTGTTCGACGTCTTTTACGGCAGCCTGCCCGGCGCCCCGCTGATCCGGGAGTGCCCCGTCAGCATGACCTGCCGCCTGCACCAGGCGGTCAAGCTGCCCTTCGACACGCTCTACATCGGCGACATCGTCGAGGCCTACTCCGAGGAGCGCTATCTCACCGACGGCAAGCCGGACGTCCAGAAGATAAACCCCTTCACCCTGACCATGCCCGACAACCGCTACTGGCGCGTGGGAGAGGCAGCGGGGAAGGCCTGGAGCGCCGGGAAGAAGCTCAAAGCCTGAGGCCGGCCGCCGGCCCCAGTCCCGTTGACGATGACATTTGCATCACGGAGGAGCAGCCGTTTTCGCATGTGTTTCAACTGCGGTCTACCGGCTGCACTTTTCAGATCGCAATATAATCCGGATATCGCCTGCTGCATCGCCTGCAGCATGATAGAAAACACATCAGTTCAGGCTGTCAATAACAAATGAATGGCGGGATTCAATTCTTGTATGATATATTTTTGAGACACAATCTATCCAGGTTTCTCCCTGTCAAGATCATCTCCACACTTTTTTGGAGTACGCCTGGCTGAGATTCCCTGAACAACACCATCAAATTTTCAAAAGTTCCCGGCAATTCTATTCATCGCCGCAGTCACAACATGTCTCCCATCGCGGGAATGACACCCTTGTCCAGAATTTCCAGTTCACGTTGAAGCAGATGAAGTGTGTCGGCAACTGGAACAAATTCTGGAGAGCTTTCCTTGACGACTCGATCGACGAAAGCGATGATGTTTTTTTAGTGCAGTGTTGTTCCAGGATGGCAGCGGAGCGGCTGCCATGGCCGCGTTTAAGATCAGGAGCAAGGCGAACAAACTTTTCATAAAAACTTTCCTTAGTAACCCTCCGTGCACAAAAACGAAGGGCCGCACTCGGCGAGATCGAGTGCGACCCCTTAGATTTGCCCTGATTTCTGATCGTGCCGGATCACTGTTTTGAGCCACTCGTTACTGCCTCCATCACACGGTCGAGGTTAAAGCTGCCGGGCTTCTGGCGCGGCGGAAATTCCTTGAAGCTCTGCAGCCACTGGCCGACATAAGCGCCCGCGGGAGCGATCGCGAACATGTGTTCGAGGTACCACCGCTGGTAGCCCATCGCGTTCTCGTGCTCTGCGCGCTCGAAGGGATCCATGCGCAGATTAGTCAGCATGGGGGCGCGCAGTGGGGTGAAGGGCTGCTGCCATACCTTGAGACCTTCGGCGTCCTGCTTCAGGAAGGTGACCTTCCAGTTGTTGTAGCGCAGCGCCGCCACGCTGCCATCGTCCGTCCAATAAATGAACTCCTTGCGGGGCCACTCGGCTTCTCCCTTGAGCGCGGGCATCAGGTTGTAGCCGTCGAGGTGGACCTTGTAGGTCATGTCGCCGACTTTCTTTCCCTTTAGCAGTTCGTCTTTCACGTTGGGATTGCCCGCCGCCGCGATCAGCGTGGCCAGCATGTCTTCATGCGCGCCGATGTCGTTGATGACCGTGCCGGGCTTGATGACGCCGGGCCAGCGAATCACGGTCGGCACGCGGAAGCCGCCTTCCCATTGGGTGTTTTTCTCGCCGCGAAACATGGTGGTGCCGCCGTCGGGCCAGGTGAATGTTTCCGCGCCGTTGTCGGTGGAATACATGACGATGGTGTTGTCTTCCACGCCCAGTTCCTTGAGTTTGGCGAGCAACTGGCCCACCATCGCGTCGTGTTCGGCCATCCCGTCGGCGTAAATGCCGAGACCGGTTTTGCCGACGGACGAAGGCTTGAGGTGCGTGAAGATGTGCATGCGGGTGCTGTTCCACCATACGAAGAACGGCTTGCCGTCCTTGACGGCCTTGTCTATGAAACCAAGCGCCGCGTTGGTGACTTCCTCGTCCACCGTTTCCATTCGCTTCTTGGTCAGCGGGCCGGTGTCCTCAATCTTGCCGCCAGCAAAGCTGTGAATGACGCCGCGTGGGCCGAACTTATTCTTGAACTCGGGGTTCTTCGGGTAGTCGGCATTCTCCGGTTCCTCCTCGGCGTTCAAGTGGTAGAGGTTGCCGAAGAACTCGTCGAACCCGTGATTGGTCGGCAGCATCTCGTCACGGTCGCCGAGGTGATTCTTACCGAACTGGCCGGTGACGTAACCGAGCGGCTTGAGCAACCCTGCGATGGTCGGGTCTTCCTTCTTCATGCCTTCCGGCGCTCCGGGCAGACCGACCTTGGTCAGGCCGGTGCGGATGGGCGATTGGCCAGTGATGAATGCGGCGCGGCCGGCCGTGCAACTCTGTTGGCCATACCAGTCAGTGAACAGAGCGCCTTCTTTGGCGATGCGGTCGATGTTTGGCGTCTTATAGCCCATCATGCCTTGGTTGTAGGCGCTGATGTTGAAGCCGCCGATGTCGTCACCCCAGATGACCAGAATGTTCGGTTTCTTACCGGCTGTCTGTGCATTGGTCGGCCCTGCGGCCATTGCCAAAGCAACGGCCACGGCTAACAGAACAGCCAATGTTTTCAAGGTAGGTTTCATGTTTTTCCTCCTTTCACTGTTTTAGTTGAATAAAAACCCTTCAATTCTTGTGGGATGTTATTGTATTCCGGTTGTAATTTTCGGTTTCCAGAGCGGTGGTTAAAGGAGTGGGCACCTGACAGCATATTTGAGCAAAATACAGCGGCAAGGTGAAACGTCAACTACGAGATGACCTATTTTTAGAGATTTTCTTCGGTGGAGAATCTAGGTCCAGCAATGCTTGCTTTACATCGTACCAGGTAAGTTCGGTGGAATTGGGATTAGCAGATGATATGTTGTTTTTGAAAATTGCATATTTAGTTCAGCCCGACGGAGGTGGTAGGTCAGTCAACTCTTCAGACAGTTCAGCACTATCTCAGAAATGGTCGTTTCGTGATACGTCGGATGAAAGCACTCAAAATCGGCGACCGCCAATAACAACTCATACCGGTCTATATCTGCACGTTTTAAGACCGCAATCCTCGGGACCCGATGCGGCTTCGAACAAGTCGGCCATTCGCTGGCAGGAAAGGAATCTGGCTTAGATACTCTCATCTGCTTCGAGGTTGACATTGCTGAAAAAAAGCGAGCCACTCCTCTCACGCGCCACGGTCTCGCACGGCCTGGAGATGTTCGTAGCAAGCTTGTCGATGCGGTTTGAACGGGGGTCTCGGGCGGATCAGAAACGCCCAGGTGCAAGGCGCGCGAATCCCGCCTCACGAGGCGTACTGATTCGTACGCCGCAGTGAGGGCGGGATGAAGCGCAACGCCGCAGGTGGGCGTTTATCATCAGCCTGTCAGAAGCCGGGGATCTGGTGCGGGAAGTAGTCCTCGAGCGTCCCCTCGCGGTAGACATCCGCCGTGGCGCAGTGCAGCCCGCCGCCGAAGGCCGCGACATCCCAGAGCGGCACCGGGACCACCTCGAAGCCCAGCTTGTCGAACTGCTCCATCTGCTCCTTCTCGGAGGCCTCGACGCACACCGTCTTGGGGTCCAGGATGAGGATGTTCATCGACAGCCACACGCTGCAGAAGGAGAGCTTGGCCTTCTTGTCGTGGGCCGGCTTGGCGCACTCGACGATCTGCCAGTCGTTTTTCTTGAAAAGATCCACCATCTCGGGGGTCAGCGGTTTGCGCTGGCGGTTGGAAAGCGCCAGCCCGGGCCTGAGCGGCACGAACGTGGCGTCGATGTGCATCGGCGCGTCCTCCTTGAAGATCACCGAGTGCACGCGGTGGTTGCGGAAGTGCCGCTTGAGCCAGCGGATGCCGGCGGCGTTGGTGACCGTGGACTGCTGCACGAACAGGTCCCGTCCGCAGCGGGCAACGTCGGCCGCGTCGAAGCAGGGCTCGGCCTCGGTCAGCACCCAGTCCCGGGCCTTGGTGCGTTCGAGCTTTTCGGCCTCGCTCATGGCTTCGAAGTGCTTCCAGTAATCCTTTTTGTAGGTGCGCTCGGTCAGCCGCGGTTTGGGCGCCGCCTCCCAGCGGAAGTCGGGGTCTTCTTGGAAATAGCGCTCGAGCAGCGGCCGGTAGACGATGTACTCGAACCAGCGGCTGCGGCAGGACATGGTGGCCTCGAGGATCTCGTTTCCGACCGTGAGCAGGACGTCGCGGGGCGGCATGCAGCCGAACATGCTGGCCTGCTTCCAGTCCGGGGTCTGGACCGCCTGGCTGAAGTCGATCGGCGTGGGCCGGTCCACCCGGATGCCCCGCTGCTCGAGAATGCGCGCGAAGTTGTCGAGCTGCTCGTTGGCCTTCGCCTCCATCTCCTTGGGCAGCGGGCCGTAGGTGCCGAGCGGGAACCCGTATTCCGGCCAGTCGCGCTCGACCGCCGGCTCCGGCGCCTGGACCTGGGTGCCGTCGGCCCGGCCCACGATCACGTGCTTGAGCGGGTCCCATTCGTTCCAGGAGCAAACCTTCGTCTTGACCTTTTGATCAACCATCCCAACCTCCTCCGTTAAAAAATTATCCCCGCCGGTTGCGCCTGCGGGGAATAGTCTCAAACCGGTTCACCACCGTGCGCTTTATAGTGGCTGTCAAAATAACGTTCCGTTTGACGGGCGCGGTTTTGCTACAACCACTTATGCCGCCCTCCTTTTTCCCGGAACATTTTTATGACATGCGGTATATATGCAGAAACCACTGAAATTTCAAGCGCCTTTCAAATGTTTGACCAGGTGCCCGAGCTCCGGGAAAATCAGCCGGCCGCAGGCAAGCTTGCAGGCGTTCAGGCTGCCCGGCATGCAGAACACGACCGTCGGGCCGATGATACCGGCCGTGGCGCGCGACAGGATGGCCGCCGAGCCGATCTCCCGCATGCTGAGCTGGGCAAAGAGCGGGCCGAAGGCCGAAAGCGCCTTGGTGAACATCGGTTGGACCGCCTCGATGGTCACATCCTGCGGCGTGATGCCGGTGCCCCCGGTCAGCAGCAGCACCTGCGGCTTAAGGTTCTCGGTGATTTCGCGCACCGTCATGGTGATGGTGGCGGCATCGTCGGGGACGACCCGGTGATAGAGGACCTCATGCCCGATCCCGGAAGCCATCTCCTTGATCCAATGGCCGCTGGTGTCCTCTTTCAGGCTGCGGGTGGTGGACAGGGTGAGGATGGCGATCGTCACCTTCTTCGGGGCCTCGTGTTTGTGCTCGGCGGTTCCCATGGGAGGGGCCTTTCCTGTGGCGTGAGCGTTTAGAGCTTAATATCTACTCCAGGCTGCCGCGAGATATCAAACTGTTTTACGGCTCGGCAACCAAACAGGTCCAATTCCCGCATCCGGCGAAAGCGCGGGGTGGGGCGGCGGCCGGCCTCAGGCCTCTTCAACCTTCATCTGGCTCACGGCCGCAAATACCCTCTCAGCGGTCACCTCCGCGGGGGGTATGGGCCGGCCGAATTCCAGCGAAATACGGGAGCGCTTTCTTCTGAAAGGCCTGCGGTCCTTTCCGCGGTACTTTCGGCTGAAATAGCTGCCCCAGAGGCCGTTTAAACAAGCCGGCACCACCGGTACCGGGGTTCGCTGTATTATCTTTTCGATACCGGATTTAAATTTTCGCATCCGGCCGTTTCGCGTCAGCTCTCCTTCGGGAAAGATGCAGACGACCTCGTCATCTTGCAGTTCCGCCGCGATTTTGTTGAATGCCGCCTCCAGCACCGCCGGGTCTTCCAAGGCGCCGGCGATGGGAATGACTTTGCTGTCCCGGAAAATACGGCTGGCAAAGGGCATGTCGAGGTATTTGTAGTGCATCACGAATCGAGCCGGCCGGGGGCAGCCGCTGGCGACGATGAAACTATCCATGAAGGTGACATGGTTGCAGGCGATGACAAAGGGGCCCTCCGCCGGCAGATTTTCACGGCCGGTGACTTTCAGGCGGTAGATGATGTTGGAGAGCCCCCAGGCCATGAGCCGCAGCAGAAACTCCGGTATGAGCGTATAGATATAGACAGCGACCATCACGTTCAACACGGACAGAACCAGAAATATCTGAGGAAAACTGAAATGGTAATGGTAGAGCGCGGCCAGGAAAAGGGATGAGACCACCATGAACAGTGCGTTCAGGATATTGTTCCCGGCGATGACGCGCGATCGGGTCTCCTTTTTCGATCTTTGCTGGATAAATGTGTAGAGCGGAACGGTGAAAAAACCGCCCGACACGGCGAAGAAGAATATGTCGAGAGATATCCTTTTCCCCGGGGTCGTGCTCAAAAAATGCGTTAGCGACTGGAGCCCTACCGAGGCGAACTCCGGCGGCTGGCCCACCCAGAAAAGGTCTAGGGCGAACAGGGATATGCCCAGGGAGCCGATCGGCACCAGGCCCAGCTCCGTCCGCTTGAAGCTCAGCCGCTCGCAGAGCATGGAACCGACCCCGATCCCGATGGAAAAAAGCACGAGAAACCACGTCACCACCGATTCGTCCGCTTGCAACAGCTCCTTGCAATAGACCGGAACCATCGAAAGCATCGCGATCCCTATGAACCAGAACCAGGAGATTCCCAGGATCGAGTTGAAAACGCTCTTCACGTTTCGGGTGAGGCGCAACACCTCGACCGTGGTTGTAACCGGATTCAGGTTCAATCTGAGCCCGGGGGCCACCGGTTCAATGGGCTTAATCCTTAGGCTCAGCACAAACCCAAGCACGGCGACGGCGACCGCGGCCATGCCGACGACCCATGCGCCCCCCTGCATGGATATGGCCTGCACCCCGAAAATGGACCCCAAAAGAATCGCGATAAAAGTTCCGGTCTCCACGTAGGCGTTGCCCGTTATCAGTTCATCACTGTCGAGAATGTGCGGCAGGATGCTGTATTTCACCGGACCGAAGAGCGTGGAGTGCATCCCCATCAGAAACAGCGCCACCAGCAACAGGGCCATATTTTCAGAGGCAAAGCCGAAAAGGCTCAGGCTCATGATCGCTATTTCGAGCGCCTTGACCAACCGGATGAGCCTGGGCTTTGAAAATTTGTCGGCCAATTGACCTGAAACCGCCGAGAACAGGAAAAACGGCAATATGAATATGCCGCCGCAAAGCGAGACCATCTGCTCGGGGGATATCCCGCCGACCGAATAGGCCTTGTAAGTGATTAAGATCGCCAGGGCGTTCTTTAGTACGTTGTCGTTGAAGGCTCCGAAAAACTGAGTGTAGAAAAAAGGCCAGAACCCGCGGCCTTTGAAAACAGGTTTGCCCATTTTTTCCCCTCCATGGAAAACAAGCCGATATGCACCCTTGGTCGGTTTTTCAAAAAAGCGACGTTTGTCAAAGGCGGTTCAGAAACGCGACTCAGCTATCGCACGCTTCAGTAAAGTAGAACCTGCTCAAAACGTCAAGGGATTTGGCCTCCTGAAAACCGATCCTCGCCCCGCAAGGTCTTTTCAGACAGCCACTCTCCGCGCATCATCCGGTCTTTCCGATGGCCGCTTGATTTCAACGAGGAATTTTCCTATGCTCCCGCCGCAAGGGGATGGAGAGAAGATGAGACAGCCGTGCTCCGGGGTGATTCTCGCCGGCGGGTTGAGCTCCCGCTATGGCGGCGAAAACAAGGCGCTGCTGCAGGTCGGCGGGATTCGCATCCTGGACCGCTTGTTTGCGGTCTACACCGAACTTTTTGACGAGATCATCCTGGTGACCAACAGCCCCAGGGAGTTTCTCGGCTGGGACGCGCTGATCGTGGCCGATGTTTTCCCGGTGCGTAGCTCGCTCACGGGGATCCACGCCGGGCTTTTTTACGCCAGACACCCCTTCGCGTTTTTCTCGGCCTGCGACACCCCGTTCTTGAAAAAGGAAGTGGTTGAAACCGTGCTGGACCACCTCGAGCCGGGGATCGACCTCGTCATCCCCCAGGTCTCCGCGGGCCTCGAGCCCCTCTGCGCGGCTTATTCGCAGCGCTGCCTGAAAGCCGCGGAAGAGCACATCCTGCAACACAAGTTCAAAATCCAGCTGGCGCTGTCCGGAAAACGGATCAAAAAAATCCCCGAGGAGGTGTTGCGCCAGAAGGATCCGGAGCTGGTCTCCTTTTTCAACGTCAACTCCCCGGAAGACCTGGCGCGGGCCGAAGCGCTTGCGCAGCGCACGATGAAAGCGGAGGACGCATGGACCTTGCCGGCATGATCGCCGACATCCGTCGGCACCCTGATTTCCCCAAGGCCGGCATGGTGCTGTGTCACAACGGGGTTGTGCGCGGCCACGCGCGGGACGGCCGGAAGGTCAGAGGTCTGCGGGTCGCCGTCGACCACGGCCGCCTCGCCCGCATCCTGGCCGAGCAGAAGCAGCGCGCCGGCATCATCGACATCCTGGTGGCCATCGCCGCGGACCGGGACCTCGCCGTCGGCGACGACGTCATGTTCCTGGTGGTGGCCGGGGACATCCGCGAAAACGTGATCGCCGCCTTGACCGAGACCTTGAATCTCATCAAGACGAGCGTGACCGAAAAAACCGAGTACTTTATAGAATAAGTTGCTCCGCCCCCCGCTGGATCCTTCCGCCGGCGCACATCTGGTGGAGCCTGCGGCCGCCCGCGTTTTCCTCACGAGCGCTCGAGAAACTGCATCTTCAGCCTCCCGAGAGAGATGACGTCCAGGCGGCGCAGGCGCACGGGGGCCTTGACGGCAACGCCGTTCAGCTTCACCCGTGCGAGGCCGCCGACGCGGCTGAGGTACCAGCCGTCTTCCAGGCGGTTGATCACCGCCGCCGTTTTGGCGACAAAGACCCCGCGGGCGACGATGTCCGCCGTCGCGTCCCTGCCGATGCCGACCGGTCGGTCGCCCAGCTCGAAGTCCTTCCGGCGCTCGCTGAGAAAACCGAGCACCGGGACGAGGGTGCGCTGAGGGCTGACCTCGCGGGGAACGGGGATGTTGTTTTTCCGGAGGAGCTCCCGGAATTTCGTGGTGTCCATCTGCATCGTCTGGATGATCGACGGGGCGATCCTCTCCTGGAGAGCCTGGTTCCGGGGATTGGAAAACCTCAGCGTGTGCTTGCCGATCGTGATGAGGTCGCCGTCGATCAGCCAGTGCGCCTTGATGGGTTGCTCGTTGACAAACGTGCCGTTTTCACTGTGGAGATCGATGAGCAGGAACTCCTCCCCGATCGACTCGATCTTGGCGTGGTGAAAGGAAACCGCCAGGTTGTCGATCACGATGTCGTTTCCGTCCTGCCGCCCGATGATGAACGTATCTCCCATGCCGATCGGAAAGCTTTCCAGGCGCTGGCTTTTGAAGTTGAGCGAGAGCACCGCCATCGAATCCACCTCGTCACATGAAATCCTGAAGATTGCGCAGCCGGTGGGCTACCTCCGTGTGATCGTTCTCGACGAATTGCATGAAGGCCCGAACGTCGGCCATCCGCCGGCGGTTGTAGTGGATCACCGACCCGGCGATTTTGAAGGAAACCGGCCGGCCCGATACGGATACGGGTCGAGCGTTCATCGATTTCAGCAGACGCCGAGACACCAGGTGGGCTTCCTTGTAAGTGGTCATCGGCATCACCGCCAGGAACAACCGGCGGGTTACCATACCGATCCAGTCCGTGGCGCGAAGATGCTCCCGCAGTTTTCGGAGGATCGCGGTCGTGGCCTCTACCGGAGCCCCCTCGCCGCTGCCGCCCGAGCCCCGATCGCCCGTCCGATAAATTGAAAACGCAACCGCGCTCAGGTCGGTGCCGTAGCGGCTCGCGCGGGCCATCTCGATGTCGAGAAGCGTGTACGTTTGCTTTTTGCCAAAAACGACCTCATCGATCTTCTTTTCGGACTTGCGGGTTTTCCGGCGCTCGGCGTCGATGCGCTCGAGGATTTTCTGAAAGTCGTTTTCATCCACCCCCTGGGCGTGGAAGTCCGCGCCGATCTTCCTTAAAATCGGTTTGAGCCCATGGCCTGCGGGAAGATCGTCTTCAAGCTTCTGCAGGAGCGTGCGCCGGTCCGGGCCGTTTGGTTTCAAGGCCGCCTGGTACTGGGAAAGTTCCGCGCGGATGGCCGCGACACTGGCATCGAGTCGTTCCTGCAGACGCCGTTCGACATCGCCGACGAATTGCGCGTCCACCTCGTTTTCACGCAGGCCGTCCACCACGCCGGAGTTGAACCGGAGAATCACCCGGCGCAGGGCCTCCACGCCGGCCTCGACGCGGGTGCCGTCCCCGCCGCCGGCCAGCTTCGGCGCGATGCGCTCCAGGTGGTCGACCAGGATGTCGCACAGGGGTTTCGAGCTGCCGGACTCCTTTTCGATCTCGGCGGCCAGATACAGCAGCCGGGTGAAGCCCCCGGGGTCTGATTTCAAGCGCTCCAGGATCTCGTTCCCATCGGCCCCGATCTCCTCCGCTGCCTGCGAAACCGCCTGCACGATCCCTTCGTGCTGCCGGTCCGCGCCGATCTGCTGAATCAGCTTCGAGAAGTCCGACACCGGCATGCCCTCGCCCAGCAGGCAGTCTCTGATACCCGGGAGCAGCCGCGCGAGCTCCCCGGGGCCGGGAAGGATGCGCTCCAGGATGAAGGCCAGCCGCTCCACCGATGTCTTGCCCCGGTCGTATTCCTTCCGGATCAACTCCAGGATTACCGTGTCGGCAAGGGAATCGGCCTGCTCGCGGATCTCTTCGTCCGGATCGAGCACGATGCCGACGGCCCTCTGGGCCTCGATCTCCTTCAGCAGCTCGCGCTTCATTTTCAGCAGCGCTTGCGCCAGCTCCGGCAGCGCCAAGGAAGCGCCACCGTCGAGGAGCTGCCGGATCTCGGCGCCGATCTCTCCCAGGTGCCGGGTGATCGAATACGGCGGCGCCGCCGCGCCCTGCGCTTTTTCCCCGTCCAGCTGTTCGGCCAGGCCCTTTTCCACCATCCCGCGGGAGACGGCTTCGGGGTCGGCGATCAAGCGCTTGATCGTCAGGCGCTGATCCAGCTCCTCCATCAACAGTTTGCCGGCAATCATGCCCAACGCGTCCTGGACCTCGCGGGAGTTTTCCAGTTCGCCGCTGAGCTGTTCGTTTTTTCGGGCCGTCGATTTTGCGACGACCTGGTCGTCTTCGGTCACTTTCTGGTAGAAGATGTGGTTGATCCGAATGTGGCGGACCTGCCGCGCGGCGGCGGCGTTGCGCATCGCCTCGGCGCCCGGGTAGCTGCGCGCGTCCAGGAAGATCCGGACGAAATTCTCCACCTCGTCTTTCTGCAGGCCTTTTTCAATCGAGATGGATGTCACATCGGTTTTCTTGAAATGCGAGGCCATCTTGAAAAAGTTCAGGTTCCGGTCGAGCGGCTCGTCCTCGAAAAAAAACTGGTTTCGGGTGTAGATCAGGACCACCGGCGAGGTGGTCTGCAGCAGGTCCTTGATGGATTGGTGGAATTCATCGACGGCCTGGACTGAAAACGGGTGGCCGGGCCCGTACATGGAAACGCGGTTGAACATGAGCACGAAGGACTTGCCCGCCTTGTGATACCCCTTTTTGATGGACGCCGTGTTAAGCATGGTCAGCGCGTCCCCAGGTGCCTGCGCTCATACCCCGAGAGTGCCGTCAGAAACTCCCGGCAGGATCCATAGCGCCCCTGCGGGTCATGGGCCGTGGCGGCGGCCACCACGGCGTCCATTTCCGGGTGCAGCCGGGGGTTGGCCTGGGAAGGGGTGCGGCTGAAGATCCCCCGGCCCGAGAGCTTCGCCGCCAGAAGCGTATCGACCGATGCGTGGTCGATCAGGGGCAGCGCCTCGACCAGGACCCGGAACAATAGCGTGCCGACGGCATAAACGTCCGCCCGGGCATCGGTGTCGGAGTCGAGAATCTGCTCCGGCGCCATGTAAAGGGGGCTTCCTCTCGGCGTCCGCATGGCATCGGCCGGTACGGAGACGATCCGCGATATTCCGAAATCGGTGATGACGGGCATGTAGGACTCTGAGGACGCTGCGATGACCAGGATGTTTTCAGGCTTGATGTCCCGATGCACCACCTGGCGACGGTGAGCGAAACTCAAGGCCTCGAGGGTCTGCCGGATGATGGCCAGCGCGGTCCGGATCGGCAAAATCCGCCGCGAGGGCACCGGGTTTCCGGCGATTTTCCGGAGCATGGCCGCCAGGGAAACCCCCTCGATCAGCTGCATGGTGAACCAGCGGAACTGCGGCGCTTCTCCGATTTCGTAAATCGGCACGATGCCCGGGTGCGACAACCCGGCCACCGCCTCAGCTTCCTGTTCGAAGAGCCGAATGGACTCCTCGGTGTACATGCTTTTCGGCAGGACCTTGACCGCGATGCGGCGTTTCAGGCTCTGCTGAAAGGCGACGAACACCACTCCCATGGAGCCCCGCGCCAGCTCGTTGATGATCGTGGCGCTGCCGAGGGTGGCTCCGATAACCTGGTTCGAATCAAAGGCGTCAATGCCGTGCACCGGGTCCCCCTTGGCATTGTTTTCGGTCAATTTTTCAGAAACTTAAGGGAATCAGGGTGGAGAAAGCAGGGGAAATTCGGCGGGAAACTCGTGCGGATCGCTCAACCCCTCAGGGTTTACGCTTTTTACGGATACGGGAGCCTATCTCCAATCCGATGAGAACAGAGCCTATCAGAACGACGGCCATGATCACGTATTCCATGGGATCCCCCTACTCTTTTTTAGTGCCTGCCGCCGGCAGCGAGATGATCGCCCCTTTCGGCAACCGCTCGGGGCACCCGTCGGCCAGCGCCATGGCGTTTACCGTTTCCACGTGCTCCACCACGGCAAGGCAAACCGGCTGACCGTTCTCCGTGCTGACAGTCACCCGCATGCCCGCCTCGACGCCGTGGCGGCTCCCGAGGCCGAACCAGACCTCGACCCCGCCGGCGGCTGTCTTGACCATGAAAATTTCCGCTCTCCCCTGGTCCGCAAGCAAGCGATCGATTTTTCGGCCGAGCAGGTAGGTCGTCCCCATGACAAAAAAGAGCGCGGCGACGCAGGCCAGGGAGACCATCCCCGGTTGCACGTCGAAGGTTTGTCGAACCAGAGAGAGATAACTTTTCCGCAACGCGGCGTAGTCCGGATAAACGACGGCGCGAAAAGCCGCCACCGGCGGTTGGTCCGGCGGGTTGCGGGCGAACACGCGCAGATCGTAAGCACCGGCGGCGGCGGCGGGCGCAGCCGAAATGGCGCCGACCCACATGTTGCCGCCCAGCCAGAAGCTCGCCTGGAACCGGTCGATCTTCAACTGCACGCTTTCCGATGTCGTCTCGACGCGCAACCGGGAAGGCTCTTTCAGGTCGTGGTCGACCTGCCCGTCGACAAGCTCGCTTCCGCCCGGCAGCAAGTGCACCGTGAAAAGCGGCTCTCGAAACCGCGCAACACAGCTGTCGAGCAGCGCGGCGAAAAAGAGAATAAAGATCAAGGCGCCTATCTTGCCGAGATGCTTGCGAAAACGCACTGCCCGTTCAAGCGTCACCGAAGAACTCCGTTTGTTTATAATTTTCAGAAACTTAAACTAATTCCAGGCGCTTTGCAAGCCGTGGTACGCTACGCAAGTCCTCAGGCAGCCGCTCCGGCCCCGGACATACCACCGGCAACTCCGAGCGCACGGCCCGCCGCCGCCGGCGGGGAGCTTCAATTCTTCGCATCTTCATGACTCGCGCCCAACGGGCGAAAAAACATCCGCTGCGCCGGACTTCCGGCCTCCTAACCGTAAACTAACCCTGCCCTAACGCCACGCCAATTCGAAACAAATAATTTGATCGGCGGATAAAATATCGCTAATCTGAGTCAACCCAAACTAGAGACACCCCCCCATGGCCAAAGAGCGCATCCTGGTCGTCGACGATGAAGAGGACATACTGGAGCTGGTCCGTTTTCACCTGGCCCGCGAAGGCTACCAGCTGACCCTGGCGGCCACCGGCGAAGAGGCGCTTAAGAAGGCGAAGCTCGACACCTTCGATCTGATAGTTCTGGACCTGATGCTGCCGGGCCTGGACGGGCTCGAGGTGGCCAAGGCGCTGAAGGCCGACGCCCGGACCCGGGGAGTGCCGGTCGTGATGCTGACCGCCAAGGGCGAGGACGCGGACGTCGTGACCGGGCTTGAAATCGGCGCCGACGACTACATCACCAAGCCCTTCAGCCCGCGGGTGCTCATGGCGCGGGTCAAGGCCGTGCTGCGGCGCCGTTCCAAAGGGGCCCTGGACGACACCAAAGTCGTTACGATCCACGAACTCGAGATCCACCCGGGCCGCCGCGCGGTGCTGGCCGGCGGCAAGGCGCTGGAGCTGACGTTCACGGAGTTCCAGCTGCTCAGCGTTTTGGCGCGCCGGCCGGGCTGGGTCTTCACCCGCTCCCAGATCGTCGATGCCGTGCGCGGCAGCGACTACCCTGTCACCGACCGCAGCGTGGACGTTCAGGTGGTCGGCCTGCGAAAAAAGCTCGGCGCCTACGGACATTACATCGAAACCGTGCGCGGCGTGGGCTATCGCTTCAAGGAACGGCCATGAGAAAACCCAGAAAACTGGTCTGGCGCCTGTTTTTCTCCTACATCTTCATTGTGCTGGGCACCCTGGCGGCGGCCGGCTGGTATTTTACGCTCTCGCTGGACGCGTTTCTGGAGCAAGAGACCGCGGTCGAGCTCTTCGACCGCGCCCGCCTGATCGAAAACCAGATCCTCCCGCATCTCGACCCGCCCGATCCGGACGCCGTCGATGCCATCTGCAAGCTTGCCGGAAAGGCCGCTGGTACGCGTTTCACCGTCATTCTGCCCTCCGGCGCCGTCCTGGGCGACACCTGGGAAACGCCACGGTACATGGACAACCACACCGGGCGGCCGGAGATCTCCGGCGCCCTGGCAAACGGCCAAGGGACGTCCCGGCGCTTCAGCAATACCCTGCAACAAAACGTCGTCTACGTCGCCGTCGCCGTCACAAGGGATTCGCGCACGATCGGTGTGGTCCGGGCGGCCATCCCCCTGGCCCGCATGGCGGCACAGGTCGCTCGAATCCGGGCCGAGTTCTGGGTCATCGGCGGAATCTTCGCCCTTTTGGCGCTGGGAGTGACGCTGGCCATATCCCGGCAATACGGCTTGAAAATGGACGAATTCAAGCAGGGGGCCGCGCGCCTGGCAAAGGGCGAACTGGCGTATCGCCTGGCGATCCCCGACTCCGAAGAGCTGGCCGGCCTGGCCGAATCCCTGAACCGCATGGCGGCCCAGCTCGAAAACCGCCTGCAGACCGTCGTGAGCCAGCGCAACCAACTGGAGGCCGTGCTCTCGAGCATGCTCGAAGGCGTCATCGCCGTCAGCCGCGACGAGCGCATCATCAGCGTGAACCAGGCCGCGGCCCGCTGGTTCGACATCGACCCTGAAAAAGTCCGGGGCCGCAGCATCCCGGAGGCGATCCGCAACCTCGCCATCCAGAAATTCGTCGCCCGGTCTTTCAAAAGCCGCGCTCCCGTTGAAGATGACATCGCGGTGTACCGCAACGGCGAGCGCACCCTGAACATCAAGAGCGCGCCCTTGCTCGACGTGGGGCCGGAGCCGATCGGGATGCTCATCGTCTTCAACGACGTGACCCAGCTGCGCCGCCTTGAGGAGATGCGCCGCGACTTCGTCGCCAACGTCTCTCACGAAATCCGAACGCCCCTCACGGCGATCAAGGGATTCGTAGAAACCCTGCACCAGAACACCGACGCCACCCCGGATGAGGCCGAGCGGTTTCTGGGTATCATCTCCCGGCACGTGGACCGGCTGAACACCATTATCGAAGATCTGCTCATGCTCTCGCGCATTGAAAACGAGGCGGAACACGGTGAAATCAAGCGCGAAAGGATCCGCCTGCGCGATATTTTCCAGAACGCCCTGCAGATCTCCCGCCCGCGGGCCGACGAGAAGCGCATCCGGATCGAGCTGGCAGGGGACGAGGAGCTCTCGGCGTTGGTGGACCCGGTGCTCCTCGAGCAGGCCGTGGTGAACCTGCTGGACAACGCCGTCAAATACAGCGACCCCGAGAAGACGGTTCGGATTTCGGCAAAGGCCGTCGACCCTGAAATTCAGATTCAGGTGCAGGACCACGGGATCGGCATCGAGAAAAGACACCTGCCGCGGCTCTTCGAGCGCTTTTACCGTGTGGACAAGGCCCGCAGCCGTGCCGCGGGAGGGACGGGATTAGGGCTGGCCATCGTCAAGCACATCGCCCAGGCCCACGGCGGCCAGGTCACGGTGGAGAGCCGCCCGGGCGAAGGCAGCTGTTTCACCATTCATCTGCCGCGGGACCCGGATTGAACCTTTCTTTCCAAGGATTACAAAATGACACCCAAAAAATTTTATGATTGGCAGACCGCAGGTGGAACAGACGACGTCATGCGCCTGGTCGATTGTCTGGAGAGAGCCGATCTGGCATGGTGCGCCATCGGAGGGGTCGCGGTGAATCATTGGGCGGCCGAACCCATGGTTACTCAGGATGTTGATTTTGTGGTTGCAGCGGAATCGGTTGAACGTGCGGTGGCACTGCTTGAGCAAGCCGGTTTCACTTCGGAGCGCTTTCAATGGTCCATTAATTTTCAAGGCCATTCCAAGGTGCGCCTCCAACTTAGCACGGAAGATTTCTATAAAGATTTCCCAAGCCGTTCCGTCCCGGCAGACATTCACGGAATTCTGATGCGCGTTGCTTCGCTGGAAGACACATTGCATGGAAAAATCAAGGCGTGGCGAGATACCGAAAGAAGACAGAGCAAGAAACTTAAAGATTTAGGTGATATCGCCCGGCTCGTTGAAAATCATCCACATCTGTGGGGCCTGCTCGATGCGGATTTGAAAGAGATCATCAAAAAGCAATAGAAGGTCTCGCGTTCCGATCAACCGAAACGGCCGGTGAGTTCAGTACGTCGCAGTGACCGCGGGGTGACGCGCAACGCAGAGATTGGCCTTGTTACGCAGCCATCATCAGCCGAAACGGCCGGTGATGTAGTCCTGGGTGAGCTGGTGGCGCGGGTTGGTGAAGATGCGTTCGGTGGGGCCGACCTCGATCAGGTCGCCCAGGTGAAAATAGGCCGTGCGCTGGGAGACCCGCGCGGCCTGCTGCATGGAGTGGGTCACGATGCAGATGGAGTACTGGGTGCGCAGCTCGAAAATAAGGTCTTCAATGACCGAGGTGGCGATCGGATCCAGAGCCGAGCAGGGCTCGTCCATGAGGATGATCTCCGGGTTCACCGCGATGGTCCGGGCGATGCAAAGCCGTTGCTGCTGGCCGCCGGACAGCCCGGTCCCGGGTTGATCCATGCGGTCCTTGGCCTCCTCCCACAACCCGGCTTTCTTGAGGGAGGTTTCGACGATCTCATCCAGCTCGGCCCGGGTACTGGCAAGCCCGTGAATGCGCGGCCCGTAGGCCACGTTTTCGTAGATCGATTTGGGGAAGGGGTTGGGCTTCTGAAACACCATGCCGACCTGGGCCCGGAGCGGCACGACGTCGACGTTCCGGCCGTAGATATTGACGCCGTCCAGAATGATCTCTCCGGTCACCCGGCAGCCATCGATAGTGTCGTTCATGCGGTTCAGGCAGCGGATGAAGGTGGACTTGCCGCAGCCCGAGGGGCCGATCATGGCCAACACCTCGTTGCGGCCGATGTCGATCGAGAGGTTGTTGATGGCCTGCTTGTCGCCGTAATACACGTTGACGTTGCGGCAGGCCATGCGCGGGTTGTCGACCGTGATGGTGCCGACGGTATCCCGGTTCTCGCGGCTGACGCGGGGTCTGCCCGCATCGGTGCCGACTTTTCTTTTTGGAGCGGTTTCAGCCATCGTGCCTGCCAAAGCGGTTTCTTCCACCCGTGTCAATGTGAGCATATCCTGTTGCACCGAAAGCTACCAATCGGCGGAGGATAAGTAAAGCCCCGCCGGGAAATGGGGCAGGCCAACCACGGATGCCGATTGGCCTGCCCGTAACGAAACAGGGATTGCCTATTTCACTTCCTTTAACGTTTTCAAAGCCTTGACGCTCTCGGCCACCTGTTTGCGCTCGGCATCCGGCAGCGGAATCAGGCCTTTTTCGCTGAGATAGCCGTCTTTGCCCCAGGCCTTCTCGCTGGTGAACTCCGCCAGATACTCCTTGATGCCGGGGATCACCCCGACGTGGGCCTTTTTCACGTAGAAAAACAGCGGTCGGGACATCGGGTACTTCCCGCTCGCGATGTTCTCGAAGGTCGGCGGGTTCCCGTCCACATAGGACCCCTGGATCTTGTCGCTGTTCTGATCCAGGAAGCTGAAGCCGAAAACCCCCAGCGCTTTCGGGTTCGCAGCCAGTTTCTGGACGATGAGGTTGTCGTTCTCGCCGGCCTCGACGTATGCGCCGTCCTCGCGGATGGAGGCAAATACCTTCTGGAACTTCTTGGCGTCTTCCTTGGAAAGCTTCTTCAGGCCCTCGAACTTCAGCGCGCCCGGCTCCATCCCCAGCTCCACGAAGGCATCGCGGGTGCCGGAGGTCGGCGGCGGGCCGAGAACCTCTATTTTGACGTCCGGAAGCGCGGCGTTGACCTCCTTCCAGGTTTTATAGGGATTGGCCACAAGGCCCTCCCCGCCCTTGGGGTCCGGAACCTCCTTGGCCAGCGCCAGGAAGATATCCCGGGTGGTCAGCTTCAGCGGCGGCGCATTTTTGGAGTTGGCCACCACGATGCCGTCGTAGCCGATCTTGACCTCTACGATATCCGCAACGCCGCTCTTCTGACAGGTCTCGAACTCGGCGGGCTTGATGGCCCGCGAGGCATTCGACATGTCCGGGTGCTGAACCCCGACCCCGCCGCAGAACAGCTTGAAGCCCCCGCCGGTGCCGGTGGATTCGACTTTGGGGGTCCTGAACGAACCGATTTTACCGAGACGCTCGGCGACGACCGTGGAAAACGGGTAAACCGTCGAAGAACCGACGATGCTGATGCTGTCCCGCTGCTGCGCGTTGGCCCCTCCCGCCGTCGCCGCGGCCAAAGCGACGGCGATGGCAAATACAATTGCTCTCTTCATTTGATTCCTCCTTGCCTAAAATTATCCAACACCTTTGAACCGTGTTGTATTCGAAAAATAGGCCTCGATTGAGAGATCGGTGTTAAACGGATGTTAGAAATTTATTTGGTAAGCCACCGCAGGCGGCTTACCACCGGCGCTCAAATTTTTTCCGCAGGATGATGGCCCCGGCGTTCATCACCACCAGGAATGCCAGCAGCACCATGATGGCCGCCGAGGTGAGCTCCACGAAGGCCCGCTCCGGGCTGTCGGCCCACAGGTAGATCTGGACGGGCAGGACCGTTGCCGGGTCGGTGACGCCCTTGGGGATGTCCACGATGAAGGCCACCATCCCGATCATCAAAAGCGGCGCGGTTTCCCCCAAGGCGCGCGCCATGCCGATGATGGCGCCCGTCAGCATGCCCGGCAGCGCGAGCGGCAGTACGTGGTGCACGACCATTTGCATCTTGGAGGCGCCGACGCCCAGAGCGGCCTCGCGGATCGACGGGGGCACGGCCTTCAGCGCCGAGCGGCCGGCAATGATGATGGTGGGCAGGGTCATAAGGGTCAGCACCAGTCCCCCGACCAGGGGGGCCGAGCGCGGCAAACCGAAAAAATTCAGAAAAACCGCCAGCCCCAGAAGCCCGAACACGATGGATGGGACCGCCGCCAGGTTGTTGATGTTGACTTCGATCATGTCCGTCCAGCGATTCTTTTTGGCGAACTCCTCCAGGTAAACGGCCGCGGCCACCCCGATCGGAAACGACAGGGCCAGGGTGATCACCAGGGTGAA
>CAZLSV010000046.1:28127-30941 GCA_964562235.1 uncultured Desulfatibacillum sp.
AATCTGCGTTCCAGACGTCTTTCGGCCTCAAGCCGTTCGATCCAGGCAATCTGCTGGTCCGAAACCCGCCGCTCGGATTCGGGAAGATCGCGCCGGAAATGGCCCTTGATCAGCATATCCACGTCGTCGTCGGCCGGCAGCCAGACCTCGACGGTTCGGCCGATGACGCCCGGGTCTTTCAAGGCCATGGATTGCAGCCGGTAGATGGCACCGCTGCTGACCAGCGCGTTCAGCTGGCGTTTGTCCTGCCGCCCCTCCACCCGGGGGAACAGTTTGAGGAGCGATTCGCGGACCAGGGCGGCGTAGTCCGCATTGACAAGGGTGTCTTGCTGGAGCACCGCCGGGTCGAAGAAGATCGCCAGCCGAACGGACGTCTGCCAGAACGCGGAATAGCCTTTGCCGAAGATGCTGACAAAGAGCAGGGCCAGAAACGCCATGCTCAGCAGGATCGCCGCCAGCCCGTAGAAGCGAAACCGCCGCTCGGCGCGGTAGCGGCGTTTGAGGCTGCGGTTGACGATGTCGATGGTGCGCCGGGGCGCTGTGGCGACCGGTGGCGTGGAGTGGCTATTCATACTGTTCCCGATACGTTCGGACGATGTAGAGGGCGATGACGTTGAGGCAAAGGGTGACGATGAACAGGATCAGCCCCAGCGCGAAGGCGGCGAGTGTTTTGGGGCTGTCGAATTCCTGGTCGCCGACGAGCAGCGTCACGATCTGGACGGTTACGGTGGTCACCGCCTTGAGCGGATTGATGGTGAGGTTGGCCGAAAGTCCCGCCGCCATGACGACGATCATGGTCTCGCCGATGGCCCGGGACACCGCCAGCAGCCCGCCGCCGATGATCCCCGGGATCGCCGCCGGCAGGACCACCTTCCGGATGGTCTCCGATTGGGTGGCCCCCAGGTAGGAGCCATCCCGCAGGGACTGCGGCACCGCGTTGATGAAATCGTCGGAAAGCGAGGACATGAAAGGGATGATCATGATGCCCATGACCAGGCCGGCCCCCAGCGCGCTCTCCGATGCCACACTCAGCCCCAGAACGCCCCCCGCCTCCCGGATGAACGGCGCCACGGTCAAGGCGGCGAAAAACCCGTAAACCACCGTTGGAATGCCAGCCAGCACCTCGATCAGCGGTTTGGCGACCGCCCGCAGCCGTTTGCTCGCGTATTCGGAGAGGTAGATGGCCGACATCAGGCCGACGGGGACCGCCACCACCATGGCGATGGCCGATATCAGCGCGGTCCCCAGGAAGACGGGCACGGCCCCGAACGCGCCCGAGGAGCCCACCTGGTCGGCGCGGATGGCCATCTGCGGGCTCCAGTCCAGACCGAACAGGAAGTCGGTGACCGGGATGGCCTTGAAAAACCGAATGGATTCGTAGAGAACCGACAATATGATCCCGATCGTTATGAAAATGGCGAGGGTGGAGCAGGCGACCAGGATGGCGGTGAGAATACCCTCCACCTGGTTGCGAGCCCGCAGGCCGACGGCCAGCCGGCTGCGCACGAACAGGCCCGCGGCCGACATCAGCGCAATGGTGACAACCGCCAGCGCATTCCGGCTGATGGACCGTAGGCTGCGGTAATGGTCAGCCGCGGCCTGCATGGCAGGCTGGGATGTCTGGGAAACAAATTGGCCGCTCTCGATGTTGCGGATATCGTTGATGACCAGGCTCAGCCGGCCTTCCGGCAGGCTGCGGATGGATTCCGGCAAATCCTGCACCACCAGCTGGGTGATGATCTGGTTCTCGAAGGCCAGCCAGGAACCGAAAACGATCAGAGCCGGAATGGCGCACCACAGCGCCATCAAAGCGCCGTGGTAAGTCGGCCGGGAGTGCATCTTGACCGCGCCCTTGGCGCGGCCGACGAGAGCGAAGGCTTTGCGCCGGCCGAAAAAATAGGCCGCCGTTGAGAGTCCCAACAGTACCACCAGCAATGTAACAGGCGCCATCTACCTGAAATCCTTTCCACCAACAGGCACGACTGATTGGCTGTAAGATGTATGAATGTATTGTTAGACGCTTGTTAGGAAACGGTGAGGTGTTGATGAGATGCCATAATAACATGGGGCGCCAGGACCGCGGATGCAGAAGGGTCCTGCGCAACAAGGCCGCCTTTGCCAGATCGACCGAAAACCACCAAGGGCTATTCGATGTTCAGGCGGTGGCGCTTGGCGCGGGCGCGGCTAACAAAATCTTAACGTTTTTCTCACATTCAGCTAAATTTTTGATATGATATTATGTACATTCTTCAAGCCGCAGGTTCAGGAAGGACGGGTTTATGACCAAGCACTTCCGCAAGGAATTGGAAAGCGTCAAGAAGCGCATTCTCACCCTGGGTTCGCTGGTCGAGGACCGTGTCCGCCTGGCCGTCCAGGCCGTCGATCAGATCGATGCCGAGATCGCCGGGCGCATCATCAAGACCGACTACGAAATTGACGAGATGGAGGTCGAGATCGAGGAGGAGTGCCTCAAGGTCCTGGCCCTGCACCAGCCGGTGGCGGTCGACCTGCGCTTCATCATCGCCGTGATCAAAATCAACAACGACCTGGAGCGCATCGGGGACCAGGCCGTCAACATCGCCCAGCGCGTGGAGGTCATCGCCAAGCGGCCGAAGCCGCCCTTCATGTTCGACTACTCCGTGATGGCTGAAAAGGTCCAGCGCATGCTCAAGATGAGCCTCGACGCCTTCGTCAACCTGGATGTGGACATCGCCTACAAGGTGATCACCATGGACGACGAGGTGGACCAGATCAAGAACGACGCCTACGACCTGATCAAGCAGGCCATCAAGGAGGCGCCGGAGCGGGTGGGCT
>CAZLSV010000046.1:30951-39060 GCA_964562235.1 uncultured Desulfatibacillum sp.
CCTGATCCGGCTCGGTGTCGAGCGCGCGGCCGCCCATGGTTACAAGAGCCAGCGTGAAGTGGGCTACTACATCAACCTGCTGCTGATCTCCCGGCACCTGGAGCGGCTGGCCGACCACGCCACCAACGTCGCCGAAGAGGTGATCTACCTCGTGGAGGGTGAAATCTTCCGCCACGTGGAATACTGATGCCGTCGAAAAAAAACAGGAGGGGGCAACCCGCCCCCTCCTGTTTTTTTTTGTTATCTGCAACCGGGCGAACCCGGTCGATCAGGCGCTGCGGGCCTTGCGGGGAGCGGACCCGCTCCGCGGCCTGGCGCTGAAGGAGCGATAGGGCTGCCGGCGCGGCGCGGCCGCCTGCTCACGGGCGCTCGCACCGGCCCGCGGCCGGTCGGCGCCGCCGAATCTTTCCATCACGCGATACTTGCCCCGGTCACCCAGCAGGTGCGTGATCGCGCGCAACAGCCCCTGGTCCTCTTGGCAGACGAACGTGAACGCATCCCCGGTGTCGCTCGCGCGGCCGGTGCGGCCGATGCGGTGGGTGTAGGCGTCCACCGTGCCCGGAATGTCGTAGTTGATCACGTGCGAGACCCCGCGGACATCGATCCCGCGGGCGGCCACGTCGGTGGCGACCAGTATTTTGTAGCGGCCGCTGCGAAACCCGTCCATGGCCTTGCGTCGGTTGCTCTGGCTGAGGTTGCCGTGCAGGGCCGCCGCCTCGTAGCCGGATTCCTCGAGCAACTGGGCCAGGTTCTTTGAACGCCGCTTGGTGCGGGTGAAGACCAGCACCGCAGCGGTTTGGGTCGAGTCCAGGATGCTCTTCAACAGGGCGTCCTTGGACTGGGTGGCCACCGGGTAAAACGTGTGCGCGACGCTGGCGGCCGGGGCCTTGTGCCCGATCTGCACCCGCACGGGGTCGTGCAGGATCTCGTCGGCCAGCTTCTTTATGTCCGAAGGCATGGTGGCGGAGAAAAGCAGCGTCTGGCGCTGGCGCGGCAGATGCTTCAGGATCTTGCGGATCTCGGGTAGAAACCCCATGTCGAACATCTGGTCGGCCTCGTCCAGGACGAGCACTTCGACCCGGGAGAGGTCGATCGTGCCCCGCCGGATATGATCCATCAGCCGGCCGGGGCAGGCCGCCACCATGTCCACCCCCCGACGCAGGGCATTCAGCTGCGGCTGCATGCCGACCCCGCCGTATACGGCCGCGCTGCGGATGCGCGTGCTGCGACCCATCCGGCCGATGGCCTGGTGGGTTTGTTCGGTCAGCTCGCGGGTGGGCCCCAGGATCAGGGCGCGGACTTTTCCCTGCGGCCCCGGGAGCAGGCGCTGCAGGATCGGCAGCACAAAGGCGGCCGTCTTGCCGGTGCCCGTCTGGGCCAAGCCCATCACATCCCGGCCTTCCATGACCGGGGGGATGGCATCGCGCTGGATGGGGGTGGGGGTGACATAGCCGAGCGCCTTCACGCCGGCGGTGATGGATGAATGCAGGTTGAACTGTTCAAAACTCATTAATTTTTCTTCTTTCCTGATGAATGTGTGAATAAAAAAAGCCCATTGGATTCGACAAAAATCCAATGGGCTTGTTAGGGCTGGATTTTTACCTGACAAATTGAAGGTGTTTCGAACACCTGTTGATAGTTATACGACAACGTGTTCGAATTGTCAACCACCCTTGCGCGCCGGCGTGAAAACCCCACCGCACTTGCCAAACACCGCCTCGATGAATAACTGAAAGTTCATACCGAAGTTCAACCCTGGAACATTGAGGAGGCCACGCATGAACGTATTCATCACCGGCGCCACCGGATACATCGGCTTCAACGTCGCCATGGCCTATCGCCGGGCCGGCCATGCCGTGTGGGGGCTCACGCGCAACGCGGAAAAGGCGCGGATTCTCTCCCGGCATGAGATCCGGCCGGTGGTCGGCAGCATGCAGAAAACCACGGGCTGGACCGCAGCGGCGGCGAACTGCTCCGTCTTGATCCATGCGGCGGTCGATTACCAGACCGACCCGTTTGCACTCGACAAACAGACGGTGGAGTTTCTGATCTCTCTCGCCCGGCAGGGGCCGCAGCCCAAGACGCTGATCTACACGAGCGGCGTGTGGGTCTACGGCAACACCCACGGAAAATTGGTCGACGAGACCACTCCGTTGAACCCTCCGAAGCTGGTCGCCCGGCGCCCGGCCACCGAACAGCTGGTGCTCGGCGCAGCCGACGTGCGCGGGTTCGTCATTCGCCCCGGGTGCGTCTACGGCTACCAGGGCGGTCTCACGGGCATGTGGTTTGCCGCCGCGGTCAAGGAGAAGGCGCTCACGGCGGTCGGCGACGGGAACAACCGCTGGACGATGGTCCATGCCGACGACCTCGCGGACGCCTACCTGCGCGCGGGTGAAAGCGGGCTGCGCGGGGAGGCCTTCAACGTCACGGACCGCGCGCGCTGGAGCGTCGGCGACATGCTGGCCGCTGTGGCCCGGGTGACCGGGTACGCCGGCAAGATCACCTTCCTCCCCGTTCCCGAGGCTGCCAAGACCATGGGCGATTTTGCCGAGTGCCTGGCGCTGGACCAGCATGCGGACAGCCGCAAAGCCGCGCACCTTCTGGGGTGGCAGCCCCGGCACGGCGGGTTTGTCGACGACGCGGAGACCTACTACAGCTCCTGGCAGGCGGCCCAGTAAGGGGCCGGTTGTGATCCGGCCGGGAACGGGACCCGGCTTCCGACCCCTTGTTGCGCCGGCCATCAAACAGGCGAATCCTGTTCGGTCCAGGCGGAGCGGGGTGCCCGACGCTCGGTCTGCGTCCTATTGCAATTCCGTCCATAATAAAATACCATGTTCTTGTATATCTATCCGGGATTCTTGTTTAATAATTGCCAAAACCCGCTGCGACCGTCCGAGACCCCGGACCGGCTCAGCGGGTGCGCCCGGGGATCTCATCGCCCTGGGCTTCCGAACCCCACTGCCGGCAAGATGCCACCATGAAGATCGGGACCGGGTTCTGCAACGAAGTCGATTCCTTGAAGGCCGGCCGGTCCGTGGCGGGGCAGGCGCTGCAGAACGGCGGCATCGCAACCCCCTCGCTGGTTTTCGCGTTCTGCAGCAACCGCACCGATCCCAACGCTTTTTTTCAAGGGATCCAATCCGTGCTGGGAGATGGGGTTCCCATCATCGGCGGCTCGGCGGTCGGGATCATCACCAACTCCGCGCTCTCCTACACGGGCCATCCGTGCGGTGCCCTCGCGCTTCAGGCGCAAACCCCGTTCTGCCGCATTGCGGTTTCCGGTGATTTGCACAAAAATGAAACCGACGCCGGCAAGCGCCTGGCGAAGCAGTTGAACGCCGGGCCGGCCGATCGGGCGCTGCTGGTGTTCTACGACTCCATCCGGCAGCCGCCCGCCCCGGGTTCTCCTCCCACGCTGAACTCCTCCGCGCCCCTCATCCAGGGCCTCCAGTCCGGGCTCCCGAACCGGCTGCCGATATTCGGGGCCGGCCTTATGGGCGATTACGGATTCAACCCCACCGTTCAGTTCTGCGGGTCCCGCGTAAGCTCCCAGAGTGCTGTGGCTGCCTTGTTCCACGGGGCCATCACCCCCAGCCATCGCATCATGCACGGCTGCACGCCGCTCGATGGGATCTACCACCGGGTGACCCGGGCCGAGGGTTCGGTCATATATGAGTTGGACGGGTTGCCCGTCGTCGAAATGATCGACCGGCTGTATGGAAACCGCGACTGGCAGAAAACGGCCCCGGTCGACCTGTTGACCATCGGCATCTACCAGGGTGAAAAATACGCCGGGGCCGAAGAGGGCCGTTACGTCAATCGGTTGATAACCGGGGTTTTGCCCGGCAAAGAGGGGATCGGCCTGTTTGAGCCGGACATCACCGAGGGTGACGAGGTTCAATTCATGGCCCGGGACGCCTTCAAAATGGTTGAATCGGCACGGCGAAATTCGACGGAACTGATGGAAACCATACGCGCGGAAGGCCGCAAAGCCGTTTTCGGGCTTTACATCGATTGCGCCGGTCGCAGCGCCGCCTATTCCAACACCGCCGGCGAGGAGGCCGCCGAAGTGCAGAACGCGCTGAACCGTTACGGCTGCCCGCTGCTGGGGATCTACTCCGGCGTTGAGATAGCGCCTTTCCTGGGGAAAAGCCGCGGGCTGGATTGGACCGGCCTTTTGCTCGTATTCGCGAAGGACTGACGGCATGCCGCTCGATAGGGAAGACTGGGAAGTTAGGAACGCCGAGCTCGAACGCCGGCTGGAGCAGGCGCAGCTGGAAGCCTCCTACTACCGCTCCATCGCCGCGGAGTCCGGCCTCAGCCGGCTGAGGAACATGTTTCAGCTCTCCCGGCTGGTCTCCGAGCACCGGGACGTCGAACAGCGTTTGCGGGAATCCGAGGAGCGCTACCGCAGCGTCGTTGAAAACCTCAACGTCGGCATGCTGGTGACGGTGGATTTGAAAATCACTTTCGCCAATTTGGCCATTGCCGATTTTCTCGGGCAAAGCATCGCGGATCTGCTGGCCAACCCGGACCCGTTTGACTACATCCACCCCGACGACCGGGCCATGGTCCTGGAGCGGCACCTGAAACGCATTCAAGGAGAGCCAGTCTCTGAAACCTATACGTTCAGGGCGCTCACGAAACAGAAAGAAATCAAGTGGACGGAAGTCACCGGCACCCGGATCAACTGGAAGGGGCGGCCGGGCACCTTGAATTTTTTCGTCGACATCTCCGATCGCGTCCAAGCCCGGGAAAGCCAAAAAAAAGTCGAGCAGCAGCTGCTCCGTGCCCAGAAAATGGAAGCCATCGGGACCCTGGCCGGAGGGATTGCGCACGACTTCAACAACCTGATGGCCTCCGTCCTGGCCTACGTTTCCCTGATGCTTTACGAAATGGACCCCTCCCACCCCCACCACGGCTATCTGGTCAACGTCGAAAAACAGATCCGGCGGGGCTCCAAGCTGACCGCGCAGCTGCTCGGGTATGCGCGGCAGCGGCCGTCCCAGGTCTCCCCGCTCCTTTTGAACAAGCTCATCACCGAGGTGTTGGAAACCTTCGGCCGAACCCGCAAGAACATCGTCGTTCAGCTGGACCTGGACCCTGACCTTTACCCCGTCAACGGCGACCCGGGCCAGCTCGAGCAGATATTGCTGAACCTCTTCGTCAACGCCTCGGACGCCATGCCCGAGGGAGGGACCTTGCGCCTGAAAACCCACAACCTCCTTAACGCCGCAATCACCTCCGACAAGTTCCAGGCGGCCGTCGGTGATTTCGTAAAGTTGGAGGTCAGCGACACCGGAGTCGGAATGACCCCGGAGACCGTCGACCGCATTTTCGACCCGTTTTTCACCACGAAGGAAATGGGGCGAGGGACCGGCTTGGGTCTGGCGTCCGTTTTCGGCATCGTCAAGGGCCACGGCGGCTACATCGACGTGGCCTCCCGGCCCGGCCACGGGACCACCTTCACGCTTTACTTTCCGCCCGGGGACAAACTCCCCGTCGAGCCCCGGAAATCGGAAAGAGACATAAAGAGGGGAAACGGCGTAATTCTTTTGGTGGACGACGAGGCCCTGGTGCTGGAGGCGTGCGCACGAATGCTTCAAACGCTGGGGTTCACGGTTCACCGTGCCGGGGGAGGCCGCGAGGGCATCGATCTCTTCCGGCAGAGGGCCGGGGAACTCGACCTGGTGATCCTGGACATCGTCATGCCCGAAATCAGCGGCGAAGCCGTTTACCGGCAGATCAAGGAGCTCGACCCCGCGGCCAAGGTGCTCGTTTCAAGCGGCTACGACTACGATGGGAAAATCGTCGAATCCCTGAGGCAGGCGGACGACGGCTTCATCCGCAAACCGTTCAGCCTGGAAGAGCTTTCGGAAAAACTGCGGGAGATGGCGGTCATCACCTGAAACGCCTTTTTCCTCGTCAGAGCGCGATTTCGTGGCTCAGGCAATGCAGGGTCCCCAACCCCCAGATCAGATCCACCGCGTGGATCCCGATCACTTTGCGCCCCCGGAACAGTTCCGACAGAATTCCCAGGGCCCGGTAATCGTTCGGGTCGTTGAACGTGGGGACCAGCACGCAGCCGTTGGTGATCAGGAAATTGGCATAGCTGGCCGGCAGCCTCAAATCCTCGAAATCGATCCGGCCCGGCATGGGGAGGGGCACCACCTGCAGTTTGCTGTCGTCTTCCAGCCGGGCGTGTTTTAGTCTTTCGAGGTTCTCCCGCAGCCGTTTGGAATTGATATCGCTTCTGTTCTTCTCCACGCAGGCGACGGCCGTACGGCGGTCCACAAAGCGGCAGATGTCGTCGACGTGCCCGTGGGTGTCGTCGCCCTCGATGCCCTCGCCCAGCCAGATCACGTTGCGGATGCCAAGGTACTCCTTGAACACCGCCTCGTAGTCCTTCCGGGAGAAACCCGGGTTGCGCACCTGGGTTTTGGCATCCATCAGGCACTCTTCGGTCGTGATCAGCGTGCCCGACCCGTTGACGTCTATGGCCCCGCCTTCCAGCACCACCGGCTGCCCGTTGCAGCGCACCGGCGTCAGGGGGATTTTCAGGGCGGCGGCCACCGCCGCGGGGATTTTTGCGTCCAGGCGATGGTTCGGGTACTTGGCCCAGCCGTTGAAACGGAACTGCAGGGCCTCGCGCCGGCCGTCGCTGCGCTTCACGACGACCGGCCCCGAGTCGCGCATCCAGCTGCGGTTGGTGTTGAGGGTGATGTAGCGGACGTTGCCCGTATCGGCATGGGCCTGCGTGAGCATGGCGGCCACGCGCTCGCGCTGCTCCCGGGATTTTACCACCAGCAGAACGGTTTCATGGGCGGCCACCTTCCGGATGATCTCGACGAAGGCCCATTTGATGGCGTCGTACTTGCCGGGCCAGTCCTTGCCGTCATGCGGAAATGCCAGAAGCGTCGCCTGGTGTTTTTCCCACTCCGCCGGCAGCCGCCGGGTGATGATGTTCGTCACGGACATCAATCCAAATACCGTTTCAGGATATCGCTGTAAGCATCGATCCGGCGGTCCCGCAGGAAGGGCCAGTTCTGCCGCACCTCTTCCATCCGGCCGGGATCCACCTCGGCCACCAGGATCTCCTCCCTGTCCGTCGATGCCCGGGCAATGATTTCGCCCTGCGGGCCGGCGACAAACGACGCGCCCCAGAACTCCAATCCGGGTTCGTCCTTCTCAGGCTGCTCGAGCCCGACGCGGTTGACGGCCGCCACGTAGATCCCGTTGGCCACGGCATGCCCGCGCTGGACCGTCATCCAGGCGTCCAGCTGCCGGGCGCCGTGTTCCGCTTTCTCGTGCGGGTGCCAGCCGATCGCCGTCGGGTAGCACAGCACGTGGGCGCCGTGCAGGGCCGTGATGCGGGCCGCCTCCGGGTACCACTGGTCCCAGCAGATGAGGGTCCCGATCTTCCCGAACGCCGTGGGGGCCGCCTTGAACCCGAGATCCCCGGGCGTGAAGTAGAACTTTTCGTAGAAGCCGGGGTCGTCGGGGATGTGCATCTTGCGGTAGCGCCCGGCTTCCCGACCGTCAACGTCGATTATATAGGCGCTGTTGTGGTACAGGCCCGCAGCACGCTTCTCGAAAAACGGCACGATGATGACGACCCCCAACTCCTTCGCCAGGCCGCTGAAAGCGGAAAACGACGTTTGGTGCAGGGGTTCGGCCAGGTCGAAATGCCGCGTCTCTTCCTTCTGGCAGAAATAAACCGAACGGTAGAGCTCGGGCAGGCAGATCACCTGCCCGCCCTGCCGGGCGGCCTTCCGCACCCCGGCGAGACCCTTTTCCAGGTTCTGCTCGGGGGTGCCGTTCAGCGACAGCTGAACGAGCGCGATGTTGAATTTTTGGATCATGTCAATCAGCCTAGTTCCGAACCGATAAAGCAGTATGAGCCGCAGGCAGATCGAAGCCGGCGTAACGATGCGCCATTTTGCACAACTTTTTCTTCCGGATCAATAGCCGTTTCGCTGAAATTTCGATTGAATCGACCGAAACTTCAATTTTCCAGCGCGGCTTTCATGCTCGCCAGATGCTCGCCGCCCGATTTGAGAACAACCGCCTCGATGAACTGCTGGGCCGTGAGTTCCCCGCCGGCCAGCG
>CAZLSV010000046.1:39070-41416 GCA_964562235.1 uncultured Desulfatibacillum sp.
TGAGGTGGGAGATCGCGCCCATCCGCTCGAGCTCGGCCAGCGCCAGGTGCCCGGTGCGGTCCAGCTCGACCTCCGACAGCCCGGCCACATAGTCCACCAGGGCCGCGCCGTTTCCGCGCAGCACCCCCAGGACCTCCTCCCGGGTGCACCCGGCGTGCCGGCGGGCATGCTCGTTGGCCATCCCGACCAGGGCTTCCATCGTGATCTCCGGCAGCTTCTCGCCGTTCACCATCATGCGGGCCAGGGCGACGGCCTCGAAGTGCCCGGCCCCGATGTGCCGGGCGGTCACCCCGACCGTCCACCCCTCCGCCGGGCACGCTTTGCCCCACTCCTTTTCCGAGCAGCCTTCCACCAGGGCGATCACCTCGCCCGTGAACGCGCGCAGGCGTCCGGCCAGTTTCTTGGCTCTCTCGCTCATGGTTAACCCTCCGCCAACCTCGATTCCAACAGGTTCGTCGAATACCGCTCCGGACCCTTTTCATGGCTTCCGGCCCGGAATCATCCGTCCCAAAATGGGGCGCTTGCTCGAGACTATAGGAATCAAAACGGCCCCTGAAAAGAGGCCGGTGGATGTAGCCGCGGCGGCCGTCGGTGCCGCAGTTTAAATCAACCATCTCCGCTGGCCGGCACCACCGTAAGATGGGTGAAATGTTTCCTGTAAAATCCTCTGTCGCGCGTTAACAGTCGGTCACATTGCACCGCCGCATGCCCCCCGATCAGGAAATCGGCGGCGATCCGATCCCTTCCGCCGCCGCGACGACGGTAATTGTCCCAGGACGCAGCCGCTGCCAAAGCTGCCTCCAGTCTCATTGCTGAAAACCCGACCCGCATGGCTTTCAACGACTCAACTAGCTCGCCCGGGTTGTGCCCATACGCCGTAGCCGCCTCCGCCCAAACCACCTCGCAGGCGACGACCGCGCCTTCCTTCAGGCACTTTTTCAAGGCCTCTTTTGAGCGCAGGCCATGAACCGGATCCGGTTCCAAAATATCGATCAACACATTGGTGTCAACCGCGGTGATCATTTGGCCCCTCGGAGTTCTCGGAGGAGATCATCCGTATTCCGCCCCCGCCCAAGACTCCCGAAGACCTGATCGACCGCGTCCACCGGATCGGCCTTTTTCGCGATCAAACGCCCCTGTTCCTCAACAAAATCCAAAACGGTGCCGGGAATGATTCCCAAACGTTCCCGCAGAACCTTCGGAATCGTAACCTGCCCTCTTTCAGCCACTTTCGCCTTCATGGATTCACCTCCGGGTGCTCACTGGTATGAATAATAAAATATGAATTCATACCTGTCAATAGTACTGCATCCGTGCGCTGCCGGCAACGCTGTTTCCTCCTGGTATACGAACGCAAGAGGGGCTCTCCGTCATCGGAGAGCCCCTCTTTGATCTCTTGCAATTTATAAAAAGGGCGCAGCCCTTTTTATCCGCGCACTTCCTCCTTGACCGACACCGCGATCTTGAAGAGGATCGAGAGCACGAAGAACCCGAGCGCGTAGACCCCGATCGTGATCAGCCCCTCGAGCGGGGTCGGGATGTACTCGTTCACCTCGTGCAGCGGGTTCGGCACGAAGCCGCCCGAGATCATGCCCAGGCCCTTGTCGATCCAGCAGCCGAAGAACACGCACAGGCAGGCCGCGATAAGGGTCAGCTCGTTCTTGCGCGTGACCGGGTTCACCAGCAGGATGATCCCGATGACCATCAGCGTCATCGCCGCCCACATCCACGGCACGTAGGCCCCGTGGCCGTGCAGACCGACGAACAGATACTTGAGGTGATCCATGTGCTCGGGGATCTGGCTGTAGAAGGCGACAAAGACCTCGCACAGCAGGAAGAACACGTTGATGCAGATGGCGTAGGCCACGGTGACGGCAAGCGACTGGATCTGCTTCCAGCCCGGGTCGAAGTTGCTGACCCGGCGGATGACGAGGCAGAGCAGGATCAGAAGCGCCGGCCCCGAGGCGAAGGCCGAGGAGAGAAAGCGCGGGGCCAGGATGGCGGTCAGCCAGAACCCGCGGCCGGGCAGGCCGCAGTAAAGGTAGGCCGTGACCGTGTGGATGCTGACGGCCCAGGGGATCGAGAGGTAGATCAGCGGCTTCAGCCAGCTCTGGTAGTGCACTCCCTGCCGCTCGGCCTCGAGCACGTTCCAGCCGATGATGAGGTTCAGGAACAGATAGCCGTTCAACACGACCGTGTCCCAGAAGAGCACCGAGTTCGGCGACGGGTAGAGCAGCACGTTCATGACCCGCATGGGCTGGCCGAGGTCCACCAGGATGAAGGTGATGCACATGACCACCGAGGCGATGGCCAGGAACAGCGGGAACCCCCGCTGGGCGTGGGACT
>CAZLSV010000047.1:0-39093 GCA_964562235.1 uncultured Desulfatibacillum sp.
TGCGACGAAATGTTATGGGAATGCGGCTTCTGATCTGCCCTCTACTCTACCCAAAATGTTCAAAATGTTTCAAAATGTTCCTCGACCGCGTGAGCCCCGGGTCGCACCAATACCTTTTGGGCTCTAAAGGTTCCAACCGTGGCGGGCGATACTTTGATTGTTACGCCCGCATTTTGACCCGTCCGGTCCATGACCACGTCGTCGTCGGGTTTTCGCGGCAATCCGTTCCCCGTGGGATCAGGAAAATGTTCCTTTTGGACAGCCCATAGGCCCATTATGAGCGACTCAGGACAACTCGGCCTCGGCCGGCGCATCGCTTTCGGCCTGCTCTTTGTGGCGGCCGGGCTGGTGCCGATGCTGGCCGCCTTCGACATCGGCCCCCTCCGCAGCGCAGACATCAACGGCCCGGCCTGGCTGGGTCTGGTTTCAGGGGGTGTCTTTGCCCTGGCCGGGCTCACGGTCATGGCCGGCCGCCTGCCGCCGCTGGCCAGCAGCCTCCTCGCTCTGACCCTGTTGGCGGGTCTCGCCGTGCTGGGCAACTGGATTGCCTTCGGCGTCGGGGAACGTGTCTGCTCCGGCAGCATCTCGCTGCCCTTTCTCTGGATCGAGCGCGATCTCTCCGGCCTTGGGTGCCGAATTCCTTTCGGCATCGGGGCGCTCGCCATCAACGGCATTTTCTTTTATGCCGCCGTCAAGACATTGCAGCAAGCGCTCGGCGGGCCGCCGCGCCTGGTCCGGCTGGTGAAAGTCGGCGAATGGCTGCTGATGGCCGGCCTTCTTCCCATTCTTTTGCCGCTCGTGCTGTTCCTGCTGCTGCATTCCGTCGGCAGCGCGGCGCTGAAACGCATCCGAACCGGTCAATGGCCGCGCAACGAGGAGTTCATCGCACGGCGGCTGAAACGCAAGAAGGGTGCTGCGGCCTGACGGCCTTCCAGAAGCCGAAGGACCGCGTGCCGCGCCGTTAGTCCCGATTCTCGATCGTGGCCGCCGCTGGCCCCACGCCAGAGGGCCTCCGAGACTCCTTCCGCGTTATTACTCCGACAAATAAACAGATTCAACGCAAACCGATCTCAGGCACCCCGCGGCGCCTCTGCGTGGGATGCTGGAGTTGGGCATATTGAGTCGCCGGATCAACAACAGCCCCACCGACACTAGCTGCCGCGCTGAAGAATTTACATTTAAGTTTACATTGACATTTACATTTCGGCCGATTAGACTAGAGCCATGAATGAGGACGGAGGCACGCGATGGACCACCTGACCCCCACGCAGCGGCGGCTCCTGGACTACCTGCAGCGCAAGATCGAGGCCCACGGCCAGGCTCCCAGCCTGCGGCGCGCGTCCGCCGATCTGGGCGTGAGCCACGCGGCCGTGGCGCGAACGTTGCGCGTGCTGGAGGAGAAGGGGGCCGTGCGGCGCTCCGGGCGCTACGGCCGCACGGTCCACCTGCTCAACCGCGCCCGCGAGGTCGCGGCCCTGCAGCGCGGCCGCGACGTGCCGATCGTCGGGCGCATCGCGGCGGGGCTTCCCATGTACGCCCAGGCGGACTGGGACGGCAGCATCACGGTGGATGCCGAGGTCTTCCGCGGTCAGAATCTCTTCGCCCTGAGGGTGCGCGGGGACTCCATGCAGGGGGCCGGCATCCTGGACGGCGACCTCGTCATCTGCGAGCCGCGCCAGTATGCGCAGGACGGCGAGATCGTCGTGGCATTGATCCACGGCGAGGAGGCCACCGTGAAACGCTTCTTCCGGCGCGCCGAGCACATCGAGCTGCGCCCGGAAAATCCCGGCCACACCCCCATGCGCTACGGCTTCGGCGAGGTCCTCGTACAGGGCAAGGTGATCGGGCTGCAGCGCGCGCTGCCGTAATTGTTACTCCGGCAATCAAATATGCCGAACATTTGTTCGGGCTCAGGGGGATCGGGGTGCCCGCCGCGGCGAGCCGCAACCATCCGTTCAACTACCTGGCGCACGGCAGCCAGCCCGCTCCATACCGACCCGGGCAGCCCCGGAGGGCAGACCCCCACGAAGCCGTCGGCCGTCGCTGCCTGTCTGCGGTAACCCTGAGACGGCTGGGGGGCGTGGCAGGGTCACCTGAAAAATTGGTTGCGGCTCGCCGCGGCGGGCACCCCGATCCCCCTGTGCGTGAAATGTTGAATTTGGCATATTTTGTTGCCGGAGTAATAAACAATAAACAGGGCCCGCCGGTCGGCCGGTCACACGGACAGAACCTTATGCTCCCCCAGGCTTCTCACGCCGCCGGCCGCATTCTCGTGGGCACATCCGGCTACTCCTACGCCGAGTGGGCGCAGGCCGGCTTCTATCCGCCGGGCACCAAGGCCGTTCACATGCTTCCGCTCTATGCCCGGCGGTTCGCCGCCACCGAGCTCAACTTCACCTGGTACCAGATGCCCAAGGCCCAGGCCATCGAGCGCATGGCCCGTCTGGCGCCGCCCGCCTTCCGCTTCACCGCCAAGCTGACGCGCACCCTCACCCACGAGGTCGACCCCGGCCAGTGGCGCGGCCAGGCCGCCCTTTACCGCGAGGGGATCGCGCCGCTGGTCCAGTCCGGTCAGCTCCTGGCGCTGCTGCTGCAGTTCCCGCCCGGATTTGCCCGCGATGCCGCCAGCCGCCGCTACCTCGCCGAGCTGCTGGACGCGCTTCAGGGCCTGCCCCTGGCCGTGGAGTTCCGCCACGCCTCCTGGGCCGCGGACCGGGTGTTCACCGAGCTCGAGCGCCGGCGCGCCGCCCTGGTGGCGGTGGACGCCCCGGAGCTGCCCGGCCTCTTCCCGAAGCTCGACGTCGTCACCAACCCCGATCTCTTCTACATCCGCTTCCACGGCCGCAACGCCCGGGGCTGGCGCTCGGGCAACATGCAGAAGCAGTTCGACTACGACTACCGCGACGACGAGCTGCGCGAGTGGGCCGACGGCCGCATCCCCCGGATGGCCGCCCGGGCGGCGCGGGGCGTTGCCTTTTTCAACAACCACGTCCGCGCCCAGGCGCCGCGCAACGCCGCGCAGCTCGCGCGCCTCCTCGCGGCAGCTTCGTAATGAGCCCGATTTCGGCGTTGCGCTTCATCCCGCGCTCGCTGCGGCGTACGGGAGTACGCCTCGCTCGGCGGAGGCTCGCGCGCCTTGAACTCGGGCTCATTACAAAGCCGCCAACTTCTGTGGGAGCGGCATCCTGCCGCGGTTCCAAGCCGTTGTGCACAGCCGGCGGCGGTCCGCTTAAAACGTGACACTTAAAACGTAAAACTGTTTTTAAACATGGACCGTGCCATCATCCATCTGAACGTGGCCGACTTCGCCGTGGCGGTGGAGCGGGCGATCGACCGGCGGCTGGCCGGCCGGCCGGTGGTCATCGCGCCGCAGGACGCGGGGCGGGCGGCCGTCTACGACATGAGCGAGGAGGCGTACCGGGCGGGGGTCCGCAAGGGCATGGCGCTTTCCCGGGCGGCGCGTTTGTGCCGCGACGCCCGGGTCCTGCCGCCGCGGCCCGAGCGCTACGAGCAGGCCATGCGCGCCCTGCTGCAGCAAGCCCTCCCGTACTCGCCCCAAATCGAGGCCGGCGAAACCGACGGCCATCTCTTCATCGACGCGACCGGCACCGGCCGCCTGTTCGGGCCGCCGATGGATGTCGCCTGGCGCCTGCGCCGGGAGATCCGCTCCGGCCACGGCCTGGTTCCGATCTGTTCGATGGGACCCAACAAACTGGTGGCCAAGGTGGCCACCCGGCTGGTCAAACCCGAAGGCGAGTACATCGTCGCGGCGGGCGAGGAGCAGGCGTTTCTCGCCCCGCTCGGCCTGGGGGTGATTCCGGGGATCGAGCGGGAAGATCTCGTCCGCCTGCGCGAGTTCAATCTGACGCGGGTCCACGAGGTCGCCGCCCTGCGCCTGGAAGAGCTGCGCGTGCCGTTTGGAAGCCGCGCGATGTCTCTCTACGAGACCGTGCGCGGCATCGACCCGTCCCCCGTGCTGGCGGTCGGGGAAAAGCCGCCGGCGGTCGCATCCGGGACCGTTTTCGCCACTGACACCAACGACGCGGACGCCCTGCTCGCCGCTCTTTACCGGCTGATCGAGCAGGCCGGTGCCGAACTGCGCCGCCGGCGGCGGGCCGCGCAGCGGGTGGCCGTCGTCCTGGACTACTCCGACGGGGTGCGCTGGATCCGCTCGACCGCGGCGCGGCCGGCGACCGCCAACGACCTCACCCTGTTCGAGACCGCCCGCCGGGCCCTGTTTCTGGCCTGGGCCCGGCGGGTGCGGGTCCGGCACCTGCGGCTCGTCTGCGACCGGCTGGTGTTCCCGCCGGCCCAGCTCGCCCTGTTCGGCGAGGACCGGCAGTCGGCCGAAAAGTGCGACCGCCTGATCGGCGCCCTGGACGCCGTGCGCCACCGCTTCGGCCGGGAAGCGATTCAGACCGGACGAACAACCGGCGGCGACAGCGCCACGCTCCCGGCAAAGACCGAACAGATGCTGGATCCTGGATACTCGATCCCGGATAAAAGCAAGCATAGCTTCGAGGGCGCGGCGCCCAACCGCAATGCTCCAAACCGGAAGCCTGTCTCTTGTCTTACATCGAGCATCGAGCATCCAGCATCGAGCATCGCTCCATGATTCCTCTCGTCGTCCGCTCCCATTACTCCCTCATGCGGGGCACGGCCTCGCCGCGGCAGCTGTGCCGCGCTGCGCGGCAACTGGGGTATGAACGCCTGGCGCTGACCGACACCGACAACCTCTACGGGCTGTGGCCGTTTTTGGCCGCCTGCCGGCGCGAGGGCATCACCCCCGTCGTGGGCGCGGAGATCACCGATCCCGGCCGCCGCCGCGCCGTGTGCCTGGTGGAAACCGACGAGGGCTACCGCAATCTCTGCCGCCTGCTGACGCGGCGGCACCTGTCGGCCGAGACGTTTGACCTTGAAGCCGATCTTCCCGCCCGTGCCGAGGGGCTCACGGTCCTGACGACGGACCCCGGGCAGCTCGCGGCCTGGCATGCCGCAGGGGTCACGGTGGCCGCCGCGATGCCGCGCCAGCCCCTGGCGGCCGGCCACCCTCTGCGGGCCGCGGCCGGCCGGCTCGGCGTGCCGGTCATCGCCGTTCCCGGCAGTTATTTCATCCGTCCGGTCGACATCGGCGTCCACCGCCTCCTGCGGGCCATCGACGGCAACACCAGTCTGTCGCGCCTGGCGCCGGAGGAGGTCGCTCCGGTCGACGCCTGGCTTGCCGCCCCCGACGAGTACCGCCGCCGGTTCGCCGCCGGCCCCCACGCCCTGGAGGCCGCCGCCAGGCTCGCCGAGCGCCTCGCGTTCACCGGCCCGCACTTCGGCACGGTGCTCCCGCCCCTGCCGCAAAACGGTGGGCCGTCCGCCGCGCCGCGGCTGCGGCGGGACGCCTACGCCGGCGCCCGCCGTCGCTACGGCGGGGAGCTCTCCGAGGCCGTCGTGGAGCGGATCGAGCGCGAACTGGCCGTCATCGCGCAGATGGGCTTTGCCACCTATTTTCTCGTCGTGCGCGAGATCGTCGCCTTGAGCCCGCGCACCTGCGGCCGAGGCTCGGGGGCGGCCTCGCTCGTCGCCTACTGCCTCGGCATCACCAACGTCTGCCCCCTCAAGCACAATTTGTATTTCGAGCGCTTTCTCAACCCGGGCCGCACGGACCCGCCCGACATCGACGTGGACTTCGCCTGGGACGAGCGCGACGCCGTCCTCGATACGGTGCTCGCGCGCCACGGCGGCCACGCCGCCATGGTGGCGAACCATGTCCTGTTTCAGCCGCGCATGGCCGTGCGCGAAGTGGCCAAGGTCTACGGGCTGACCGAGGCCGAGATCGGCCGGGTCGCCCGGCGTCTTCCCTGGTACTGGCGTGCCGAGGAGACCCATGCCGACTTTCTGGCCGAGCTGAAACGGCAGCCGGAAACCAGCGCCCTGGAGTTCCCGCCGCCCTGGCCCGAGATCCTGGATTACGCCCGCCGCCTCATCGGCACCCCGCGCTACCTTTCGGTGCACCCGGGCGGTGTCGTCATCACGCCCCGGCCGCTCGACGAGTACGTGCCCGTCGAGCGCGCCCCCAAGGGGGTCCCGATCCTGCAGTGGGAGAAAGACGCCGCCGAGGATGCCGGGCTGGTGAAAATCGATCTGCTGGGCAACCGCAGCCTGGGTGTGATCCGCGACGCCATCGCCGGCCTGTGGGCGAACGGGACCGCCTTCGACGAATCCCGCTGGGAGCCCGAGGAGGACTTGGCCACCCAGCAGGCCGTGGCCGAGGGCCGCACCATGGGCTGCTTCTACATCGAGAGCCCGGCGATGCGCCTGCTGCAGCAGAAGTCCCGCGTCGGCGATTTCGAGCATCTCGTCATCCACAGCAGCATCATCCGGCCGGCCGCCAACGACTACATCCGCGAGTACATCCGCCGCCTGCACGGCGGGCCGTGGGACCCGATCCACCCCCTGCTGGCCGATGTGCTGGAGGAGACCTTCGGCATCATGGTCTACCAGGAGGACGTGTCGCGGGCGGCAGTGGCGCTGGCCGGGTTCTCGCATGCCGAAGCCGACGGCCTGCGCAAGGTTCTCTCCAAGAAGGACCGGGAGCTTCAGCTGCGGGACTATGCCCGGCGCTTCCGGGAAGGCACCCGGTCGCGGGGGGTTTCCGAGGAGCAGACCACGGCGGTCTGGGACATGATGATGAGCTTCGACGGGTATTCGTTCTGCAAGCCCCACAGCGCTTCCTATGCGCGCGTTTCGTTCCAGGCGGCGTTTCTCAAGGTCCACCACCCGGCCGAGTTCATGGCGGCGGTGATCAGCAACCAGGGCGGGTTCTACAGCACCTTCGCCTACGTCTCCGAAGCCCGGCGCCTGGGCCTCACGGTGCTGCCGCCGGACGTGAACGCCAGCGAGGCGCGCTGGACGGGGAAGGGGGCCGGCCTGCGGGTCGGCCTGCTTTCCATCAAGGGCCTGTCGGCCGAGACCCAGGGGCGGGTCGTCGCCGGCCGCAAGCATCGCACTTTCTTGGGCCTTGGGGATTTCCTGGAGCGGGTGCGGCCGGACAAGGCCGAACTGCGGGCACTCGTCCACGGCGGTGCGCTCGACGGCCTCGCCCCCGCTGCCAGCCGGGCAGAGATTCTGTGGGAGGCGACGCGCCGGCGGCAACCTTGTTCCGCTGCCGGGAGAGCGGCCCGCAACCGGTCGCTGTTCGAAACGCCGGGCGCCGACGAGCGCCCGCCCCGCTTGCCTCCGGACGACGCCCGCGAGCGCCTGCGCAGGGAGTTCGCCGTGCTCGGTTTCCTCTGCGACCGGCACCCGATGACACTCTACGCCGGGGCCGTGCAGCGGGCGGGGGCGGTCAAGGCGGTCGATGTCCCGCAGCATGTCGGGCGGCGCGTGCGTTTTGCCGGCTGGCTCATCACCGGCAAAGTGGTGGAGACCCGAAAGGGCGAACCCATGGAGTTTCTGACGTTCGAGGACGAGACGGGGCTGGTTGAAACCACCTTCTTCCCCGAGGCCTACCGCCGCTTCTGCCACCTGCTGGACCGCGAGCGGCCGTATCTGCTTGCGGGGAGAGTCGAGCAGGACTGGGGCGCCGCCACGCTCACCGTGGAAACAGCTTCGGCCCTGCCGGTGCCGACGGGGGCGCACCGATCAAGGGCCGAAGCCGGCAGCGGTTATTAGATCGGCCGTCCGACTACGGCCACTCTTGATCCGGCGCAGGCACCCCGCCCCGCCGGTTGGCGGGATTCTGGAACTGGCCGTATTTATTTGGGGGTGATTTTGGTGAATTTGGCGCCTTTTAGCGATATGTCCGCCATGAGGCCCTTCACGTCGAATACGAAACCGACGATGGGATCGTTCATCTTGGTGAAGTCGACGCGTTCGCCGCCGCCGATGTTCACCAGTGCCACGTTGCCGTCGACGCCGGCCTCCCAGCCCTTGCTGGCCCGGAATTGCTTCAGTGCGTCCTCCGTCATGAAAAGGATCACGAAGTCCTTGGCCTCTCCGCCGATCTGGAACCCGATCGAACCGGAGGCGAGGTTGTAGTAGGAAGCGGTCTTGCCCCCGATGCGCAAGGCGCCCTCCCCGTACTCTCCGCCCACGATAAAGCCGGCCTTGATGACGCCCGGCATCACCAGCACGCCGGCGGCCTTGCCGGCCATTTCTTTACCCCCCTTGACCTGTTTGTAAAAACGCTCCAGGCAGGCATTGACGCTGGCGTTGATTTCCTTGGCGGTCTTGGCCCAGGCGCTTTCAGCCGCGAGGCCCACCAGCATGACCGCCGCCAGAAAAACAGCCAACTTTCCGAGGCCGGTCCACGATTTCTCCGATTTTCCAATTTTCATAGCCATGCCTTTCTTGTCTCAAGTCGATGCGAAATGACCGCCCGGCCGTACTCAGTTCCATGCAAGCAACGGCAGCATGAACGCCATGGCGATCATCAACGATGTCAAAAGGATCCGAACGTTCTCCATGATGCTCTCCCTTCCCGGCCCGCGGGACCTCCGTTTCCCATCGGGCCGGTTTTTTTCCACATTAAGGCCATCGGCTCGAAATTCAAGGGGCCAGGCGTACGATAAAACCAAGCGAAGCCGTAATTGCGCGACAAGATGGCAGACATTGGACCTTGGTCCAATGGTTCATGTTTCGGATGGCCGGGTCAAGGCTGCCTGCTCCCGCGGTTGCCCCGGCTTGACGACGCATCGCCCGGCTGCTATTCAGATCCGTCCATGCAAGGTCACCATCGCCACGATCAGCGTCCATCCCACAAAACCGAGAGGAGTTCACCGCCAATGAAAACTTTTTCCAGCCGCACGCTGTTCTTGTCGCTGCGGAAATGGGCTGTTCTCGTTTCTGCCGGGTGGGCGCTGCTGATTTCCGGCTGCGCCGCGGATGGCGGCGCCGTCAGGGACGATCTGAGGAAGACCCGGCAGATGATGGAGGCGCAGGCCGACCCGCTCACCTTTACGGATGAAATGCGCCGTTACGCTCTGGAAAATCTCGGCGACCTGTCGAGCGAAGAGACCCGGATCGTCAATTCCAGCCCGCCGGAAATCAGCAGCAACTACGACAAGACGCAATTTGCGTTCGCCTGGAAAATCTCAGGGGACTACTACATCCAGGTTTTGAGCACCCCCCCGCCGTGCATTCCAATGACCGCCTTCAGGACCCGACAGGTAAAATACATGTGAGCCCGCCACCCGACCTGCGTCGGATCGTTCGTAGCGCTGCCGGGCATGCATCAGATGTCCAGGCGGGCGTATATGTCGCCTGAAACAACTCCCGGCCCCAGGGCGTGGAGCATCTGTTCGACGCGCGCGGCACCCACCCAGCCCGGGCTTTCCAGGCGGAGCCGCTCCCGCAGGCTCCAATTGAAGCGATAAGCGCCCAGCTCCGCCAGCCGCCGCATGCAGGCCAGCGCCCCGGCGTTGTCGAAACTGATGAATTCAAACGAGAGCGCCGGCAGTGGGCGGGAGAGGCCGGCAAGGGCCTGCGCTTCAAATCCCTCCACGTCGATCTTGCAGAAATCCGGCCGCCCGTAGGCTTCGATCAGCCGATCCAGGGTGGTCGCCGCCACTTCGAGGGGGTGATCCCAGCGCTCGCGCCGCCAGGCCGCAGCGGCCATTGAATGTTTCCAGGCGTCCGGCGCCAGGGTGCTGATCGTCGGGTTCAGGCGGTTGATGTGCAAGGTGGCCGTCCCCGCCTGCGCACCGATGGCCTTGGGAATGAGCGTAAAGCGCCGCTCGCCGCCCCACCGCTTTTGAAGGTAGGCGGCACACCGGGGCTGGGGCTCCAGCGCGACGACGCGGGCGCCGAGATCCAGGAAGGCCCGGCTGCGGCTTCCCAGATGGGCGCCGATGTCGAAACACAGCGCGCCGGGGTGAACGAACTGGCTGTAAAAGCGGCGCAGCCGGCCGCGGTTGAAGGGCTTCCACACGTAGATCAACTCGGAGCGCAGAAGGCCCAGGCGGCTTTTCAGATCCTTCATTTTCCGGCTCCGTTTTCAAACACCAGGAGACGGTACTGGATCAGGCCTTCCCGATAGCAGCGTTGCTTGGCATCGCCGCCGCGCAGAGATCTGAGATAGGGGCCGCGCTCCATGAGGGGGCCAAGGCATTTCACGAGCCAGGAGATCGCCCGGTCCCGGGGCCGGCCGAGGCGCAGAAACGGCGTCAGGTCTTGGTCCTTGATGAGGTTGATGCCTTTTTTTTCAGCGCTGGATTTCAAGGCGGGAATGGTCCGCAGCCCCGGCAGCAGCCAGTTCCGGCGGTAAATATCGAGCACCCGCTTCTGCCGGGGGGATAGCCCGCCGGCGGGCCCCTGCTCGCTTAAACAATCGTCGATGATGGCGAGCCTGCCGCCGGCCGGCAGCAGGCCCGCCTGAACGCCGAAAAAGGCATCCGGATCGGGCCCGTGGGTGAAGGCTTCAATCGAATAGGAGAAGTCGGCCGCGAAGCGTTCGACCGGAAGCCGCAGAAAAGAGCCCTCCTCGAAATGCACCCGGTTCTTCTGGGTTTCAGGGATCCCTTGCCGGGCGCGGTCGATTTGCATCCGACTCAGGCTGATGCCTATTAAGGACCGAACCTGCGGGAGGCGCCGGCCGAGATAAAAAAGAGTGCCGCCGACACCGCAGCCCAGGTCCAGCACACGCCGGACGGGGCAGGGGCTCTGCTCCACCTCGCGGGCGACCAGTTCGTTGGAATAGTGCATGGCCGCGCCCAGGGACTTGACTTCGGGCGGCCACAAGGCGCCGTGGAGGTTCAAGGTGCCCTCGTCTTTTCCCCACCGCGGGAAACCCTCGGTGCTGAGGTCGTAGTACGCGCTTACCTGCCGTGTGTGCCGGTCCATGTCCACGTCGTACCTCAAGGGGGTCGCTTCCGAGCGGGTTCCGGTGTGAACCGCATTCCCGCCTCGGAACCGAACCATATTACTCCGGCGGTTGATGATGTTCAATTCCCGTATCGCACGCAGAGGCGAAGCGGGGTGCCCGCCGCGGCGCGCCCCAACGGGCACCCCTCTCCGCCTATCGTCGGTTCGCGTTGGCCTGTTCAGACATTTGCCGGAGCAATAATAGGTTTGTCGCATTTTCACAAACTTTGTATAAACCCATTGCCGCCAAGCGACTCGTCCCCTATTTGTTTTTCGCCATAAATTAGGCAGTGTTGCCATAAAATCCCCCCACTCCCCGGCCGTCACGAAAACCTGGTAATTCGCGCCGCGGCGAAAAACAATTGACAACCGGTAGGGGTTGGTTATGTTTTATGCCAATGAAATTTAGACTTGACTATATTTCAGCGCCATGAAACAATGCCAGCATGCTCGACCGGCCCCTGTATCGAAATGTCTGGAAGGAGTTGACCAAGGAAAACCGCATGGTTTTCATGGAAGGCGCTCGGCGCGTGGGCAAGACCACGCTGGGGGAGATGATCGGCGAATCGTTTGCGAACCGTGAATACCTGAGCTGGGAGATCCCCGAGAACCGCGCGCGGCTGATCCGGGAGCCGGCTTTTTTCGAAGCGGTCGAGCGCCGGAACGAATCGGTTCCGTTTGTGATGTTCGATGAGATCAACAAGCACCGCGGCTGGCGCAGATACCTCAAAGGGGTCTACGACCGCGTCGAGGGCGATTACCAGTTCCTGGTGGCCGGCAGCAGCCGCCTGGATTACCCGCAGCGCCGGGGGGACTCCCTGGCCGGGCGTTACTACCTGCTGCACCTGTGGCCGTTCACCCAGGCGGAACTGGGCCGAACCAATCTGAAGGCGGAGGCGTTTTTCGGCAACCCTCAACAGGTCAGCATGGAGCGGCATTCCGAGCTGCGTGAGCTGTGGCAGGCGCTCTCCGAGCAAAGCGGCTTCCCGGAACCGTATCTCTCCGGCCGGAAGACCTCCTACCGCCGATGGTCGAGCGCCTATGCGGAGCAGTTGATCCGGGAGGACATCCGGGACATGACCGGGATCAAGGCCATCGCCGAGCTGGAAACGCTCTACCAGCTCCTGCCGGCCCAGACGGGGCAGCTTCTGGCCGTGCCCGCGCTGGCCCAGGGGCTGCAGATGGCTTACAACACGATCCGCAGCTGGCTCATGACGCTGCAGCGGTTTTTTTTGATCTTCAGCCTCGCGCCCTGGTCCCGCGGGGTGCCCCGGGCGATCCGGGAGGGGCAGAAGATTTACCTGTGGGATGTGCCCCGGGTGCAGGATCCCGCGGCGCGCTTCGAAAACATGGTGGCGTTGGAACTCTGCCGGGCGGTGTCGACCTGGAACGAGATGGGCTACGGCCGGTTCAGCCTGCATTTCATCCGGACCAAGGATCAGCAGGAGGTCGATTTCGTGATCGTCGATGACGGGCGCCCGGTGCTGCTGGTCGACGCCCAGGCCCAGGAGCATCAACCATCGCCGGCCCTGCTGAAATTCCAGAACGCCTTGAGGGTGCCGGCGGTGCAGCTGGTCAAAACGGCGGAGGGCTACCGGCGCATCGCCAATGAGGGGCAGACGGTTCTGATCGCACCGGCCTGTAATTACCTGGCCGGGCTGCCGTAACCTTCGAACGAAAGGAGGTCTGCAGGAGGGCCTGATCCAGACCCTCGGTAACCCGTATGAAATCATTGCAAAAAAAAATCATTGCAAAAAATTTTTTTAGTGCTATTTTTCTGCGTTCTTTTTGATGGCTGGGGCAGATTCCTTTCGGCACACCGGCAGCGGCATGTGGCCGCCGGCAGGGATCTTCGATCAAACCTGAAATCAGGATTTTTTATGCGAATAAAGGGGAACAAAGGGAGTGGAAAAAGAAGATATCTTGCACGCGGAAGGCCGTCTGGGTGAGCTGGTCATCGGTAACCGAATCCCGAAGGATTACTTTGTCACCAAGGGCTCGGGGCAAAGCGATCTGACGGTTCACGCCGGTTCCTACCATCTTGCCCTAAAGGAGGCGGGCGTCGAAATGTGCAACATCATGACGTACTCCTCCATCCTGCCGGGCATCGCCACCGAAATTCCAAGACCCGAGCGCCTCGTTCACGGTTCCGTGATGGAGTCTATTTTCTCCGTCTGCACGGTCAACCGGGGCGAACGCGCGACGGCCGGGATCATCTACGGGTGGCTCTACGACAAGAAAACGCACCACAAGTACGGGGGCCTTGTGTGCGAGCTCTACGGCGATCACTCGACCGCCGAAATCGAGCGCCGGCTGCACGCCAGCCTCGAGGAGCTCTACACCAACGGCTACTCGGATGATTTCGAGCTCAAGGAGCGGCGGCTCATCACCGAAAGCTTTGTGCCCGAGAAGAAGTACGGCACGGCCCTGGCCGCCCTGTGCTTTGTAAATTACCATTACCCGATTCTGCGGGTGAACCTGAACGCCTGATCACCGTGCCCGGCGGGATCCCCTGGAGGGACGCCGAGGCCTCAACGGGCGAGACGGACACCCGGCGAAAGGGTCACACCACCGGTGTGTGTGCACGCAGCCGGGTGGCAGGCTCGCGGGTGAACCGCTGCCGCTTGCTGGATACCGGATGCTGGGTGCTGGATCAAATCCAAGGCCAAGGCCCATTGGCGCAGGTTCTTGGTTCATCCAGCATCGAGCCTCCCGTATCCGGAATTTTTTTATTTAAAGGATTCCAACGATGAAAAAGAAAGACGTTCTCAAGAAACCGGTCCGGCATGTCGACGTCACCACCTTCGACGCCACCCCGATCATCACCGCCATGCGCGAAATGTCCTTTACCTCGAGAGACACCGCCGTGGCGGCCGACATCTTCGCCCGCATGCTGCGCGACAAGGGGTGCACCATCATGCTCTCGCTCGCCGGCAGCACCAGCGCGGCCGGCTGCATGCAGATTTACGCCGACATGATCCGCCTCAACATGGTGGATGTGGTGGTGGCCACCGGCGCCTCCATCGTGGACATGGATTTCTTCGAGGCTCTGGGTTTCAAACACTACCAGGGCTCGCCGGCGGTCGACGACCGGAAACTTCGCGAGCTTTACATCGACCGCATTTACGACACCTACATCGACGAAGAGCAGCTGCAGGTCTGCGACATGACGGTCAAGAAAATCGCCGACGGCCTGCCGCCCAAGCCTTACTCCTCCCGGGAGTTCATCCGCGAAATGGGCCGCTACCTCACCACGCACGCGGTCAAGAAGGGCTCGCTCGTCGAGCTCGCCTATCGCCACAACGTTCCCATTTTCTGCCCGGCCTTCATCGATTCCAGCGCGGGCTTCGGCCTGGTCAAACACCAGGTGGACCGGCCCGACGCGCACCTCACGCTCGATGCCATCCGGGATTTCCATGAGCTCACCCGGATCAAGATGGAAGCCAAGACCACCGGCATCTTCATGATCGGCGGGGGCGTGCCCAAGAACTTCGTCCAGGACACGGTCATCTGCGCCGAGGTGCTCGGCAAGGAGGTTCCCATGCACAAGTACGCCGTGCAGATCACCGTGGCCGACGCGCGCGACGGCGCCTGTTCGAGCTCCACCCTCAAGGAGGCCTCCTCCTGGGGCAAGGTCGACACGACCTTTGAGCAGATGGTCTTCGCCGAGGCCACCTCGGTCCTGCCGCTGATCGTGAGCTACCTCCATCACCGCAAGGAGTGGCAAAAACGCAAGCGGCGCGAGTGGTCCAAGCTGTTTGCATAGCACCCCGGCCCCCCCCCCGGTCTATACAAGGGGCCGGGGGAGGGGGGGCGCCTCGCCCGTTTCGCAAGAGACGACCGCCGATTTTTTCGATTTTCCATCAAGTTTGCCGCTCAAGAGCCGATATGAATCTAGAGAAAAAGGATTCTCAGAGGCAACGGTGCGAGGGGCAGCAAGGTGGACGGCGCCTTCCGATTGATCCAGAAGAACCATCCGAAACGACGCATTGAAACGCGAAAAGAGAGCTTTCTGGTCGGCCGGTCGCAAGCGTGCGACCTCGTCCTCCCGGAGACCAGCGTGTCCCGCGTTCAGGCCAAGGTCTCTTTTGAAAACGGCCGCCACTTCATCCGGAACCTGGGGCGCACCGGCCTGCGCGTCAACGGGCGCACCACGGCCGGCGATTTCCTCAAGCCCGGGGATGAAATCACCTTCGGAAAAACCAGCTTCTTCTATCAGGCCGGCGCGGCGCCGGTGGTGGAGCCCGGCCCCGAGGATCAGACGATCCTGGCCGCCGACATTGCGGACACTCCCCCCGAAAGGCGCCTGGTGTGCACCGCTCCATCCGGACGGACCGAGGCCTACCGGCTTTCCCGGCCCAAGACGGTGATCGGGCGCTCCGAGGAGGCGGACATTGTCCTGAAGGATCCCTCGATTTCCCGCTACCACTGTGTTGTCGAGGAACGCGAGGGTGCCTGCCATGTCCGCAACATCAGCTCATCCAACCCCCTGACGATCAACCAGGAGCCGGTGACCGAAAGGCGACTCTACTCCGGGGACCAGCTGAAGATCGGGGCCTGGTCTGCTTCTTTCATTTCCGGTCGCCGTGACGACACCCGGCCGGCGGAACCGTCGCATGGGCGCCGTCCGATGCGGTGGCGGTGGGTTTTGCTCCTTCTGTCGGCCGCAGCCATTGGATATGCCGCCTACGGGCAGGTGTTCGTACCCTGGCTGGACCACCACACGCTGAAGGGCATCTCCGCGCAGATCGACGCCGGCGAGTTCGACGGCGCCCGTAGCCGCCTGCTCGATTTTTTGGAACAGGGCCCGTCGCTTGAGAATGGCGCGGCCGCCAAGCGGCTCCTGGCGCTCGCCGTGGTGGAGGCCGCCGCTCAGAGGGCGCGCAGCGGAAACCTGGAGAAGGCAGCGGCGTTTCTGCAAGAGCATCTGGCCGGCCACGGCGCCGGGAAGGAGGCCGCTCCGGTGTGGGATCTGCTGAACCGCTATCGCATGCAGATCGGTCAGCGCCTGGAGGCGGACGCGGACTACCAGCGTGCGCTGGCCTACTATTCGGCGGTTGCCGAAGAGAGCCCGTTTTTCCCCGAGGCCCAGAAAGCCATCCACCGGCTGTGGCTGGACTACCAGAAAACAGAGCTCCACCAGCGGACGGTGGCTCAGCTGCTCAAAGAGGCCGAAGCCCATTTTGCCGCGAAACGCTACCTGACCCCGGTGCATCAGAACGCCTACAGCATCTTTCAGGCCGTGCTCGCCTTAGAGCCCCAAAACGAGACGGCGTTGAAGCGCCTCGAGCAGATTCGCGCCTATTACCGCACCGAAGGGGAGGCCCATTTCAAAACGGGCAACTGGCCCAAGGCCCTGGCCTATTTCGAGCGCTACACGCTCATCGACCCGGATGCCGTGGAGATCCGCGAAAAAATCACCGCCTGTCACCGCCAGCTGACGGAATCGCAGCCATCTCGGCTACCGGCCGCCCCCGTCCGGCAGGCGCCGGCACCGGCCGAGACCGAGGAGCAGGAAAAAGTCCGGCAGCTGCTCAAGGAATCCGGGGCCCAGAGCTCCTGGATCATGAAATACCTTTTTGACGAAAGCCCCCGTGAAAGCGACTCCGAAACTCCGTGGTAGCCGAATCGGCGCCGGACGGCTTCTGCTGGCGCTGGCGATTGTTTGCGGCTGTGCGCAGGCGCCCAAGCCCGTGAACAAGGCACCCCCCGCCGCGGTGGACCTCCCGCGCAAGGTGGCGCTGCTGCCGTTTGAAAACCGCACGGCCAACCCCGACGCCGCTGTCGTGCTGCGGCGGATGTTCTTCAATTTTTTCAGCTCGCTCAACTACGCGGACATTGAGCCGGCCGCCGTGGATGCGACCATCGCGGCCGGCCTTACAGGGGAGGCTGCGGCCGGCGGCGGGGCCTTGCCGCTGGAAAAGCTCGGGCAGCTGCTGGGGGTGGATGCCGTGGTGGTGGGAGAGGCCCTGGCCCTTGGGCAGACCTATGCCCTGGTCTACGCCAACCAGCAGGCGGGCCTGCGCGCGCGGATGCTGCGCTGCAGCACCGGAGAGGTGATCTGGGAGATGGAGCACACCGTCACGCTGCACGAGGGGGACCTGCCCCTGTCGTTGCCCGGCCTGGCCGCCGCCCTCGTGAAAACCGCCTTCAACTTCCAGCAGAGCAATACCCTGAGGGCCGCCTCCGAGCTTTGCATGCAGATGGTGGCGACCCTTCCCGACCCGCCGAGCGATGCCGAAATCCCTCCGCCGATCCAGGCGCTGGTTCACAACGGGGCCGCCGGTCTGCTGGCGCCCGGGGATGAGCTGAGAGTGGTGATGATCGGCGGGAAAAAGCAGAAGGCGAGCTTCAGCCTCCCGCCGCTGCTGCAGGAAGCGCCCATGGAGGAAAAGGAGCCGGGTGTTTACACCGCCGCCTACCGCATTCAGCCCCAGGACCGTCTGGCCGAAGGCCAGCTGACGGGGTTCCTGCGCTCGCCTTCCGGGTCCAGCCGCCAGTGGGTGGACGCCCTGGGGCCGATTCGGGTTGGAAGGCCGACCGTCCTGCCGGCGGCCATCTCGGTCGACACCGTGCTCACCGCGGACCGCAGCCCCTACCTGGTGGAGGAGGCGCTGGTCGTCATGCCCGGTGCCACGCTGACCCTCGAGCCCGGCGTGGTGGTGTGGTTCCGCTCCCTGGGCCTGGTGGTGAAAGGGACCCTTCAGGCCCGGGGCACGGCGGAGCACCCCGTGGTCTTCAGCGGTATGAAAGCCAAAGGCTGGAAGGGGATCTTCATCGAAGGCGGCGAGGGGGTAAATCTCCTTCGCCACAGCCGGATTTCCGGAGCGGAGTTCGGCATCCGCCTCGCCCGCGCGCGGCTTGCCCTCGAAGCGTGCCGCCTTCAGGAAAACACCTGGGCCGTGGTGGGCGAGGAGGGGCAGATCGACATCCGCGGCAGCCTGGTGCGGGCATCGGCCAAGACCGGCATCAGTGCCCGCAATTCCCGGCTGGCGGTGAGCGGTTCGGTGGTCGCAGAAAATGCCGCCGGAGGGTTCCTGCTGGAGGGTTCGCCCGCGATCATCGAAGGCAACGACATCGTCAACAACGGCGGCTGGGGCATCAAGGCAAACGGCCCGTCCACGGAGGTCCTCGCCGGCCGCAACTGGTGGGGTCAGGCCACGCCGGAGCTGTCGGAAATGGTCAGAGGCCCCGTTCAGACGCAGCCGCCGCTGTCGGCGCCGATCAGCGCCGGGTCCACGGTCCGCGCCAGCGAATGAGGGGGCGAGGGCCTTTGCGCCGAGGCCGCATCGGGCCGCTGGCATCCGGCAGCGAGCACCGCCGGCCCGGTCAGCTGAACCAGCGCATGATCGCTATCGCGATCTGGAAATAGACCGTAATCCCGACGGCGTCGATCACCGTCGCCATCAGCGGGCCGGCCGTGAGGGCGGGATCAAGCCGGGCCTGCTTCAGCAGCAATGGAATGAGCGCTCCTCCCAGATTGGCCACCAGCAGGGTCGCCACCAGGGCCGAACCCACGATGGCCGCCAGGATGAGGTTGTGGTCCTGCAGAAAGACCCTGAAGTAGGCCATCAACCCCAGCGCCACCCCCAGCGCCACCCCCATCCAGAGTTCTCTGCCGAACACGCGCAGCAGGTCCCGGGAGCAGACTTCCCCCAGGGCCAGGGCACGCACTACCATCGTGGCCGACTGGGTGGCGGCGTTGCCGCAGGTGCCGATCACCATGGGGATGAAGAAGGCCAGCGCCATCATGTCTTTCAACGTCTCGGCATTCCACTCCATGATGGTCGTCGACAGTAGCGAGGTGAACAGCAGGATGGCGAGCCAGCAGAAGCGGTTCCAGAAAAGCCGGGGCATCGAGCGCTTGAAGTATTCCTCCTCAAAGGGGACCACGGCGGAAATCCGCTGGAAGTCCTCGGTGTTCTCGGCCTCGATGATGTCGATGACGTCGTCGACCGTGATGATCCCCAGCAGCCGGTTTTCGCCGTCCACCACCGGGATGGCGAGAAAATCGTATTTCTGGATCTGGGCAGCGGCGGACTCGGCATCGAGGTTGTGGGAGACCGAAATGACGTTGTCTTCCATGATGTCCCCCAGCCGCGCCTGGGGCTTGGACATGATGATGTCCCGGAGGGAGGCAACGCCGAGCATGTGATGGCCACTGTCGGTGATGTAAACCTGGTAGATGGTCTCCTTGTTGGGGGCCTGCAGGCGCAGGGTTTCCAGGGCGTCCTTCACGCTCATGTCCGGCGGCAGGTTGCAGTAATCGGTGGTCATGACGGCGCCCGCCGTGCCCTCGTCGTAGTTCCACAGGCGCCGGATCTCGTTGCGCTCGGCCTGGGCGATGAGCGGCATGATGGCCTCGCTGAGCTCGGCGTCCACCTTTTTGAGCAGGTCGACCCGGTCGTCGGGCTCCATGTTCTCGATGAACTGCAGCATGGTGTGCGTCTTGCCCGCTTCCAGACAGGCTTGCTGGGTTTCGAGGGAGAGCTGCTCGAAGGCCTCGATGGCCAGCGAATTGCCGATCTGCACCAGGGTCTCGATGATCTCAAGCGGGTTGAGGCCGCTGTTTTCCAGATATTCGGCAATGTCGGAAGGGTGGCGCTCACGCAGCGACGCCAGCTCCTGGAGGTCTTCGATACGGCAGGACGAGGCGTTTTCAGGAATCAGTTGCGGTGAAGCGGTCATGGGCATCTCCTATCCGTCTTGGTCGTTCCGAGGCCAAAACGGTCAGGAGCAGGCCCTCGGGTCAGGGGCGCGGTGCTCTCTGGGGGGTGTTTTGATCTCGGAGGAGCAGAATCTGGGGCAGAGTTGAACGGCCTCTGCCTTGCCGGTCGGGGTGGCTCGGGCTACTGCCAGGGTCGTCTGTGTTCATGCATTTCGTCCTTGGGTGGCGGATTTACCGCGCAAGACCGCAAGCGGTTTTCATGCGGTGTGCAATTCGGCTCTTTTAAAGACTCTGCTCGCCGAAAGCAAGACAAAACCGATGCGCAAGGCGCTTTTTTATGAATCGGCCACCTTGCGAAGCCCCACGCACTTCAAATAGGCGGTTTCGGGCATCGACAGCAGCACGGGGTGGTCCAGGGCCTGGTGGCCCCGATAAATGACGTGGGCCAGGCCGGCCTCCTGTTCGACGGCCGCCGCGAGCAGGCCGAGAAAGTCGCTCTCCGCGATGTGATGGCTGCAGCTGCAGGTGAACAGGATCCCGCCGGGCCGAAGCCGGCGCCAGGCCAGGCGGTTCAGCTTCTGGTAGGCCTTGATGGCTTTTGAGAGGTTTTTGCGGGATTTGACGAAAGCCGGGGGATCGGCCACCACGGCGTCATAGAGGGCCGCATCGTCGGCCAGGAAGTCAAACACGTCCGCGCTGCGGAGAGCGGCTCTCTCCGCGGGGACCCGATTGGCGGAGAGCCCCTTTTCAAGCAGCCGCAGCGCCTCGGGGCTCTGGTCGACAAAGGTCACATGCCGGGCGCCTGCATGCAGGGCCCGCAGGCCCCAGCCGCCGGTGTAGCAAAAGAGATCCAGAATCCGGCCGCCGCCCTTTTCCCCGACGAGCGATCCGAAATGCAGGCGGTTGTCCCGCTGGTCCAGGAAAAAACCGGTCTTCTGCCCCGCCGCCAGGTCGGCCGCGTAGCGCACCCCGCTTTCCTGAACCTCGGCCTGCGACATGGCGGCCGGCTCACCGAACACGATCCGGTTGAACGATTCCACCGCCTCCAGCTGCCGGATGCCGGCGTCGCAGCGCAGCACCATCCCCTGCAGCGTTTCCCCCGTGGCTTCGGCCAGAACGCCGGCCAGGATCTCTTCCAGCAGGGGGAGCATGATATCCATGCCCGCGGTGGTGCTCTGAATCACGGCATAGGGCGGATAGAAATCGATCACCAGCCCCGGCAGCCGATCGGCTTCGGAAAACACCAGGCGCGCGGCCTGACCCTTTGCCAGCGGCCGGCGGCGGTCGAACGCCTGCCGCAGCCGGTCGAGCATCAGCTGCCGGGTGTCGCTCACCTCGCCCAAAGCGACCGCCCGTCCGGCGATCAGGGAGTGCCGGTTGAAATATCCGACGCCGACGGTTCGGCGCTCGCGGGTGAAGCGGCACCAGTAGGCCGGCGTCGGTTGGTCTTCTTGGCGCTGGATTTCATTGGAATACACCCACAGATACCCGGCGGTCAGGCGCCGGGCCGCTCGTGGGGTGATTTCAACCACAGGCATGTTCGATGAAGCTGTTTGCATTTTTGCGATTCCATTTAAGAAGTCAACGCGACGCCGATACCCGGCTTGAGGCGCCGTTTCCGACCCACCGGCGCGCGTTTACTTTAGACCATATGGGCTGAACGCACAACCCGACAGGCCACAGGACCGTCGGAGATGAAATATGCGTGTTCCGCCGACGCGTGAGAACCAGAAACTGGATGGTGTCAAGGGCGACGGGCCAGCAGGTGGGCGTTCAGCTCTTTTCGGATTTCAGCCCAGGCGTGCCGGCCGACCGACGCCTCGTCGATGACGATGTGCCGGAGCATCCCGTTCAGAAGTGAACGCCTTCGACTCAAAGGGAAAAACCGCCATTGGCTCAGATGGTGCTCCTCGGCCATCTGTTTCAGCCCATTGAAGGAGACCAGTTCGTCGCCGGGGTCCATGACCACCAGGGTGGGGATGTTGAGCCGGGGGCCGATGCGGGACTCGAAGTGGTCCAGGGTCTCGAACAAGGCATTGTAGGCGGCCATGGGCGTGCCGGGGTTGGCCAGATAGGCCGCGGGGGCGAGGGTCGGTATGACCATCCTCGGAAACGGTGAAAAGAGCCGGATGGCATAATCCCAGCCGCGCAGGCTGAGCGCCGGAGCCATCAGCAGCGCCCGATCGAAGCTCACTTCCGGGCCGGCGGCCAGCAGGTCAAGCCCGATCAGGCCGCCGTAGGAGAAGCCCACCAGAAAAAGGGGCACCCCGTTCCGCTGGGCGGCTCTCCGCGCTTGCTCGCAGCCCTTCAGCGTCTCCTCAACCCAGAGCGTGCGGGACACCCCTTTAAATTCCTCCAGGCGCGACAGGACGGCATCCATGCCCTCCCGGCGCCGGAAATTGTCCCCGTGGCCGCTCAGGGAGAGCCGAAGGGCATCGATTCCCGCTTCATTCAGGGCGGCGATGACGGCCCCCATGCGGGCGGGGTCCAGATTGAGGCCGTGGAGGACCACCGCCACGCCCTTCAGCGGGGTGGTCTCATAGCGCCGAAACCAATCCATCCTCTGTTCCAACCCGGCTCAACCCGTCCCTGCACGCAAAGCGTGCCGCGTTAGGTGGCCATGCTGATCTCCTGCCGGGTGTCCGCTCCGAAAGCCACGTTCATGGCCTCGTCGATGCGCTCCACCGCAACGATGCGCAGGGATTCGCGAACCTCCCGGGGGATCTCCTCCAGGTCCTTTTCGTTGCGCTTGGGCAGGATCACGGTGGTGAGGCCCGCGCGATGAGCGGCCAGAATCTTCATCTTGATGCCGCCGACCGGCAGCACCCGGCCGCGCAGGGTCACCTCGCCCGTCATGCCCACGTCGCCGCAGATCGTTTTTCCGCTGAAGAGGCTCGCCATGGACATCACCATGGCAACCCCCGCGGAGGGGCCGTCCTTGGGGACCGCGCCGGCCGGCACGTGCAGGTGCACGTCCGTGGCTTCGAAAACAGCCGGATCCACTCCCAGCAGATCGGCCTTGGAGCGCACGTAGCTGTTGGCGATCTGGGCGCTCTCGCGCATGACGTCCCCGAGCTGGCCGGTGAGGGTGAGGCCGCCCTTGCCCTTCATGCGGGTTGCCTCGATGAAGAGGATGTCGCCTCCGACGGAGGTGACGGCCAGGCCCGTGGCAATGCCGGGGATCTCGATGTTCTCGGAGAGCTCGGATTCGAACTTCTCCTTTTTGAGATGGCTGCGCACCAGCTCCGGGGTCACCACCACATGGGTCCACTGGTGGCCGACGATCTTGACAACACTCTTGCGGCAGACCGCGCCGATCTGGCGTTCCAGGTTGCGCACGCCGGCCTCCCGCGTGTAGTCCTGAATGATTTTCTGCAAGGCGTCGTCGGTGAAGGTCATCTCCTCGTCCATGAGACCGTGTGCCTTCAGCTGTCGCGGGACCAGATGGTGCTTGGCGATCTGCACCTTTTCGTACTCGGTGTAGCCGTCGAGCGCGATAATCTCCATGCGGTCGCGCAGGGGCGCCGGAATGGTCTCCAGCTGGTTCGCCGTGGTGATGAAGATGACCTCGCTCAGGTCGAAGTCCACGTCCAGATAATGGTCCCGGAAGGAGTGGTTCTGGGCCGGGTCCAAAACTTCCAGCAGGGCGCTGCTGGGGTCCCCGCGCCAGTCCATCCCGACCTTGTCGACCTCGTCCAGCATGAAAACGGGGTTGCGCGTGCCGGCGCGCTTGATGGCCTGGATGATCCGGCCCGGCATGGCACCGATGTAGGTCCGGCGGTGGCCGCGGATCTCGGCCTCGTCGCGCACCCCGCCCAGGCTCATGCGGGTGAAGCTGCGGCCGAGGGCGCGGGCGATGCTCTTGCCCAGGCTCGTCTTGCCGACGCCCGGGGGGCCCGCAAAGCACAGGATCGCGCCCATGGCCTCGGACACCGACCCGTCTTCTGTTTTGACCTTGACGCCGCGGTCGGCCGCCAGCTTGCGCACGGCGAGATATTCGACGATCCGCTCCTTGACGTCCTGCAGGCCGTAGTGGTCCTCGTCGAGCACGGCGCGCGCGTTGTCGATCTCGATGCGGTCTTCGCTCGTTTTCTGCCACGGCAGGTCCACGAGCCAGTCCAGGTAGGTCTTGATGATGGAGGCCTCGGGGGAGTGCGGGGACATGCCCTGCAAGCGCTTGAGCTCACGCTCGGCCTCTTTGCGGGTCTCCGGCGGCAAGTCCGCCTGGGCGACCTTTTCCGCGTAGTCGTCCGCCTCGGCGCCGCCTTCTTCAGAATCTCCCAGCTCTTTTTGGATCGCCTTCAGCTGCTGCCGCAGGAAATAATCCTTCTGGGCCTTGTCCATGCCCTCGCGTGCCTCGCTCTGGATTTTCTGGCCCAGGGAAAGAACCTCTTTTTCCCGGGTGAGGTGCGCCATCAGCGCGCGCAGCTTCTCCTTGACGCTGTCCGCCGCGAGAATCTCCTGGGCCTTGGCCATTTCGAGGCCGGCGTAATTGGCAACGATATAAGCCATGTAGCGTGGGTTCTTGATCTGGGAGAGAAAATCCCCCGCCTCCTTGGGGTAGTTCGGAGAGAGCGCCACCACCTCACGGGCCAGATCGAGCAGGCTGCGCTGCAAAGCGGCGGTCTCGACGTCGGCCTCGATAAGGTCGTCGGCGGGAGCGACGTTGGCCTTCAGATAGGGCTTGTCCCCAGTCCAGTACTGGACCTTGAAGCGTTCCAGGCAGTGGACGATGACGTTCAGGTGTTGTTCCGGGGTTTTCACCACCCGCTCGATCCGGGCCACGGTGCCGATCTCGTAGACCTGGCCGGGCAGGGGCTCCTCCACCTGGGGTTCCTTCATCGCCACCAGGCCGATGAGGTGATCGCCCTGCTGCGCCTCCTCGATCAGCGTGATGGACCGCGCGATGCCGACCGAAAGCGGGATGATGGTGAAGGGGAATGCCACCGTGTTGCGCAGCGGCAGAATGGGCAGCTCCTCGGGAAGCTGATGAGCGGCCAGCCCCTGGGGGTTTCCCTCGGCATCCGCTGCGACACTGAATATCTTTTTCGTTGAGCTCATGCGATGGTCTCCAGATTTTGATATGTCCACAGGGTCATTATTTCCTGATTCTCAGTATCGAAAGTAATGCCTGGCCGGGGATTGTAAAGCGCCGCGCCCTGGTTTAAGAAACCATTAGCCGTTTGAGATTGAAATTTCATGAATAACAAAGTCAATTCGGATCGGTTTCGAGTTTCAGGCTTCGGATTTCGAATTTGGTTCCCGCTAGCCCGGGTCGGGAGGATGTATGCCGAAGTTCCTGTGTGTGGTGGTCGCCGGATGGTGCCTTCTGACGATCGCCTGTGTCCAACGGGTCCTGGAGACGGTGCCCGTGCACAACGTGCCCCCGGAGGTCCCGGAAAAGTACGAGGCCATGTACCGCGAGATCGACACGGAGATCGACCGGCAGCTGCCGCTCATCCCGCTGCCCTGGGGGCAGAAAAAAACGGCCACGGCGTTCGGGGTCGAGCTTTCCGCGGCCGACAGCAACCGCGCGGAGGCCCTCTTGAGCGAACGGGCCCTGCGGGAGGCCGCCCTCACCCTGGAGCGCCTGCAGGCCCTGGGGGTGCAGAGCGTCTCCCTCAGCCTGCACTACCCAGTTCTGACTCGCAGCCACCCGCGTGCGGCTGAATACCGCGAGTTCTACCGGAAGCTCGCCGCCGAGATCCGCCGGCGGGGGTTGATGGTGGTCGTCGAAATGGGCTCGGCTTTCCGGGAGCCGGAACTTAGCCGGATCGGGGCGGACTATCGCGGGCTGAAGCGCGAGACGTTCGGCGCCGGGTTGCGGGAGATGGCCGAGGCCGTCATCGCCGACATCCGGCCGGAGTTTCTGACCCTGCTCTCCGAGCCGGACACCCTGACGCGCAACACGGGGCTGTCGTTTTCCCCGGCGGAGTTCGCGGCGGTCATCCGACAGGTGGTGAAAGAGCTCGGTCACCCGGGCGTCAGGCTCGGCGCCGGCGCCGGGAGCTGGGTGGGGATCGATTACTTCAAAGCGCTCGCCGCCATCCCGGAGCTGGACTATATCGACTTGCACATCTACCCTGTCCAGTATGGCTTCGCATCCGACCGGGTTTTAAAAGCCGCCGAAGTCGCGCGTGCCAGAGGCAAACGGGTGTCGATCGGCGAGGCCTGGCTTTACAAAGCCCTCGGCCGGGAGCTCGGCCGCATTTCCCCCGTGGAGACGGTCAGCCGCGACGCGTTTTCCTTCTGGCAGCCGCTGGATGGGAATTTCATCCAGTTGGTGGTCAACCTCGCCCGCACCGTCGACGCCGAGTTCTGCTCGTTTTTCGGGATGAAATACCTCTACGCCTATATCGACCTAACGGCAGAAACAGACCGGCTCACCCCGGAGCGGATCATGAAGTTGAGCGACGATGCGGCCGCCGAAAACATTCTGAAAGGGGCCCTGAGCCCCACCGGCGAACGCTTCCGGGAACTGATCCAACGCTGAACGCCGCGTTGGCCCGAAGGGCGATGCGCAGGTCCGAAAAAACAGCTCTTGACAGAGGCCTGGAACTTTCCTTAGAATCAACGCGAAAAAACGAAAGCTGGATTCCAAGATATGAACGGACGCTTCTTTGGCTGGTGGTGGTTTAGAAGCGTCCATCCGGGCCGTTAGTCACGCTCAACGACATACAGCCCCGGATGGACCGATGGCGGTCTGTCCGGGGTTTCGCATTGAAAGCCTCGAGACCCAACCTCGGGGCTTTATGTTTTTGTAAGACCTTAACGCCGACATAAAAAGGAGATGCACGCCAATGATCCTGGAACTGGATAAAGATTTAACCCTGGAGGGCAAGACCGAGCTGATCCGCAAGCTCAGGGCCAAGCGCTGCGACTGCCGGGAGCTGCCGCCCACGGAAGCCGAACGCATCGGCATTCTCGGCAAGCTCGGTGTGGCCGAGGAGGAACTGCGACGGCTTCCCGGCGTGGCCAAGGTGACCCGGGTCAAGACCCCCTACAAGCTGGTCGGGCGCGACATGCATCCCCAGGACACCCTCGTGCGGGTGGGGGATGTGCTCATCGGGGGTGAAAACATCTGCGTCATCGCCGGCCCCTGCGCCGTCGAAAGCCTCGAGCAGGCGCTCACGATCGCCCGCGAGGTCAAGAAGGCCGGCGCCTCCCTGTTCCGCGGCGGTGCCTTCAAGCCGCGTACCTCGCCCTACTCCTTCCAGGGAATGGAGGAGAGCGGGTTGAAGATTCTCTCCGAGGTGCGCGAGACGCTGGGGCTCGGCGTGGTGACCGAGATGACCTCGCCCTCCCAGGCCGATCTCATGATGAAATACGTGGACGTGGTGCAGGTCGGCGCCCGCAACATGCAGAACTTCGAACTGCTCAAGTGCGTGGGCCGCATGGGCAAACCCGTGCTGCTCAAGCGCGGCCTGTCCGGTACGATCGAGGAGTGGCTCATGTCCGCCGAGTACATCCTGGCCGAGGGCAACACCCAGGTGGTGCTGTGCGAGCGCGGCATCCGCACCTTCGAGCCCTACACCCGCAACACCCTGGACCTTTCCGCCATCCCGATCCTGAAGAAGCTGACGCACCTGCCGATCATCGTCGACCCCAGCCACGCCACGGGAATGCGCGAGAAGGTGAGCCCCATGGCGCGCTCGGCCGTCGCCGCCGGGGCGGACGGGCTCATGATCGAGGTGCACCACGACCCGGAACACGCGTTTTCCGACGGTCCCCAGAGCCTCTACCCCCAGCAGTTCCGCCAGCTCATGCGGGACATCTACGTGATTGCGCCGGTCATCGGCAAGCAGCTCGACTTCGCGCACCTGGAGCGGGTGAAAGTCATCGACCGCAAACGCAAAGGCGGCAGCGCGCGCCAGCGGGCCGCCTTCATGGGCCGGGTCGGCACCTTCAGCCACAAGGCCTGCCTGCAGTATTTCGGCGACGCCGCCGAGGCGGTGCCGCTGCCGACCTTCCAGTCCATCTTCGAGGCGATCAAGGCGGGCGGGATCGATTACGGGATCGTGCCTTTGGAGAACTCGCTTTCCGGCAGCATCCACGAAAACTACGACCTGCTGCGCGACTACGACCTGCGCATCATCGGCGAAGTGAAGATCCGCATCATGCAGAACCTGCTGGCGAAGCCCGGCACGGAGCTGTCCGATATCCGGCGGGTGCTCTCCCATCCCCAGGGGATCGAGCAGTGCCGCCAGTTTCTCTCCCAGTACAACTGGGAGCTGGTGGCCGTGAGCGACACGGCCGGCGCCGCCGAACGGGTCAGCACCTCGAAAGAGGCCGGGGACGCCGCCATCGCCGGGCTCATCACCGCCGAAATCTACGGCCTGGCGGTCATGGCCGAGGGCATCGAGACCAACCCGCGCAACTACACCCGGTTTGTCGTCGTCGGCCGGGAGCCGATCGAGAACCGCAAGGCCGTCAAGACCTCGCTCATCTGCACGGCGCGCAACGAGCCCGGCGCCCTGTTCGCGATCCTGCGGGTCATTGCCGAGAACCAGATCAACATGATCAAGCTCGAGTCCCGCCCCATTCCCGGGGAGCCGTGGAAGTACCTGTTCTACATCGACCTGGAGGCCGACCTGGAGTCCCCGGAGCTGGACGACGTGCGCCGGCAGATCACCGAGAGAAGCGAGTATCTCAAAATCCTGGGCTGCTATTAGGAGGAGGGTTCCGCGGAGGAGTATCGCAAAGCCCCTTCATGGCCGGGAGCGCCCCTTCGGGGCGAGTCGAGCGCGTGCGGACCTTTGGGCTTGGCGCTCACGTCAGATGGCAGGCCACCGCATGGCCGCCGCCGACGTCTCTCAGAACGGGGGCTTCATGGGCGCAGAGGTCTTTGCGGGCCGAGCAGCGGGGATGGAAGCTGCAGCCCGGCGGCGGATTGAGAGGGCTCGGCACATCCCCCTGGAGAAGGATCCTCTCGCGGCGCAGGTCGGGGTCGGGGATCGGCACGGCCGACATCAGGGCCTGGCTGTACGGGTGGCGGGGGTCCGAGTAAAGCGCATCGGCATCCGCCATCTCCACGATGCGGCCGAGGTACATCACCGCCACCCGGTCGCTGATGTGTTCCACCACGCTCAGGTCGTGGGCGATGAAGAGATAGGAGAGGTCGAGCTGCTCCTGGAGCTGGGCCAGCAGATTGATGACCTGGGCCTGGATGGACACATCCAGCGCCGAGACCGGTTCGTCGCAGATGATGGCGAGCGGGTTCAGGGCCAGGGCGCGGGCGATGCCGATGCGCTGGCGCTGGCCGCCGGAGAATTCGTGCGGGTATCGGCTCATGTAGGCCGTGTGCAGGCCCACGCGCTGCATGAGGTGGGCCACCCGCTGCTGGACGTCGTCCCTTGAAAGGCGCAGGTGATTGCGGATGGGCTCGGCGATGATGTCCCCCACGCTCATGCGCGGGTTCAGCGAGGAGAACGGGTCCTGGAAAATGATCTGCAGCGAGGCCCGGACCTTCTGCATCTCCCCGCGGCCGAGCTCGAGCAGATTCTGTCCGTTGAAGCGGATCCGGCCTTCGGTCGGCTCGATCAGGCGCAGCAGGGAGCGGCCGACCGTGGTCTTGCCGCAACCGCTTTCGCCGACGAGCCCCAGGGTTTCCCCCCGCCTCAAACTGAAGCTGACCCCGTCCACCGCTTTGACATGGCCGACGGTCCGGCCCAAGATCCCCTTTTGAACCGGGAAGTGCTTTTTCAGGTTCTCCACTTCAAGCAATTTCATGCAATTACCTGTCTGCCTCCAGCCAGCAGCTCACGCGTCGGTGCTCGCCGAGACGGATCATGGGCGGCGGCTCGCTGCAGCACACCGGCATGGCCTGCGGGCAACGCGGGTTGAATCGGCACCCCGCGGGAATGTGCAGCGGGTTGGGAACCATTCCGGGGATTTCCTGCAGCCGGCGGCCGGGCCGCTTGCTGCGCCCGATGACCGGGACCGAGCCCAGGAGCCCGCGCGTGTAAGGGTGCCGGGGGTCCTTGAACAACTCCCTCACCGGCGCCTCCTCCATGATCTTGCCGGCGTACATGACGATCACCCGGCTGGCGGCCTCCGCGATGATCCCGAGATCGTGGGTGATGAGCACAATCGCCGTCTGAAGCTCCTCCTTGAGCCGCAGCATGAGGCTCATGATCTGAGCCTGGATGGTGACGTCTAGGGCGGTGGTGGGCTCGTCCGCCAGGACGAGCTTCGGGCCGCAGGCGAGCGCCATGGCGATCATGACCCGCTGGCGCATGCCGCCCGAGAATTTGTGGGGGTACTGGGCCACCCGGCTTTCCGGGCTGGGGATCTGCACCTTGTGCAGCATCTCCACCGCGCGTTGCCACGACTGCTGGCGGGTCAGGCCTTGGTGCAGGCGCGCACCCTCGACGATTTGCTCGCCGACGGTGATCACCGGGTTCAGGGAGGTCATGGGTTCCTGGAAGATCATGGCGATCTCCCTGCCCCGCACGGCCCGGACGGAATCCGCGTCCATCTCGAGCAGGTCTCGGCCCTCGAACAGCGCTCGGCCGGAAATGGCCGCCGGCGGGCAGCGCAGCAGCCGCAGGATCGAGAGGGCCGTGACGCTCTTGCCGCAGCCGCTTTCGCCCACCAGCCCCAGCGTCTCCCCCGGGTAGACCTCGAAGTCGATCCCGTCCACGGCGGTCACCGTACCGTCCATGGTACCGAACCGGGTGTGGAGATTTTCGACGCGCAGCAGCGGTTTAGAATAGTCGGTCATATATCGGCGTGTGTAGGTATTGCTCTTCTTCCCGGACGGCCTTGCCCAAAGCCCAAGTTCAAGGCGCGCGAGCCCCGCGGCACGAGGCGTACTCCCAGTACGCCGCAGTGCCCGCGGGGTGAAGCGCAACGCAGAAATTGGGCTTTCGGCGAGGTCGTCATATCTTGAACCGCGGATCCAGGGCGTCCCTCAACCCGTCGCCCAGCAGGTTGAAGCTCAGGACCGCCAGGAATATGGCGATACCGGGAAAGGTGGCCACGTGGGGCGCATTGAACAGGTAGCCTCGCGCCGAGCCCAGCATCGCCCCCCATTCGGGCGTGGGGGGCTGCACCCCGATGCCGAGAAAACCGAGACCGGCGGCGAAAAGGATGGCGCTTCCCATGCTCAGGCTCGTCTGCACCGTGATGGGCACCATCACGTTCGGCAGAATGTGCCGGATAAGGATCATCCCGTTGCGGGTGCCGGCCGCCCGAGCGGCCTCCACGTAGACCTCCTCCCGGACGGTGAGCACGCAGCCCCGGACCAGCCGGATGTAGAGCGGGATCATGCTGATCCCGATCGAGATCACGGTGTTGTTGAGCCCCACCCCCAGCACCGACACCAGGGCGAGGGCCAGCAAAAAGCCCGGAAATGCCAACATCGTATCGGTGACCCGCTGGATCAGAAAATCGATTTTCCCGCCGAAATATCCTGAAACGAGGCCGAGCGGCACGCCGATGAAAAGGCCGACGGCCACCACCCCCACGGCGATCAGCAGCGAGATGCGCGCACCGAAGATGACCCGGTTCAGGATCGAGCGGCCCAGTTCGTCGGTCCCCAGAGGCTCCTTGAGGGAGGGCGGCTCCAGGGCCATGATGAGGTTCGGAGCGGCCGGGTCCCCGCGGAAGACCACCGGCGCCAGCAGCGCGCAGAGGATGTAGATCAGCAGAAGGACGCCGCCGGCGACGGCCGCCTTGTTGCGCCTCAGTTTGACCCAGAAGCGCCGGAAGCGGCTTTCGGTCGGCAGCTCCTCGGGCAGGCAAACGTTTCGGTCGATTTCCTCAGGCATGGTGATCTCTCTGCGCCCTTTTGGATTCCGATGACTTCGTAAGAAGGCTAAGGTCAAGGCGCGCGAATCTCGCGGCGCGAGGCGTGCTGCCAGCACGCCGCAGCGCCCGCGGGATGAAGCGCAACGCCGAAATTGGCCTTCTTACGAAGTCATCAGTCATAGCGGATGCGCGGATCGATAACGGCATAAGCGAGATCGATCGCCAGGTTCACCAGGATGTAGAGCAGGCCGAAGATGAGGATCGTCCCCTGGATCACGGGGTAGTCGCGGGCGAGGATGGAATCCACGATCAGCCGCCCGATGCCCGGCCAGGCAAAAACGGTCTCGGTCAGAACGGCGCCGCCCAGCAGCAGGCCGAACTGCAGCCCCACCACCGTGACGATCGGGATGAGGGCGTTTTTGAGCGCGTGCTTGATGATGACGACGTTTTCCCTCAATCCCTTGGAGCGGGCGGTCGTGGTGTAGTCCTGGGCGAGGGTCTCCAGCATGGTGGAGCGCGTCATGCGCGCGATGAAGGCCACCACGAAGGAGGCGAGCGTCACCGACGGCAGGACCACGTGCTGCCAGCTCCCGGTGCCGCCGGCCGGAAGCCATCGCAGAACCACCGAAAAGAGCACGACAAGCATCAGGCCCAGCCAGAACACCGGCATGGAGATGCCGAAGAGGGCCCCCAGGGTGACGAGATAGTCCACCCAGGTGTAGGGCCGCACGGCCGAGATGATCCCGGCCGGGATCCCGAAGAGACAGGCCAGGCTGATGGCCACGACCGCCAGCAGGGCGGTGTTCGGCAGCCGGGCCCAGATCTCCTCGATCACCGGGTTCTGGGTGCGGGCCGATCGGCCGAGGTCCAGGCGGGCCAGGCGGCTCATGTAGGACAGGTACTGCTCATAGACCGGGCGGTCCAGCCCGAGCTGGGTGCGGATGTTTTCAATCTCCGCCGGCGAGGCCATCTGGCCGGCCAGCACCTGGGCCGGGTCTCCGGGCAGCATCCGGAGCATGAAGAAGAGCAGCATGGAAATCCCGATGAGCACGGGAATCGTGGAGAGAAGCCGTTTGAGGACGTAGCTCAGCATCGGTGCCGGACCGGTATTGTCACTGTGGTCATTATCAGTCGTTATTTGATGGCCGGTCTGATAAACGGTTAACGGCGAGGCCGGGGAGCATGCCCCGGCCTCGCCGCATGTGCATCTATTTCATCGTAATGTATTGCGGGTAAAACTTTTCAGTCGGCGTCACCACCATGCCGTTGATCTTGCTGGAGTAGGCGAGGACGAACTTCTCGACATGCAGCCAGAGCCAGGGGCTGTCGTCCCAGACTTTCTGCGACGCTTTTTTCAGCAGGGCCAAGCGCTTCTGGGGGTCCTGCTCCTTGCGGGAATCCTTCATGATCGTGTCGTATTCCGGATCGCAGTAAAACGCCGATCCCAGCCCCTTGGGCGGGTTGACCTCGCAGGTGAACTGCCCGTAGAGGCCCATGTCCGCATCCAGGATGAGCGGGCCCCACCCCAGCAGGAAGACCTCGAGCTCGCTCTCCGCAAGCGGTTTCTGCAAGCCGGCGATGTAGGTCGGCCAGTCGTAGGTCCGGAGTTCGGCCTTCACGCCGATGGCCTGGAGATAGGCCTGGACGGCCTCGGACACCTGTTTGTCGAAAAGGTAGCGGCCCTGGGGCGTGCGCATGGAAACGGTCTTGGAGAAGTCGAAGTTGGCCTCCTTCAAGAGCTGTTTGGCCTTTTCCGGGTTGTAATCGTACTGATGATCCATCTTGAAGTGGCCGAACACCACCGGTGAGACCGGCCCGTCCATGGGCTCGGCCGTGTCGAAGAGGACCTTCTTGCAGATGGCTTTCTTGTCGATGGCGTAGTTGAACGCCTGCCGGACCTTTTTGTCGACGGTGACGCCCTTCTGGCAGTTCAAGCCCATGAAGATGGTCCGGGTGTCCAGGGGCATCTCGACTTTAATGTTCGCGTCCGCCTGCAGCGCGGCCAGGTTGGAGGGCAGCGGCTTGTAGCACATGTGAACCTGGCCGGAGCGCAGCATGGCCTCGCGGGTGGCCGCCTCGGGCACGATCTTCCAGGTGATCTGGGCCACCGTGGGCTTGTCGCCATAATAGTTTTCGTTGCGGACGAACACCAGGCGGTCGCCCTTGACCCACTCTTTCAGGATGTACGGGCCCGCGCCGACCGGGTTCTGGCGGATCTCCTCGCCGTGTTTCTGGATGGCCGCGGGGCTGATGGTGGAGACCAGGGTCAGGGAGAGCGTCGGCGCCAGCGGCGCGAAGGGGTAGTTCAGCTTCAGGGCGACGGTGTGGTCGTCGATCTTCACGCACTCCTTGACCATGCCGATGGCAAAGCGCAGCGGCACCCGGAACTTGGGGTCGAGGGCGCGGTCAAAGGTGAGCTTGACGGCATCGGCATTGAAATCAGTGCCGTCGGAGAACTTGACCCCCTTGCGCAGATGCAGGGTGTAGGTGAGGCCGTCGGGCGCGACCTCGAACTTGGTGGCCAGGCGGGGGTGAAGCTTGCCGGCCGGGTCCTGGAAGAAAAAGTTGTCGTAGATCAAGTCGCACATGTTCTGGATCAACGTGGTCGTCTGCTCCTGCGGGTTGAGCGTGTCCGCGTCCACACCGATGGCGATGATCAACTCCTTGATCTCCTTGCCCTGGGCCTGCGCCGGCGGCGCATTCAGCCAGAGGCCGGCGGCGGCCGTCAAAACGGCGATGACGAGGACCTTCCCGGCGCGCTTCATCATCTGTCTCATGCTTCTTCCTCCTCTTTGGGGTTGGGGTTCACGATCCTGCCGCCGAGCACCACCCGGTGGATGGACCGGCGCTGAAGGAGAGTGTCGATGTCCTCGAGCGGGTTCCCGTTGACGGCCACCAGATCCGCGAGCTTGCCCGCTTCGACGGTTCCCATCTCTTTTTCCAATCCGAGCACCCGGGCGCTGACACGAGTGCCGGCCTCGATGGCCTCCAGGGGCGAAAACCCGCTGTGCTGGATCAGGAGTTTGAGTTCCTGAAGGTTTTCGCCGTGCCGGTTGAAGGGCGTTCCGGCGTCCGTCCCCATGGCCACGGCCACCCCGGCCGCGCGTGCCCGTTGGATGCTCGCCAGGTGAAACGGCTTCACCTTGAGGGTTTTTTCCACGGCGAAGGCGGGGATCCCGGCCTGGACGCCATTGAATTCGATCTGGCACAGCGCCGCCAGGGTCGGTATGAGCGGTACCCCCCGTTTGCGCATCAGCGCGACCGCCTCCTCGTCGAGATAGACGCCGTGCTCGATGCTGTCGATCCCGGCCCTCAACGCGTTCAGGATGCCCCGGGTCCCCATGGCGTGGGTGGCTGTCTTTTTCCCGGCCTTGTGCGCCTCCTCCACCCCGGCGCGCAGCTCCGCTTCGGTGAACTGCTCGCTGCCCGGCTCGACGGCCGGCGTAAGCACGCCGCCGGTGGCCATGAGCTTGACGATATCGGCGCCGGCCTTGATCTGCTCGCGGGCGGCCCTGCGCACCTCGTCCGGCCCGTTGGCCTCCCGGCCGAGCTGCCACCCGTGGCCTCCCGTCATGCAGATCGGCTGCCCGCTCACCAGCATCCGGGGGCCGGGCACGAGGCCGGAGCGGATCGCCTGCCGGAGCCCAAGGTCGATCCCGTCCCGGGCGCCCATGTCACGGATGGTGGTCACCCCGGCCATAAGGGTCGCGGCCGCGAAGCCGGCGGCTTTCAGAACAGATACGACCAGCGGGGTGTTCAGGGCGGCCGGCATCGGATCGGGGCTGCCGTCCAGGCAGAGGTGGACATGCGCGTCAATGAACCCGGGCAGCAGCGTGCGCCCATTCAAAGAGATGTGCCGGCAGTGTTTGGGGGTTTTGAAATTCCCGGCGGCCACCTTGACGATGCGCTCGCCCTCGACCAGAACGGAGGCTCGTTCGAGCACGGTTCCGTTCCCGACAACAACCCTTCCGTCCACAAACGCAATCGACATGCGGTCTTCTCTCTCAGGGTGCCCATCGGCATCCGTTGGAATGGCATCTTCGGGGCTTTGGCATTTTCGAAACGATAAGCCGGCACTATGGATGTTTTTCACTTTTGGTTCAAGAGAAAACATGATTAATTCACTCATGAATTTTGGCATTGATCCCGGCCGGTCATCCTGTCATATTCCGACAGTCGGGAAAGGGTGCCGGAGCCGGCCCGCCGCCGGCCCGGTTTGACGACAACCATAACTAATTAAAGGGGATTTTTATGGATGCGGTGCGCGAATCGGTGCAAAACCTCAAGCAAGAGATGATTTCCACCCGCCGGGATTTGCACCGAATTCCCGAGACCGGCTTCAACGAGGTGAAGACCTCCGCCTACGTGGCCGAACGGCTTAAGGGTTTGGGGCTTGAAGTCCAAACCGGAATCGCCACCCACGGCGTGGTCGGCTTGCTCAAAACAGGGAAACCCGGCCCCACGCTCATGATCCGGGCCGATATGGATGCCCTGCCGATTGCCGAGGAGACCGGCCTGGCCTTTGCTTCGACCCACCCCGGCTGCATGCACGCCTGCGGACACGATTCCCACATGGCCATGGCGCTCGGGGCGGCGGCGGCCCTGTGCCGGCTCCAGGACCGGATAAAGGGCAACATCAAGTTCGTTTTTCAGCCGGCCGAGGAGGGCCCGGGCGGCGCGCAGCCGATGATAGCGGCGGGGGTCATGGAAAATCCCGCCGTGGACTACTGCATCGGGTGCCATTTGTGGACCGAGCGCCCCGAGGGATATATCGGGATCCGGCCCGGCCCCTTCATGGCGGCCATGGACCGCTTCGACCTCAAGATCAACGGCCGGGGCGGCCACGGCGCCCAGCCGCACCTGTGCGTGGACGCGCTCGAGGTCGGAACCCAGGTGGTGGCGGCGCTGCAGCGCATCGTCAGCCGCCAGATGAACCCGATCGAGCCCGCCGTGGTCACCGTCGGGAGCTTCCATGCCGGCACCGCCTTCAACATCACCCCCGCCGAGGCCGTAATGAGCGGCACCACGCGCACGTTCAACGAGGAGATCTGGAACGAGTGGGAAAGCCGTGTCGAGCGGGTGGTGAAGGGGGTCTGCGAGTCCATGGGCGCCGGCTATGAGCTCAAATACACCCGCGGCTACCCGCCGACGATCAACGACGCGAAAATGGCCGAAGTGGTGCGCCGCTGCGCGATCCAGGTGGTGGGCGAGGAGCGGGTCGTCGTCCCGGATCTCACCATGGGCGGGGAGGACATGTCGTTTTTTCTGAAGCGCGCCCCGGGCTGCTACTACTGCATCGGGGTCGGTCGCGAGGGGGCCGCGCCCCTGCACAACCCGAAATTCGACTTCAACGAGGACCTCATGCGGCTGGGGGCCGAGACCCACTGTCGCGTGGCGCTGGACTTGCTGGGGTGAACGCGAAGCGCTGAAGCTCGACCAGCGGCCCTTTGACTGAACACGGGATAGAACCTATTCTGTATGGATTGGAAGCCGTTTTTTTAGAGCCCATCTACCATTGAAGAACACACCCTGAAGGAGGCTGCGATGTCTAAAAAGGTTTCGGTGACGGGTATCATGGTGGCCTTGATCCTGGCCGGCGCATTTGCCGGTGCGAGCTCTTCGCTGGCGGCCGGCGAGGTGAAGATCGGCCTGTCGGCCCCGTTGACCGGGGACTGGGCCGAGTACGGCAACGACTTCAAGCGTTCGGTCACCCTGGTGATCGACAAGGTCAACAAAGAGGGGGGGATCAACGGCAAGAAGCTCGAGTTGGTCATCGCCGACAGCCGGGGCGACGCCAAGGAGTCGGTTCTGATCGCCGAGAAGTTCGTGGCCGATCCGGCGATCATCGCCCAGATCGGCGACTTCAGCAGCTCCAGCACCATGGCGGCGGCCCCGGTCTACGAGCAGGCCAAGATGGTCCAGATATCGCCCACCGCCTCTCACCAGGACTGGACCAAAAAAGGCGAGTTCATGTTCCGGGTCGTGGCCACCCAAGGCTACGAAGGGCCCTACAACGCCCGCTGGGCGGTCAGCGACCTCAAAAAGAAAAAGATCGCCACCATCTACATCAACAACGACTGGGGCGTCGACGCCAACAAATACTTCACCGGCGAAGCCAGGAAGCTCGGTGCGGAGATCCTCGCCGAGGAGGCGTTTACCCCGGGCGAGAAGGACTTCAACGCCATCATTTCCAAGCTCAAGCGTCTGGAACCGGACCTGGTGTACATGCCGACCTTCTATGCCGATTTCACCGCGATCATGAACCAGGCCGATCGCGCCCGCTTCAAACCGACCGTGCTGGCCAACAGCTCGCTTTTCTCCGTCAAGACCCTGGAGATGGGCGGCAAGGCCGTCGAGGGGACCATGATCCCCGTGAACTACTTCGGCAGCGACCCGCGGCCGGCGGCCCAGACCTTCACCAAGGAGTACAAGGCGCTTTACGGCGCAGACCCCAACCAGTTCGCAGCCCTGGCCTATGACGCGGCCGGGGTGCTGGTGGCGGCGCTCAAGGCGGTGGGCACCGACAGTCGCGCCAAAGTGCGCGAAGGCCTGATCGGGCTCAAGGGCTACGAGGGCGCCACCGGCCCCATCTCCTATGCCGAGGGCCGTGACCCGGCCAAGCAACTGGTGCGGATCATGATCAAGGACGGGCAGTGGGTGATGTACAAACCGTGATCCGCGGTCTCTTCGTCAACCGTGTGTGACCCGCCGGCGGCCGCCAGCCGCAGGCCGGCACTCATCCTAAAGGGTTCGAGGGTCCAAGGGGTCAAGTGAAAAGAGAGTTCGTTTTTCGACTTGCCCCCTGGACCCCTGGACCCCTTGAACCCTTTTTCTCATGCCTTCATTTCTATTCGAACAATTCATCAACGGCCTGACCCAGGGCAGCGTCTATGCGCTGCTGGCCCTGGGGTTCACCCTGATCTTCGGCACCCTGCGCATGGTGACCTTCGCCCATGGCGAGGTTTACATGATCGGGGCTTACATGGGCTTTGAGATCATCCGGCTGCTCTACCCCAGTTTTCTCCTCGCCCTGGTGGTGGCACTGGCGGCCACGGCGCTGCTGGGCATCGTGGTGGAGCTTCTGGCCTTTCACTTCCTGCGAAACGCCCCCCACGCGACCTCGCTGCTGGTGACCATCGGCATCTCGATCCTGCTCGTCAACCTGGCCCAGAAGATCTGGGGGCCGGAGACCCAGGCCATCCCTTTCGGGCTCATCGACCGGCTCGGCCATTTTGAAATTGAAATCGGCGGGGTCTTCATCACCTTCCTGCAGATCGCGGTGCTGGGGGTCACCGTCCTGCTCATGCTGGCGCTCTATTTCATCATCAACCGCACCAAGCTCGGGATGGTGATCCGCGCCACGGCCCAGGATTACGAGGCGGCGTACGCCATGGGCGTCAACGTCAATGTGGTCTACATGGCGGCCTTCGCCATGGGATCGATGCTCGGCGGCGTCGCCGGTGTGCTGGTGGGGGTGTACTACAATCTTTTTTACCCCACCATGGGCGGGCTCTACGGGCTGAAAGCGTTCAGCGCCAGCGTGGTCGGCGGCCTCGGGAGTCTGCCGGGAGCGGTGGTGGCCGGGCTGCTGATCGGACTGGTTGAAACCTTTTCGGTCGAGTTCGGGGCGTCGAATTTCCGCCATGTCTTCTCTTTTGTTTTCATGATCCTGATCCTGCTCTTGCGGCCGGGCGGTCTCTTCGGCGGCAAGGAGATGGCGCACACGCGTGGGGACTGATGATGATTTTTTAGAAAGCCCGGCGATGCGGGGTCACTTTTTGTGTGACAAGGGTTACCGGCGGCCCAACGGCCGCACTCCAACG
>CAZLSV010000048.1:0-31416 GCA_964562235.1 uncultured Desulfatibacillum sp.
CAGAGAAAAAGCACCCGCGGGAAGTTGGCCGGGTCGTCGGGGTCTTCGACGGCAAAGCGCACCTCGCCCTTCTTCAGCCGCTCCACCACGTGGGCGATGATCTGCGCATCCGATGCTGCGCCGGCCGTCACGGCCTCGCGGACGAGCTCGACCGGGTTGCGGTCGAACTGCGGGAAGGAGGGCAGCCACCCGAGCCGGGCGGCGATCACGTTGCAGTCGGCCGGGTGCCGCGGCACCCGGGCGTTGTCCAGGGGCGATGCCAGCGTCTGCAGGTCGAGCGTGTCGTAGCGCCACTGGTCGGTCGCGAAGTACCAGAGAGAGGTGCCGTTCTGCTGGCGCGGCGGGCGGCGCCAGTCCAGGCCGAAGGCCACCTGGGACCAGGCCGACTGGGGCCGCACCTTTTCCTGGCCCACGTAGTGCGCCCAGCCGCCGCCGTTGACCCCCTGGCAGCCGCAAAGCGTCGTGAGATTGAGGATGGCCCGGTAGATCATGTCGCTGTGGAACCAGTGGTTGGTGCCGGCGCCGAGAAAGATCATGGACTTGCCATGGGTCTTTTCCGCATTCTCGGCGAACTCGCGGGCCACGCGGATCGCGTCCGCGGCCGGGACCCCGGTGATGGCCTCCTGCCAGGCGGGCGTGAAGGCCTGCGGGTCGCCGTAGCCGGCGGGGTAGTCCTCCGGGTGGGCGTCAGTCTCCCGGCGCCGGACGCCGAGGTGCGCGGCCAGCAGGTCAAAGACCGTCGTTACGAGGACCGGCCCGGACGGGGTCTGCACCTGCCGGACCGGCACGACGCCGGCGCGCGTGCCGGCGCCGGCCATTTCGAAAAGCGGGGAGTGCACCCGGACCCAGCGCTCGGCCGACGGCGCGAAGCTGAGCAGGGGGTCGATATCGGCGTCCGTGGCCGAGTCCTTCAAATTCAGGTTCCAGCGGCCCTCCTCGCTCCAGCGGAACCCGATGCTGCCGTTCGGCACCGCGAAGCCGCCCGCGGCGGCGTCGAAGAGCACGGTCTTCCACTGGGCGTTGATCGAGGCGTGGCCCAGATCCGAGGCGCGCAGGAACCGGCCGGCCTTGAAATCTCCCTCATGCGCTTCCAGCACGACCGCGAACGGCAGGTCGGTGTAGGCTTTGGCGTAGGAGGTGAAATATTCGTTCGGCCGGTCGATGTAGAACTCCCGCAGGATGACGTGGCTCATGGCCATGGCGAGCGCCGCGTCCGTGCCGGCTTTGGCCGGCAGCCAGGTGTCGGCGAACTTGACGTACTCGGCGTAGTCCGGGGCCACGGCGGCCACCCGCGCGCCGCGGTAGCGGGCCTCGGTGAAGAAGTGGGCGTCCGGCGTGCGCGTCATGGGCAGATTGGTGCCCCAGACGATCATGTAGGAGGAGTCGTACCAGTCGGCGCTCTCCGGCACATCGGTCTGCTCGCCCCACATCTGGGGCGATGCCGGCGGCAGGTCGCAGTACCAGTCGTAGAAGCTCGCCAGCACCCCGCCGATCAGCGACAGGAAGCGCGCTCCGGAGGCGTAGCAGACCATGGACATGGCCGGGATCGGCGTGAAGCCGAAGATGCGGTCCGGGCCGTGGGCCTGGATGGTGTGGATGAGGGAAGCGGCCACGAGGGTCGCCGCCTCGTCCCAGGAGACGCGGACGAAGCCGCCCTTGCCGCGCGCGGCCTGGTAGGCGGCGCGTTTGGTCTCGTCGGCGACGATGCTGCGCCAGGCGGCGACCGGGTCCGGCTGCGCGGCCAGGGCCTCGCGCCAGAGCGCGAGGAGCGTCGAGCGCATCAGCGGGTGCTTCAGGCGCACGGGGCTGTAAGTGTACCAGGAGTAGGTCGCCCCGCGCGGGCATCCCCGGGGTTCGTGGTTGGGGAAACCGGCCCCGCAGCCGGGGTAGTCCGTGCGCTGGGTCTCCCAGACGATGATCCCGTTCTTGACGTAGATGTCCCAGGAGCAGGAGCCGGTGCAGTTGACGCCGTGGGTGGAGCGCACGCGCTTGTCGTACTGCCAGCGCCGCCGGTAGAACTCCTCCCACTCGCGCTGTCCGCAGCGCACCTCGCCCCAGTCGCCGGAGACCGTTTCTTCGCGGCACTCTTGTTTTTCGCCCAGGGGGCGCAGGAACCTCAGCTTGGAAAGGAAACTCTCGGCGGACATGGGCAGCACCTCCACGGCGCGATGGCCGTCGCTGAATCAGGGTCCGAGAAGCTCAAACGGAAAGGGCGGTGAAGCGTAAGAACAGCATCTCTATAAGACAGAAGGCACAGACGCCACCTTGACTTAAGTCAAATGCACGCTTGCCGGGCGCGGATACGGAGGAATTTAAGAAAATGATCTGCCGATGCACCCCTCAGTTTTCTTATAACCGGGATGATCCGGAAATTCAACTTGATCCGCCCGGAGTCTTTTTGCTTTTCAAACCGGTGCGACGGTCTTATGATCAGGCATCCGATCATGCGGAAGCGACGGCAACCGCCGAATCACGTAAAACCGAAAGGGGAAAAACGAAAATGCTCTGGATCACTCGTTCGCATGTCCATGTAGACAGGGTCGCCTGCCCCTGGCTCATCACCCGGTTCATCGACTCCGACGCGCAATTTCTGTTCGTTCCCAAGAGCGAAGTCATGGGGGTGGCCGAACGGGAGGGGGCCATCCCCTTCGACACGCCCGGCGCCGCCCTGAACCACGACGGCGACCAGTGCACGTTCGACGTCATCATCCGCAACTACAACCTGACCGACCGGGCACTGTTGAGAATGGCCAGGATCGTCAACGCCGCGGACACCGACCGTTTGGACCATGACCCCTTGGCGGCCGGGCTGGAGGCCATTGCGGTCGGCTACAGCCTGCGTTACCCCGACGATCTCCAAAATCTCGAACACCAATTCCAGGTCTACGATTCGCTCTACGCCTGGTGCCGGCTTGAAGTCGCCAAAGAAAAATTCCTGAACTGACCCGGCTGTTAATCCGGCAATCAAACAGGTCGAACTGGCGCATCGCACACTCCATTTGAATCTGAACAAGAGTCTGCGTTTTTGATGGCCTGAGTAACAATAACCTCAATGGCCGGCACTGCACGCCGGCGGCGGGCCGGCTTAAAGTGACGGCGGACACCTCAAAGACGCTCCCGGGCGGAATCCTGCATTTTCTCGGCCTGCAGCGCAGCACCTGCGCGGTGCTGGGCATGGTGGTGCTCGTCGGCATGGGCGAGCGCATGTCCGAGCGCTTCCTGCCGGTGTACATGATGGCGCTGGGCGGGGGCGCGATCTCCATCGGCATCCTGAGCGGGCTGGACAATCTCCTCTCGGCGCTCTATTCGTTCCCCGGCGGGTACCTCTCGGACCGGCTCGGCACCAAGCGCGCGCTGCTGGTGTTCAACCTGGTGGCCATCGCCGGGTTTCTCGTCGTCATCCTGATCCCCGCCTGGCAGGCCGTGATCGCGGGCTCTGTCCTGTTCATCTCCTGGTCGTCGATCTCGCTTCCCGCCACCATCGGGCTCATCGCGCGGGTGCTGCCGGCCGGCAAACGCACCATGGGAGTGAGCATGCACTCGCTGGTGAACAGGATCCCGATGGCGCTGGGGCCGGTCCTGGGCGGGTTTTGCATCGCGTTTTGGGGGGAGGCCGACGGGGTGCGCTGGGCCTTCGGCTTTGCGCTGTTGTTTGCCGTTGTCGCCATCATCCTGCAGCAGAAAATGATCGACGAGCCGCCGGCGACCGGGCCCGGCACGCCAACGGGCGCTGCCAACGGCTCCCCCCGGGCGATGTGGCGGCAGATGGCGCCGGCCCTCAAGCGGCTGCTGGTCTCCGACATCCTCATCCGGTTCTGCGAGCAGATCACCCACGCGTTCGTCGTCGTCTGGTGCATGAAGATGATCGCCCAGCCCGTGAGCGCGGTGCAGTTCGGGCTGCTCACCACCATCGAGATGGCTACCGCCGTGCTGATCTACATCCCGGTCGCGTGGCTGGCCGACCGCGGCGGCAAAAAGCCCTTCGTGCTGATCACTTTTGTGCTGTTCACCTGTTTTCCCCTGGTGCTGATGTACTGCCAGAGCATGGAGTGGCTCATCCCGGCCTTCGTCCTGCGGGGGCTGAAGGAGTTCGGGGAGCCGACCCGCAAAGCCCTCATCCTCGAACTGTCGCCGGAGAACCACAAGGCGGGCATGTTCGGCCTGTATTACCTGATCCGGGACATCGTGGTGTCGGCGGCCGCCTTCGGCGGGGCGTTCCTGTGGGAGGTGAGCCCCCAGGCGAACTTCATTGGGGCCTTTTTTTTCGGCGTGCTGGGGACGGTCTATTATGCCCTGCGCGGTCAGGACGAGCGCAGCGGGTAGCAGGGCTCGAATCGCTTGGGCTCCATCGATTCTGAAACGCCGGCCCCTTTTGAGGGGCTAAGCGGCCTTTTTCATAAATACCATCACGAATTACGCAGCACCGCCACCCGCTTCCTAACATTCCCTCTGCGGGGGAGGGTTCGGGTGGGGGTGGCGCGACGCATACGGCTGTATTTGTGAAACGATGTACTAAGCGGGCGCGGCCTGGATCCCCCCCGCGGGGTCCGGGTCGCAGGATCGGACATAGGCCGCCAGTTCGGAGGCGAACCGGCTGGCCGTCTGAATGCGCTCGTATCGGGCGCAAACGCTGTTCGGGTACTGCAGGATCAGGGCATCGCCGGCGGGATGCCCGAGGGGCAGGAGCCCGGCGAAGAAAAATCCGAGCGCCTCGAACCGGCCGCAGAGGAGGGCGGTCTGCGGGTCTGAAAGATTCAAGACCAGGTGGATGACGTCCCAGCGTTGCCGGCAAAGTTCCCGCAGAACGATCCGGATGTCGTCGACGATGCCGGTCCCATAACCGTCGATCCGGATGCGGGCGAAATTCAGCGACCGGACCAGGTTGACTTTGTAGGCCGGTTTCCCCTCGTCGGCCGGAGCCTCCGCCGGCGCCGGCATCCGTGGCACCGCCGAAGGGGCCAGGTGGGCGTAGATGGTGCGGAGCATGTCGGAATGCCGGGGAGGGGCATACACGGTTCTCACCGGCGGCGTTTCGAGATATTTGAACTGGACGAGCATGCCGCCCCGGCCGGAAGGCCCGGTTCCGAGCCCCTTGAACCGGACCGCGGAAGAGAGCAGGCACAAAAAGAGCGCGCAATCCCGCAGGCCGTGCTGCAGCGCGGCTTTTTGTGAAAACGGGTGCACGGTCACGGCCTCGCTGAAAACGCCCTTCAAACCGCGCCGCCGGCCGGCATCGATCAAATATTCGGTCAGTTTGGCAAAGCACCCCTGGGAGCGATGGCTCGGAACGACGACGCCTTGTCCCAGTTCGGCGATCTGCGGGTTGTCGCTCCAGAGGCTCAGGGCGCAGTGCCCGACGATCTCGTTTCGCTCGGTGACCGCGAGCGCCGAATGCACCTCCCCGCTGGCGTTCAGGGCCAGGATCTTCTCGGGGTAGTAGATGTAGTCGTGCGAATAGGAATAGCCGTAGGTCCTGTAAACGATCTTCGAGATTTCCGGGGCATCGTCCGGCGCCATCGGCCGGACCGTGCAGCGCGTCGCGGCCTGCGGAATCGGCTGCGCCGGCTCCGCGGCATCCGAAGGATCAAAGCGGCAGGCCGCTTCGTCGTCCGCGAGCGCCCTGTCCCCGAGATGTTTGACGAACACGAATTCCTTGCCGGCCGGGCCCAGGTTGTTGAAAAGAATTTCGTCGAAACAATCACGCAGGCCCGGAGCGGCGTTTTTCAAACCGCTTTCGTCGGCGGGCGCCGGCCCCGTGCCGCCGAAGGGCAGCCCCTGGTCCCGGACCCTGATTTTCAGGCCGGCCGGGATTCTTTCGCAGGAGATCTCCAGGTCCGCCCGCTCCCCGGGCTCGAACGAATACTGCATGAGGCCGGCGAGAAACCGCTGAAGCGCGCGGAATATCTGCTCCTGAACCGGCTCGTCGAAACCGATGATGCGGGCGACCTCGACCGCATACCGGGCGGCGGCACCCGCGTAGCGCGGATGGCTCGGGATGGAGAGGCGCGAAGACTCACAGGATGGCGGCGGGATGCTCACGATTCCTTAATTGGCCCCTTTCATTTTACCCCGGATGAACTCCTTGAGCTCCAGTCCCGTGCGGTCCTCGGGATGACGCGCGCTCATCTGGTCGGCGATTTGGCCGGCGGCCGCCGTGTTTCCGCGCTTCAGGTAGTATTGAGCCAGGGCCCGGAGGTAGTCCATGCTGTTCGGTTCGAGCTCGACGGCCCGCCTTAAAGCGACTTCGGCCTGCGGGTCCTTTTCCAAATGATCGTAAAGAATCCCGAGGTTGTAGCTTACCCGAGACCGGTCGGGCATCCCGCGAGCCGCTATTGCCAGATGCGACTCGGCCTCGGTATATTTTTTTTCCTCCGCCAACAGCAGCCCCAGCGAATACTGAACGTCATAGAGCTCCGGATGGGCCCGGACGACCTCGCGCAGCAGCCTCTCGGCTTCGGCATTCCGGCCCCGTTGGTTGTACAGCATGGCGAGGTTGACCTTGGCCGGGAAGAACAGGTCGTCGATTTTGATCGCCGCTCTGAAGCTGTCGATGGCCGGCTGCGGCTGCCCCAGTGCGGCATAGAGATTTCCGAGATTGTAGCGGCCGAAGGCGAAGTCCCCGGAGTACTCCATGGCGGCGATGTACTCTTTGAGCGTTTGCTCGAACACGCGGTGCTGGTCCTCCGCCAGGAACCGACTGGGCGGTCCCGCCAATCTGGCCGCGGCCTCGATGCGTACGGCCTTGACCGGGTCATAGAGCAGGGCGGCCACCAGACGGACCAGGTGCCGGGGTTCGGCCGAGGTCAGATGGGAGAGCGCCGTGCGCCGAATCAGGGCCTCGCCGTCCATCAGGGCCCTCTCGAGGGCTCCGGCGGCGGGTTCTCCGGGAAAATCCTCAAGCAGCCCCAAGGCCGTCGCGCGCACGATCACCGGGTAGAGCGGATCTTCGGCCAGTCGAATCAAGGCCTCGGCTGCGCCCGGCTGGCGGCTGCGCCCGGCCTGGAGGATCTCGCCGTAATGGGGCCGGCGACCGGGGCCGTACCACTTGGTGATGGTTTCGTCGGCCCATCGGCTGGTTTTGTCGAGGTGGCAGCGGGTGCAGGCATCGGGCACGCCCAATTTGACGCTGAGGTCCGGCCGCGGGATTCGGATGCTGTGATCCAGCCGGTAGTGAACCCCCATGTAATAGCGCCCGGGCATGTGGCATTGGGTGCATTCCGCGCCGGTGCCGACCTCGAACAGCACCTTGCCGTCCGGCGACTTGATGGGGTCGCCTTTTTCGCCTATTCTCTTGTGAAAGTGGTGCGCTTGGGTGTCGTACTCCGCCGCCCGGTGGCATTGGAGGCACAGGCCGTTGCCTTCCTTTACGCGCTTGATGCTGTGGACGTTGTGACAGTCGCCGCAGCGCACGTCCCGCGCGTACATCTTGCTCTGAGTGAACGAGCCGTAAGCGTAGACCTCCTCCAGGATCTGGCCGTCGGGGAAGTAGAGATCCGGCGTGAGCAGGCTCGCCAGCATGGTGTCCAGCAGGTCGGGCTCGATGTGGGTGTAGTCCCCCAAAATCGCCCGGCGGGAATGGCACGGCGCGCACAACTCCACGGCTTCGCGGGATCTGAGCTTGGAGGTGCGCACGGGAAGATCGAAGTTTTCAACTTGCGGCCGGGCCATGTCGGGAAGCTCCGCCCATTTCACATGCTTCGATCCGGGACCATGGCATGCCTCGCAGCCGACGTTGATGTCCGACCACGCGGTCTGATAGGTGTCGGTCTTGACGTTGTAGTCCTTGCGGAGGTTGGTCGAGTGGCACGCGGCGCACATGCCGTTCCAGTTCTGGGCGGCATTGGTCCAATACAGCCAATCCTTCGGGTCTATCGTTTGGTCCGGGTAGAGATGATACCAGCGCCCGGCCTTCACATCCCAGGCGATGGGCAGGCACTGCATCCGACCGCCGGGAAAGGGAATGAGGTACTGCTGGAGCGGGTTCCAGCCGAAGGTGTGCGTGACTTCGAAATCCTCCATCCGGCCCTCCGGGCCCTGGGTGCGGACAAAGAATTTGCCCTGTTTGCGGTAGAACCGCGATTCGACGCCGGCGTGCGTGAACGTCGCGTCGTTGAAATCGCCGCGCACGCTCGCCTCGGTGGCGACCTCCATGGCATGATAGTGGTTGGAGCTCCTCCAAAGCTCGTACTCGGGCTGGTGGCAGAGCTTGCACTTCTCGCTTCCGACAAATTCGGCATCTCGGCGGATTTGAGTCGCCGCCCCTCGGGAGTGATGCTTCCAGACGGACAGCGGGATGGCCAAAACGATCAGCGCGGTCGCGATGACTCCGATGAGTTTCCAGCGGAACATAAAGAAGAAAGCCTGAATTCGAATTGGAATTTATTCTTTTCTCGGATAGACGACCTGCTTGGCTTCGAAATCGCCGCGCTTGATTCTACGCGCGGTATCCACCTTGACGATGTTGTTTTCGACGGCGACAGCGAAGATGTCCAGCGCCCGGGCGGCCGGGGAATTGATCACCCTGCCGGTGATGTCAAAGGCCGAGGCATGGCATGGGCACAGAAACTTCCTTTCCTTTTCAACCCAGGGGACGGTGCACCCGAGATGGGTGCATTTGCAGGAAAGCGCCAATAGCCCGCCGTCCGCCAGCCGCACCAGGTAAAACTCCCCCCGCTGGAACGCGGTTACCGTCCCGGGCGCGAAAGAGGAGAGCGCACCGGCCGGGATGACGGTGCTGGCCTGGCTTTCAAGGCTGCCTGATCGAGCCGGCCATAAAAAGGACAAAGCCAGCCAAAGGAACTCCGCCAGTGCCGCCAGGCCGAGCGCCGTCCACAGGATGTTCAGAAAGCTGCGGCGGGAAACCTTGGCCGATGAGTCCTCGGGCGTTTGGGGCATCGATTTCGACGGCTTGCGATTTTTCATACCAAACAGTTCATCGTCCGGAGATCAGGCCATGGCACTAAAACGGCCACCTGAGCTTCATGCCTTCTCCCCTGAAAAGCACACAGACGGCCGTCAAGATGATCCAACTCACGGCTATAAAGACAATAACGGCCTGAACCGATTCCAGGCGTGACGATCGAAACTTTCTCGCCATCAGGCTGCACATGCCGACGACGGCTCCAACGAAGATGGCGGCCGGCACGACCCCGAGGCTGAAGGTCGACGGCAGCCCGGGCATCAACGCCGCAAAATCGAGCACGTATTCGTCTAATACAACGGCCAGCGGGGTGGTTACGGCCGCCGCCACCGCGGCAAGGAGCGCGGTGCGGCGTCCATTGCCGGATATAAACCAGACACCGGCCGGCGCCTCGTGATAACGAAGGAAAGGAATTAAAAACGCACCTGTTGTTAACGCGAAGGCGATCAACAAGGCAAACGCCGGGTGGAAATGCATGAGCAATTCCTGAATGCCGGCAAAGTACCAGGGGGCCTTGGTCGGGTTGGGGCTGAGGCCGGGGTTGGCCGGCAGCCCCATGGGGGTATCGAAGAGCAACGACAAGAGCAGCACCCCCGCGATGGTCGCCATCGCCACGGCGGCTTCCCGCAGGAGCAGGTCGGGGTTGGCCGGCACCATGACCGCCCTGTCGCTCAGCTCTTCGGCCGGGGAGTGTGGAATCACCAACCCGCCGGCCTTGCGCACCCGCCAGAAATGAAACGCCATCAGCATGACGATCAGGGTGGGGAGAACAGCGGTGTGCAATGCAAAAAAACTGCGCAGGGTGGCCGGTCCGATCTGCGGTCCGCCCAGGACGATCTGCTGCAACCGGCTGCCGATGAAGGGAATGTATTCCAGCATGCCGACGCAGATGGTGGTGGCCCAGTAAGCCAGCTGGTCCCAGGGCAGCAGGTACCCGGTCAGGTTGGATGCCAGCACAAGGATGAACAGAGAGAGGCCGACGACCCAGTTCAGCCGGCGCGGGGGATGGAAGCCGCCGGTAAAAAAAACCCGCAGGCCGTGCAGCAAGACCACGACGACCAGGAGATTGGCGCTCCAGAAATGCAGGTTGCGGACCAGCTGCCCGAACATCGAGCCGCTTTGAAGCAGCCGCAGCGACTCGTAGGCGTGGGTGGGGACCGGCGCGTAGACGAACTTCAGCAGAATGCCGGTGAACAGTTGGAGCATCAACAGCACGGCCGCCATGCCGCCCAGGCCCCAGCTCAGCGTGTAGCGCAGGGTCCGCTCCGGTACCCGCCGGGGCCTGAAATGTAAAACCAGCGTGCCTAAGATATTGAAACGTTGTTGCGGATGGTCCGCAGCCGGTGCCATGACCTTCATTTGCTCCTGGCAAAGACGACTTCGAAGTCTTGCTGCAGAGTCGCTTGGTGATAGATCCCCTTGAGTTCATCTTTCTTGGGGTCATGGATCAGCCTATAGGTCGAGCCGGGGTAGCCCGGGGCGCGCAGCTCGATGAAGACGAGGACCGCCGTCCCTTGTCGGGTCGCTTGCGCGCGGGAGACATTGATCGGGTTCGGGTTGTAATACGCGGCCTGCATCCGGCCTCCGGGCTCGACGTTTCGGATTTCGATGACGTAGCCGCCGTCGATCCGGGCCCATCGTCCTTTAAGCGCCAAGAAATCCGGATGGGTCTGAGCAACGGCCGCGACATTCAGAAGGAGTACGCCCGCCGATCCGATCAAAAGCAGCAACGCCCCGCGCTTCAGTGCCTTCACCTTGAAAGACCTCCTCGATTCTTATCGGATTCTCAGGGCGAGTTTAGCACGTTGGGCCGGCGGATCAAATTAAAGATTTGCATGACCATGAAGAAGGTAAAAGAGAGCCGTTCGCCCTTGGATAGTTCCTTTGCTATCCTGGTCGTTCGCCGTGCAGAGGGTATGATCGTCCCACCTCAATCGAAGATCGGGTCTTTGATCAATGAAGGGAGCACCGGGGTGACCGTCAAGCGGATGTTCCACTCCTGGCCGAAGCCATCCGGGCGGATCAGGGCATACTGGCCTTCCAGAATGAACTTGATGGGCAGCCCGCCGATCTTGAAAAGCTTGCCGACATCGCACCCTTTTCCTCGGCCGGTGGTGCTGCCGCTGTCTGGGCTTCAGCCGAAAAGGCGCCGCTCAGGCAGATGAGCAGCACGAGCCCCCAACCGACCCGAAAGCCTAGAGTGAATAAGCTCACGAAGCGTGTATTCATGGCTTCTCCTAATCCCTCCCGCATACACCTTGTTCCTACTTTTTCTCAGATGGGAATACGGTTTTCCAGTCGTTCTTCATGTCGACGACCGTCCAGCCTTTGGCCTTGGCTTCATCGAGGGCCTTATCCAGGCGGCCGACCGGAGACTTGCGGTCGTAGGCCCACTCCCGTTCGGCATCGGTGTGGTGCACGACGAGAGCAAACCGGGCGCCTTTCCCCGCGGTGTTCCATTGAAGCATCTGCAGGTCACCGTCGGAGTTGCCGAAGGCCGCGATGGGCCGCCGGCCGATGTACTGATTGATGCCGAGCGGTTTGCCGGCCTTGTCGTCGATGAAGTTGATCTCCGGCAGCCGGACGATGGCCGGCTTGCCGTTGCGCAGCTCGAACTTGGTTTTGATGCTGCTGCCCACCACCTGCTCGGGGGGGATGCCATAGACCTTCTCGGTCCAGGGCCGCATGAATTCAACACCGCCGCCCGAGACGATAAAGGTCTTGAAGCCGTTAGAGCGCAGATAGGCCAGCAACTCGAGCATCGGCTGATAGACCATCTCCGTGTAAAGCCGTCCGGTTTTCGGGTGCTTTGCGGTCGCCAGCCAATCCTTTACGATTTGTTCGAACTCCTCGGTCGTCATGCCCGCGTGCGTCGCCATGACGATCTCGAGAATGGCCTTGTCGCCGCCGGCCAGGGCCCCCTTCAGGTCCCCCTTGAGCAGCGAGGCAAAAGGCTCCTTGCTCTTCCACTCCGGGTGTTTGGGCGCAAGCGTCTTCACGCGGTCGAGCGCGAAGAAAAGCTGGAAATAGATCGGCTGCTCCGCCCAGAGCGTGCCGTCGTTGTCGAAGGTCGCGATGCGCTCGGCGGGCGGCACGAAGTCGGGGGAGCCTACCGTCGTCACTTTTTCCACGAATGCCCGAATGGACTGCTTGGCCTTGCCGTCGTTCCATGACGGAAGCGCGTCAGTGGTTTGGGCAACGGCCAAACCGCTGTGAAAGGAGGCCATGACGAGGGCCAATACCAACGGCAGAACGAGCTTCACTTTCATTGCACCTGTTCCTCCGGATGGCTACGAAGCCGGCCGACTCCGATGTCGTAGTCGGCCGGCTTCCTGATGGACTTCATTCGGCTTGAATGCGCTTCACGGAAACGATCAATTTCCCGTCGGCAGCGGCAGGCTGATGCCCTCCTTGCCCAACTGCTCCCGGACCCACTGGAACTTCTGATAATTCGAAATCGTGACCGGACCGCTGTACGCCTCGCTCTGTAGTTTGCGGGGCGGGTACTGCACGTAGGTCTTCATCAGGCCCTTGATGGCGGCACTAATGGTCACCAGCGTCCAGGTACGCTCCGTGTAGTTGTTCATGAAGATGTCGTAGCGTTCCTGCGGGTCCTGCCAGAGATCGAAGACCTGAGGCACGGTGGCGACGTATTTTTCCGCGCCTTTCCAGCCCAGGTTCGTGTCGACCGCCAATCCGCCCGTGAGCTGTCCGTCGTCGCCGCGCAGGTTGAAGACCGCTTTGTAGTTGCCGACCCGCGCGGCCCCCGGCGTCAGCTCGTTCTCGGTGAAGTAGAACCACGCCTTGCGCGCCGACTTGCCGGTCCCGAAGAGCACCGGCGACATGTCGTAGCTGTCGAAGATGATGGGCTGACCTTCGCGGTCCTTCTCAGGCAGCTTCACTCCCGCCACGGAAGCGAAGGTCGCCATCAGGTCGAGGCCGCCGACGATGTCGTGGTTTCGGGTACCCGGCTTGATCTTTCCCGGCATGACCGCAATCGCCGGCACGCGGTTTCCGCCTTCGCGCACCGTCCCCTTGGTGCCGCGGAAGGGGGTGTAGCCGGCATCCGGATAGACATCCTGCCAGGCGCCGTTGTCGGTGGTGTAGAAGACGAGCGTGTTCTTGTCGAGCCCGAGTGCGCGCAGCTTGTCCATGATTCGGCCGATGCGAGCGTCAAGCTCCACGACCGAGTCGGCGTACTTGCTCTTGGAGAGCGACTTGTGCTCGAATTCGGGCGCGGGCATGTTCGGCTGGTGCACTTTCATGAAGTTGACGTTGATGAAGAAGGGCTTGGTGGAATCCTTGGCGGCTTTCTCGAGAAACTCGATCGCCGCCTTCTCGACGTATCCGTCGAAGAAGGGGATCCCGACCACGCCGTCGGGGTACTCGACGCCGTGGAGCGTGACCCGCTTGCCGGGCTCGTTGACGTACTGCCCGTTGATCTTGAAGTCCTCTTTCGCCTTCTCGCCGGCTTTTCCCGACAGCGACCCGATCGTCACCTTCTGAAACATGGCCCGCAGTTCGGGGTCCATGTCCGGGAACCAGGTCGGGTCGGCATAGGTATAGGCGTTCAGGTGGTACAGGCCGACGTACTTCATCTCGTCATAGCCCTGCGCGTTGGGAAGCGCGTAGTCGGCCTCGCCCAGATGCCACTTGCCGGTGAAGTAGGTCTGGTAGCCGCCCTGCTTGAGCACCGAGGCCAGCGTCCATTCGGCTGCCGGCAGGCCGCCGCCCTGGCCCTGGAAGGCCACGGTCGTCATGCCGCTGCGGTTCGGTATGCGGCCGGTCTGCATGGCCGCGCGGCCCGGCGTACAGCTCGGCTGCGCGTAAAACGAAAACATCGTCACCCCATCGGCCGCCATGCGGTCGAAGTTGGGGGTGGGCATGCCGCGCCCCTCTCCGCCGCCGTAAGGGCCGAGATCGCCATAGCCGGTGTCGTCGGAGACAAGGAAGAGAATGTTGGGCTTTTTCTGCTGCGCATCGGACGGCCCTGCGGCGAGGACCATTGCGATTGCTAAGACAAACGGAACCGCCAGCACCTTCAAACAGGTTTTCATGGACGTCCTCCTTTCATGGTTTCGAATTTGACCGCTCCCACAAAGGTTTGATGGGTCTCGGCCAGCAGTATCCGTTTGGGTGACAAGAATCACCCCCCCCCAGCTGTTTCAGTGACGGCGTGTCGTTTTCATGGGCCTTTGACGGCTGTGGAATGATGTCAGGGTACAGCAGCAGGGTGGAACGTCAACCAGGAAAAATCCTAGTTTCAGAAACTATTTTTCATGGGAAGGGGGCGGAAAACGGCATCAGGGACCTGCCAGTCCGGTCTTGGCGGCGAAGGTGATCAATTCCGCCGTTGTCTTGGCGCCGATCTCCTCCATCATGCGGTACTTGTGATATTCGACGGTCTTTGCAGAGATATTCAAAATGGAGGCAATTTCCTTGGCGGAATGGCCTTCGGCAGGCAGTTGCAGCACCTCGCGCTGCCGTGAAGAGAGGCTTAGCACCGCATCAGCTCCGGTTTTCGGCGAGGACCCGGTTTGAAAGGTGCGCAGAAGTTTTCCGGCGATCAAGGGGGTCACATACGTCCTTCCCTTCAGTCCCTCCCGGAGGGCGGTAATCAGCTCATCCGGAGCCGAGTTCTTCAGAACATAGCCCGAGGCGCCCTCCTTGAAGGCGCTCATCGCATAGGCGACATCCGGGTGCATCGTGAGAAACACCACCGTGATTCCCGGATGCGCTTGTTTGATCCGCCGCACGGCGTCGATGCCGTTGAGCAGCGGCATGGATATGTCGACCACGATGGCATCGGGACGGAGCTTTCCAGCAGCGTCAACCAGTTCACGACCGTTTTCAACGACGCCGGCAATCTCAAAATCCTCCTTGAGCAGCCTTTTCAGCCCCTCGGCGAAAATCTTGTGGTCGTCGGCGATCAGAACCCGTGGCTTGCTCATGTCCTCTCCCCGATTGGAATGATGACCTCTATCTGAGTGCCTTGCCCCGGCTTTGATTTAAAGTTTATTGTTCCGTTGAGCAGCCGCACGCGTTCGCGCATGCTGGAGAGGCCGATGCCGGCCCTTTTTCGCACCTCTTCCGGGTCGAATCCGGCCCCATTGTCCTCGATCAGGAGGTGGATGCCGTCGGAAAGGCCCCGCAGGGCGATGGAGGCGGTTTTCGCCCCGGCGTGCTTGGCTATGTTCTGAAGACCCTCCTGGATGACCCGGTAGAGGCAAAGCGCGAGCGGCGGGGGGACCGAATCGGGGAAACCTTCCGTTGCCATGGACAAGTCGATTCCGGTTTTGTTCATAAATGCGGCGGACTCCGCCTGGACCGCCTGCACCAGGCCCAGGTCGTCGAGGATGGAGGGGTGAAGGCGACTTGAAAGATCATGAACTTCCTCGGCCACCTCGCTTAGATTGTTCCTCAGGCCCTTGAGTTCCTCAACCGTTCGGGCTTGCGAGGGGTTCAGCTGCTTTTCGATCAACGCTGCATCCAGGGCGAGCGCCGCAAGCCGTTGCGTCAGATCGTCGTGGATCTCCCGGGAAAGCCGCCGCAGCTCCGCCTCCTGCGCCGAGATGATTCTGCCGGCCAGTCGGCTGAGCTCCTGCTGGTTTCGCCGCAACAGCTCCTCGCCCTGCTTGCGGTCGGAGATATCCACGGTAACGCCCATCAGGCGCATCGGCTGATCGGGGCCGGCCGGCTGAAGGCGGCCGTGCGAGGCGAGCCAGCGCAGAGTGCCGTCGGCGTGCTGGATGCGGTATTCCGTGGTCCAATCCTTTCCGGATTGCATGGCTTGCCGGATGTCTTCGTTGAGCCGCTCGCGGTCCTCAGGGTGCACTCTCCTGAGAAAATCGTCGTATTGCAATGAGATGTGTTTGGGCAAGCCGAACAACTCCCGGGTCTTGTCCGTGGCCCAGACCGGTCTGTCGGTTGTTTCCATGCTCCACATGCCGGCATCGGCGGATTCCGCGGCCAGGTTCAGGCGGGCCTCGCTCTCCGCCAGGAATTTTTCGGCCAGCCTGCGCCGGCGCAGATTGACGACGAGTCCGAAAATGAGGACGATCTGCAATATCATCAACGCCATCCCCCCGACGATTCCCTTCTTGTGCACCTCCCAGATGGACGGCACCCGGTAGCGGATTTCGCTGCCGGGAGGCAGGGCGGATTCGGGGATGTTCCAGCGCTTGAGCTCCCGGCCGTCGTAGGCATTGACATATGCGTCCTCTCCTCCGAAAGGAATGGATGCCGGCGACTCGCCCATCAGAATGCGGAGCACCATTTGGGCGGCTTCTTTTCCTTGCAGATCCCAGCTCACCAGTCGCCCTCCGACAATGCCGTAGCCCAAATAGGAATCATATAAGCCGAACACCGGGACTCGGCTGACCCGGGAAACGGCGGCGAGTGCTTCCCGGGGAACGAAGGGTTGATCTCGGCCGTCTCTAGAGATGGCCGCGTACAACACTACGGTGTCCGCGGGAAGGGCGGCCACCCGGGCCAGTGTTTCCTCCATGGACAACCGGGCGAGCTCGATCAGCTGAAGCTTATTGTGATATTGCTCCAGGCAATTGATAAAGATCTGCCTGGCGTAAAGGTTGTTGGTCGCCTTTCCGCTCACCAAGGCGACCGCCTTGGTACCGGGTCGTATCCGCAGAATTGAATCCAACAGGCCGGAAGCGTTTTCACCGGCGACCGTGCCGGTGATCGAACGCGTCTGCGAGATACGCTTCAGATTCTCGGCATAGGCCTTGTGCACCTCACAGGCGACGATGGGCGTGTCGGGGAAAAGGCCGTGGGCCTGCCTCAGAAGAAAATCAGCGGCTGCCGGGTAAACGGTGATGACGGCGTCGATCTTAATGCCGGCGTATTTGCGGTGCAGGTAATCGGCCATGACGCGGGCATTGGCCGGGCCGGGAAAGCGCGACACGTCCAGGTACTCGTCATACAGGTGGATGTCGAAGCGTGTGTTCGAGTCGAGGACCGATCGGATCCCCTGATCGGTCAATTCGTGTGCGGGGTGGGCCTTGTACTCGCTGTACAGGATCAGAACGTGTTTGGCTTCTTTTGGCGGTCCGGCCCAGGCGAGCTCCAGTTGAAGGAGCAGGAGAAGCAGCCCGGCAGAGAGGAGCCTGAGGATGGGCCTCATGTTGCATTTCCTTGCCCATGGGTCGGTCCGATGCCAAGCCATGGAATTGTCACCCGGTGGATCTCAAAACCATGCAAAAAGAGGGTAGAAATGGAAGCATCCAACCCTGCCGAAATCCGTCCGATCACCTGATTCAAATGCGTCATCTTGAGATCGTGCCAATCGGGATTCTCAGTTCGATCTGGCATTCGGTTATCAATTTTGAATCGATGATTTTTCGGTCCTTTACGTATCCGCTCATCAGCGCGCAATCACATATCGAATTGATCAACCGCGGTATACCGTCGGAGATCTCGAAAATTTTCCGGCACGCCTCGACTGTGAAAATGCCTCTTTCAGCTCCCGCGACTTTCAGTCGATGCGCAATGTAGTGCTTCGTTTCAAGCGCGCCCAGCGGCTGAAGGCGATAGCTCATGTTGATTCTTTGGCTGATCGCTTTGTTTCTCGGGTCCATCAGAATGGCTTCGGTCTCGCTTTGACCCACGAAAAAAATGTTTATCAGTTTCTGGTCGTCGAACTCGATGTTGGACAGAAGCCTTATGTCCTCGAAGCGTTCATGATCAAGGCTTTGGGCCTCGTCGATTATGACGAAGACGGGTTTGCGTTCCGCATATGCTTTGACCAAAAACTTTCTGAAAAGAATCAAAAAGTCCGATTTGCTGGAAAATTTCTTACCGATTTTAAACTCTTCGGCAAGAAGGTTGAAAAAATCCATCACCGGCATCATTGGATCGTAGACGGTGGCGATTATGGCCGAAGCATCAGCAGAATTCAGAAGATGCCTTATGAGCGTCGTTTTTCCGGTTCCGACCTCCCCCGTCATCAGCAAGAGCCCATCCCGTTTCATCATTCCATATTGCAGAAGCGAAAGGGCTTCCCTATGCTTTTCGCCAAACCAGAGGAATGCGGGGTCAGGGTTTGTCCTGAATGGGAACTTCTTTAATTCGTAGTAGGCAAGATACATGAGGAACCTGCCTGTTTTAGACGCCTAGTGATGAACCGGCCGTCGACCATGCCAACTCACGCCAAGGGCGGCGGCGGGGGCGGGAGTTCGCCGCGCTCCAGGGCTTGCCGGGCGGCCTTTACCGGAATGCGGGACTCGCACGGCACGCCCACCTGGCACAATCCGCAGCCGTAGCCCTCGAACCGGTAGGTCTTTTTCACGTACTCTCTCGAACGGACCAGGTGCCGGCGGCACTTCTCCTTGTCGTGGCCGGCTTTGCTGATGGCGCGGGCCGGGCAGCGGTCGATGCATTTGCCGCAGGTGCCGTCGGCGAAAAACAGGCAATAGGCGCGGTGGTCGGAATAGGGGCGGGGGGTCGGTTTCAGAGATATCCTGGCCACGACCGATCCCGTCCGCATGGCCTTTCCCCTCGCGGTGATGAGCCCGTCGCAGAGGCCGAAGGTGCCGAGGCCGGCCGCATGAGCGGCATGGCGCTCCGACCAGCTGGACGCATAGGAGAAGCGCTCGGACTTGACGATGGTCCAGTTGGGGACCAGCATCGGGGCGATGGCGGCATGGCCGGCCTTCCGGAGGCGCTCGGCCACATGGCGGCGCAGGGCGGCGTTGAACTCCTCGCCGTAGACCCTGATCCGCGCCCACTCTTCGGCGGGGTACTTCTTGGACCGCCGGTTCGCCTTGCGCACCGCCTCCCGCTGGGGCAGGACCCAGGAGACGACGGTCAGCTCTTCGGCGCCGGCCGGCTCCTTGGGGCAGTGCTGGTTGAAAACCTCCCAGGGGGTCCAGTGGAAGGGCCCGACATACTCCTTGTACTGCTGCCAGATCGGGTCCGCGCCGGAGGCGAACCCGACGATGGCATCGTCCCAGGCCGGCTCCTCGTTTTCGTTTCTCATCGCGTTCAGGGGTGAAGCGGCGATAAAATCACGGATCAGATCTCTAATCCAATCCGCGGATACGGCAACGCTCTTTGGCATGGAACACCTCCGACAAACTATAGTTTAGGTTACGAACAGGCCCATGGATTTTCCGTCCTTGAGGTTCACCAGCCCCTCCTCGCAGATCCGCAGGTAGGGGATGGCCGCACCCGTGAGCGTGACCAGCGACAGCAGCGGGTCGGGGAAGCTCACGCCCAGCCCGGCCATGGCGTGCTTCAGCTCCTCCATGCGGCCGGCCAGCTCCGCCACCGGCAGGTCGCTCGCGAGCCCGAAGATGGGCATGGGGATTTCGACCCGGACGCGTCCGCTCTCACAGAGCACGGCCCCGCCCTGAAGCTCCGCCAGCCGGTTGACGGCGGCGGCCATGTCGGCCTCGTTCGCCCCGACCACCACGATGTCCGAGCAGTCCCAGGCTGCGCTGCAGGCCACCGCGCCGCGCGTCAGCCCGAAACCTTTGATGAATCCGGTGAAGAGCTTTCCGGGGCGGTGCGTGCGATCCACGGCGGCGGTTTTGCAGAGGCCGTTCACCGGGTCCGGATGCAGCTCGCCATGCGACACCGCCAGGTCCAGGTGCCGTTCGGCCGTGACGAGATCGGTGACCATTTCGATGACCCGCACACGCGCGGTGCGGGTCTCCGCCGGCGGGCGGATGACGAAATCGGAAGGGGTCAGGCGGCGCGGCAGCCTGACCGTGGCCCGGCTGGTCGATGAAAAGAGATGCCGCCGCGGCTCGCGGAGAAGACGGCCGTTTCCGAATATGACCTCGCCGTTGCAGATGACCGTCTCGGGAGCGAACCCGGTCAGATCCGGGAGGATCGCCATGTCCGCCAACCGCCCGGGCGCGATGCCGCCTAAAATGCCGTCTAGACGGAAGTGCTCGGCCACGTTGAGCGTCGTCATCTGGACGGCCTCGACCGGAGTGAACCCGCAAGCCATGGCCTTGCGGACCACGAAGTCCATGTACTTTCCCTGAACCAGGTCCCGCGGGGAGCAGCCGTCGCTGGCCAGGATCAGCCGCCGCAGGTCGACACCGGTCGAGCGGACCCGCGAGATGGCCTCCAAGTCCCGGCGGATGCTGCCTTCCCGCGCCATCACGTGGACCCCCAGGCGCAGGCGCGCGAGGACCTGATCGGCATCGATGGGTTCATGGCAGGAGGTGACACCCGCGGCCAGGTAAGCCGCGAGCTTCTTTTCGCTGGCGCCGGCCGAGTGGCCTTCGAGGACCTTGCCGGCCTGGTGGGCCAGCTCGAAGGCGGCCAGGTAGGTCTCGGGCTCCTGCAGCACGGACTGCCAGTAGGACTCCCCGAGTCCGAGAACGTCGTCTCTTTGCATGAGAAGCTGCAGGTCGGCGGGAGAGATCCCCTTGGCCGCGGTGCTGATGGAAACATTCGCGGGCGCGGTGGCCAGGATGCGGATCGGCTGCTCCCGGAACGAATCGAGAAAATCGAGAACGCCGGACAGCCCGGCCACCGGGTACGGCTCGAGGGTTTCGGTGACGACGGTGGTGACCCCGGCGGCGGCGGCAAACGGAATGAACTCGGCGGCAGTGCTGAGCCAGGCCAGGTGGGTGTGCCCGTCGATCAACCCGGGGACAAGGGTCCGGCCGGCGGCATCGATGACGCGCGTGGCCGGGCCGACGGTGTCCCGCACCTCCGCGGCCACGCGGGCGATCCAGGGGCCTTTCACGGCGACGCCCATATTTTTCTGGATCTCGCCGCTGTAGACGTTGACGAACTCGGTATTGAGCACCACCAGGTCGGCCGGCTCCGCACCGAGCGCCACCCGCATCAGGCCTTGCATGACGCCGGTGGTTCTGGACGGGCAAGTGTTTGTGTGCGTCATCGATAACTCTCGTTATGATTCCGGTTTTTTTCCGATGAAGGCTTTTTGAACCAGGGCGCCGGACGGACCGCAAGGTTCCTGTCGGACGAAGGATATGTAGCACCATCCGAAAAGGTTTGGAAAGATTAAATTAAGGGCGGCAAATGGAGGGAGGGGGGCGGCCGGCCGGCGCTTTCTTGCTGAATGAAAAAGTGCTATGACACCGGCCATTGAGATGCCGAATTCAGCATCTCACGCACAGCCGGAAACGCTGGGGCCAGAGAAACGATCCAGGTGACGCGGGGGACTTGAATGGCAGAATTGCTGATAGGCGCCATCGGCGACGACGTGACCGGGTCGACCGACCTGGCGCTGATGTTGAGCAAAAACGGCATGTCCGTGGTGCAGACCATCGGCCCGCCGCCGCTTGGCGCGGTCGTGCACGACGCGCAGGCGGTGGTGGTGGCGCTCAAAAGCCGCACGGCACCGGTGGGGCAGGCCGTCGCCGAGTCCCTGGCGGCCTGCGACTGGCTGCTCGGCCAGGGCGCCCACCAGATCTTTTTCAAGTACTGCTCGACCTTCGATTCCACCGAAAGAGGCAACATCGGGCCCGTGGCGGAGGCATTGATGGAACGCCTCGGCGCCGAAATCACGATCTACTGCCCGGCCTTCCCCGCAAACGCCCGCAGCGTATACAACGGCCACCTGTTCGTCGGCAGGGAGCTGCTCTCGGACTCCAGCATGCGGCAGCACCCGCTGACCCCGATGACCGACGCCAACCTGGTGCGGTTCCTGGCCAAGCAGGTGCGCCGTTCGGAAACGGTCGCCCTCGTTGACTATGCGACGGTGGAGCGGGGGCCGGCGGTCATCCGCGAGCGGCTGCGGGAGCTGGCCGAAGAGGGCTGCCGCCACGCGGTGGCGGATGCCGTGACCGACCGCCACCTCCTTGCCGTCGGGGAAGCCTGCGCCGATCTGAAACTGGTGACGGGGGGCTCGGGGGTGGCCATGGGGCTGCCGGTCAACTTCCGCCGGGCCGGTCTTCTGGCGGGCGCCGCCGGCCCGGCGCTCCTACCGAAGCTTGCCGGCGGGGTTGCGGTCCTGGCCGGGAGCTGTTCGGCCGCCACGCAGCGCCAGGTCGAGCGAATGGCGGCGCGCTATCCATCCCTTTGCATCGACCCCCGAGAGCTGGCTTCCGGGAAAGCGGCCGCAGGGCGGATCGCCCGGTGGGCGGCGGAGAGGGTCGGTGAAAACCCGGTGCTTATCTACTCCACGGCGGAGCCCGGGCAGGTGGCCGCCGTGCAGGCGCAGCTGGGGCGGGGAGCCGCCGGCCAGCTTGTCGAACAGGCCATGGGCGCCGTTGCGATCGGGCTGCGGCAGGCGGGTGTGCGCCAGTTCGTGGTCGCCGGAGGGGAAACCTCCGGGGCGGTGATGGCCGCTTTGGGCGTCCGTTCGCTGCGGATCGGCCCGGAAATCGCGCCGGGCGTGCCCTGGACGGTCACGGAAGAGGAACCCCGGCTTTGCCTGGCGCTTAAGTCCGGGAATTTCGGTGATGACGACTTCTTCGAGAAAGCGATGAGGATGCTGCCATGATGGAAGAGGACGTTCGCGAAAAAATGGTCGTGCACGGCAAGTCGCTTTTCGATCGCCGCTACACCTGCGGCGGGTCGGGCAACATGAGCGCCCGGCTTCCGGACGGCGTGCTGGTGACGCCCACCAACAGCTGCCTGGGGCGCCTGGAGGGGGACCGGATCTCAAAGCTTGACGGGGAGGGCAAGCTCGTCAGCGGGGACCCGCCATCCAAGGAATGGATCCTGCACCTGGCGGTCTACCGCGCCCGACCGGATGCCGGTGCGGTGGTGCACCTGCACTCCCCTTATGCCGTGGCGGTCTCCTGCCTCAACGGGCTCAACCCCGACAATGTGCTGCCGCCCATCACGCCCTACTTCGTCATGCGCATCGGCCGGCTGCCGCTGGTGCCCTACCACCCGCCGGGGGACCCGGGGCTGGCGGAGGCCGCTGGTCGTCTGGCGGCCAGGTGCCGCGGGATCCTGCTCGCCCACCACGGGACGGTGGCGGCCGGGAAGGACCTGGACGATGCCGTCTACAACGCGGAGGAGCTCGAGGAGACCGCGCGCCTCTACCTGATGCTGCGCAACGAAAACTACGCGGTGCTCAACCACGACGCCGTGGAGGAGCTGCGAAAGCGCTTCGGGGGATGACGGGAAGAACCGGGGTATCCAAAAAAATGGAACACCGGGAGCGGCTGAAAAAAAAGTGTCAAATGAAAAACCGGCTGAACGGGCGTGATTCGGCGGCAGGGCGGCTACTTGCTGTTTTGCCTCAGAAAGAAGTCCAGCGCCTCGATGATGACGCTCGAGGACGTTGATTGATTGTCGGCGGCGTAGGCGGCGATGCGTTCGGCCAGCGCGCAGGGGATGCGGACGGTGATCTCCTCGGTCGGGTTGGAGCAGAGGTCTTTCGGCGTTTTATCCATCTGGGCAACTCCCGTTGGTATATGCAAACCGTGCGGTTGTCTTTTCATCCGACCGACGATTCTTATCGCTTTTCTGAAAAAAAGGCAATCCGGAAACACTATAGGGTTCCGCGTTTGACTTCGCTTGCCCCGGGCGTTACCGTGTCTTGTCCGGGGACATGCCGAAATTTTATAGAATCGAAAAAGGGAGGCTCATCATGCTCAAACGGGTCGAGGTGTTCAAAGACGGAAAATTCAACGACCTGGCCATGGCGAGAATGCTGGTGCACGACTCGCCTTATTTCCGGGTGCTAAACTTCAATTTCAAGGCGGGCCAGGAACTGCCGATCCACTCCCACGACACCGAGGGCCAGCTCAGCATCGTGGTGCTGGAGGGCCGGGGGTTTTTCCTCGGCAAAGACGGCCAGGCGCTCCCGGCCGACACCGGCGACGTGCTCATCTCCGACATCAACGAACCCCACGGGGTCCGCGCGACCACTGACATGCGGGTGCTGGTGACTATTGCGCCGCCTCTGTAATAATGCTATGAACGCCTTCGCGTCATCAGCCCATTGAAACGGAGGAGAGAGCAATGGAAATCAACAGAATCCTGTGGCCGACCGATTTTTCCGAAAACGCCGGCAAGGCGCTGCCTTTGGTCACCCAGTTGAGCCAGAAATTCGGGGCGGAAATCCACATTCTTTATGTGATGAAGGATTACCCGGCCTTCGGCGCGTCCTACGGGCAATTCGACCCCGACGAGCTGAAGAAAATGCAGGAGTGGGAAAAGCAGACCGCCGAGTCGCGCCTGAGCGAAATTTGCGAAAAGTTCCTCAACGAGTGCCCGCTTTACATCCGGCACATCGCCGTCGGCGAACCCGCCAAGGAGATCCTCAAGATCATCGCCCAGGAAAAAATCGACGTGGTGGTGATGGCCAACCGCGGCAGCGAAGGGCACTTCAATTTCGGGAGCGTGGCCGAGCGGGTGCTGAAGTGCACCACGGTGCCCGTGGTGACGATCCCCGTCTGAAGCCGGCGCCAGGGGTGTCGCTTCAGGCCTCGGCTGCGGTTTTCAGCTCCCCGGACCCCGTGATGACGTGGTCGATGAGTTTCAGCGCCACGAGGCTGTGGGAGTAGGTGGTCAGGGAGTAGGTGAGGCCGCCGCGTGTCTCTGCCTCTTCCTTGCGGTGGATGTGCTGGTTCTGCGTGGACTGGTGGGAGAACTTGAGCGAGTTCACGAAGAGGTAGACCGGGATCTTGCCGACGTGACACAGGCTCACGATGTTGGCGGTGCCGGCCGAGGCCACCACGTTTCGATCAGGGGTCACCGCGACCGCCCCGATGAAAAGCTTGGTGGCTTCCGGCAGGTGGTGGATGAGGTCGTACTCCGGGACCACCTCGTGCGGGATCCCCGCCTGAGCGAGGGCCTGGATCAGTTGCCGCGTCTTAGAAAAGTCCTGTTTCAGGACGATCACCTTAAACGTCCGCTGAAGCTTCTCTTTCGCGTTCGTCAGGATCTTGATGACCACCCCGCTGGCGGAGTGCACCAGGAGCACGTCGCCGTCCTTTACGTATTCAGCACCTCTTTCCGTCAGTCGCTGCACCCTTTCACGGAAGACGTCGAGTTTTTCCTGCAGGGTCTCCACCGCTTCGGCGCGGATGGCCTCCAGGTCGAGGTCGGCCCGCGTGAAGCGCATCTCGTCCTCGAACTCCTCCAGCAGGTGGATCAGGGGGACGACGCGCGGCTTTGATTGCTTGATGCACTCGGAAAGCTCGTTGAATAGGGGAAGAATCGCCTCCCGAGGGCACTTGAGGGACTGGGTGGCCCGGATGAAGGACTCCAGCGCGATTTCGGTCATGCGCGAAGTGCCCAAGACATCGGTCATGTCGCGGAAAAGCTTGTAAAGATTTTCACGGTCGTTCGTGTTCATAGCGTAATCCAAAGCATCAGGATGAGATAGGCCGAGCTGATCGTCAGGGTGATCAGGGTGATGACGGCGCTCGATCGAAAAAATTCAAGAAACGTGATTTCGTAGCCGAGCTTGCGCGCCATGCCCGTGGCGACGATGTTGGCCGATGCCCCGATCATGGTCAGGTTTCCGCCGAAGCAGGCGCCAAGGGACAACGCCCACCAGAGAAGATTGTGAGGAACGGGAGAAGTCGTCTGCATGACTTGGACGATCGGTATCATGGTGATGGTGAAGGGGATGTTGTCCAGGAAGCCGGAGACGATCCCGGAAACCCAGAGGACCACCAGGACCATGACGTAGGGGTTGTTGCCGATCCGCAGGAAGACGTTGCGCGCGATCCACTCGATACCCCCCATTTTCTCCAGAACACCCACGAGGATGAACAAGCCCATGAAGAAAAGCAGGGTGCTCCATTCGATCTCCTGGAGCATGTGTTCGACGTCGACCCGGGTGATGACGAAAAGAATCATCGCCACCATGAGGGCGACCACCCCGGGCGAGAGCTTGGTGATGGTCTGGGTGACGAAAAGACCGATGGCCAGCGCCAGGCACCCCAGCCCCTTGGCCAGGAAAACCCGGTCGATTTTGAGGCTGAGAAAATCGAAGCGGATTTTTTCCAGAAGCAGCTGGACCGAAAAAAGCTTGGTCAGGTTCGTGTCGATGGGGCGGAACAGCTCGCGGTGGGTGAGCCAGTAGTAGATGATCATGGCCGCCGTGGAGAGGATCACCGGGGCCGCGAGATACATCGGGAACTGGTTGAAGGTCAGCCCGACCTTGGAGCCGATAATGATGTTGGGCGGGTCGCCGATCAGGGTGGCCGTACCGCCGAGGTTCGAGACCACGGCCTGGCTGATGACGAAAAGCTTGGGGTCGAGGCCCATCCCGGCGGTCAGCTCGATGACGATGGGCACGATGATCAGCACCGTGGTGACGTTGTCCAGAAAGGCCGATGTGACGGCGGTCACGATCGAGAAGAGCACCAGGATGCGCAGCGGGCTGCCCTCGGTGCGTTCGGCGATCCACACCGACATGATGGTGAAAAAGCCGGACTTCCGCAGCACGGCCACGATGGCCATCATCCCGAAAAGGAGCATGATGGTCTCGAAATCGATGAGCCCGACCGCCGTGTGCTCGTCGACGACATGGAACACCAGCAGGGTCATGACCCCCAGCAGGGCGGCCACGGCCTTGTTGGTCCACTCGAAGGTGATGACGGCGTAAACCGCCAAGAAAACGATTACCGGAAACCAGATGCCATCCATAGACGATTCCTTGCACGGGCGCAGCTCCGCCCGGAAATTCGCAAATTAAAAGCGATGATGCCAAACGAGAGGCGACTACTTAGCGGCCCGAAGGGGAAATGTCAACGAGATAATGGTGCGGGCGTGAGCGGTGGCGTTTCTCTATCATGGAAAGATGCCGTGACGAAGAGGTCCGTCTTCTTATTAATCGTCTCGAAATAGTATGGACCGAGAGCACCCCCCTCACCCTAACCCTCTCCCCCAGTCCTGGGGGAGAGGGAAGGGTGAGGGGGCCGCCGTGTCCATATAATTACGCTACCCTTAATATCTACTATCCAAGAACCGGCACAGTCGCTCCATCGCCGGCTCCAGGACCGATTCATCCGCCGCGCAGCAGATGCGGATGGCGCCTTCGCCGCCGTTGCCGAAGGCCGAACCGGGCGCCACCGCCACCCGGGCTTCGCGCAAAAGGGTCAAGGCAAAGGCAAAGGAGTCCCTCAGGCCCTCGATGCGCGGGAAAAGATAGAAAGAGCCTTCCGGCGGCGCCACGGTGACACCTGCGATGCCGCGCAAGGCCTCATGGCAGAAGCGCACTCTTCGCCGGACATCCGCCGCCATGGCTTCAACAAAGGCTTCGCCGTCCCGTAAGGCGATCTCGCCCGCGCGCTGCACCATGGAGGGCGCATGCGAGACAATGAACTCGTTCAACTGCGCCGCCTTCCCGACGAGGTCCTGCCGCGCGGCCACCCAACCCAGGCGCCACCCGGTCATGCAGTAGCTTTTCGAGAAGGAGTTCACCACGATGACCGCGTCCTCGCGGGTGCAGTGCCGCAGGATGGACGGCGCCACCGTCCCCGAAAAAAAGATGCGCTCGTAGACCTCGTCGGCCAGCAGCCACAGCCCGCGGCTGCGGCAGAAATCGAGAAGGCTGCGCTGTTCCTCCGGCTGGGCCACCCAACCCAGCGGGTTGGAGGGCGATGCGTAAACGATCAGACGTGTCCGGGGGGTGAGGGCCGCTTCGATGGCGCGCAGGTCGAGGGCGTAACGCCGGCCGTCCCAGGCCAGGGGCACCTCCCGCGCCGCTCCCGCGAAGAGGTTCACGATGGCGGTGGCGTTGGGCCAGTTGGGGGTCAGGACCACGGCCTCGTCGCCGGGGTCGATCACGCAGCGGATGGCCACGTTCAGGGCCTGAACCCCGGAAGCGGTGACGAGGATTTCGGTTCCGGGGTCCAGCCGCACCTCGTGGAGCTCCCGGTGTTTTTCGGCGATCGCCTGACGCAGCCCGGGCAGGCCGGCATTTTCAGTGTAATAGGTGTAGCCTTCATCCAGCGCCCGAACGGCCGCTTTTTTGATGAACTCCGGCGTCGGCCGGTTGGACTCCCCGAAGTGGAGCTTGAGGACCCCGTCCATGCCGAAGGCCACATCGGCGATTTCGCGGATCCGCGAAGGGGAAACGGCGGCGAGGCCGCTGGCGAGCGAGATTTTTTTCATGGCGTTGTTTGGTTGTCACTCCGGAGGTGAAACAGATCTGATCCCAGCATCCGGCGCGCGGGCGAAGCGGGGTCTGCCATATTGAATGCACGGTCTTCCCAGCAAGTTGGAATTTCCTCCGGTGGGAGAGGCTTTCAGCCTCGATCCTCGCGGCTGGAAAGCCGCTCCCACAAAGGCCAATCGCGCTGGCCGGACGAGGCGGCGCCGAGCGCCACCGCTCACCCATAATAAAAATTTTCCCGCTTGACAAGGCATTTGCTCAATTGTATAGACCTATAAACAAGTAGACAGCTAGATCCACTGAACGATCCATAACGATAGCAAAACCCGTCCAACGACCGGGAGGCCGATTCGCATGGACCCGTCCGCTGCCTCAGCGCCCCTGCGCAAGAAACTGGCCGCTTTCATTCACGGCACCTCTTACGATAACCTGCCCCAAAACGTCATCCAGCAAGCCAAGCTCTGCCTCCTCGATCTGATCGGCGTCAGCATCGCCGGAGGGCGGCAGAAGGTCGCCTCCATCGTCCAAAGCCTGGTCCCGGCCATGGGTGGATGCGAAGAGGTCACCCTCTGGGGCTCCGACCGCAAGCTGCCGCTGCTGACGGCCGTTTTCATGAACGCGGTGCAGGGGCATGCGATCGATATGGACGACGGCCATCGGTATGCCAATGGCCATCCGGGCGTGGTCACCATCCCGGCGGCGGTCGCTGTGTCCGAAAAAGAGAACCGGACGGGCCGCGAACTCATCGAGGCGATCGTCGTCGGCTACGAGTTCTTCATCCGCCTGGGGTCGGCCATCAATCCCGACCTGCTTCTGCGCGGGTTTCACACGACCGCCACCATCGGCTGCTTCTCCTCCGGCGCCGCGGCAGCCAAGCTGCTCAAGTTGAGCCGGCCCCAGACGGAAAATGCGCTCTCCCTTTCCGGGCTCCAGAGCGCCGGGCTGCTGGAGGTTTTGCACAGCGGGGAGAGCGGCAAATCCTTCCAGGTGGGGAAAACCGCTCAAAGCGGGGTCCTGGCGGGCCTGCTGGCCGAGCAGGGCGCCGACGGGCCGGTAGAGGTCTTCGAGGGCGGGAAGGGCTTTTTCCGGGCGTTCGCCGGAAAGCCCTGCGACAGCGCCTCCATCTGCCAAGGGCTTGGCAAAGACTTTGGCCTGCCCGGCGTCTATTTCAAAAAGCACGCCGCCTGCCGGCATATTCACTCGGCCCTGGATGCGGTCGCGGACCTCGCCGGCCGGCACGATCTGCCCCCTGAAAAAATCGACGCGATCGACATCGAAACCTACTCGATCGCCAAGAGCCTGACCGGGCATATAGCGAGCGAGGACTCCGAGCTCGGCGCCAAATTCAGCACGCCGATCGCGATCGGCCTGCTCCTGGTGTTCGGGCGGTCGGATTCCTCGATCTACCAGAAGCGATACCTTTCGGACCCCCGGGTTCAATCCATCGCCCGGAAAGTCTCGGTCAGGGTAAACCCCGAACGAGACAAGGTGTATCCAGGGCAAAGAGGGGCCGGCGTCGTCATCAAAACCGGCGACGCTTCCTACCAGCACGAGGTGGTGTACCCCAAGGGGGAGCCTGAAAATCCGCTCAGCGAAGACGAACTGAAGTCCAAATTCGAGCAAAACGCCGGCACCCGATACGCGATGGATCGGGTGAACCGGATCCGCGAAACCATTCTGGACATGGAAAACAGAGACGTTCGTGAAATGACGTCTCTGCTGAAAGCAGCGCGCTGACCATTAATTGATTCTAACCGGACATTGGGGATCAAATCTCACGGATACAGAAACGGGACCAGGAGCAGGCGATGAATCAGGAAACGTCGAAGGAGTTCGATGTGTTGGTGATCGGCGGCGGGGCGGCGGCCCTGAGCGCGGCCATCACCGCGCGGGAGCAGGGCGCCAGCGTGTTGTTGCTGGAATGCTCCCCGAAGCACTTCCGGGGCGGGAACAGCCGGCACACGCGCAACATGCGCTTGGCGCACGAGACCCAGTTTGCACCTTACACGGGCGCCTACCCGGAAAAGGAAATGTGGGAGAACTACCTGAAGGCGACGGGCGGGGAGGGCAACCTGGAGCTTGCCCAGATGGCCATCAGCGGCTCGTCTTCCATTCTCGATTGGATGCGCAGCCACGGGGTCAAGTTCCAGCCGGCCTTGGCGGGGACGCTCCACCTGGGCCGCACCAACGCGTGGTTTCTGGGCGGCGGCAAGGCCATGGTGAACTCGCTCTTCCGCAGCGCCGAACGCCTGGGCGTGGAGGTGCGCTACGAGGCCGAGGTGATCGGCTTGGACGTGCGTGACGGCCGTTTTCACAGCGCCTCGGCCGTGGTGGACGGCAAGACGGTGACCATCCCCGCCAAGGCGGTGGTGGTGGCGGCCGGCGGTTTCCAATCGAACCTGGCCTGGCTGCGGGAAGCCTGGGGTCCGGCCGCCGACAATTTCCTGATCCGCGGCGCGCCCTTCGACACGGGCACCCTGCTCAAAATCCTCCTGGAGCAGGGTGCGGAATCGGTCGGGGATCCCACGCAGGCGCACATGGTGCCGATCGACGCGCGCTCGCCGAAATTCGACGGCGGCATCGTCACCCGGCTCGACTGCGTCACTCTCGGGATCGTCGTGAACAAGAACGGGGAACGCTATTACGACGAGGGCGAGGACTTCTGGCCCATGCGCTACGCGATCTGGGGCCGCTTGGTGGCGCAGCAGCCCGATCAGATCTCCTACGTCTTCATCGACTCCAAGACGCTCGACCGGTTCATGCCCTCGGTGTTCCCGCCGGTCAAGGGGAACACCATCGCGGAGGTGGCGGAGCAGTTCGACCTTCCGGTGGAGAAGGTGAACGCCACGGTGGACGAATACAACCGTGCGGTCCAGCCCGGAACCTTCGACCACACCATCCAGGACGATTGCCGGACGGAGGGACTGACGCCGCCCAAGACTCACTGGGCGCTGCGCATCGACCAGCCGCCTTTCTACGGCTACCCGCTGCGGCCCGGTCTGACCTTCACCTACTTCGGCGTCAAGATCGACCGGCGCGCGGCGGTTGTCATGAAAGGCGGGAAGCCGGCCGCCAACATTTTCGCGGCCGGGGAGATCATGGCGGGGAACGTCCTGCCCAAAGGCTACATCGGGGGGGTCGGTCTGGTCATTGGAAACGTTTTCGGGAGAATCGCCGGCAGCGAAGCGGCGGGCATTGCGCAGACCGCGCGCAAAGCGGCTTAGGAGGCACGGACGCATGGAAAAGGAACTGTTGGCCCAGGGCGAAAATCTGATGCGGATCTGCAATTCATGCCGCTACTGCGAAGGCTTCTGCGCCGTTTGGCGTGCCATGGAATACCGCCGCGAGTTTCCGGCCGGCGATCTCAACTACCTCGCCAATCTATGCCACGACTGCAGCGAGTGCTATTACGCCTGCCAGTACGCGCCGCCGCACGAGTGGGACATCAACCCGCCGCTGACCT
>CAZLSV010000048.1:31426-39088 GCA_964562235.1 uncultured Desulfatibacillum sp.
TACGAGCAGTACGCCTGGCCGAAAGCGCTGGCCCCCGCGTTTCGTACCAACGGGCTGGTGGTCGCGCTGGTGACGGCGCTGGCCTGCATTCTGTTCCAGTTCGGGGTCGTGGTCGTGCAGGGGATAGGGGCGCTCTCGACCCCCGTGCCCGGCGGCGACTTCTACCAGGTCACCTCGCACGGCGCGCTCGTGGCGCTCTTCGGCTTGGCAGGGCTCTTCAGCGCCGTGGCGCTGGCGGTCGGCCTCGTTCGGTTCTGCCGCGACATCGGTGAAAAAGCCTCCGATCTCTTCAGCCCGTCCAACCTGGCAGTGACTCTCAAGGAGAGCCTGCGGCTCGAGTACCTGGACGGCGGCGGCTGGGGCTGCGCCTATCCGGGCGATGAAAGCTCGCCGGTGCGGAAGTGGTTCCACCACTTCACCTTCTACGGGTTTATGCTCTGTTTCGCATCGACCTCCGTGGCGGCGATCTACGACTACCTGTTCCACTGGCCGGCCCCATACGGCTACGCCAGCTTGCCCGTGATTCTGGGGACGCTGGGCGGCATCGGGCTGCTGATAGGCCCGGCCGGCCTGCTGGCGCTCAAGCAGCGCCGCAACCGGGAGATCACCGACGCGGGGCAGGTCGGGATGGACACGGCCCTGCTCGTGCTGCTCTTCCTCGCCAGCGCGAGCGGCCTGCTGCTGCTCCTGCTGCGCGAGAGCGCGGCCCTGGGGACGCTCCTGGTTGTGCACCTCGGCATCGTCATGGGGGTGTTTCTCACGCTGCCTTACGGCAAGTTCGTCCACGGGCTCTATCGCTTCGCGGCAATCGCCAAGTTTGCGCTCGAGCGCAAGCGCAAGCAGGTGCTGGGAGCATAGTACATCGTTTCATAAATACCGCCACATGCGTCGCGCTGCCCCCACCCTGCCCTCCCCCTCAGGGGGAGGGCAGGGAGAGGGTGGCGGTGCAGCGTAATTCGTGATGGAATTTATGGAAAAGACCACATCGCGGACGCGTTCCGACAACGTTAGCTTTAAACGAGGTTCATGGAGGATACATGGTTAAGCTCGGTTTCATCGGCTTCGGCGAGGCGGCCTTCAATATCGCCAGAGGCCTCAAGGGCGAAGGCGTGGACGGGATCATCGCCTACGACAAGTTCTGGAAGGAGACGCCCGCTGGGGAGCTGATCGGCAAACGCGCGGCCGAGGCGCAGGCCAAACTGGTCCCGACGCACCGGGAACTGGTCGAGAGCAGCGAGATGATCGTCTCGGCCGTGAGCGCCGACACGGCCGTTGCACTGGCGCAGGCCTCCCAAGCCTTTCTCAAGCCCGGCCAGATATACGTCGACATCAACGCCACCTCGCCCATGACCAAGGAGGAGATCGACAAGATCATCTCCCCGGTCGCCTTGTTCGTGGATTGTGCCGTCATGGGACCGGTCCCGACCTACAAGCACAAGGTGCCGGTCTCGGTTTCAGGGACGGGCGCCAAGGCGTTCGCCGGGATCATGTCGCCGTTCGGGATGAACATCACCCTGATGGACGCCCCGGCGGGAAGCGCATCGGCCTCGAAGATGTTCCGCAGCATCTTCATGAAGGGCTTCGTCACCCTGCTGTTGGAAATGCTCACGGCCGCTCACGCGTACAAAGTGGAAGACGACGTTCTGATGTCGGTGAAAGAGACCCTGACGGCCGGCCCGTTGCTGGAAGTGGTCAACGGCCTGATCGGGCGCGGGGTGATCCATTCCGAACGGCGCGAGCACGAGATGGACGAGGTCATCGCCACCCTGGAGGCGCTGAAAGTGGACGGCACCATGTCCAAGGCCACCAAGGCCAAGCTGAGATGGTGCACCGAACTGGGGCTCAAGGCCTATTTCAAAGGGGTCCCCCCGAAGGATTTTCACGAGATATTCGTGGCCATCGAAAAAACGGCTTAAACAGCGGTTCATGGCGCTCAGCGCCACTTTAGTCGGCAAGTAGGTTTGTTCTTTGTGGGAGCGGCATCTTGCCGCGATCCTGTCGTGGCTGGAAGCCACTCCCACAAGAAGAGAATCTAAATTCCATAGAAGATACCATCAAGGATGCTGGCCATGAGTCAGAATTTGACGGAAAAGCTGATCGCCTCGCACCGGGTTTCCGGTGAGATGATCCCCGGCCGTGAGATCAGCATCAAAATCGATCAGACCCTGACGCAGGACGCGCTCGGGACCATGACCTATCTCGAATTCGAGGCCATGGGCGTCGAGCGCGTGAAGACGAAGCTTTCGGTCTCCTACGTGGACCACCTCATGCTGCAGGAGGGCTTCGAGAACTCCGACGACCACAAATACCTGAGCACGGTGGCGGCCAAATACGGGGTCCTCTTTTCGAAGCCGGGAAACGGCATCTGCCATCAGGTGCATTTGGAGCGGCTGACCCGGCCCGGCTGGACCCTGCTCGGCACCGACAGCCACACGCCCACGGCAGGGGCCGTCGGCATGCTGGCGATCGGCGCCGGGGGGTTGGACGTCGCGGTGGCCATGGCCGGCGGGGCGTTTTTTCTGACCTGCCCCCGGATCGTGCGGGTGAACCTGCATGGGAAGCTGAGCCCCTGGGTGACGGCCAAGGATGTCATCCTCGAGCTGCTTAAAAAATTGACCACCAAGGGCAACGTCGGGCTCGTTCTGGAGTACGCCGGGGCTGGGATCCAAAATCTTTCGGTGCCCGAGCGCGCGACCATCGCGAACATGGGGGCCGAGATCGGCGTCACGACCTCGGTCTTCCCGAGCGATGCGGCCACGCGCGAATTTTTCAGGGCGCAGGGCCGCGAAGGCGACTGGGCCGAGCTCCACGCCGACCCGCAGGCCCGCTACGATCGCACGATCGATCTTGACCTGGGCGAAATCGAGCCCAACATCGCCCTGCCGCACTCGCCTGACAAGGTCAAGCGCATCCGCGAGGTCGAGGGCACCGCGGTCGATCAGGTGCTGATCGGCAGCTGCACGAACTCATCCTACCGGGATCTGATGACGGCCGCCGCCATCCTCAAAGGGAAAAAAGCCCACCCCGCGGTCAGCTTCGGGGTGGCCCCGGGGACGCGGCAGGTTTTTAGGATGATCAGCGCCAACGGCGCGCTGACCGACTTTGTGGACGCCGGTGCCCGCATCCTCGAGCCGGCCTGCGGATTCTGCGTCGGCAACGGGCAGTCCCCGCACAGCGGGGCGGTCTCGGTCCGCACCAACAACCGGAATTTCGAAGGAAGATCCGGAACCAAGGACGCCCGGGTCTACCTCGTAAGCCCGGAAAGCGCCGTGGCGGCCGCGCTCACGGGAAAAATAACCGACCCGCGCGATCTGGGCATGGACCCTCCGTCCATTCAGCCGCCCGGGCAGTTTTTCTGCGACAGCAGCATGTTTGTCCCACCGACCTATGCCGGCGACGTCTTCCGGGGCCCGAACATGGGCCAGCCCCCCTCGAACACCCCCATGCCGCCGAGCCTGAACGGCGTCGTGGCCGTCAAACTGGGGGATAAAATCACCACCGACCACATCATCCCCGCCGGCTCCGTCGGCCGATACCGCTCCAACATCGAAAAATCGAGCGAGTTCGTTTTCCAGAACACCGCTCCCGATTTTGTCAAAACCTGCAAAACCCTGAAGGGGCGGGGGCTCTCCTCGGTTATCGTCGCGGGGGACGGATACGGGCAGGGCTCATCGCGCGAGCACGCGGCCATATGCCCCATGTATCTCGGCGTTCGTGGCGTGCTGGCCAAGGGCATCGAGCGCATCCACATGGCCAACCTGATCAACTTCGGGATCCTGCCCCTGATCTTCAAGAATGCAGAGGATTACGAACGCATTCAATCCGGCGAGGAGCTGGAAATTCAGGATGTCCACGCCCAATTGCGGACACCCGAGATAATCGTAGTGAACAAGGCCGTGCAGCAAACGTTTTCCGTCCGTCACAGCCTGACACCGCGGCAAGTCGAAATCGTGCTGAGCGGCGGGCTGCTGAACTATGCCGGCAAGGCCTGAGGAGATGGGCCGAGCCCTGATTCCGGCCGCACGCTCCTGCTGCGGATGAGGATTTAAAGATGGAACCGGTCCTTCCCGTCTATCATCAAATCCGTCGTACCATAAAGTACTGGATCCTCGACCGGCGCTACGGCGCCGGCGCCAAGATCCCTCCGGAGCACGAGCTGGCGCATCAGTTCAATGTCAACCGCATGACCATACGCCAGGCTTTGTCTTCTCTGGTCGATGAGGGCTTGCTGATACGAAAGCGGGGGGAGGGCACATTTGTCACCCACAACGAAGACCTGATCCAGGGGATGAGCCTCAAGCACGTCAACATGACGAATGTGCTCTTCCTGCCGCTGATGAAATCCAAGACGCTGAGCGTTTTCAAAACGGAAATAGAGCCGACCCCCCTGATCCGCGAAAAACTGGAGTTGAACGAAGACGAGAAACGGGTGGTCATGATCAAAAGGGACCGGATCGTGCCGGAAGGGTTTCGCGCGTTTACGATCAATTACCTTCCGCTCGACATCGGCCGGCTGCTGCCCGAAGCGGAGCTTTTGAAGCGGCCGCTGCTGAAAATAATGGAAGATGATCTCAAAATCAATTTCATCGAGGCCTACGAAACCATCGAAGCCTCCTTTGCCGATGAAGAGACGGCCGCGCATCTGGGGATCGCCCCCGGCGTGCCGACGCTTTTAACGGAAAGAATCATGTACGCCGAAAAAGGCAAACCGGTTGAACTCGTGACCACGATTTACGACGCCAATCACTACAAGTGCTGCCTGCACCTGAAAAAAGTGAAACGGGGACGTTCGTTCGACTGGATTTGCCAGATTACCCGATAGGAGCCATCAAGGAGAATTTTTTCCGCGACCCGCTTAACGGTTTCGGCGTTTCTTTAGCGGCTCGCCGGTCCAACCTCATGAAAGGAATTTGCGCATGGAGACACAGGAAGTGGGAAAGCCCGGGTTTCGTTACCGAGTGGATTTTGATCGACTGGACAAGGATCTGATCGAGCCCTATCGCGCGTTGATGAACAAGACGGGGTGTCTCACCGGCAATGTCGGGGATTGCATCGGAAGAGCGGCGGCGATGGACGCTCGGATCCGAAGCCTGGCCGAAGGTACGAAACTGGTGGGACCGGCGCTCACCGTCCGCGTCCCGCCGACCGACAATCTCATGATCCACAAGGCCCTGACCCTGATCAAGCCGGGCGACGTCCTGGTGATCGAAGGCGGCGGCAACCACTCCTGGGCCCTGCTGGGGTTTTTGATGGTGAGCACGGCCCAGAAACTCGGCGTCGCCGGGATCGTGGCCGACGGCTGCGTCCGGGACGCGCAGGAAATACGCAAATCGGGCTTCCCGGTCTTTTCCGCCGGCCTGTCGCCCAACGGGCCCTTCAAGGAGGGCCCGGGGGAGATCAATTTTCCGATCAGCTGCGGCGGCCAGGTGGTTCGGCCGGGGGACATCATCATCGCCGACGACGACGGTGTCGTGGTGTTGAAGCAGGAACTCGCCAAGACCGTGATCGGAGATGTGGACAAGATTATTCAGCGGGAAGACAAGCGACTGAAGGAGATCGAGGCCGGCATGGTCATTCGGCCGGGGATCGACGAGATACTCGCGCAGAAGGGAGTTAAATAATCCGCCCGGCTGCCGGATTTCTGTTTTGTTCGTTTTTCTTCACCGGGGTCAACGACCCGGTTATTTTCGATGCCGGCGACTACCCGCTTCGTCGGATTGCCTGCGCGAAAGGCTGTCATCCCACTTTCCACAGGTTGCCGATGAACTGTCATAGAACGGTGTAAAGCATGGAAACGCTCCAAAGCCTTCTGTTGGGTTTTTCCGTCGTCACCACCCCGATGAATCTTTTTTACTGCTTCATCGGGGTGCTGGTCGGCACTCTCGTCGGAGTCCTGCCGGGGATCGGAACCGCCGGCAGCGTTGCCGTACTGCTCCCGTTTACCTTCGGTCTTCCCCCGACGACGGCCATCATCCTGTTGGCCGGCATCTGGTATGGGGCGATGTACGGGGGGTCGACCACCTCCATCCTGGTGAACATTCCCGGGGAGTCTTCTTCCGTGGTCACCTGCCTGGATGGCTACCAGATGGCCCGGCAGGGACGGGCCGGACGGGCCCTGGGGATTTCGGCCATCGGGTCCTTTATCGCCGGCACCCTGAGCGTCTGCCTTTTGATGATGGTGGCGCCCGTCGTGGCCCGATATGCCGTGAAGATCGGCCCGCCGGAGCTCTTTGCCCTCATTCTCTTCGGCCTGACACTGTCCGCTTACCTCTCCTCGGGTCCCGTCATCAAATCGTTCATCATGGTGGCGCTCGGGATGATTCTCGGCACCCAGGGCATCGACACGGTTTCCGGGGTCCTGCGTTTCACTTTCAATATCAACGAATTCTACGAAGGGGTCGGCATCCTTCCGGTCATCATGGGAATTTACGGGGTCGGGGAAATCCTCTTCAACCTGGAGGAGACCATCAAACGGGACGTGTTCAAGGTCTCGATCAAAGGCCTGCTCCCGGACTGGGATGACTGGAAAGCCTCGTTCAATCCGATCATGCGGGGCACCTTCCTGGGGTTTTTTCTCGGCATCCTCCCGGCCTCCGGCACCTTGATTTCGACCTTTGTCTCGTACATCATGGAAAAGCGGCTCTCCAAGCATCCCGAGCGGTTCGGCAAAGGCGCGATCGAGGGGGTGGCCGGCCCGGAGGCCGCCAACAACGCGGCCTCCTCGGGGACCTTCGTGCCGCTTCTCACCTTCGGGATTCCCACCACCGCGACCATGGCGCTCATCCTGGGGGCGCTGCTGATACACGGGATCACGCCGGGTCCCCTGCTCATACGCAACCACCCCGATGTTTTCTGGGGGGTCATCGTGAGCATGTACATCGGCAACATCATGCTGCTGGTCCTGAACCTGCCCTTGATCGGGATCTGGGTGCGGCTGCTGAAGGTCCCCTACAGCATCCTGTTTCCCCTGATTCTCGTGTTTTGCGTGATAGGGGTTTATTCCAACCAGAACAGCATGCTGGATGTCACTTCGATGATCTTTTTCGGGGTGATCGGTTACCTCGCGCGGAAAACGGGTTTCGAGTGCGCACCCTTGATCTTCGCCTACATCCTGTCGCCGATCTGGGAAGAGGCCTTCCGGCAATCGCTTCTCATGTCCCAGGGCGATTTGAGCATTTTTGTAACGCGCCCCTTTCCGGCGGCCTTCATTTTTTTGACGACGGTCTTTGTCGGGTCGTCCATTATTTTTTCCCGGAAAAGGAGCAAGTTTCTGGATCAGTTGGGAAGCGCTGATTCGTAAGGCTGCGACTCGGCTGCGGCCGAAGGGTGTGCCGCCTAACCACCACCAAAGCAAAGGAGGGAAACCCATGAGAAAAGTGTCTGCCGTTCTGTTCGTTTGCCTGGCCGCGGTTGCCGTTGTGCTGGCGGGGCCGGCCGCCGCTCAAGAAAAATTCCCGAAGGATCCCGTTACGATCGTCGTCCCCTATGCCGCCGGGGGCAGTCACGACCTGGTGGCCCGGGCCCTTCAACCCCAGCTGGAAAAGGCGCTGGGATCCCCGGTCCTGGTCGAAAACAAACCCGGGGGCGGATCGACCATCGCGTGCAACTTTGTAAAAACATCTCCTCCGAACGGGTACACGCTGGTGACCGTCTCGCCGACCC
>CAZLSV010000049.1:0-37342 GCA_964562235.1 uncultured Desulfatibacillum sp.
CGACCCCGGCGACGCCGACGGGGTCGTCGAGCGCGCTGGTGAACACGGCGCTCACGTTCAGCACGACGGCGACCGACCCCAACGGCGACAGCCTGCAGTATCGTTTTGACTGGGGCGGGGGCGTGCTCTCCAGCTGGGGAGCAGCCAGCCAGTCCCGCGGGTGGGCCGCGGCCGGCCAGTACGCCGTGAAAGCCCAGGCGCGCGACAGCCTGGGGGCGGAGTCGGGCTGGTCGGGAGCCAGGACGGTCACCATCACCAGCCCGGCGCCGGTGGTCGTGGATACGGACGGGGACGGCGTACCCGACAGCCAGGATGCCTTCCCCAGCAATCCGGCGGAGTGGGCCGACGCCAATGGAAACGGGATCGGCGACAACGCCGATGCCGCCCAGAACCATCCGCCGGCTGCCCCGCAGGTGCTCGCGCCGGCCGCCAGTGCCCTCACCTCGCTCGCGCCGACGCTTCAGACCGGCGCTTTTTCCGATCCGGATGCGGGGGACGCTCACGCCCGGACACGCTGGCAAATCGTCCAGGCTTCCAACAGTCTGGTTGTGCTGGACGTGACGAGCAGCGCGGAATTGACCGCGCTGCAAGTGCCCAGCCTGCTTCTGGACGAGAACACTGTATACCACTGCCGGGCGATGTTTTACGACAACCACGGGGCCGCATCGGAGTGGTCCCCGCAGGTGCGGTTCGCAACCGATTTCAGCCTCACGGATGCCAACGGGAACGGCATCCCGGACAGTCAGGAGGTCGATCCGGCCACCGACCCGGATGGTAGCGGGGTAAGCGGTACCCAGGATGTCCGTGTAAAAACCGTGCGAACGGGCAAGAGCGGCGCCAAGGTCGGCATCGGGACCGCGCCCTCATCCGGCGCCGCCATTTATTCCATCGAGTCCACCGACCCGGATGTGCTGGAGATCGATGTCGACGCCGACGGCATCAGCGACGCGCTTCCCTTCGGGCTTCTGAATTTCAAGCTGGTTCTCGACCAGCCCGGGGACCAGGCCGTGTTGACGGTGTACTTCTCCGAGCCGATGCCCAAGAGGGGCCGATGGTACAAGTACGACCCGATTCAAAAGCGATGGTCCGATTTCTCGCGCTACGCCCAGTTCAGCGACGACCGGATGTCGATGACCCTGACGATCACCGACGGCGGGGAAGGGGACGCGGACGGGGTGGCCAACGGCATCATCCTCGACCCGGCGGGCGTGCTGGTGGCCTCCTCTTCCGGCAGCGACTCCATCATTGACGGAGTGGTGGGCGGGGTCGGCAGCGTCGTGGATTCCGCCCAGGGCGGCTGCTTCATCGCAGCGAGCGGCCCAGGCAGATCTACGGGTGGGGAAAGTTTTAACGGGCGGTTGGCGATCTTCATGCTAACGTTGGCGGGGCTTTGGTTCCGAAAGGCGTTTCAGACGGGCCTTTTAGAAACGATGCTGGATGCTCGATGCGGGAAACTGTAAGCGGAGGTGATGGGAACCGTCCCATCGTGAGCCTCCAGCTTCAGGCCTCGAGCGCATGCATCCGTGCTGACCGCCTGATCCTGGTTTTTCAAGACCCTTTCAGGGGCGGGTAGCATCCCGCAGTAAGCATCTTCAATAAAAGGCCGCGCAGCGGCCTTTTTTATTTGTTTTTGCGCCAGCGGTGGTGGGCGATGCCCAGTTTCTTCACCCGGTAGTTCAGCGCGCGGGGGGAGATGCCGAGCTGCCGGGCGGCGTCCTTCTGGATCCAGAGATTGTCATCGAGCGCCCGGCGGATCATCTCCTTCTCCTGCTCGGTTGTGAGCTTCAGGTTGGCGGGGGCGGTCGCGATCTCGGCGGTGGGCCGCCGGATCTCCGGCAGCGAAATGCTGTCGGGCTGGATGATGCTGCCGTCCTCGACGAGGATGGCGCGCTCGATGGTGTTTGAAAGCTGGCGGATGTTCCCCGGCCAGTCATAGGCCTGGAGCAGGCCCAGCACCTCCGGCGTGAACCCGTCGATTTTCTTCTTCAGCGCGCGGCCGAGCTTTCCGAGCAGGTAGTGAGCCAGGGGCGCGATGTCCGGCCGGCGCTCGCGCAGGGGCGGCAGGTGGACCCGCAGCACGTTGATGCGGTAGTAGAGGTCTTCACGGAAGCGGCCCTGGCCGACGAGGGCCTCGATGTCGCGGTTGGTGGCGGCGATGACGCGCACGTCGGAGTGGATGGTCCGGTTGCCGCCCAGGCGTTCGAAGGATTTGTCCTCGAGCACCCGCAGCAGCTTGGACTGCAGGCCGAAGCTCAGCTCGCAGAACTCGTCCAGGAAAAGGGTGCCGCCGTGCGCCTGCTCGAAGCGGCCGGCGCGGGTCTTGTCGGCGCCGGTAAAGGCGCCTTTCTCGTGGCCGAAGAGTTCGCTCTCGAGGAGCGTCTCCGGGATGTTGGCGCAGTTGACCTTGACGAAAGGCTTGTGGCGCCGCGGGCTGTTGAAGTGAATGTTGCCGGAGACGAAGCTCTTTCCGGTCCCGGTCTCCCCCGTGACGAGGATGGTGGACTCGGTCTGCGCCAGTCGTCGGATGCTCGCCATGGCCTTCTGCATGGCCGGGCTGACCGAGATGATGCGCTCCGTGTCATACACAACGTCCTGCTCGCGGCGCAGGTAGTCGATCTCGTTTTTCAGACTGCGGGCCTCGAGTGCCCGACGCGCGGAGATCCTGAGTTGCTCCCCGGCGAAGGGGCGCGCGATGAAGTCGGCGGCTCCGGCCTTGACCGCCTCGACGATCACCCGGGCGTCCTGGGACGCGGAGGTGACCAGAACCGGAGCGGTCGGAGAGACCTGCTGCAGGTTCTGGAGGATGTCGGCTATCTGTCCGCCGCCCTCGGCCACGTCGAGAATGATCAGAGCGAAGCCCTCCTTTTGCAGGCGTTTGCCGGCCTCCAGCACCGTCGGCGCCAGGCTCAGGGTGAACTCCTGGGCCAAGGCGTCGGCGAAGGCCTGAACGTCGTTTCCGATTTCACCGATGATGAGGATGCGGGAGGACATAAGAGAGTGCCTATAGTGCCTATCGTGCCTAAAATGCCTAAAGTTAAAGCGGGGCGCGGCGCGCGGAAAGATATTGCTTTTTTATCGCCCTATTGCCGTGAGCCCTCTGCTTAAACGGTTCCTCTCATCTGGCGGTGCCACTGCCAGGCGGAGGCGATGATCTTCTCCAGGTCGCTGTGCCGCGGGGACCAGCCCAGTTTTTCAAGCGCCTTTTGGTTCGAAGCGATCAGCACCGGCGGATCTCCCGGTCGGCGGTCCAGAGTCTGCACGGCCAACTGCCGGCCGGTCACATCGGACACCTTGCGGATGACCTCGCGCACCGAAAAGCCCCGGCCCTGGCCCAGGTTGAAGGCGCCGCCGGCGCCGCCGGCCGCCAGGTAATCGAGCGCCCGCACGTGGGCGTCGGCGAGGTCGCTGACGTGGATGTAGTCCCGGATGCAGGTGCCGTCCGGCGTGGGGTAGTCCGCGCCGTACACCTGCACGGGGTGCCGGCCGTCCAGGGCGGCATCCAGCACCCGTGGGATCAAATGGCTTTCCGGATCGTGCCACTCACCGATGTCGCCCCCTCCATCCGCGCCGGCGGCGTTGAAATAGCGCAGGGCCGCCCATCGCAGACCATAGGCCGACTCGAAATCCGCCAGCATGGTTTCGACCATGAGCTTGGTCCAGCCATAGGGGTTGAGCGGCCGGGTGGGATGGGCTTCCTCGATGGGCACCTGGTGCGGGCTGCCGTAGACCGCCGCCGAGGAGGAGAAGACGAAATGGCGGATGCCGTGGCGCACCACCTCCTGCAGGAGTTGCAGCGTGCCCGCGACGTTGTTGGCGTAGTACTTCCGGGGGTCAGCCACCGATTCACCGACTTCGATGAAGGCCGCAAAATGCATGACGGCATCGACCTTGTGGCGTGAGAGGCATTCGTCCAGCTGTTCGGCGCTGCCCGTGTCCCCCTCGAAAAGGGGACCCCACCGGGCGTAGGAGCGATGGCCGGTGACAAGGCTGTCGAACACGACCGGATGGTGCCCCCGGGCGGCGAGTTCCTTGCAGCAATGGGCGCCGATGTAGCCGGCCCCGCCGGTGACGAGGATGTTCATATATACCCCTTCTGCCCCAGATAGAGCAGGACCTCCTGGGCGGCCTCGTCCGGGGTGATGCCGGTGGTGTCGATCCGCACCTCGGCGGACTCGGGGGCTTCGTAGGGGTCGTCGATGCCGGTGTAGCCCTTGATCAGGCCGGCCCGCGCTTTGGCGTACATGCCCTTGCGGTCGCGCTGCTCGCACACCTCCAGGGGCGTGGCCACGAACATTTCGATGAATCCGCCGTAGGCTTCGATCGTGCGGCGGATCTCCGCGCGGGTCTTGGCATAAGGGGCGATCGGCGCGCAGATCGCGATGCCCCGGTTCTTGGTGATCTCCGAGGCCACAAACCCGATGCGCTTCACGTTGATGTCGCGGTGCTCTTTCGAGAAGTTGAGCTCGCTCGACAGGTTGTGCCGCACGATGTCGCCGTCGAGCAGCGTCACCGGCCGGTCGCCGCGCTCCAGGAACTTCGAGTAGAGAATCTTGGCGATGGTGGACTTGCCGGCGCCCGAAAGGCCCGTCATGAAGATCGTGAACCCCTGGCGGTCGGGCGGAGGGTAGGCTTTCTGAAGCTCCTCGATCACCTCGGGGAAGGTCGCCCACTCCGGGATGCGGCGCCCTTCGCGGATGCGCCGCCGGATGTCGGTTCCGGAAAGAGATATGCTCTGAGTCCCGGCCGGCACCTGGTCGACGCGGCGGTACTCGTCCTCGAAGGGCAGGTAGACCATTTCCGGAAAGGGGATGATCTCGATGCCGATCTCCGAGGCGTGCTCATCGACGAAGCGGCAGGCGTCGTCGCTGCCGTAGTAGGGTTTGCCGCTGGGGTCGCAGCCGGGGCCGGCGTGGTCGCGGCCGGTGATGAAGTGCGTGCAGCCGTAGTTCCGGCACACAAGGGCGTGCAGCAGCGCTTCCCGCGGGCCGGACATGCGCATGGACAGGGGCAGCAGGTTCAGGAGGTAGGATTCCGGCGGGTAGTGCTGGACCACCTGGCGATAGCAGCGCACCCGCGTGTAGTGATTGAAGTCGCCGGGTTTGGTCATTCCGGCCACCGGCAGGATCAGCAGATTGGCCATAGCCTGGCGCATGGCCTGGACGGTCATCTCGAACTGCGGCCGGTGGATGGGGTTTTCCGTGATGAATCCCACCATGCGCTTCCAGTTGAGCTTGCGGGAAGCGGCGCCGATCTCGGTCGGTGAAAGCCGGATTTTCTTGAAGTCGAAATGCAGGGGCAGGCTCAGTACCTCGAGCTTGCCGCCGATGTAGTAGTCGCCGGTGCGGTTGAGAAGGTAATCGGTGCCGGGGTGGGAGGGGTCGAGGGTGCCGAAGATCTGGGCGGCCTCCCTGCTGCGGTCGACCGGCCAGATGTCCTCGACGTGCATCACCGCCAGCAGGAACCCTTCGCCGTCCCGCAGGGCCACCGACTGCCCGGCTTCCAGGCGGCGGGCCTTGACATCGCTGATGTCGAGGCAGATCGGGATGGGCCACAGGAGCCCGTTTCCGAGGCGCATGCGGTCGAGGACCGGTTCGTAGTCGGCGCGGGCCATGAATCCAGCAAGGGGGGTGAACGCTCCGGTTGCCAGCAGCTCGAGGTCGCAGAGGTGGCGTTCGTTCAGGGTGATGTCCGGCAAATTGGCGGCAATGCTTTTCAAAAGGGCGGCACGGGCTTCATCAACAACGAGATGGACCAGCCCGGAAGGCGCGCCTTCGGTTGAACGTGGGGATGCACTCATGATGGGTCGAACCTTTCCAATCGTGACGGCGGTAATAACTTCGAGCAATTTGGCATTTTTTCCAGTGGGAGCGGCTTTCCAGCCGCGAGGATCGAGGCTGAAAGCCTCTCCCACAAAAAACAAGCTGGCTGGCCGATACGGTGGCGCCAAGCGCCATGGCCCGCTCATAACTATATCAAATTAACATCGTGAAATACATAGTTTCAAGAGCCGACGGTGCATGGATGTGGCAATTCCCAATCGGCTATGGTAATGGTCAATGCGACTTTCACGTAAGTTGAATTTTTCCGTGGGAGCGGCATCTTGCCGCGAAATGATCGCGGCGGGGACGCCGCTCCCACAAAACTGAAGTTACTTTCGGATAAATCCCCGCCCCCGGGGCGGGGTGTGGCGCTTCCAAGGTAGTCGCCTTGAAATCCCCCAACCCCCTTTGCCAAAGGGGGCGAAGGAGGATTTCGTTCCATGTTAGATGGCGCTACACACCATAACCGATTGCCTCCGAAACCCAACTATGGATCGAATCCCCAGCCAATCACCCGAAACAAAAGGCCCGGGTTCCACGCCTCCGGCCATCCTGGCGCCCGCCGGCAGCAAGCCCTCTTTTCTGGCCGCCCTGGCGGCCGGGGCGGAGGCCGTGTATTGCGGCTTGAAGCAGTTCACGGCGCGCATGGAGGCCCGGAACTTTACCTTCGAGGAACTGCGCGGGCTGGTGGAGCTCGCGCACGCCAAGGGTACGCGGGTGTACGTGACCCTGAACACCCTGCTCACGCCGGAGGAGCTGGACGCGGCCGGCCGCATGCTCGACCAGCTGAACCGGCACGTTCGCCCCGACGCCGTGATCGTGCAGGACCTCGCCGTGGCGCAGCTTGTGCGCCAGACTGGATTTGCGGGCGAGGTGCACTGGTCCACCCTCTCCAACGTGAGCTATCCGGCCGCGCTGCGGCGGGTGCGGGAGACGCTACCGATCGACCGCCTCGTCCTGCCGCGCGAACTAACGGTGGACGAGATCAAGGCCGCGGCGGCCGCCTGCCCGCCGGGGCTGGACCTGGAAGTGTTCATTCACGGCGCGCTCTGCTACGGGGTTTCCGGCCGCTGCTACTGGAGCAGTTTCCTGGGAGGCAAAAGCGGGCTGCGGGGGCGCTGCGTCCAGCCCTGCCGAAGGGTTTACTCCCAGGGCCGCGAGGGCCGGCGGTACTTCTCCTGCCTGGACCTGAGCATCGACGTGCTCGTCAAAGTGCTGATGGGCATCCCCCAGGTCCGGACCTGGAAGATCGAGGGCCGGAAAAAGGGCCCGCACTATGTGTATTACGTCGTCACGGGCTATCGTCTGCTGCGGGACCACGGCAACGATTCGCAGGCGAAAAAGGACGCGCTGCACTTTCTCTCCCGCGCGCTGGGGCGTCCCGGCACCCATTACTATTTCCTCCCCCAGCGGCCGCAGAACCCGGTGAACGCCGGCGAGCAGACCGGGTCGGGGCTTCTGCTCGGCCGCATCAAGGGCGCCGCGCGGCAGCTGTTTTTCAACCCGCAGGTGGAGCTCTTGTCGGGCGACCTGCTGCGCGTCGGCTACGAGGATGCCCCCGGCCACCGCATCGAACGCGTGGGCCGGTCGCTGCCGAAGGGCGGACGGTTTTCACTGCCCCCCGCCGCCGGCGGGGTTCCCAAAGGCACCCCGGTTTTTCTGATCGACCGGCGCGAAAAAGCCCTGGAGGAGCGCATCAATGGACTGGAGGCCGAATTGCCGGCGGAGACCGACAAGGTTCGCCCCTCCGCCTTTCGTGCGAAACTGCCGCCGCCGGCGCGGGCCCTTCCAAAGCCTATCGAGGTGAGGGTCTACCGGGTTCCTCCCCGGCAGATCGGGCATGGCCGGATCGGGCTCTGGCTCAGTCCGCAAACCCTGGAAGGCGTTCCGGAGAAATTATTACGGCAGACATGGTGGTGGCTGCCACCGGTGATTTTCCCGGATGACGAACCCCCGACCCGGGAGCTGATCCGGCAAGCGTGCGCTCGGGGCGCCCGAAGCTTCGTACTGAACGACCCCTGGCAGGTTTCGCTGTTCGATGGCCTCGAATCGAAGGTGAGGCTATGGGCGGGGCCGTTTTGCAACCTGGCCAACCCGCTGGCCTTGGAAACCGCCGCTTCACTGGGTTTCAGCGGCGCCATCGTCAGCCCGGAGCTTGCGGCCGAGGATTTCCTGAAACTTCCGCGGTGCAGCCCGCTGCCGCTCGGCATCGTGATCGGAGGGAATTGGCCGCTGTGCGTTGCGAGGGCGGTCGCGGCGGATTTTCAGCTCGACGCACCGTTCCGCAGCCCCAAAGGCGAAGAGGCCTGGACGACCCGCCACGGCTCTCTTTACTGGGTTTTTCCCAACTGGCGGCTGGAGTTGCGGGATCAGGCAGAGAACCTGCGCCGGGCGGGCTATGTTCTTTTCACCCATTTGATGGAACCCGTGCCGAAGGCGGTCCAGCTCAAGGACCGGCCGGGGCTGTGGAACTGGGCGGGGGAACTCCAATGAGTGGGTCGCGCTCGTCGCGTGGGCGCGTTGCCACGTTGGGCTGAGTGCGGTAACGTCTTTTTAACGCGAGCAACGCGCCAACGCGGAACAGTTATTTTCTCTTGCGCAGTCGCTCCATCGCCATGCGCAGGCTGGTCTGCATGCGGCCGATGGCCTGGGCCAGCAGGCCGATCTCGTCGTTCGAGGTCACGTCGATCTTGAGGTTCATGTCCCCCAGGCTCATGCGCTCCGCGGCGTCCGTGAGCTTCATGATGGGGTTCACCAGGCCGCGGGCCGAAAACCATGCAATCACCCCGGCGAGCAGCGCCGTGATGGCCAAAAGGGCCAACGCGAAATTCTGAATAAGGGCCAGGGAGTCGAACATCTCCTGCTCCTCCTGCTGGAGGGCGAGCACCCACCCGTATGCGTTGCTGCGGGCATGGCCGAGCGCGGGTTGGCCGTTTTCACCGGCGAAAGGCGTGGAGATTGTGGTCCAGCCCTTCTTGCGGAACTCCGCGATGAGCGGGTGCTTGTCCAGGTTCTCCCGTTTGAAAACCATCTGACGGTCGGGGTGCGCGATGACAAAGCCTCTCTCGTCCAAAAGAAACGCCGAGCCGGTCAGGCCTTTTTTCCAGGAGGCGATGTGCTTTGACATCTCCTCCACGGTCATGGCCGCCGCCATTACGCCGATGATCCGGTTGCCCTCCTTGATGGGGACCCCGATCACCAGCGCCGGCAGGTTCGACGTGCGACCGATCACGGTCTGCCAGGCGAGGGCCTTGCCGGCCAGCACGTCTTTCACGTACTGGCGGTCGGAGTAGCTGACCAGGGGCTCATCGTCGCTGCGGGCGATGTTCATGCCGTTGGCGCCGACCGTGAACACGAGATACATCCACGGGTATTCGCGGCTGATGGCCTTGAGGACCGGTTCCTGCTGGTCACGGTTCATGCCCAGGATGTCGGGGAGCTTGGCGGCCGTGCGCAGCACGGCGAAGTTGGCGTTGATCCAACCGTCCATCTGGTCCGCCAGACCCTTGGCCGTCTGCGCCATCAGGGCCTCCGAGTCCGTGCGGATGCGGGCGCTGGTCTCACGGAAGGTGATGAACCAGAAGATGACAAACGGCAGGATGCTGATCGACAGCATCACGATCAGGGTCTTGCCGAAAAGCCCGAAACGCGGCTTGGCCGTGTGCACGCCCAGCGGATAGGCGCCGGCCGCCATGGCCGGTTCATCGGCGGATGGCGCGGGGACCTGCAGGGTCGCGCCGCGGCCCTCCGCGGCGGGGGCTGCGGCCGGCCCTTCGGGCGGCGGGAAACCCGCGGCGGGTTCCGCGGACGCGCCGGTTTCGAAGATGGATTCCACGGTGAGGGGCGTTTGGGGCTTGACGACGGTGATCAGATGGCCGCAGGCTCTGCACTTGACCCTGGCCGTTTCCGATTTCATCCGGGTGTCATCGATCCGGTAGCGCTTGCCGCAGGCTTCACAGCTGACATCCATCATGGGCGGGCTCCTGTCTTACGGTTTCACCTTGTTGATGAGGGGGATCAACGCCTTCCGGAAATGGGTCCGGCTTTCCTCCTCGGGGATTTCAAGGGCGAGACGGTTGATGAGCTCCGCGGCCTGGTCCAGCGGGATGCCGGCGGGGTCGAGGTTCATCTCGGCCACCGTCTCCTCCAAAACAATTTGCGCCATTGGGCCGATCGCGCGGGTCAGGCTCAATCGCACGGTTTGAAGGAAGGTCCGGTCGAGAAGCGTGGCGTGTTTTTGAACGGTTTGGACGAGGCCCTGCGCGAGCAGCCGCCGCAGGGTCTTTTTGAAAGTCACCGCATCCATTTGGACTTCCGCCGCGATCTGGTAGAGGCTCTTGTGCTCATCGATCACAAGCAGCAGCCGGATCATGTCCGCATCCAGTGAAACCGGCGGGTGATCCTTGCGGATGGTTTTGCGAAAATAGAGGCCTGGGGCGGTCTTGGAGGTGAAGTCCATGAATAGCCCTGGTTAGGATTTGGATTTTCGGTCGAGTTCTTCCTTGAGCTTCTTTTCCATCTCCGCAAAGAGGTTTTTTTTCTTGCCGGCCTGCTCGACCCGCAGCGACTCGATCTTCTGGGTGAAGGAGCGCTGGGTGTCCTGGAACTTCTTGACCTCGTCCTCCAGCTTGCGCCCGAGTTCCCCCCGGGGGATCTCTTCCAGCTTGAGGTGATCGCGGACGAACAGCCGCGTCCCGAAGGAACCCTGAACCGCTTCGATGGCGCCCAGTTCTTCTAATTTGCGTGAGATGATGCCGGCGTGCTCCGCGGAAAGCGCCAGGAGCCGGCAGACGTCCTCGAGGGTCGCCGGCCGCGAATGGACATGCTCGTGCACCCGGATGGCGGCCACCAGCAGGTGGGCTTCGGTGTAGAAATCTTCTCGGGGTTTGTCCATGAAGGCGTCCATCCTCTCTTGACTTCACCGATGGTTCAGACTAACATTTTCGGATAAATTGTCAAGTTGGGGATCGCACCGAAAGGCCCCGCCGAGGAGGATGTAATGACGGAAATTGTCGAGGTAAAGGCTCGAGAGATCTTGGATTCGCGCGGCAACCCCACGGTCGAGGTGGACCTCCACCTGGCCTGCGGCGCCATGGGACGGGCGGCGGTGCCGTCGGGCGCCTCCACCGGTACCCGGGAGGCGCTGGAGCTTCGGGACAAGCGCTCCAAGCGCTACGCCGGCAAGGGGGTGGCCACGGCGGTCGCCAACGTCATGAGCCGGATCGCGCCGGCCGTCTGCGGGATGGACGCATCGGATCAAAATGCGTTGGATCGGCGCATGATCGAGCTCGACGGTACGGCCAACAAATCCAAACTCGGCGCCAACGCCATGCTGGGCGTTTCCATGGCGGCCGCGCGCGCTGCCGCGACGGCCTATGGCCTGCCGCTTTACCGCTACATCGGCGGGATGACGGCCCGCGTCCTGCCCATCCCCATGATGAACATCATCAACGGCGGCGCCCACGCGGCCAATACGCTCGATTTCCAGGAGTTCATGATCATCCCCTTCGGCGCCGGAACCTTCGCGCAGGCCGTGCAGATGGGGGCGGAAACGTTTCACTGCCTGAAGGCCATTCTCAAGAAAAAGGGCCTGAACACGGCTGTGGGCGACGAGGGCGGGTTTGCGCCGGATCTTTCGTCCAACGAGGCCGCCATCGGCCTCATCATGGACGCCATCCGCGCGGCCGGCTACCGGCCGGGCAAGGAGATCGGCATCGGCATGGACGTGGCGGCGAGCGAGTTCTACGAGGGCGGCCACTACCTGCTGAAATCCGAGAAAAAGCGCCTGAGCACCGAGCAGATGATCGGACTTCTGGAAGGTCTGGTCGAGCGCTACCCGATCATCTCCATCGAGGACGGTTTGGCCGAAGGCGACTGGAAGGGCTGGAAGACCCTGACGGACCGGCTTGGCGGAACGGTGCAGGTGGTGGGAGACGACATCTTCGTCACCAACCCCGAGATTTTTCGCAAGGGCATCGAACAGGGGGTCGGCAACTCCATTCTCATCAAGCTCAACCAGATCGGGACCGTCACCGAAACCCTCGATGCGATTGAACTGGCCAAGAATGCCGGCTACACCACCGTGATTTCCCACCGCTCCGGCGAGACCGAGGACAGCTTCATCGCCGACCTGGCCGTCGGGGTGAGCGGCGGCCAGATCAAGACCGGCTCCATGTCTCGCAGCGACCGGGTCGCCAAGTACAACCAGCTGATCCGCATCGAGGAGGAACTGGGCGAGGCGGGCAGCTATTGCAAGAGCCTGTTCTGATCAGATCGCCGTCCGCCGTCCCGGCGCGTGTCGATCTTGGATTTTGAATCAAACTTCTTTCACCCCCTTTCCCGAGAGAGGCGAAAGGGATGTCGGAAGCGACGCGATCTGAAGTCCGGCCAGAGGTTGTCTTACGGGTGTTTGCTCCAAAATCCGGCTAAGCCGTTTCAGGTGCCAGGTGCCAGGCAAAGGAAGACAGCTCCTTCCGAGGTTCATGCTCCGCCCGACACCTGACCCCTCACATCCGCCCCGGTATTTTCTGTTATCGAACCAAAAGCCCAGACCCAACCATTTCATTGAGGTGTTCCTATGGCATTCAGCACCAAATTCATTTTCGTGACCGGCGGGGTTTTGTCCTCTCTCGGCAAGGGGCTTGCCTCGGCTTCGATCGGCGCCCTGCTGGAGAGCCGCGGCCTGAGCGTATCGCTGCAAAAGCTCGACCCCTACATCAACGTCGACCCGGGCACCATGAATCCCTTTCAGCACGGCGAGGTCTTCGTCACCGACGACGGCGCCGAAACCGACCTGGACCTGGGGCACTACGAGCGCTTCACCAACGCCGTCATGGGCAAGCGCAACAACTACACCACGGGCAAGATCTATTATTCGGTCATCAGCAAGGAGCGGCGGGGCGACTACCTCGGCGGGACGGTGCAGGTCATCCCCCACATCACCGACGAGATCAAAAACTGCATCAAGGGCGTGGCCGACGGGGTCGACGTGGTCATCGTGGAGATCGGCGGCACGGTGGGCGACATCGAGAGCCTGCCTTTTCTGGAGGCCATCCGCCAGTTTCGGACCGACGTGGGCAAGGACAACGTGCTCTACATCCACCTGACCCTCGTGCCCTACATCAGCACCTCCGGCGAGGTCAAGACCAAGCCCACGCAGCACAGCGTCAAGGAGCTGCGCAGTATCGGCATTCAGCCGGACATCCTGCTGTGCCGCACCGACCGGTTCCTCTCCAAGGAGCTCAAGGCCAAGATCGCCCTATTCTGCAACGTCGGGGTCGATGCCGTGATCACCGCCAAGGACGTCGGCTGCATCTACGAGGTGCCGTTGGTCTTTCACCAGGAGGGGCTGGATCACAAGATCGTGGAACTGCTCAACATCTGGACGCGGGCGCCCAAGCTCGACACGTGGGAGGAAGCGGTGGCCAACTTCAAGGCGCCGCAGGACGAGGTCACGATCGCCGTCGTCGGCAAATACGTGAACCTCACCGAATCCTACAAGAGCCTGAACGAGGCCCTGCATCACGGCGGGGCGGCCAATCGCAGCAAGGTGAACCTGTATTTCGTGGACTCTGAAAAACTCGAAGAAGGCAACTGCGGCGAGGTGCTTGCCCGGGCCGGCGGCATTCTAGTGCCGGGCGGGTTCGGCAGCCGGGGCGTCGAGGGCAAGATCTGCGCCGCCCGCTACGCGCGCACCCGCCAGGTTCCCTATTTCGGGATCTGCCTGGGGATGCAGATCGCGGTGATCGAGTTTGCCCGCCACGTCGCCGGTTTGAGCCAGGCCAACAGCTCCGAGTTCAACGAGCTCACCCCCGACCCGGTGATTTACCTGATGACGGAGTGGTTCGACGAACGCACCCGTACGGTCCAGCGGCGGGATGCCTCCTCAGAAAAGGGCGCCTCGATGCGGCTGGGGGCCTACCCCTGCCGTCTGACGGCCGGCAGCCTCGCGCACCAGGCCTACGGTGCAGACGACATTGCGGAGCGGCACCGGCATCGTTACGAGTTCAACAACGCCTACCTGAATCGGATGGCGGAGAAGGGGCTGGTGTTCAGCGGGATGTCGCCCACCGGCGACCTGGTGGAGATCGTCGAACTCAAAGAGCACCCCTGGTTTTTGGGCTGCCAGTTCCACCCGGAATTCAAGTCCAAGCCGATGGCGCCGCACCCGCTGTTCCGCGACTTCATCCGCGCCGCGCTGGCCTACTCCCGCACCCGGGGTTGACGACTTCTTTGACGACTTCGTAAAAAGCCCAATCTCGGCGTTGTGCTTCATCCCGCGGTCGCTGCGGCGTATCGTCGGTACGCCTCGCTACACGGGATTCGCGCGCCTTGACCTTTCCAACTTTATTTGGGGGTCGGTTTTTTTTTGAGTTCCCGTTCGATCGCCGCGGCAAAGGATTCGAAGCTGCGGTCCCGCAGGCGCTTGCCGTTGACGAACACCGTCGGCACGCTGTTGACCCCGAGGCGGTAGGCCTCGTCCAGGTCCTTCTGCACGCGCTCCACCACGCGTTGGCTGCTGCGGTCCCTTTCCAACTGCTCCTCGTTAAGCCCCGCCGCGCGGACGATCTCCTGGATTTTTTCCTCGTTCAGCTGGTCGTGAACCTTGAAGAGCTCGTCGTGCACCTGCCAGAATTTTCCTTGGAGGTGGGCCGCATAGGCGGTCACGGCCGCCCTGCCGGAGAACTTGTGGGTTTTCAACAAAGGGTAGTTTTTGAAGGCGACCTTGACTTTGTCGGGGAAGGTCTCGAGCACCTGCTCGAGGACGGGCTCGAGGCCCGCGCAGTACCCTCACTGGAAATCGCTGAACACGGCGATCGTCACCGGCGCTTTTTCGTTGCCCTTGAAAGGGGCGCCGGACACGTTGACCTCGCGCACGTAGTCGAGCTGGATGACGTCGACGCGCCGGCTCTGGCGCTGAGTCACGTACAGCCGTTCGCCGTCCGGCGCCACGGCGATCCGCTCAGCCTGGCCGCCCACGGTAATCTTGTCGGCGAGAACGCCCTCGCCGGTGAAGATGGAGACGGCGCCGTCCTCGGTCAGCACAAACACCAACTTGCCGTCGGCGGAAACGGCCACGTCCAGGGGCCGTGCGCCGGTGGTGAGGCTTTTCAGGACTTCCCATTCGACGGCGGCGGGGCAGGGGCCAGCTACCGCCGCCAACACCGCCAGGGCGATAAACGCTGTTAAAGTTCGAAGAGTGTTGCCACGCATGAGCGACACCTTGAGTCTCGTGCGGTTAATATTAGACCGGCAATTCAACATGGCAACGCTTGATGCGGTGCCGGCGGAGCGGGGTGTCCGCCGTAGCGCGCCCCCCCGCTCCGCCGGTTGGCCGGATCCTGGAATTTGCCATGTTTAATTGCCACAGTAACAAGGCGCCCCCCGCCACTCCATTCGACGCGGGGGAGCTATTTTTTCAGGAACTCCTGCAGGGTTTGCTGAGCGCACTCCGGGCAATAACTGGAGGTGATGTCGAGTTGGGCGCGCTCGTGGATGAACCTCTCCACCGGGACCCACGGCCCGCGGCCGGGGACCTTGCCGGTGTCGTCCCGGATCTTCTTGCAGACGCAGCACATGGGCAGGATCTTCTGGTACAGGTGGATACGGCGTGCGAGCTCAAGCTTCTCCAGGCAGCGCTCCACACGGAAATACATCTCGGAGGACTCGCAGGGCTTGAGCATGTAATCGTCCGCCTGGCTGCGCAAGGCTTCAATGGCGGAGAGCATGTCGCCGAAGCCGGTCAGCAGGATGACCATGATGGTGGAATCGATCTCCTTGGTCTTCTTGAGGACCTGGATGCCGTCGGTGCGTTCCATGACCAGGTCGGTGATGACAAGGTCAAAGCTCGTGTGCTGCAGCAAGTCGACGGCTTTCTCGCCGCTGTTCACGCGCGTCACGCGATAACCGCGCCGCTCTAAGTCCTCGCCGATGCCCTCGAGGATGAAGGGGTCATCGTCGACCAGGAGCAGATTATACTTTTTCGCCGTTTGTTCCGTCATGGCCCAAGGCACCTCTCCGTTCAGGACCGTATTCCCCTGCGGATAGATGAATACCATGAGATCTTAAAAAAAACCACCCTTTTGGGGTGGAATATTTCTCAGCTTACGCGGCCTGGGCCTTGCTTCACCTCGTCGACGATGAACTCGGCAATTTTCTCCGCCGAGCGGCCGAAGAGCTCCTCGATGGGCGCCCGGTCCAGCAGGGCGTCGTCCCAGGCGACGCTGTTTTCCTGGACGATGTTCTTGATGTGCTCATACTTTCCGCCGAGAGCCCGGATCTTCTGGTTCAAAGAGACGTTTTCCTTGAAGCCGATGTGCAAGAGCAGCAAATGGTCTATCTTGCCGGCATTGGCGGGCGCGCCCGAGAGCAGGGGGATCACCAGGATGCTGCGGTCGTCCTTGCGGCCCTTTCCGAGGTAGACGTTGCCCTGGCGCACGATGATGCGCTTGCTGCCTTTCAGGCTTTTGTCCGTCTCCGCCCGGGAGGGGACGGCGGCGGTCTTGCCGCGCTTGTTCAGCACCTCGATGGTGGTGTGCTCGTCCGGCTCGCCCAGGAGGTTGAGCCCGGCGATGCGGTACAGGACGGAGCCTTCGATTTCGCGGATGACCCCCTGGGCATTTTTTACGACGATCAGGTTGGCGGGCGTCAACTGCGAGATGGAGAGGTTTTCGGCCGCGAGCGTCGCAAAGACGATGCCTTCCAGTTGTTCGCTGATGCGGCTGGTCCCCACGGTGACGGTCTTGGCCTGGTGTTTGATGGCGTCCACGGGTCGCGCGAGGAGCCCCACGGCCTCCCCGAGGCGCTGGAGCAGCACCTGGACCATGTTGGCGGCGGTACCCTTCATGCCGAAATCGAGCTCGAAATCCGACCCGGGCAGGCGGCCCGCCAGGTACTTCAGCAGCAGCGTCAGGTCCGTGACGCCGTCGTAGCCCACGGTGACCGGGAACTCCCGGCGGGCCCGCTTCCGGCGGAACTCGGAATAGAAGGATACGATCTTTTCGCGAAAGCTTTTGTCGAGAACGAACTCGGAAATATCGCTGCCGGTGCGGACGGCCTCGCCGAGGGTCTGCTGCAGCTGTTCGTGAAAGCGGTAGAGAAAGCGTGAGCCCTCGTGGATCGAAAGTGCCGCGTAATAGCCCCACAGGTGGCCGACCAGGGTGTTCAGAACGGGGGCGAGGTGCTCGCCGACCGCGGGCACTTGAAAGACATCCGCGGCATGGGGGTCGAAGCGGTCTTCGCCCTCGTCGCAGATCACGACCGGGGTGGCCTTGTGGGCCTTGAAAATGGCCGTGTCCTTGATGATGTCGCCGATGACGGTGGGCCGGGTGCCGGCCGCGCATATAATAATGAGAGGCTCCGAGGAGAGGTCGATGTGCTTCTTGTCTTCGACGTAATCCGAAGAGATGGTCTTGTAGCAGAGCTCGCTCAGTTTGATGCGGGTTTCGTCGGCCGAGGCCTTGTTGGGGCCACTGCCCACCGCCGCCCAGTAGGTCTTGGTCACGGCCAGGCGCGACGCCGAGGCCTTGATGCGATCGGCCATGGCGAGGACGCGGCGCATGTGCCCGGGCAGGGCGCGCAGCCGTTCGATCTCGGCCGAGACGAACGCCTCCTCCCGCCGGCCCTTGAGCTGCGCGATGTGCAGACCCAGAAGGGCGCCGGCGACGATCTGGGCATAAAAGGCCTTGGTGGAGGCGACCGACATCTCGATGTCGCGGCCGCTGCTCGTGTACATCACGCCGTGCGCCTTGAAGGTCAGGTCCGAGTCCCGGCGGTTGACAATGGCCAGGGCGTGGGCCCCGCGCTGCCGCGCCATGTCCACCGAGCGGTTGGTGTCGGTGGTGGTCCCCGACTGGCTGATGGCGATGACCAGGGCGTCCGCCATGGCCCGCCCGTCGTCCTCCTCGCTTAGGGCAAAGCCGCTGAACTCCGAGGCCTTGAGGGCCTGGACATGGATGGCCGGGTCGTTGAGGTAGAATCCCAGGATATTGGCGCACGCCTGGGCGGCCACGCCGGCCGTCCCCTGGCCGATGAAATAGATGCGGCGGATGGTGCCCTCGCGCAAAGCGGCGTTAACGGTCTCCGGGACCACGCGCTCGTCCAGCGCGACGACCATCCGGCGCTGGCCGTTTTCTTTGATTTTCCAACGGTTTTGAAGTGTTTTTTCCACCGAGGCCGGTGACTCCGAGATCTCCTTGAGAAAATAGTGCGGGTAGTTCTGACGGTCGATGTCCCGGGAGGTGAGTGCCGTGCGTTTGAGGTTCCTGGCGGTCAGCGCCAGCGGCGTTCCGTCATAGGCCATGGCGCTGAGCCCCTCGATGCCGCCCGCCGAGCGTTGGTCCAGGACGACGATCTGGCCCTGGGTCTTGCCGCTCTTGCCTTCGACGACGGACTCGCCGTCGAGCTTGATGTACTCCTGGGTTTCCTCGATGAACCCGTAGACCTCCGAGGTGGCCATGTAGTGGCCGGCGGCGATGCCGACGAAAACCGCCTGGCCGCTGCCCCGCTGGGCCAGGAACAGCTTGCCCGGCGCGAGATCGGTGTGCATGGCGATGGCGTGCGATCCTTTGAAGTCGTTGACCGCGAGGCGGAAGGCCTCGCCCACCTCGACGCCCTGCTGCAGGTAGTGTGCGATCCGCAGCGGGATGATCTTCGTATCGGTGGTGACCTCCGCGTGGATCCGGCGGCCGCTGCGCTCGAAGGTATCCTTGAGTTCGTGGAAGTTGTCGATGTCCCCGTTGAGACAGGTGTGAATGATGCCCATCTCGCCGGCGTTGTCGTCGGCCACCCGGTTGTCCACCGGGTGGCAGTTGGCTTCGGTGATGGCCCCGACCGAGGCCCAGCGGGTGTGGGCGTTGACCGTGTGAAACTCGGCCGGGTACCCGGCCATGGCCTGCAGAACCGGGTCAGTGGCGATCTCCCGGCGCAGGAACCGGATGTTGTCCCCCAGGCGGCCGATCTCGGCGGCCACCTTGTACGTAAATGCCACGGCGACGGCTTTGGCGCCGCGGTGTACACCGATGCTGTGGTTCAGGAGCGGCTCCGTCTCCCCGCGCCGGGTGAACTCGGCCAGTCGACCGTCTTTTTCCAGTGCGGCGACAAAGCGCTCGTAGTCTGCGGGGGACAGGGTGAACAGCAGCGAGACGCCGGCCGAATCCCGGCCGCGGACCTCCATGCGGTCGATGCTGTTGAGCACGGCGTTCAGGTTGCGGAACACCGGCAGGGCATGGGCCGACGCCTTTCCGCCGGGGCCCGCGGCCAGCTCCCGTACCTTGGCGATGTTCCCCAGGACCTCCGCGCGCAAGCACCAGGCGATGTCGCGCAGCCGCTCGACCTGCTGGGACATGCGCTCGGCGTCCGCCGCGCTGAGGCGCCCCATGTGCTCCCCGAAGCGCCGGGCCTCGGCTTCGGCGCGTTCGCCCAGGAGGGCGGCGACGCCGGCGATGCGGGACTGCAGGGAGTTGTCGCCGTAAATCGCATTGAAGCCCTCCTGGCGTTTGAGCCCCAGGACCGACCGCCAGAGGGCTTCGATGCCCTCCGCCCCGCCGAGGTAGTCCTCGGCCAGGCGCCCGCCGGCCGAAGTGCAGGCATCGTACCCGCGGGCGGTCACCCGCTCGGCCAGCGCGCCGAGGTCCGGGATGGAAACCTCCTCCGCGGGCGAGGCCGGCCGCTTCAAGGCCACGATCCCGGCGATGCCGCAGGCGAACAGCGTGCGCTGCAGGGGAAACACCACCAGCGAACCGGCCGGGACATTGGACGGGCAGCGTCCGAAGTAAACAGGGGTCTTCAGCCAGCCGATCATCCGGCAAATCCCGGCGTGCAAAACCGGCCGGGCGCAAAGTAATAGGCGTCGAAAACAGAATTTCATGGTCATCCTCAGTATGAACGGGTGGTATTGGAAACAGGCTCGGTCAAACCTTGCAGGAAACATGCCGAAAAAAGATTCCTTTGCGGACCTGCAGAGGTGAAATGTGAATTCCGAATGGTTTCAATTTCCATCGATTTTAATTGCTTAGCGGGCCATAGCGCTTCGCGCCACCTTGTCGGCAAGCGAGATGGTTCCTTGTGGGGGAGGCGTTCAGCCTCGATCCTCGCGGCTGGAAGCCTACGCCGCCGAAGCAAACTTGGTTGCGAAGGCCGGGAGCCGCTTTCACAGAAAGAAAATGCCAACTGGCTTGAAAGTGGCCGCCGCGACCCGTTCGATCTATCGCAGGGCGGTCCCCGGTGTCACCGGTTTGTCGGGCAGGACCAGCACCGGGCCGGCGGTCTCGCCCGCGGCGAGCAGCATGCCCTGGGAGACCACCCCCATGAGCTTGGCCGGCTTGAGATTGGCAACCACGATCACCTGTCGGCCTATGAGCGATTCGGGCGTGTAGTGCTCGGCGATGCCGGCCACGAGGGTCCTGGGCTCGCCCATGTCGATTTCCAGCTTGAGGAGCTTTTTGGCCTTTGGTACGGGCTCCGCGCGCAGGACCGTGGCCACCCGCAGGTCGATCTTGCGGAAGTCGTCGATATCGATCTCCGGCTTGATCTCCGGAGCTGCCGGCGACGGGGCTCCAGCCGGCGCGGTGTCGGAGGCCGGTGCCTCGGTCTCGATGCGCGGGAAGAGCATCACGGATTTGGGCAGGCGGGTGCCGGAGGGAACCGGTTTCCACAGTTTCAGGTCGTCCAGTAAATAGAACGGGGCATTGGGGTCCAGTCCCAGGTGTTTCTGCATGCGCGCGGCGGTCTCGGGCATCACCGGATAGATCAGGCCGGCGATCAGCCGCAGCCCCTTGAGCAGACTGTTCATGACGGCCTCGAGCTGCTTGAGAGTGGTTTTTTTCTTGGCGAGTTCCCAGGGGGCGCTGACGTCGACGGCCTTGTTCATCCGGCCGATGAACTCCCAGACGGCGGCGAGCGCCTTGTGCAGCTCGAAGCCGTTCATGGCCTGTTCGTACTCGGCGACGGTGCGCAGGGCCTCCGGGCCGAGGCCCAGGCCGTACTGCCGGCCCATCTCGGGTTCGACCTCCGGCACGAGGCCGCCGAAGTACTTGTGGGTCATGGAGACCACGCGGGAGAAAAGGTTTCCCAGGTCGTTGGCGAGGTCGGCGTTGAGGCGCTGCACCAGCGCGGCTTCGCTGAAATTGGAGTCGAGGCCGAAGCTCATCTCGCGGATGAGAAAGAAGCGGAAGGCGTCGAGGCCGTATTTGTCCTTCATCTGCAGCGGCTCGACCACGTTGCCGATGCTCTTGGACATTTTGCCTTGGTCGACGTTCCAGTAGCCGTGCACGTTCAGGTGCCGGTAGGTCGGGATGCCGGCAGCCTTGAGCATGCAGGGCCAGTAAATGCCGTGCGGCTTGAGGATGTCCTTGGCGACGATGTGCTGGGCCGCCGGCCAGAAGGCGCGGAAGCGTTCTCCGTCCGGGTAGCCCAGGGCGGAGACATAGTTCAGCAGCGCGTCGAACCAGACATAGGTGACGTATTTCTCGTCAAAGGGCAGGGTGATCCCCCAGGTCAGCCGCGATTTCGGACGCGAGATGCACAGATCCCCCAGGGGTTCCCTCAAAAACGCCAGCACCTCGTTGCGGTAGCGCTCCGGCCGGATGAAGTCCGGGTGGGCCGTGATGTGCTCGATGAGCCACTGCTGGTAGCGGCTCATGCGGAAGAAATAGTTCGACTCCCGGATGGTCTCGGGCTCGGTTTGATGATCCGGACATTTGCCGTCCACAAGTTCACGTTCGGTGTAGAAGCGCTCGCAGCCGAAGCAGTAAAGTCCCTCGTACTCGCTGAAGTAGATGTCGCCGGCGTCGTAAATGCGCTGCAGCACCCGCGCGACCACGTCCATGTGGCCTTCGTCCGTGGTGCGGATGAAATGGCTGGGGCGGACGTTCAGATCCGGCCACAGGTCGCGAAACAACCGGCTGATCCGGTCGACGTAAACCCGGGGCGTCATGCCCTCTTTCTCGGCGGCCCGGACGACCTTGTCGCCGTGCTCGTCGGTTCCGGTCAGGAAGAAGACCTCTTCGGAGCGCATGGCATGGAAGCGGCTGACCACGTCGGCGACGATCGTGGTGTAGGCGTGGCCGAGGTGCGGCCGGGCATTGACGTAATAGATCGGCGTGGTGATGTAAAATGGCATGGAGAGTTCCTGTGTCAGTTGGTTTCAAGGGTCCAGGTTAAGGGTTCAAGGTCCTGGGGGCCCGATAGCGTCGGGCCCTGCGGCATTTCAGGTCGGCCATCGTCTCTTCCACCCGGGGCAGCGTTCGGCCGGCGGTTGAATCCGGCCGGGGGGGGCACCCCGTCGAGACCGTCAGGGCGGCAACTGGATGTTGTCGGCCGGCGTTTCGATCTCCGAGCCGTCCTCCAGGCGCACCGTCAGGCGGTTGCCGACGGCGTTTTGACGGATCACCTTGCCCGGGCCGCTGGGGGTTTTCACCATCGAACCGACCTTGGGCAGCGCCTTCTTGAGTTCCATGTAGGTCTCGTATTCATAAACGAGACAGCACATGAGCCGCCCGCACTGGCCCGATATCTTCGTCGGGTTGAGCGACAGGCTCTGCTCCTTGGCCATGCGGATCGACACCGGCTCGAATTTTTCGAGATAGGAGGAGCAGCACTGCTCCCGGCCGCAGCGGCCGAGGCCGCCGCACATCTTGGTCAGGTTGCGGACGCCCACCTGCCGCATTTCAATGCGCACCCCCAGCTCTTTCACCAGGGCCTTAAGCAGCTGCCGGAAGTCGATGCGGCCTTCGGCCGTGAAAAAGAAGGTGCACTTGCTGCCGTCGAAGGATTTTTCGACCGCAAACAGGTTCATTTCCAGCCCGAGCTCACGGATGCATTTGCGGCAGAACGCGTGCGCCGCCCGCTCCTCGGCCGCCTTTTTTTCGAGCTGATCGAGGTCCTTGGCCGTGGCCAGGCGGTAGATTTTCTTGAGGGGTTTTTCGGTCGGCAACTCCTCGACCCGCCGGGCCGCGGTCGCCACGGTCCCCAGGCTCATTCCCTGTTCGGTTTCCACGATGACGTGGTCGCCGGGGGCGAGCACAAAGGCCCCGCTGTCAAAATCATAGATCTTACCGGCGGCTTTGAATCGAACACCGACAATCTTAACCATGAGGATATCTTCTTTCAGAATAGCTTTTCAAGGGCCCGTCAAGCCCCGTTGCGCAAGCCCGCGGCCAGTCGGATGAGCAGCGTCTCGAGGCTGAGCCGCGGGTTGGCGTTGGCCTGAAGCCGCCGTTGAATTTCAGCCAGCCCCGACGATGCCAGGGGGACAAAGCCCTCATGCAAGCGCTGCGCGGCGGCCGCGATCTCGCTGCGCAGGTCCTGGTGAATGATCCGTTCCGGGTCGTGCCGGGCCACCGCCAGGTCCCGCACCCAGGTGGCCGTCAGCTCCAGATAGTCGGGGAGATCCTCTTTGACGAGGGCCATCCGCTCCGCCAGCACCAGGAGCGCCGCGGCGGGCAGCCGGGCCAGCCCGGCCAATTCGGATAAAAACCAGTTCCGTCGCCGGACCCAGTGGCGGCGGTGCATGGCGAGCGCCCGGGTGACGCTGCCATGCGCCATGGCCGCTGTCAGCGCCGCCTCTTCCGCCGTGAAGCCGTAGGCCCTCACCAGCATGGCGGCCAGGTGCTTTCTTGCAATCGGTTTGAAACGCAGGTGCCGGCAGCGGGAAACGATGGTCGGCAGCAAGTCGGCCGTCTGCGGCGCGGTCAGGATCAACACCGTGCGCTCCGGCGGCTCCTCCAGGATTTTCAGCAAGGCGTTGCCGGCCGCCGCGGTCAGGCGATGGGCGTCGGCGATAACCACCACCCGCACCCGGGCCTCATAGGGCTTAAGGGCCAGGGACTGGCAGAGATCCCGGACCTGCTCGATTTTGATCGGGGTCCCGTCGGGCACCACCTTCAGCAGATCCGGATGTTGTCCCTGCGATATCTTGCGGCAGACGGAGCACTCGCCGCAGGCCTGGGCAGGCGCCGGCGACCCGCCGGGGCCGGACCCGCCGCCCCCTGGACCGCCCCGGCAGTTGCAGGCCATGGCAAAGGCGATGGCCGCTGATCGCTTGCCGACGCCTTCGATCCCGGTGAACAGAAGGGCGTGGGGGATGGTCCCGTGGGCCAGAAAGGATGCAAGTGTCCGGATGGGGCGTTCTTGATCGATGATCGAATCGAACCCTGGCACGAATCTAATCGTCTACACGCTCTTCAGGTCGACGCGTTCCTTGAGTTCTTTTCCGGACTTGAAGAACGGCAGCTTCTTGGGTTTGATGGTGACCTTATCACCGGTTTTCGGGTTTCGGCCGGTGTAGCTCTTGTATTCCTTGACGAAAAAGCTGCACAAGCCCCTTATCTCCACGCGCTCGCCGCGGGCCATGGCGTCCGCCATGTGATCGAAAAAAATCTGGACCACGCGGGCGGCTTCCGCCTTGGAAATGTTCGCTTCCGTCTTCAGTGCGGAGATCAACTCCAGTTTGTTCATACATCCTCCTTGGGGGCGGCCCGGGCATCGGGTGCTTATTCTACTTATATATTCTGAAAGTTGATAGAATGTCAAGCAGTTATGAAAGGATAGGCGGCAGAATCTCTATTTCCTCCTCCTGGACATCCACGCCGGCGAATTGCCCTAAAGCCTGGATGTTGACGACCACACGGCCCTGGCCGCGGTAACGGACAAAGGTCCCTGTCACCCCCGCAAACGGGCCGTTCACCACCATGACCCGGTCGCCCTGCTGCAGCCGGTTTCCGGTGGTGATCGCGGTCCCCGCGGCCACCATGATTTTCAGGGATTCGATGGTCTCTTCGGCCACGGACACCGGGCCTTGCTTGGACCCGATCAGACGCACCACCCCCGCAGTTTTTACTATGTCCAGGTGGGTGTGCGGGTGCAGGTCGGTCTTAAGGAACACGTAGCCCGGAAACAGAGGGATGTGAATCATGGCCTTGCGATCCTTCCGGGTGCTGCGCACTTTGACCCTGGGCAGGAACACCTCCATGGATTTTTTCGACAACCCCTCGGTGACAATGCTCTCGTGGCGGCTTCTGGTGTGCAGGACATACCACAACCGCATCAGTCTGCGATCTTCCATTTTTTCCTGTCCGTTGGTTGCCAACGTATGCTTCCTCATTGAGTCTTTTGATTTTTTCAGGATGTTTTGCGTCTCCGGACGCAAAACACTAGAACCCGAAATCTCCGATGCCCTTCAGCCGCATGCGCACGCTCAGGCCGAGGTCCTGATCCTCGAGACCGAACACCGCCTCCAGGACCCAGCACTGGCTTTCATAGATGAATCCGAGGCCGTAGGCCGGGACGCGATCGTTCACGAAATCGCGCTCATAGGAGGCCAGCAGCGAAAAGCTGTCGGTCAAACCGATGCGCGCCTCGGTGTAAAGCGAGTTGATCTGCTCCTCCTGGGTCGATGTTTCGGGCTCCACAATCTGGCCGTATTGATACTCGTCGTTTTTTTCGTCCTCGAGGGTGTTGCGATCGTAACGGTAGCCGATGGTGAGGTGGTCCCTTTTCTTCGCCCCGAGCGTCAGTCCCAGGTTGAAACGGTCCGGCAGGTTCGTGTAGGTGTTGTAGGCCAGTTCGTTGTCGAAGGTGAGGTTTTCCACGGGAACCAGGGTCAGCTTGCTCAGGACGGTCGAAAACGGCCGGAAGTGCCGCGCGAAGTCATAGTACTGGCCGACCTTCCAGCGCACGGCATCGCGGTAGTCGTACTCGCCCTCAGGGGCGATGGCGGCGGCTTCCGACTCATCGCCCTCGGCAGCCCCCCTTTTCGGGGCAACGCGCAGCGACTTGGAGGTCAGGGTGTTGGTCAGCGAATAGCTGATCCGGTTGCGGTTCTCGATGCGGTCGCGGGAGTCGATGCTCGGCAGGTTGTCCTGGTCCGCCTCCGGGACGTAGGTGTGGGAGACCTCGGGGATGACCCGGTGCTTGATCCGTTTGAGGCTCTCGCCATCGACGTCATAAATTTTATAAAAATCGGTGCCGACCACCACGCGCGTGTCGTAAAGCTCCCGGTGGAAATAAGCCTCGTCGGACCAGGCGTCCGGGTTCTCGGTCTGGTATTGGTCCCACACGGTCTGGCGGAAGCCGACCGAAGGCTCGATGGTGAGGTACGGCGGCACGAAATAGGGGTAATAGAGGCGCGGCCAGAGATCCATGCGCTGCACGCCGAACCCGCGTTCCCGCCAGAAATTGTCGTACTCGGAACTCAGGTTGTACATGAAAGGGCTGTCGAGGAGCGTCTGCTTGGGCGCGGCGACCCGGACGACCGGCAGCCGTTGGGTGACGTCCTTCCAGTTCTGGCCCTTGTTCGAGTCCTGGTACAGCAGGGAGCCGGCGTTAATGCTTAAGCCGGACCAGGCCTTGCTGATCAGCAGCTGGTTCTGGCGCACCGGGTCGTCGTAGTCATCGAGCACCCGGCCGAAAAATCGGTTGAAAAAGACGCTGGAGTCCTCCCAGCCCATGTAGCCTTTGCGGAACATGCGCAGGTAGTCCTGGTCGCTGACGAGATCCAGATCGAGCCGGCCGGTGGCCCCGCCCGGCAAGGGGTTGTAATGGCTCATCCGGAACCAGTAGCGGTCGTGGTTGGGCCGCAGGAAAACCCCGCCGCTGTCGTCGTAGCCCCACTCCTTGCTCGAATTGCCCACGCCGTTGTCGATCTGCTCGTCGTGCAGATAGTCGAACATGACGGCGCCCTTGGCCTCCCGGGTGAGGTAATAGCGGTACTCCAGCCCCGGCTTGACCCCGCGCTCGCTCATGACCTGCATATAAAAGGTGGCGTCGGACTGGTCGTCGATCGCCCAGTAAAACGGCTGGGTGTAATAGGCGCCCTTGCGTTGGGTGTATCCGAATTCGGGGAAAAGAAACCCGGTCTGGCGTTTGTTCCGCGCCGGGAAAGAGACGTAGGGAAGATAGAGCAGCGGTACGTCGCGGACATACACCAAGGCATTCCAGGCGGCCCCGGAGCCGTCGTCGTGGATTTTGATGTCGTGGCCGGAAATCTTCCAGTCGGGCGTGCTGCCGTCACAGGTGGTGACGACCCCCCGGTCGATCGCGTAGAGGTCCGGCCCGATCTTCTCGATCCGGTCCCCCTTCAAGTGGTAGTTGTTCTCCTGCATGAAGACGATGCCGTCGTCGAGATACCCCTTCTCGCTCTCCATGTCGAATTGCAGGTAGGACCCCGAGAGGACATCCGATCCGGCGGTCATGGTTACGTGCCCCTCGGCCACGATCATCATCGTCTGTCGGCTGTAGCGGACGAGATCGGCGGAGATCGACCGGTCCATCTTGGCGATAACGACGCTGCCCTCGGCGATGTATTCGTCGCGGGACTCGTCGTAGCGGACCCGGTCGGCCTCGACCGTCCAGGGCAACTGCGGGTCCAGGGGGGCCAGGCGCGGGCCGGCGGCCGCCGCGCCTTGGGCATGGGTCAGCGAAACCGGGACGAGGAGGGCGCAGACAAGAAGGCTGAAAAAGACGGCCGGCAGCCGATGGTTTTTTGCCGAACGCCTGAGACGGCGACGGAAAAGTGGCCGTGCCGCCTGCAAAACGGATTGCAGCCGGCCGCGGGCGGCACCCCGCGCCGCTCGGATGTCAGGTGGTAAAATTCGCATCTCCAATGGCCGGTTTGCAATCATGCAGGCTCGGTGAGGGGTTGCGTGGTCGCGACCGACCGAAGCCCTGGCGCCGGACCTTGAACCCTTTCGAAAATTAAGCTATAAAACTGACTTGACCTTAAAAGTCAAGATGTTGTTTTCCCATGGATATTCTTCTGACCAACGACGACGGCATTTATGCCGAAGGGCTGTGGGCACTGGACGGTGCCCTGCGGCGGGAGCACACGGTGACGGTGGTCGCTCCGGACCGGGAGCGCACGGCGGTGAGCCACGGCATCACGCTGCACCAGCCGCTGCGGGCCAGCCGGGTCGCCTTGAACGGCCGGTGCGAGGGGTATGCGGTCAACGGAACGCCGGCCGACTGCATCAAGCTGGGCGTTCTGGAAATCCTGGCCCGCCGCCCGGACCTCGTGGTGTCCGGGCTCAACCCCGGTGCCAACGTGGGGGTCAACATCAACTACTCGGGGACGGTGGCCGCCGCCAAGGAAGCGGCCCTGGGGGGGATCCCGGCCGTGGCGGCCTCCATCGAAGCCGGTGCGCCTTATGCCTGCGACACCGCCGCCGAGTTCATCGGTCGGCTGGTGCGCGTGGTCGCCCGGCGCGGGCTCGCCCCGGGTACCTTTCTCAACGTGAACTTCCCGAACGCCCCCTGGCAGGAGATCGCCGGGGTGCGGGTCAGCCGCCACGGGCTTTCCCTGTTCAGGGAATACATGGAAAAGCGCACCGACCCCCGGCAGCGCACCTACTATTGGCAGGGGGCGGACATGCAAAGCTTCGATGACGATCCGGACATCGACGGGGCGGCGCTGCGTCATCGCTTCATATCCATCACGCCGATCAAATGCGACATGACCGATTACGACGCGCTGAACGAGCTTCGGAACTGGGATTTCGAATGGCGCAGCGGAGGCTGATCGAATGCGGGAATCAAACGCCATGTTCATCTCTCTGGAAGGCGGGGAGGGCGCCGGCAAGACGACCCAGATCGTGGGCCTGGCCGGGGTCCTCGCCGAACGCGGCCTGAAATACATCCTGACGCGGGAGCCCGGCGGGACCGATCTCGGCAAGAAGATCCGCGCCCTGCTGCTCAACCCCGAGAACGCCGGAATGGCGCCTGAAACCGAACTGCTGCTGTACATGGCCGACCGGGCCGAGCACGTCAGCGCGGTCATCCGTCCGGCCCTGGCGGGCGGCCAAACGGTCCTCTGCGACCGATTTTTCGACGCCACGCTCGTCTACCAGGGGGCCGCCCGGGGCCTCTCCCCGGAGTGGACGGCGCAGCTGCACGCGATGGTGTTCGCCGGGCTCAAGCCGGACCTGACCCTGCTGCTGGACCTGCCGCCGGAGGTGGGCCTGGCCCGCGCCCGGCGCCAGCTGGAGAAGGGCGCCCGCCCGGTTCGGGAGAGCCGTTTTGAGGAGGAGACTTTCGCCTTCCACCAGCGCGTGCGCGAAGGGTACCTGGAACTGGCGCGCCGGCAGCCCGAGCGGTTCCGGGTGATCGACGCCGCCCGGGACGAGGCCCGGGTGAGGCAGGAGATCCGCCGCGCGGTGGAGGCGTTTTTGAGCCAGCGCACAAAAACGAGTGATGAGTAATGAGTGATGAGTGATGAGAAGGGAGCAACGAGTAACGAGCAACGAGTAACGAGTGATGAGTATCGAGCCATCTGGGGCAGGAATCGAGAGCTGACGTTCCGCCTCACGGCATGGCGTGCTCCGCAATGTTAGGCACTATAGGCACTTACAGCCATTTTAGTCACCATAGGCACTCATGAGCTTCACGATCCTGGACGCTGTCGGCAACACCCCGCTGGTGGAGATCGGGCGGATGAGCCCGAACCTGCGGGTCAAAATCCTCGCCAAGCTCGAGTACCTGAACCCCGGGGGGTCCATCAAGGACCGGCCCGCCCTTTACATGATCGAGGCCGCCGAGCGTTCCGGGGAGCTGACGCCGGAGAAAACCGTGATCGAGGCCACGAGCGGCAACACCGGCATCGGCCTGGCCATGGTGTGCGCGGTGAAAGGCTACCGGCTGCTGCTCGCCATGTCCGAGTCCGTCAGCATCGAGCGTCAGCGCATCCTGAAGGCCCGGGGCGCCGAGATCCTTCTCACTCCCGGCCACCTGGGCACCGACGGCGCCATCGAGGAGGTCTACCGGCTGCTGCGCGAGCACCCCGGCCGGTTCGTGGCGGTTGATCAATTCAACAACGAAGCCAACTGGAAGGCCCACTACCACGGCACCGCCGCCGAGATCTGGCGCCAGTCCGCGGGGGCGGTGACGACACTGGTGGCCGCCATGGGGACCACCGGCACGCTGATGGGCGTCTCCCGCCGCCTGAAGGAGTACAACCCCCATATCCGCATCATCGGCGTCGAACCCTATCTCGGGCACAAGATCCAGGGGCTCAAGAACCTCCGGGAGGCTTACTGCCCCGAAATTTTCGAAAAGCAGCGCCTGGACGCAAAAGTCAACGTCGACGACGAGGAGGCCTTCGAGACGGCCCGGCGCCTGGCGCGGGAAGAGGGCCTGTTCGTGGGGATGAGCAGCGGGGCCGCCATGGCGGCGGCCATCCAGGAGGCCGGGCGCATGACCGAGGGCGTCCTGGTGGTCATTCTGCCCGACGGCGGAGAGCGCTACCTGAGCACCCCGCTGTTCGCGGCGCAGGAGAAGGTGGACGCTTGCCTGTTCAACCGCCTCCGCCGGGCCCGGGAGCCGCTGGCGCCGCTCAAGCCCGGCCGGGTCGGTGTCTACACCTGCGGCCCCAACCTTCAGCGGCCGCTTCAGGCGGCCGAGGCCAGGCGCTTCGTCATGGCCGACCTGCTCTGCCGCTACTTGCGCTGGCGCGGGTTGGCGGTGAAACAGGTGGTGGACCTGGTGGACATGGAAGCCGGCGTCGGCGCCTCCCCGGCCCCGGATGTCGACCGGTTCATGCGGGACCTGGCGCTGTTGAGGGTCCGCCCGGCGGACCACTACGCGAACAGCCGCGACCACGTGGAGGAGATGCTGGAGCTGGCCCGCAGGCTGGCCGCCAAGGGGCTCGCCTACGAGAAGCTGCGGTCGCTTTACTTCGACCTCACCCGGGCCCCCGGCTACGGGCAACTGTCGGGCATCGACATCGCCAAGGTCAGGGTCGGCGCCGCCGCGGACCTGTCGGATTACGAAAAACAAAACCCGCGGGACTTCGCCCTGTTCCGGCGCTGCCGCCTGTCCGAGCTCAAGCGCGGGGCCTTCGTGAAGAGCGAATGGGGCAATGTCCGGCCCTCCTGGCACCTGCAGACCGCCGCCATGGCCGTGAAGCATCTGGGGGAGGGGTTTGACATCCACGTGAGCAGCCAGGACCTGGTGTTCCCCCACCATGAAAATGAAAACGCCATCGCCGAGACCCTTTTCGGCCAACCGCTCGCGCGCTGCTGGCTGCAGTCCGAACAGGTGCTCGGCGATGCGCCCGCCCCGGCCGAGCTTGCGGCCATGGGGTTTTCCGGCCGCGAGATCCGCTACTGGCTGCTCTCCGTGCACTACCGCAAGCCGCTCAGATTTTCGACCGGACGGCTGGAGGAGGCCCGCCGATCCCTGCAGCGGCTGGATGGCTGCGTGCGCTCGCTGACGCACGTCTCCGGGGGCAACCCGTGCCCGGAGGCGGACCAGTTGGCCTTTGACCTGCGCCAGGGGCTGCGGGCGGCTTTCGACGACGACCTGAACCTGCCGGCCGCCGTCGCCGCCGTTTTTAAAACGGCCAAGCGCATCAACACCCTGGCGGCCGGCGGCCTCATCGATGTTCACGGAGCCGGGCGCCTGCTGGCTGCCTTGCGGGACATCGATGCCGTCCTGAACCTTTTCGACTTCGACGACCCGCCGGCCGCCGATGCCAAGAGCCGGGAGCTCCTCACGGCCCGGGAGCGGGCACGGGCCAATGGCGACTGGGATCTGGCCGACAGGCTCCGGGCCGAAATCATCGCCCGTGGCCTCAGTGTGCAAGACCCGAAAGTGGATAAAAGATGAAACCTGTTTATTTTCCCCACACCTATCTGACGCCCTGCGCGGCGGACGCGCTGCGTAAACTCTTTGCCTCCGTGGCGGTTTATCAGCCGGCGGCGGGACGCGTGCCGGCGGAAATGCAAACGCTGGTGGAGGGTGGATTTCTGGAGGTGGTCGCGCCGGCCGCGGGCGACGCCGAGGAGTTCGACCGGCTCATCCGGGATTTTCAGGACTGGGGCCGCCGGCACGGGCACGGCGCCGGCCTTGAAGCCGCGCTTCGGCACGGGCCCTCCTCCGGCGGGCCGGCGGAGACCGACGGCAGCACCGGCGAGATCGCATCCCAGATCCGGCGCCGGCTGACGCCCGGAGGCGCAGAGGGCCGGGCCGATGCCGGCCTGGCGGCCCGGGTCTTTCTGCAGCTGGCGCAGACGGCCGACGAGCAGCGCCAGCGGGCCGCGGTCGACATGGCCCGCTTTGACGAGGCACGGTCGCGGCTTTTGAACGCCCTCGGAGGCGAAGACGACGACCCCGTCGCCCGCGATTTCAAGCCGCCGCCGGCGCCCGTTGAAGCGCCGGACGGGGATGATCGCCTCGAGCGGCGAACGGCCGCCTGGGCGCGCCTGTTTCTGGACCACCCTTACCCCAGCCCCGTGTTCGTCACGCACAGCCGGGACCTCATTGGCCACCTGGCCGAAACGGTGCCGGGAGGGCTGCGGCTCAGCCGCGCATGGATTTACGGCGCGCCCGGGGACTCCTTTCCCGTTCCGCCCGCTGTGGCGGGCGATCGGATGGCGCAACTGGCCGCCCTGGCCGCCGGAGAAATTCCGGTCCAGGCGCTGCCGGTGGAGGCGGCGGGGGAAGAACCTCCGGAAAGCCCCCTTGAAGAGGCCCACATCTTCGTTTGGACCGGGCTGCCGCCTTTCGATTTTTTCAGCCGCCTGCAGGCCGCTGCCGGTCCGGGCCGCTGCCGGCCGCCGTTTCAGGCCCCGTGGCGGCACACGGTCGTCCTCCAGCTGGATTGCCGCGTTCGGAATAAGTGATCGATTTCATTTTTTTTTGCGATCCCAAAAAGGAGGGCGGCGGCGGATTTTAAAATTTTACATCAAGGCTTGACAGGCCTTTTTAATTAGTTTAATGACACATCCGAAATGACCCAAAGCGGTGCATCAGGCTGGATAAGCCTTATGATAAAAACCCCCGAAAGGAGAACATGGAATGGCATTTAATCCCATCGTCGACGAAGAGAAATGCGTTGGCTGCGAAGAGTGCGTAGACGTCTGCCCGGTCGAGGTCTTTGAGATGCGGGATGGAAAATCCATCCCGGCAAACGCGGAAGAGTGCCTTGGATGCGAGAGCTGCGTCGAGGTTTGCTCCGAGCACGCCATCACGGTCGAAGAGACTTAAGCCACGCTTGACTCATTGCCCCCTGGTCCGCCGCGACGGACCAGGGGGTTTTTTGTTTGTGCGCCCGCTTCGGAGCGCGCCGGCAACTTGCGAGCCGCAACATTTTGTGGTAAGCATCGGTCTCATGAAACAATATGTAGTTGACCAGCTGCGATACCAGGACTACGAAAAGCTAAAGGGCCTTCTCGATCAGCGCTACGGCGAGGCGAGCATGGGCGCCGTGTACTGGATTCCCCTCGATCAGGAACTCCTTGCACCGATTCAAAGGGAACACCGGGATTGCCAGCCGCACGTGGCAGCGGTCGAGCTCAGTGAAGCCCGCCTGTCCATGGAACTGCTGGTCCGCACCCCCCATCGGATCCGCTGCAACTGCATTGCCTATGCGACGCCGGAACAAAGAAGCTGGCTTATCCGACAGGTGGAAGAGATGCTGGAACAACTGGGCATTTCAGTGTAGCCCCGCAACCAGATCCGCGACTTCGGCATCGCGGCGACAGAGAGGCGGATCGGTGTGACACCCTTGTCTTTGCCAATCGAAAACCCTCTCGGCGTTTGGGCCCGCACGGCCTTCATCATGGCGGGGGCGGGGGTCGCAACGCTTTTCTTCAGCGTTCTGGCCATCGCCGTTTCCTTCGTCAGCCGCGGCGGCGACTCGGTCCACCGGGTGGCCCGGATCTGGGCGCGCTCGCTCCTCGCGTTGAGCGGGGTCGAGGTGACCGTTACCGGGCTCGAGCGCATCGCGGCCGATCGTTCGTACATTTTCATGTCCAATCACCAGAGCAACTTCGACATCCCGGTGCTGTTGGGGCACCTGCCGGTGCAGTTTCGTTGGCTGGCCAAGGCCGAGCTTTTCAGAATCCCCGTTTTCGGACGCGCCATGCGCGGGGCGGGTTACATCAGCATCGACCGCTCGGATCGTGCCGCCGCGTTCGAAAGCCTTGAGCAGGCGGCGGAAAAAATCCGGCAAGGGGTTTCGATCCTGATTTTTCCGGAAGGCACCCGCAGTGTGGACGGGTCGCTCAAGTCCTTCAAGAAAGGCGGTTTCGTGCTGGCGATCGGCGCCGGTGTGTCGATCGTACCCGTGACCGTTCGCGGGACCTTCGACATCATGCCGAAGCATGCCTTGCGCATTCGCCCGCGGCAGGTCACGGTGGCGATCGGCGAGCCCATCGCCACGGAAGGGATCGCCTTCGATTCCAAGGAAACACTCATGGACGGCGTGCGCAATGCCATGTTGCTGGGGCTCGCGGCGCCGGAGGCGAGGCAACGATGCTGAGAATCACGGCCCTGGGGGGCCTTGGGGAAATCGGTTTGAACATGACGGTCTTCGAGTCCGCCGGCGCGCGGATCGTCGTGGACGCCGGCCTGATGTTCCCCGAGGACTACATGCTGGGGGTTGATTTCGTCATCCCCGACATGTCCTATCTCCGGCAGCAGCCCCCCCGCACCCTGGGGGTGGTGCTGACGCATGCCCACGAAGACCACATCGGCGCGCTGCCCTACCTGCTGCGCGATATCGACGCGCCGATCTTCGGCACGGCCTTCACCCTGGGGCTGGTGCGTCAGAAGCTGGAGGACCTGGACGTCGCCGCCCCCGGGGGGCTGCATTTGATCTCCTGCGACCGGCCGCTGACGATAGGGCCTTTTTCGCTCGATTTCATCCGGGTGGGCCACAGCGTCGTCGACGGGGTGGGCATCGCTATCGACACCCCCGAAGGGCTGGTGGTGCACACGGGCGATTTCAAGCTCAGCTGCACGGCCGACGGCTGCGGCACCGATCTGGAAAAGTTCTCCCGCTGCGGCGCGCGCGGGGTTTTGGCTCTGCTCTCGGACTCGACCAATATCGAGCGGGAGGGGACCACCGTGCCGGACAGCCGGGTCGCTGAGACCTTCGCCCGGATCGTGGAGAAAAGCCCGGGGCGCATCATCGTGGCGCTGTTCGCCTCCAACATCGGCCGGATCCAGACCATCGTGGACATCGCCCGGGCGGCGGGCCGCAAGGTGATCATCAGCGGGCGCAGCATCGAGGCCAGCTCCGAAATCGCCAAGACGCTGGGGTATCTCAAAGTGCCGCGGGAAACCGATGTGAGCATCGACCTGCTGCCGGAATACCCGGACGAGGACATCGTCATCATCACCACCGGCAGCCAGGGCGAGCCGATGTCGGCGCTGGCGCGCATGGCCTCCGGCACCCACAAACAGATCCGGATCCAGCCGAGGGACACGGTGGTGCTCTCCTCCAAGTTCATTCCCGGCAACGAGCGGGCGATCGGCAATATCATCGACAACCTCTATCGCCGGGGCGCGGACGTCATCTACGAAAAAATATCCGACATCCACGTCTCGGGCCACGCCTTCCGCGACGAGCTCAAACAGATGATCCGGCTGACCCGGCCGCGGCACTTCATTCCGGTCCACGGCGAATACCGGCACCTGGTCCTGCACGCGCGGCTGGCCCGGGAAATGGGCATCGATGCGGGCCGCATCCTGCTGGCGGAAAACGGCCAGGTGATCGAGTTTGAAAACGGCTCCGGCCGCATCGCCGGAAGCGTGGGCACCGGCCGCGTGCTGGTCGACGGCAAGGGCGTCGGCGATGTCGGCCGCTCGGTCCTGAAGGAGCGCCGGGTGCTCTCCGAAGAGGGGGTGGTCGCCGTGACGATGGCCCTGGACGAGGCGACCGGCATCATCGTGTACGGCCCCGAGATCGTCTCCCGCGGGGTGGTGTTCGAGACCGCGACCGGCCACCTGCTCCAGGACGCGCACTGCGTCGTGCTGGAGGTGGTGGAGGAGCTGCCGCCCGAGACCCCCGGCCGGGTCGAGCGGATGAGCAGCCGCATCCAGACCGCGCTGCGGCAGTATTTTTTCTACACCATCGGCCGGCGGCCGGTGATTCTGCCTTTTATTATGGAAGTATGAAAAATAATTTTAAGCGCCCGGAGCGATACGCCGCTTAAAGGGGAACGGGGTTTCAGCAATCACTAACGTCAAACGCCAAACTTAAAATTATTTTTTATGCGTCGCGAAATCACCGGCATATTCATCTTTTTCTTCGTGATCTTCACCCTGATCAGCCTCTTGTCCTATCACCCGGCGGACCCATCGATCCACAGCGCCGGGGGCGGCGGGCGGGTTCAGAACCTGTTCGGCGTCGTGGGCGCCCATCTGGCGGGGCTTCTGATCGGGCTGGTCGGAATGGGGGCGTTCTGGGTCCCCCTGCTGCTGCTGTTGCTCAGCCTGCAGTTCTTCGGCAACCAACCCGGTCGCGTGATGGCGTGCACCCTGGCGGGCGGCGTCCTGCTGGTTCTCACCACGGCGAGCCTGCTGGCGGTCCACCAGGAGCATTATCTCCTGTTCGAAAAGAAGTTCTCCAGCGGCGGGATGCTCGGCATTCCGATCCAGGCCGTCCTGGTCAAATACACCAACCCGGCCGGCAGCATCATCGTCCTCGTCGCGCTCGCGCTGGTCGGGTTCATCCTGGCCACGGGGTTTTCCCTGCTGGCTTTTTTGAGGCGCTGCCACGGATGGGCGGGGTTGGTCTACGACCGCCTGTTGACCGCCTACCTCAAGGGCAAGGAGCGGCGGGAGCGTTCCCGGAAACTGCCCCAGGCCGATCACGAAAAGCTCAAGGCCAGGGCCAAGGAGATCAAGGTCACCCCCGCCGTGCCCAAGCCCATCAAGATCGTGCCGCCGCCCAAGCAGGAAGTCTTCGAGTTCATGCAGACCGGCAAGGGCTTCCGCCTGCCGCCCGTCAAGCTGCTCGATGACCCCGACCCCAAACCGGCCTCGCTCGACGGCGAGAGCCTGCGCATGCAGTCCAAGCTGCTGGAAAAGAAATTGGAGGACTTCGGCGTCAACGGCCAGGTGGTGGCGGTCTCCCCCGGCCCGGTGGTCACCACCTACGAGTACGAACCGGCGCCCGGGGTGAAAATCAACAAGGTCGCCAACCTCTCCGACGATCTTGCCCTGGCCCTGCGGGCGGCCAGCATCCGCATCGTGGCGCCGATCCCGGGCAAGGCCGCCATCGGCATCGAAGTGCCCAACGCCGTGCGGGAGATCGTGAAGTTCAAAGAGGTCGTGGCCTCCGTTGCCTTCGAGAAGTCCAAGTCCCGGCTCACTCTGTGTCTCGGCAAGGACATCGTCGGCAACCCGGTGGCGGCCGAGCTCGACAAGATGCCGCACCTGTTGATCGCGGGGGCCACCGGCGCCGGCAAGAGCGTCGCGCTCAACGGCATGATTTGCAGCCTGCTCTACAAGGCCCGGCCCGACGAGGTGAAGCTCATCATGGTGGACCCCAAGCGCATCGAGCTGTCCAACTACGACGGGATCCCCCACCTGATCACACCGGTGGTCACCGACGCCAAGAAGGCCACCAACGCGCTTTACTGGGCGGTGCGCGAGATGGAGCGCCGCTACGAAAAACTCTCCGAGTGCCGGGCCCGCAACATCAAGCAGTACAACCAGAAAATCGAAACGGAAAAACCGCCGGCCGCCGGGGCGGAGGCGGAGAAGCTGCCCTACATCGTGATCATCATCGACGAGCTGGCGGA
>CAZLSV010000050.1:0-5709 GCA_964562235.1 uncultured Desulfatibacillum sp.
TGCCCTGGGCCGCGAGCCAGTCTCTCGTAATGCGATAGATCCCCTCCTCCTCGGTGCTGAGCTTGTAGGCTGCACCCGCGGGAATCGACCATGCTCCTTCGCCTGCGGCTTCGGCGCGCTGAGGTCCGCCGGGGCCGGAAGCCGCCGGGGCCAAGGTCTGCACGGAGCTTATCGGCTCAAAGTCCACCCGCACGCGGATGCGCTCGGCGTGGCGCAGCTCGCCGGTGGCGGCCTTGAACCGCAGCGGGTGAAAGATGAGCCGCTGCTTGAGCCGGCCGCGCAATAAGTACTCGGTGGAGAGCTCAGCCACGGCCGCCGGGTAATAGGCGCCCGAGCCGTAGGCGCTCTCATTCAAGGTGAAGAGCTCGGCAAGCGTGTTGCCCGCCGCCTTCTCCCAGCGCGGGGCGGGGTAGACCCGGTAGCCGGGCAGCGTGCGGGAGGCCTCCTCCAGCACCGTGAGTTTGGCCCGCCGGCCCGCCGGCAAATCCAAAAGCAGCCCCTTGACCGGAACCTGCGGGAAGCCCGCGGCAAGGGTCAGCCCGTGCACGTAACCGGGCACCCGCAGCCGCTCGAACCCCTGGCCTGCTACCGTCACCGGGGTTACATCGAAGCTCTTGGTCGCAAGCTCAAGGGTCAGGCCGCTCTCGTCGGCTGCGAGCACCTGCACCCCGTCGCCGAAATCCGGCCGGCCGATTCCCCCGGAGTAGCCGGGGCTCTTTCTCTCCGCCCCATCGAGCACGCCGTCGCCGTCGGTGTCCGGGTTCCACGGGTCGGTGCCGCGCTGGTGCTCGAGCCAGTTCGGCACCCCGTCGCCGTCGCTGTCAAGGTTGGCATCGTTCACCCCCGGATCCAGCCCGTAGGCGATTTCCCAGTCGTCGGGGATCCCGTCTCCGTCCCGGTCCACGCACACCGGTCCGTGCTCGGTAGCCTTGCCGTAGACGTCCACGTCCTTCAGCTTGTAGTAGTATAGTCGCCCCGGCAGGGCCGTAGTATCAACAAACTCGTAGCTGTGCCCCTCGCCCGAAACCGAGCCGCTCGGGATCATGCCCGCGTTGAGCTTGGTGAAGGCACCCCCCGCGCTCTCGGCCCGGTGCACGTCGAAGCCCTTGTTCTCGGATTCCTCCCCCGTCTGCCAGGCGATCCGCACCCCATCGCCCGCGCCGGTGGCGGTGAACTCTATCAGGTTCACCGCAGTTGCGCTAAGCACCTTTGCTTCGGCATAGACGCTGTAAGTTTGAAAATACTGACCGACAGTGTCGTCATCGAGCAGAAAGCAGTAGTTTGCGTCCTGGACGGCATTGTTGGTGGGCCGGATCGAATACTCGACTTCGGTGAACTGGCTGGAGCCGATCGTAACCTGCCCGCTGGTCGAAGGGTCAGTGTCAAGGGTCTGGCCGTTTACCCATGTGTAGCCGCCCGGATCGGTCAACCCCGGGGACACGTTGGTGGTGGCAGCGCCATGCGTGATATAACTTGAATCCACCAACTCCCAGGTGTTGATTTGAGAGAAATAGCTATAGCTTCCCGATGAACAGGTGCTGGTCTGGGCCACTCTGAGATTAATGTAACACGTATGGGAGCCCCCGCTGGTGTTCGACACCAGAAAGCGCAGCCGCTTGGTCTCGAGCTTGCGCACGCCGATCTTCTTGTCCTCCCCGGAACTCCAGTTGATCGCCGACACGATGCCTTTGACGGCCACCCCCATGGTAACGTGTGAGCTGGCGTTGCTGCAACCCCACGATAGTTGGGTGGTCGTGCCGGAGCTTGCTGCTGCCGTGGTTACGCCTTCGCTGTAGCCGTATGTCGGGTTGGTGTCCCACCTGAGGTCGGTGGCGGTTCGGCTCGTCTGGTCCAGAGAATAGGAAATGACTATTCCGAATACGGCATCCCCCGGGGCGGTGGTGACGTTGATGTACTGCGGAGGCGAAGTGCTCGTTCGAAAGGCGATAGTGCCCAGCGGTGTCGTCTGGTCCACGCCGGTGAAGCTGACGGCGCCTGCCGTCGCATAGCAGTTCATATTGAAGGTGACCACGATATTGTACGTCCCGGTCGAAGGGGCCAATAATGACCAAATCTCGCCAACGTCGTTCGTGGTATTATTTCTGCGATAACCGTAGGTGAAGGATTCGCTCCCGTTGTTCCAGGTAATGGATGAAACCGCTGGTTGAGTGCCGGTTCCGCTAAGCCTGGCGGTCGTCCCTACTAAAATAAGCCGGTTGGTGCCTGAGACCGTGTGCGAGAATGTGATCGAATTGGTGTTGGCGGCCGTGCCGGAAGAGACCGACGACACCGTAGGTGGTGTTGTACCAGAGTTGTTCTCGCCCCCATCATCGCTGCGCCAGCGGTAATGGGCCTGGGTTAGAGGCGCGAGCGAGAAGGCGGGATCCGGAAAAACCCAGGCAGCCAGGGTAAAGAGACAGAGCAAGATCAGCGGGCAGGGCTGCAGAAATCCGCCCAGAATGCCGGTTCGGCCCCTACTGCCGGGCCTATCTCTTGGTGTATGGTCCGCCATGGATCTTATCTTTGTTTCACATAAGGCTCGACTCAGGCTGATTTTTCTTCTCGAGTTTCCCTCCACAAAGGAAAGCTGTTGGATTAATCGATTATAATATCGACATAATGTCGAGAGGCTTTACGGTATTTTAGCGCCGCGCGGCTTTAGAGGAGGGTTCGGCGAAAGAGAAGATTGAACGGGTTGGGCTTATTGGGTTTTATTCCATGGGCCTGGAGGCTGGAAATGGGTTTTCAGGGTGTCACAACATCCGAAATGCGTTATGGCTCTTGATTGTTTCTGGTAAGGCTTTGAGAAATGCCCAAGAGTCCCGGATGCCGAAAAAGTCAGAATTTTAGCACTCGGGGCAGCGGTGTTTTTGCATGACAGGCCGCCGTTCACGGAAGATAAGCCTTCCGGGAAGCGGCCGCGTAAGAGGATCCCGTTGCGTGCCCAACGCGGGGTAGGCGCGAAAGGATTGGCGATCCGGCCTTGACGGTCGGCCACCGTTTTTTAATCCAGCAGTTCGAACCCGACAATATCTTTCATGAGCTGAAAATGATGATCCAACGAAAATATTTCACAAAGATTTTGTTTGGCGTTTTGGGCAACCATCAGATCCGGAAGTCCGATTCCATTGACACCCTTTCTCAAACATTTTACCTGGAATTCGATAAGCTGATCCCAATCGATATGTAATGGCAGCTTGTTGATGTGGCGCAGCAGGCTGATAAGTTTCCGTTGATTCCTTATTTCAAGAAATGGAACGAGTTCCGCAAGGATGAGATCATTAACGACGATGAGATTTTCATCGATCAGAAAATCGAGTTTTCCGGAATGCTTGCCACTCCGAAAATATCTTACCCATATCGAAGTGTCGACTAATACCGGCATGCGCGCCCTCTGACGGCATTCAGGTCGATATTGATATCAATCTTGCCTTTAAACTTTTTTATCTCGGAAATCTTTGATTTCCGGATCAGCTCCTCCAGGGCGGTGATAATGACTTTTGTTTTGGTTTGAATTCGGCTGGCTTTCATGGCCTCTTCGATCAGCCGTTCCGGGATGTCGAGCGTGGTCCTCATGATTATCTCCTTTTTATGCATAAAATTAGCATTTGATGCATACGGTGTCAAACCGGCCGCGCCGAAGCAGGCAAGCACCGGGTATGGAGCCCTACCACGGCCAGAGCTTTTCCAGGCATTTCAGGCTGGGCCAGAGGTCATCGGGCCGGTGGACTTCCATGGTGATCACGGGAGGCTTGGGGCTCCGAACCTTGAGGTAGTCGAAGAGCGGGTGGAAATCGATGCATCCACGGCCCAGGGGCAGGTGGTCGTCCTTCTGCCCCTGGTTGTCGTGCAGGTGGAGCTGGGCGATGAAGTCCCCCAGCACCCTCATCCACTCCTCCAGGGGGGCGCGGCCGAAGGCCGTCAGGTGCCCGCAGTCGAGGCACAGCCCCACGCCTTGGGGCCGCAGCCGCTCGAAGAGCTCCAGGAGTTCCTCCGGCCGGTGTTCGTAGACGTTTTCAAGCGTCAGGCGCGAACCGATCCGGTTCAGGCCTTCCGCCACCCAGGCCCAGAACTCGACGCTGCGATCCAGCCAGGCACGGCGGAAATACTCGTAGCGCCGCCAGTCGTAGCCGGCGTGGGCCACGACCGCGACGGGCTTCAAGATCTCCACCACCCCCAGCACCTCATTGAAGCGCCGGCGGGTCACCTCGCGGATGGCCGGGTCGGTCGAACCGGCCGAGAGATCGACGAAGGGGGCGTGCAGCGTGACGGTCAGGCGGCGGCGGTGGAGAGCCTCGGCAACGCGCGCGAAGTCATCGGCGGAGAAGCGCTCGAGGGCCGCGGAATCGATTCCGATCTCCGGGTTGAGGCCGTGGCGGGTGAAGTGTTCGAGCTCACCCCCCCACAGGGCGGTGAAGGTGGTGTGGACCTGAACGCTGCGCTTGAGATCACCCATGGACCTGCTCCTGGCGGTGGGGGAATGGCTCAATAATGTTCAATCCCCGCATCTCATGTTGAGGCCAAGCGGGGTGCCTGCCGGCGTCATAATCCCGCACTATAGAAACAGGTTCCCGCCGCGTCAACGGCCGCGTTTTTTTAGCGGTCGGGTTTGACGGGGTGGAACACCCGAGGTTATACTGCTTCATGTGGAAAGCGATTCAAAATCCCCCCGCCCCCTTTGTCAAAGGGGGAAACAGCGAATGCGGCGCTGACCCCACGTCAAAGGGGGCGACGGCGGATACGGCGCTGATCCTATGTTAAAAAGGGAAAGGGGTGGCGGCGGAGCTGATCCGATGCGTTTATTCGACCAGGCCGAAGACATGGTGCTGCCGTTGATCGACTGGGTTTATGCCCGGCGGCCGGCGGCGCATCCCGGGGCCGCTCGGCTGCGGAATTGCCGGATCGTGTCCCACCGCGGGGAGCACGACAACCGGCGGGTCTTCGAGAACACCCTGGCGGCGTTCGATGCGGCGGCGGCGGCGGGGGTGTGGGGGATCGAGTTCGACCTGCGCTGGACGCGTGACCTTGTGCCGGTCGTCATCCACGACCCCGACCTGCGGCGGGTCTTCGGCCGCAGCGGGCGCATTGCCGAGCATTCCCTGGCCGAGCTGCGGCGCCGGTGTCCGCTGGTCCCGACGCTCGCGGAAGTGGTCGGCCGTTACGGCGGGCAACTCCACCTGATGGCGGAGATCAAGGCCGAGGCCTGGCCGGACCTGCCGCGCCAGAATCAGATCCTGGGCGAGGCGTTGGCGGCGCTTCGGCCCGGAGGGGATTATCATCTGCTCTCCCTCCTCCCCGAGATGTTCCGGCGGATCACCTTCGCACCGGCCGCGGCCTTCGTCCCGGTGGCGCGGCACGACTTCCACCGGCTGAGCCGGCTGGCGATCCGGGAAGGGTATGGCGGGGTGGCGGGACACTACGTGCTGGCGGGCCGCGCCGCGATCGAGCGGCACCATGCCGCCGGTCAGCAGGTGGGCACGGGCTATCCCTGCTCGCGAAACTGCCTCATGCGGGAGGTCCGGCGGGGAGTGGACTGGATTTTCTCCAATCATGCGGCCGAACTGCAGCGGATATGCGCCCGGTTCGAAGTTGAAAGTTAAGGACACCCTTTTTCTTTAAACCTTAATCCGTTCCCGCTCCTTGGGCTCCTTGGCAAAACAGAGCAGCGCGGCCCCCAGCGCGAACAGGATCAGGATCGAGGCGATGCTC
>CAZLSV010000050.1:5719-19670 GCA_964562235.1 uncultured Desulfatibacillum sp.
GGCCCCGAAGGACTTGACGAGGCCGCGGATCGCGATCTTGGGCACGTCGGTCATCGGCTCATTTCGTCCCGAAGAAAAAGCCGGTGATCACGTAGTTGCACAACAGGATCAGGATCGAGGCGATGCTCCAGCGCGAGGCGGTCTGCCCGATGCGGATGAGCTCCTCGGGGGAGGGCGCCGCCGGCATGAGCGCCCGGCGCACGACCAGCCCGACGATTCCCATGAGCGCCGGTCCGAAGATCGAGGCGAACTTGCCCAGCATATTGTAGAAGCCGAAGAATTCGGCCGGCTGGTCGGCCGGGATCAGCCGGGAGTAGTAGGAGCGGCTGAGCGCCTGGACCCCGCCCTGCACCAGCCCGATGAGAACCGCCATGACATAGAACTCCAGGCGGTTGGTCATCATTGCGGCCCAGACCGTCACTCCCATGTAAATGCCGATGGCGAGAAAAATCGCCCGGCGCGCCCCCCAGGCGCGGCCGAGTCTGCCGAAGACCAGCGCCGCCGGAAACCCCACGAACTGGACCACCAGCAGGGCGGCGATGAGATCCGTGGACGCGAAGCCCAAGGACAGACCGTAGTCCACGGCCATGCGGATGATGGTGTCCACGCCGTCGATGTAGCACCAGTAGGCCAGCAGGAAAAAAAGCACCGGCTTGTACCGGTGGATTTTCCGGAAGGTGTCCGCCACCTGCCGGAAGCCTGCCGACCAGACAAGGCCCGCCCCATGTGAGGGCGGTCGCGCCGCCGGCTCCGGTACCCAGAGGATCGCAAAAACCGTGAACCCCCCCCACCACAGTGCCACCGAAACAAAGGAGAGCCGCACGGCCGAGGCGGCGTCCGGCAGCCCGAAGGCTTGCGGCGCCAGGGTCATCGCGACATTCAGGAGAAACAGCAGCCCAGGGCATAGCCCAGGCTGGACACCGTGTCGATGCGCTCCGGTGGAGCCACGGCGGGCAGCAGGGCGTCGTAGAACACATTGGCCCCTGAAAACCCGACGACCCCCAGGGCGTAACAGAGGATGGCCGTGGTCCACTGGCTCTGGCCGACCAGGAAGAGGGCGGCCGTTGAGAGCGCGCCGAGGTAGGCGAACAGGATCAAAAACCGCTTCTTCGCGGCGGCGATGTCGGCCATCGCGCCCAGGACCGGCGCCATCAGCGCCATCACGAGCCCGGCGATGGCGTTGCCGAACCCGAGCTGGGCGGTGCTCAGGTTCACGTCGGCGCCGTGGCTCCAGTATTGTTTGAAGAAGACGGGGAAAAAGCCGGCCATGACGGTGGTGGCGAAGGCCGAGTTGGCCCAGTCGTAAAGCGCCCAGCCCCAGATGGCTTTCTGCTCTTTGGTCACCGCTCCATTCTTTCTGCAACCCTCCGATGACCGGCGCGCCCCCTCCAGCACGGCTCACCCTCATCCCTCATCCCTCAAAACTCATAACTCGTTACTCGTTACTCATTCCTCTCCCCCCTCACCTCCCCGCCGGCACCAGGTACAGCGGCTCTTCCTCGGCGGGCAGCGCGCTCACCTGCTTGACCGCGGGGTCGTCAAAGGCGCCGATCACGACCGTCTTCAGATCCAGGGCCGCCGCCTGCAGGCCAAGGTTCTGGGCGGCATGGCCGGCTTCCATGTCCGTGTAGCGCACGCCCCGGCCGCCGTATTTGGCGGTCATGCGGCCGTAGACCGCCGTGAGCACAAAGATCACCGGCGCCCGTTCGACCGGTCGCTGGCTCAAGGCCGCCCGGTAGAGCTCCGGCCGCAGGTCCCGGTCGGACTTCAACTCCAGCGCGTGCTCGATGCAGCGGTAGCGGTAAAAGCCGGTCGGCAGCCCGATCACGTGCCCGACGGCGGCGTAGAGCTCGAGCGGGTAGAGGGCGCCCGCGGAGGGCGCGGTGCGATAACCCCGGGGATGCGTGACCCCCTGGGCCGCCCAGAGCAGCTGGGTGAGTTCGTCCACGGTGAGCGCGTCGCGGGAATAGGTGCGCATCGAGCGGCGCAAGAGCAGTGCCTGCTCGAGCGCCATCGGGCCGCTCAGGCCGGGTGGGGGCAGCTTCACGGATTGCGGCGCCGGCATGGTCGGGGCCCCCGTCTGAGGTCGTCTCAGGAGTGGCCGTTTACCGCCTGCATGCGCTGATGCAGGCGCTCGGCCCTGAGCATGAAGGTTTCAAGCTTGGCGGTGATCAGCTGCGGGAACGGGGAGCCGTCGGTTTCGATCGCCAGGAAAGGCAGCTCGTCGACATCGGTGAGAATTGCCCGCAGCGCGGGGTTTTTCGGATCGGTCGCCAGTTTCTCCCGGGCCGTCATGGTTTCGCTGAGGATCGCCTCGGAGAGGCGGTTCGGCATGCAGCCGAAGGGGCCGATGGCGATGACCCCGCAGGCGTGGTGGATGATCTCGGTCAGGGAGCCTCCCACGGTGAGCACGGCTTCGCCCTGCAGGTCGGGGGAAATGTGCAGACTGGCGTTCTCGATCACGGTGGCCACGTCCAGACCCCAGGCCTGAACCAGGCCGGAGCGCGCCAGGATCGATTTGATCTGCTTTTCGTAGCGGCCCTGGAAGAAGTTGCGCAGCTTGAGCTTGAACTTCTGCATGGCGGACAGAGGGTTCTGGTTGAAGCCGTTCTCCACCAGGTAGTTGCAGTAGTGCACCCATTCGGCCACCGGCGCGCACACGGTCGCAAACCCTTTTTCCGCCAGCCGCTCCGTCAAGTACTGGCGCGAAAGCGCGTCGCGGCGGACAAAGATTTCGCCGGTCAGGCTGATGGTCGGCACCGCGGGTACCGGTCGCTTGAGGGGGATGCGGCGCAGCCGGCCGGCGCAGACGGCCAGCCGATCCTTCAGGATGTTGAAATCCCCCCGCTCCATGGCCGCCCGGATCTCCGCCCACTGCTCATCGAACACGGTCATCGCGGCCGGTGGGTCCACGGCATTCGCCAGCAGCATCGAGCGGATGTCTTCCATGACGTCGGAGACGATCACCGCCCACCAGACGTGGCGCTCGAAGTGCTTGTCCATGCCGACGTAGGAATTGTCGGAGGAGAGCGCCAGCAGGGCCACGTCCGGGATTCGCAGGCGCCGGACCAGGTCTTCCATGTGAATGTAGTACTGGCCGAAGCGGCAGGGGCCGGAGCCGGTCGGCATGAAATAGACCAGGACTTCGTCCGGCCGCTTGCCGTTGTGGATGTAGCTCAGCAGCGTGCCCGTGGTGAGGATGAGCGGCAGACACTCCTTGCAGGAGGTGTTGGCGCGGCCCAGCTTCAGGATGGCCTCGTCGTTTTCGCGGCCGGCCTGGGCGTTCAACCCGTACCCCTTCAGGACGGCGACGAAGGCCTCGGTGCCGAGCCGGCCCATGGAGGGGATCAGCACCGTGACCCGCGGGTCGGTCATGGGCAGCGACTCGCCGGCGGAGGTCATTACCTGGGCCTGGCCGCTGTCCAGAACCGTCCTCGCCGGGGTGAAGGCGCCGGCGCGCGGGGCGATCAACCGCTTGGAGGCCAGCTGGCGGTAGGCCTGGACGATGTCGAGAAACGCCTCCACGCGGGTTTCGAGACCGGCGTCCGCCGTGTGGCTGTCCAGTTCCAGGGTCAGGGAGGGCTTGCGGCCCATGATGTCCCGGAAATAGCTGATGACGAAGGAGTCCGGGCCGCAGGAGAAGTTGGTGATGTAAGTCCCGAACAGCTGGGGGTGTCTTTCCACGAGGCGGGAGGCCTTCATGAGCAGCTTGCCCATGCCCCAGTACATGTGCCGCTTGGAGCGCTCCTGCTTGAGCTCCAGGAAATCCAGGGGCATCACCGCAATGCCGCGCGAGGCGAACTTGTGGGGGATGCCCATGTGCGCCTCTTCGGCAAACCCGTTGTAGGGCCGTGAGAAGAGGACCACCCCGAAGCTCTCCGGCGCGGCCTCGAGCTCGGAGAGCATGCGGCGGCCGGCCGCGCGCATCGCGGCGAAACAGTCGATCTGCCGCTGCATGGCGACGGCAAAGGCCTCCCGCCCCGCCCGGCGGCCGACGCCCATACGGCGGGCGGCCTCCAGCAGGGGCTCCTCGGCCTCGGCGATGCCCCGGGAGAGATCGATCAGCGGAGTGATCAGCGAGGTGCCGCGTCGGGCGAGCCGGTCGAGGGCGTCGCGGAAGGAGGTCTGAAGGTAGTAAGGCTCGCCCTGCACCAGGGGGCAGACCTGGGACTGGGTGCTGGTCTTGTCATCCGCGTTCGGCACGGCTTTGAAGTGGGGCAGGAAAATGAAGTCCGGGGGCGTTTCGGACTTGAGCAGCGTGTCGAAGAACCCGTGGGCCATCTCCACCGGGTAGCAGAAGGATGCGCCGCGCTGGTCGATGCCCGCCTGGGTCGGGATATCCGGCAGCACGACATCGAAGCCCAGTTGGTCGAAGAACTGCGAGTACAGCGGATAAAAGGTATTGACGAGGAAGCTGCGGTTCATCCCGACCCGGGGCCGGGCGGCCGGCGCGGACGGCGGCATCGGCGGCACGCCGTGGACGTTGAAAACGAGCTTCTGGCGCAAGCTCACCAGATCGAGTTTTTTGACGTCGTAGCTCACCTGGTGGCGGATGTTGTAGTAGCGGTTGCAGGCCCCGCCAAAGGGGTGTTTGCGGCCTTCCACCTCGATGACGTTGATCGGGCAGCGACGGTCGCATTTTTCTTTTCCGCCCCGGCAGGTGAAGGTCCGGCCGTGGACCACCTCCCGGCCGGCCAGCGCTTCGAGATCGAAGCGCGTTTCGGCCAGCAGGCCGCTGTCGATCCGTTTCTGAACCTCCAGGGCGACCCCGAAGGCCCCCATCAGCCCGGGCTCCGGCGGCACGATGATCGGCTTGCCCACCAGCGAGGCCATCGCGAGCGGCACGGCGTGGTTGTAGCACACGCCCCCCTGCATGAAGACCTTCTCTCCCACGGGCCGGTTGCCCTTGACACGGTTGGCGTAGTTCATGCCGATCGAGTACACCAGGCCGGCCACGATGTCCTCGTGGGAGACGCCCTCGTGGATCGCGTTCTTGATGTCCGAGGCGATGAAGGCGGCGCACTGGTCGTTGAAGTTGGGCGGCCGGCGCCCTTTCAGCGCGACCGCGGCGATCTCCTCCATGCGCACGCCCAGCGTCTCGAAGGCCGACTCTTCCAGAAACGAGCCGGTCCCCGCCGAGCAGGCTTCGTTCATGGCATAGTCGGAGGGCACCGAGTTGGTGATGAAGGTGTATTTGGCGTCCTGGCCGCCGATTTCGAAAATCGTGTCCACGCCGGGGTCGAAATAGACCGCGGCCGTGGCGTGGGCGATGATCTCGTTGATGACCCCGTCGGTCAACGCGTGCAGCCCCGCGATCTGCCGGCCCGAGCCGGTCACGCCCAGGCCGATGATGACGATCGCCCGCGGGTCCACCTGCCGGCGCACCTGGTCGAGGGTCAAGCGGTAGCACTGGCGGGCGGCGCCCACCGGGTCGCCGTTGGTCCGCAGATAGACCGACGCCAGCAGGCTGCGATCGGAGCGGCGCAGCAGGACGGACTTGGTGGTGGTGGAGCCGACGTCGAGGCCCAGCAGGCAGACATCCCCCGGCTGGATGGCCCCGCGGCCGATGGTCTTGAAATCCACCTGGGCCTGGAAATCCGCCAGCGGCGGCAGCCGGTCGAAAGTGGCCGCCCCCTCGACGAAGAGGCGCTCGAAGCCCGGAAACGGCATGGTTTCGTGGGAGAGCGCCCATAGCGCGGCGCCCAGGGCCTCGAAGTAGGGCGCCTGTTCGGGGACCACCAGGTCGGGGATCTCGCGGCGCAGGCATTCGATCATCATGCGGTTGCGGGCTGTGCCGCCCGTGACCATGATGCCGCGGCGCTCCACCTTTTTCAGCAGCTCCAGGATCTTGTTCGCCATCATCTGGCAAAGACCGGCCGTGACCCGGGCGCGCGGGATGCCCTTGTTGGTGGCGTGGGTGCAGTCCGATTTGCAGAACACCGAACAACGTCCCGAGACGAGGTGCGGCGTTTCGTCGGTGGCAAAGCGGGCGGCGTCCTCCAGGTCGACGTTCATGCGCCGCAGCTGCTGCAGGAAGAATTCCCCGGTTCCGGAGGCGCACTTGTTGCCGGTGACCACATTGGCGATGCGGCCGGTGCGGTCCATGACGTAGACCATGAAGGTCTCCCCGCCGGCGGAGACCACGGCCGGGCAATCCACGCCGGCCGGTTTCACGAAGGGGTAGGCGTACTCCACCGCCTCGGGTTCCGAAATGGAGGTCAGGTTCACGAATTTTCTGAACTTGCGCCCGGTGGCGGCAATTCGGTCAAAGGAGTGGACCTCGATCTCCTCCAGAGCCCGGCGCAGGGTGCGTTTGGGGTCGCCCTCGTGGACGTTCAGGGAATGGGAAACGATCCGGGGCGCCCCGTCGTTGCCGGCCCGCGGGTCCAGTTCGACGTGCACCATGGTGACGGTCGACGCCCCGAGGCACATGCCTAGCGATTTTAGAGGTTTAGCCATAAGCATTCCGTATATTCATAGTGCAAAACAAGCGGCCTGGCAAGGGGGGAGCGTGGCATCTTGAAAGGATTTCAGGTCATTCGAGGTGAATGTCGTTCAGTGGATCCGGGCCGGCCGGGCGCGGGTCTCCCGGGCGGCATCCTCGGGGTCGATCCGCCAGGTCACCACTGGCGACAGGGTATACAGCAGCATGAAAAACAGGAAAATATACCCGTAGAAAGGCGTGAACACCGAAATCAGAATCAGCAGCGCCGCGCGGCCGAACCAAGGGTGGCGGCTCATGAAACGGCCGATGTGCAGGTAGCGGACCGGGTAGAGGTTCATGACGACGGCCGCCGCGAACATCACCCCGAGCGCAACGACGCCCCAGAACGGCACCGACGCGGATTTGTCGATCAGTGCCTGGCTGAGGATGATCATGGGCGCCACCACCAGAAGCGCGGCGGCCGGGGTCGGCATGCCCTTGAAGAACCCGGGGATCGGATGCTTGTCGATGGTGAAGTAGACCAGGCGCAGAATCCCCGCCAGGGCATAGAGCAGCGCCGCCCAGTTGTACGGCAGGCTCTGGATCAGGGGGTCGGCGATATCGGAGATGAGAAAATAGAACATCCAGGCCGGCGCGATGCAAAAACTGACCGCGTCGGAAATGTCGTCGAGCAGCCCCCCCAGGCTGACGGCCTTCGGCGTGGCCTCATCCCCCGGCAGCGGCTCGGTCAACCCCAGCCGCCGGGCGACCGCGCCGTCGAGCTTGTCGAAAAGGGCGGCCCCGATCAGAAACAACGAGGCCTCACGCAGGCGGTCCTGGTAGGCAAAAAACACGGCCAGCAGCCCCATCATCGCGTTCATCACCGTGAGGGCGTTGGGGAAAAAGGCCAGGATCCTGCGGCGCAGGCGTTCGTTGCCGAGGCAGAACTCGTCCAGGCAGAGCGTTCCGTATTTGCGGACATAGCCGGCAATGGAGCCGAAATTGATGACGAAGAAAATGATTTCGATGAAAAACAAGGTGCGCAGCGGCGCCTCCCCCAGCTGGCCGATCCATTCGTAGAGCACCGAGGGGTGGCCGTTCGGGATGTAGAACGCATACGCGTAGAGCAGGGCGCCGACCGGCGCGGCGACGATGGTCCGCAGCCGGGTGAACTCCCGGTATTCTATCTCGGGGTCGTAGCGCAGAGCGATGGATCGCATGAAATGGGCGAAGTTGTCCCTTATCAGCACGGTGATGGCCAGAAACAGCACCAGGACGGCGTGCAGCAGTTCGGTTTTTTTCGGGTCCGGCAGCACGTAGTGCAGGCGCCACATGCAGCCGACGGCCACCAGGGGGAAAATGATGGAATAGATAAGCTTGTCGAGGATGCGGTCGGCCAGTTGGGCCATCTGGGGGTGGGGGTAGTAGCGGGCCGCAAACCAGCCGTCGACCAGATCGAAGGTCATGGCCACCAACAGCAGAAGGACCCCTGCCATGTAAACGACGGGGTTCTGGTGCCACATCACGGCCACGGCGCACAGCATGCCGCCGAAGACAAGCGGCAGCCGTCCGTAAACCAGAACCGCCGTGATGCGCTGAGACAGTCTTCCGCTTGAAGCCATGCCGGCACCCGCCCCCTGAGGGCCCCCGCAAATGAGGGCTGTGAACAAGACCTTACTTATATGGAATCGAAGGGTTGAAGTCAAGGAGCGCCATGCGGGGCGTCCGTTGCCCCGGTATTGTGATTGTGCCGGGGATCAGTTATTCTGTTATTACTCCGGCAAACAGGTTCAACGTGAGCCGACGCCTCTGCGGGAGACACGGGTTCGGCACACCATCAACCGCCGGAGTAATATTCTATGCCTTCATCCGTCTACAAAAAAGTGGGCATCGCCTCGGCGGTGATGATGGCCTCGGTTTTCCTGAGCCGGGTGATCGGCCTGCTGAGGGAGATGGCCATCGCTTACATGGCCGGCGCCGGAAAAGAGGTCGATGCCTACCAGATCGCTTTCATCCTGCCGGAGATCCTGAACCACGTGGTGGCCACCGGCTTTCTGTCCGTGACCTTCATCCCCCTCTTCACGCGCCATCTCGTCCGCGGCACGGAGGCCGAGGCCTGGCGGGTGTTTTCCATCATCCTGTGCGTGTTCGGCGCCCTTGCGCTGGGGGTGGTCGCCGTTTCCATGGCGCTCGCCCCGCAGCTGGTGGCCCTGGCGGCGCCGGGGCTGGAAGCGCCGGATACGCTGGCCGCGGCCGTGCGCATGACGCGCATCATTCTGCCCGCGCAATTTTTCTTTTTTGCCGGCGGGATCCTGATGGCCGTGCAGTTTGCGCGGGAGCGGTTTTTCCTGCCGGCCCTGGCACCGCTGATCTACAACTTGGGGATCATCGCCGGCGGCATTCTGCTCGCGCCGTGGCTGGGGATCGAGGGGTTCGCCTGGGGGGTGCTGGCCGGGGCGTTCGCCGGAAATTTTCTGCTGCAGTGGGCGGGCGCGCGCCGGGCGGGCATGCGGTTTCAAATGGCCTGGCAGTGGACGCACCCGGATGTGAGAGATTACCTGCGGCTGACCGCGCCGCTCATGCTCGGCCTGACCATGACCTTTTCCACGGAGTTTCTTTTCCGGTTTTTCGGTTCCTACCTGCCGGCCGGCAGCATTGCCGTCCTCAATTTCAGTCTGCGGGTGATGCTTATCCTGGTGGGGGTCTTCGGGCAGGCGGTGGGAACGGCCTCGTATCCCTACATGGCGCGGCTGGCGGCCGAAAACAACCTGGCGGAGTTGAACCGTTTGCTGAACCGCACCCTGCGCTACCTGGCGCTGGTCATGCCGGTGGCGGTCCTGCTCATGGTCTTAAGCCCGGAGGTCGTGCGCGTGCTCTTCCAGCGCGGCCGTTTCGACCCGGCGGCCGCGCGGGTGACGGCCGACGTGCTGGTGTGGTTCCTGGCCGGTGCGGTCGCCTTCGCCGCTTACACGGTGATCGTCCGGGGCTACTTCGCGACCCGCAACACGCTCTACCCGGCGATCTTCGGGAGCGTCGCCGTTCTGGCCAGCCTCCCGCTTTATCCCCTCGGCATTGCGCTGATGGGCGTGGAAGGGGTGGCGCTCGCCGTTTCGGTTTCGGGGATCCTGCAGGCCGCCGCCCTTTTTGTCTTCTGGAGCCGCCGCAGCGACAATGCCGGCCAGGGGGAGATCTTCCGATTTTACCTCAAAATCGGAGTGGTCAGCGCCGGCGTGGCGCCGGTTCTGGCGTTGATCCGGGAGGCGGTCACCGAATGGGTGGACCCCGCAAGCCTCGCCGGCAGCCTGATCACCTCGGCCACGGTGGGGAGTGCCTTCATGGGGTTGATGCTGGCGGCGGGCTATGGGCTGAAAATCAGGGAGATCCAGCAGATGGCCGAATACGCGTGGGAAAAAATTAGGGTGAGGGGTTGAAATGACTCCGGCGGTCGATTGTGTTCAAATCGCCCATATCACGTAAAGGCCGGAACCCCGCTCCGCCTGGCTCCGACTCAAGTTGAACCTGCTTGACGGAGTATCCAGCCGGACGCGCCGGGCTCAGATGTATTGATCCACCATTTCCGTTATCAATTGCTCCACGCCCTCCGGGCCCTCTTTGCGCTGCACCTCGTCGATCAGGCGCTTGATTTTGCGATAGGAGACGGGATCCCGCTCCAGGTCCCGGACCGAACGGAAAGCGCCCCCGCGGCGCCCCGCCCGAAAGATCAGCCGATCTTCATCCGGCAGTTGCTGGTAAGCCCGCAGCACTTCCAGCATTTTCGGCTTGTCTTCCGGGAGTTTTCCGCTCACCTCTTCGAGCAGGTTCATGATGTGATCGCTCGTCACGGTGCTGGTGATCCCGTCCAGGTGCTCGATAAACACCCGGATCTCCTCGGCCGCCTCGTCATCGGTCAGCATGTGAAACGATCCGTCCTGCAGCTTGGCGTGCAGCGGGATGCGATGGGGAACGCGCAGACTGCGCAAACGGATGAAGTGCGGGTTGATCCGGTTGAGCACCTTGGCGGTTTCGACGGCATGCTCCCGCCACATCTCCCGGCCGCCGAGGCCCGGCATGACGTACTCGGAAACCTCCATCCCCGCCGCCACGAGCCGGCAGCCGGCCTCCACGTGCTGGGCTGCCGTAACCCCTTTTTTCATCAGCTTCAGGAGTGGGTCGTAGCCGGTTTCAAGCCCGATGTGGACCCGGTCCAGGCCGGCCCGGCGGATCCGCTCCAGCGCCTCCGGCGTTTTTTTCGTCACGGTGCGCGAACGCGAGTAGGTGGTCACCCGGCGGATTTCCGGAAACGTCCGGCGCAGGAAGCCAAGCGCTTCGACCAACTCCTCCGTCCGCATGATGAGGTTGTCGGCGTCCTGCAGGAAGCAGGCGCCGGTGCCGTAATACATCCAGGCGGCCACGCTGCGGTAACTGCTGGAATAAGCGCCGTCCCGGAAAACGCTATTGATCACAGCGTCGGTCACGGCGCCGCCGTGACCCAGGCGGTGGGATGTCGAAATGATCTCGTCGGCCATCCGGCGCGCCGTTTGGATGTCCTCCTTGATCTCCGCCACCGGGCGCAGGGAGAACTTCCGGCCTTTGTAGACGGGACAGAAGAGGCACTGGTTCCAGGGGCAGTTGCGGGTAAAGCGCAGCAGAAGGCTCTGGGCCTCGTTGGGCGGCCGTATCGGCCCCTGTTCGAAGGAGAGAGAGTGACGGTCCATCACGAACGAACCTTTGATCAGTGCCCATCCCTAAACGCCGTTTTTCAGCCCATGCCGGCGTTCTCGCTCTTCGCCATCCTCGGCGTAGCCTCACTACGCCTGCGGTTGCGAAATCGCTGCACCTTGGCCTGAACCGAAATCCGCCATCTCTGGATGGACACAAGTTAGTATTCCGGCGGGCGTTGGGCCGCCCGCCCGGTTGCTACTTTATGGGTCCCGGCTTGCAGAGATGGCCCTCTTCCATGGCCACCCGTCCGCACCCGCCGCAAACATACTTCATGGCCGCCAATTTGTCCTTGCAAATATGTTTCGGCTCCACGTCCGGAGTACCGCAGAACGAGCATTTGGCCTTGTCGCCGCAGGGGTTGCACAGGTGGCCCGGTTCGCTGGCCACCGCACCACAATTCTTGCACGTGTATGCCATAAGACACCTCCTTGACTGAGTTTGAATTACGAAACCTGCGATAAATGACACAGTTAGTCTCGGAAAACCGAAAGTCAAGCGGCCGGTAATCCCTTCGGCGATTGAACCGGCCACGTTCATCATCTCGCGCTGCGGCGGAGCGGGGCTTGGCATGCTCGATGGCCGCCGGTGAAGAAGGCACGCTGCACTAACGGGCGATGGTGCCGCTTTCCTGGGGCGCCAGGCCCGGGACCAGCGGCTGGATGATTTCGATGGGCAGCATCAACGTGCGCTGGAGCATTTCCAGGATGCTGGTCCCCACGGCGGAGGGCGAGAGCGCCACCACATCCGGGTCATCCATGTCGCCGGTCGCCTTTATCGGGATGGCCACCAGCCGTCCCCCTAAGATCCAGCGCAGTCCGGGGATGGAATTGATGATCCGGTCAAAGGTCTTGAAGGGCGACACCATGATGGTGAAATCGATCTTGCGGGTGGCGATGTCGATCTCGCCGCGGGAGCCCATCCAGATGGTGCGGCCTTCGATCGACCAGTCGTTGACGAAGACCGTTCCGTCCTTGATTTCGATCGTGGCCGCCATGCGCTTGTAGTCCAGCCCCTGGGTGAGAAGATCGGGCAATTTCCCGCGGTAGATCTCGGTCAGGTTCAGCAGGGAGAGAAGTCTTGCGAAAAAACGCGACTGCAGGATGCTGCCGTCCTGGGCGACGACCGTGAGCTGTCCCTTCAAAGCCTTGACGAGTTCCTCGCGGGGGGCTTTCGCTTGAAGTTCCCCGCTCAGGTTGAAGTCTCCGGTTATCCGGCTCTTTTCGGCCGTCAGGCAGGAAACGACGCTGTCCAACGCGATGCCCTCCACCACGGGCACGATGTAGGCATCCACCATGGGCCCGTCGAATCCGATCCGGCCGATGAGCGTCATCCCGCAAAAACCCACCCGCTCGAGGAGCACGTTGGCGCCTCCGGGGGTGATCGCGGCATCGGCATAAAACGGGCTGTTGCGGTAGCGGTCGATGAGGAGATTTTCGGCCCGCAGGCCGACCCGTCCCCGCACGGGCCGGCTCTCTCCCGAGCGGCGCGCGGCCATGCGGTCGGAGATCTTTTGGATTTTGTTCCAGTCGAGGCTCTCCGCGACAACATCCAGGTCCAGGCGCGTTTCGGCCGGAGAAAACGTGACATCCCCGGTTACGGCCGCGGCATCCGCTCCGATGCTCAACCGGGCGGACTCTATGCGAAGCTCGGTGACGCTGCCCTGTTTCGTATCGGCATCGGCGGCGGTCAGCCGCCCCACGGGAATTGCGATGGGCTCGTCGAGAAAGGTCGTGGTGATGACGATGTCCTTCAACGCGGCGGCCGCCCGCAGGCGCCAGCGGCCGGGGTCCCCGAGCGCACTTTTAAGACTGACTTCCGACAGAGCCACGGTCCCCTGGAGCGCCCTCACGTCTTCGCGGAGGCTTTCCATGCCGGGCAGCGACAAAACACGGGGAAAGATCTCGCTGCATTCGACGACGGTGTCGTCGGCGCGGAGCTCCAGCCCCCCGCCGGCACCCCAATTCCCGGTGACCGATAAATTCTGAATCCGGGATCGACCCAGGGATGCGTTGGCGGTCTGGAAATCAAGCTTCGAGCCCTGCCAGACCGCGTCCCCCGAGGTCAGGGTCAGCGGAAAATCCACTGCTGCGGATGTGATCACCGCCTCCTTCAATACCGCCGCGAATTGGTCCATTGCGGGACCTTCCGGGAGAAGTCTCATCCGTAGCACGACGTCGCGCATCCGGGCGGTGCCGTTTACGGGGGCGAGCGCCGCGGCGAAGGAGGCCGTCTTCGGGAAAGATCGCATGACCTGGAAAATGTCGGCCATCGATACGTCCACCTCGAGGGCTCGGATTTGCACCTGGGCCGTCCCGGTCCAATCCGCTTCAACCGAAAGCCCCTTAATCTCGGATTGGTTGACGGACCCCTTGGCCGCCTCATAACGAATCGTCCGGTCCCGCATGTCGAAACGTCCCGACGGCAAGCTCAGGGGGCCGGGCAAAAGCGCTGATTCAAGCGCCACATCCTGCAGGGTTCCGGCGGACATCAGCCTCCAGGTGGACGGGGCAAGCGCCTGGCCGCTGAGCCGCCAGTCGATGAAGGTGAGGAGGCCCTCCAGGCGATGCACATCGCTGAACGGCGGCCGGTCCCGGAGCAGGGCGTGCATTTCCGCCAGATCGACAACGGCTCTGGGGGAGCTGCCCGTAAAGGGCAGATCGCCATCGAGGCTCATCGTCAGATCGTGCTTAAGGAGCTTGGAATCGCCGATGTTTACATCCACCCCGTGCAGTCGGATCGAGTTTCCCGTATAGGCAAACTCGCCGCCCTGGAACCGGAGCGGGTAGGCGATGAGCGGGTGGCGCG
>CAZLSV010000050.1:19680-37114 GCA_964562235.1 uncultured Desulfatibacillum sp.
GGTCCGAGGCCTGCACGCTGACGTCGATATCCGTGTGCGTTCCGGCGAGTCGCAGAGTCCCCTGGGCGGTGCCCGAGAACTCCTGCAGCAGCGCCATCTCCCTGCGAAACCCCGGGTCGGGAACCAACCGTGCCAGCAGCGACGGCAGCGGCGAGAGCTCGGCGCGGGTGAAAATGTCGAGCTCTAAAACCGGGTCGGCCGAGGAGAGGCCCACGCGCAGCGTTCCGTTTTCCCCGTGGGTCTCCTTGTAGCGCGCCTTCAGGCCCCGGCCTTCTAAAATTCCCGAGGCGATCAAGACCTTCCCGGAGACTTCGCTCAAGCCCAGGTCGATCCACGGCAGGTAGACGCCGCCGTTTTCAAGGCGTCCCTCGATCCGGAGGCTGTCCAGCTCCGCCAGCTGGTCCCAGGAGTCCCCGTGCAGGTTCACATGGATGGGGGAGACTTCTCCGCTGCGCACGATGTCGCAGACGAGCAGGGCTTCCGGGATTTCCTGCAGCAGGGCCAGGGTGAGGTCCCGCGCGCCGGCCAGGTCGCCGCGGCCTTTGAGGTCGATGTCGATTCTGGGCTGAGCCTTCTCGTCGATGGCGAAGGCGAGTTCGAGCGATGCCCGGGGGGTGCTGGAGGAAAACTCGGACACCGCCGCGGCCAGGCGATCCTCGGTGAGTTCCAGCCGGCCGGCGAACCGGTCGATGCTCAGACGTGTCTCCCGGTGGTTGTAGACGAGGGCGAGCGTGGGTGCTTTGCCGGAAAATGTGACGGCGGCCCGGCCGGGGCCTGCCAGGTCGGCCGACAGGTCCAGGTCCACCTGCGCTTCGAGGATTTGAAAGGCACCCCCCGGCAGGAGGAGCGCCTGCAGGAGCTGGGGCTTGGAATCGGCGGCGCGGAAGGTGGCCGTCCCCTTGAAAGTGTCCGTCTCCAGGCGGCCGCGGGAGAGAAAGGTTTGGAGAAGATCGGATTCGCCTTGGAGCGACCACTCCAGTATACCGCCTTCGTGATGGAGCCGAAAATCGAGGTTGTGAAATCGGAGGTGCTGATCGCCGGGGCCGGCCAATTCCAGCCGACCGTCGGCGACCTCGATCGCGGTTTCGGGGACCTGCTTCACGAGTTCGGCCATGCGCTTCAGCAGCAGGCGCGGGTCGGGTAACCCTGGGCCGCTGCCGGTCGGCCCGGCCGTGGCGATCGGCAGGCGGATTTCAGGCGACTGCACTTTGATGGCGTCGGCCATGACCCTGGCGCGCAGCAGCGGCAAAAGCTTGAGGCACACATCGATCTCGGCCGCCCGGGCGGAAACCCCCTCCGGCGTATCCAGGCGCGGATGGCTGACGGTGGCACAGATTCTGGGGAACAGCGTGAGCGTGACCCGGTCGAAGGCGACTTCGGCGCCGAGCATGGCACCCAGGCGCTGCTGCAGGGCCATGCGGATATCCGGCCGGTTGACCAGCACCGTGGGGAGGACCACCAGAAGCACTGCCAGGAAAAAGGCCAGAACCAATGCGGCCAAGACCGCTATTTTGACTCGGGATGTGAGCGCCATCAAGCGAAGTCGCCTCGTCGGGGCCTATGGGAGATGGTTGCTGAATTTATTCGCATATCACCCATAAGTCAAACGGGCGGCGCACCGTTTGAAATGACGGCGGGCGGGTTTGCGCCCCGGCCGGCAACCGGTGGCCTTGAAAGCGGTTCCGGGTCGAGAGGCTCCGGCGCCGGTCGCCGATTGACGTCCAAGGCGACGAGTGCTTTACTATGGCGCGCGAGTGATTACTATCCCGCACACCAATGAGATTTTCCACTGAGGAGAGGAGACGAGACCATGATGTACAACAAGGTCGTGATGGACCACTTCCGCAATCCCCGCAATGTGGGCACCATCGAGGCGGCCGACGGTATCGGCGAGGTCGGCAACCCGCTTTGCGGGGACATGATGACGATCTACCTCAAGATCCAAGAGGAGCGCATCGAGGACATCAAATTTCAGACCTTCGGCTGCGGTTCGGCCATTGCCGTGTCCAGCATGCTGACCGAGATCGCCAAGGGCAAGAGCCTGGCGGAGGCCAAGAAGATCACCAACAAGGACGTGGCCGAAGCCCTGGAGGGATTGCCCAAGAACAAGCTGCACTGCTCCAACCTGGGAGCGGACGCCCTGCAGCTGGCCATCAAGGACTACGAAGACCGCAAAGCCGGCATCCAGCGTCCCGAGCCCAAGCGCAAGGACGAGCACGAACACTCCCATGGAGACAGCTGCTACTGCCCATACTGCGATGTGGAAATCGAGGGGGGCGTCACGTTTTGCGAGGCCTGCCAGCACGACCTCAAGGAAGAGCACGGGTGACTTCGTAAGAGTCCCAATTTCTGCGTTGCGCGTCGTCCCGCGGTCGCTGCGGCGTACAGGGAGTACGCCTCGCTCCGCGGGTACTCGCGCGCCTTGAACTTGTGCCTCTTACGAAGTCATCTCGAGGGTGGGTTGCCGTAAGAAGCCCGATTATGCGATTGCGTTTTATGAACGTCGATGACGGGGGAAAGAGAAGGGGGTTTTGCGAATGAAGTACATCAACCTGGATCACATATCATCCAACGCGCTCCTGCCGGACGTCAAGCAGGTGATGATCGATGCGATCAACCGCGACTATCACAACCCCTCCAGCCAGCACAAAGCCGGCGAGGAGGCCGCGGCGGCGCTCGAAAAGGCACGTGGGCAGGTGGCCAAGCTGCTCAACGCCGACAACTCGAAGGAGATCGTCTTCACCTCCGGCGGCACCGAGGCCGTGAACCACGCCGTCAAGGGCGCGGCCATGGCCAACGCGGACAAGGGCAAGCACATCGTCACCACCAACGTCGAGCACAACGCGGTCATCCGCAGCCTGCGGCGCATCAAGTCCGACGGCTTCACCGTGACCAGCCTTTCGGTGGACGACAAGGGGCGGGTCAACCCCCGGGACGTGGCCGAGGCCGTTACGAAGGAGACCGTCCTGATCTCCGTGATGCACAGCAATAACGAGACCGGCACGATTCAGCCCATCGAAGAGATCGCCGCCATCGCCCGTGAGAAAAAAATCCTGTTTCACACCGACGCCGCGGACTCCGTGGGCATCGTTCCGTTTGACGTCAAAAAGATCGGGGCGGATCTGGTGAGTTTTGCGTCCAACACGTTCTACGGTCCGACGGGCGTGGGCGGTTTGTATATCCGGCGCGGGGCCAAGGTCTATCCGATTCTCGACGGCGGTGTTCAGGAGAACAACAAGCGTGCCGGCACCGAGAACCTGCTCGGCATCATCGGCATGGGGGCCGCCGCCGAGATCGCCGTGCGAGACATGGACCGGCGCTACGCCTACCTGAAGGGTCTGAAAGACAAGTTCCTGCGCGAACTGCCGCAGTACCTGGACGAAGTCATCATCAACACCCACCCCGTTCACAGCCTGCCGCACGTGGTGTCCGCCTCGGTCAAATACATCGAAGGCGAGAGCGTGATGCTCATGCTGGACGACGAGGGTATCGGAGTGTCGACGCGCTCGGCCTGCGCCACCGGCTCCCTGCGCGCTTCCCATGTGCTGCTGTCGATCGGCCTGAGCCATGCCGATGCCCAGGGGACCCTCGTGATCGCCTTCGGCGTCGACAACACCACCGAGGATGTGGACCGCTTCCTCCACGCCCTTAAAACCGTGGTGACCACCCTGCGCGACATATCGCCCCTTTACAAAAAAGCGATCGGAAACGGGTAACATCGTCCCGCACGCTTTCCCTTTTCGGGCACCGCTCTTCCTGGCGAAGAGGGCCGGGATGGGGGATGGGCGGTTGCTTGGGTATATAGACGGGGGAAAAATGAAAAGGATTTCTTTCGCTGTTGCCGTTCTGTCTCTTTGGATGGTTTTTGGGGGCGCATCGGCCGCCTCTTCCGATACGGTTCCGAAAGAACCACCCGTCTCCGGCAAGATCGTCGGTGGGTTCCGGGTGCTGGATGTGCTGGAGGGCTCCGGCGGGGTAAAGCTGACCGTTTACAGAGGCGATTACATCAAGTTCAAGCTCCAAGACCCGGCGACGGAAACGGTTCTTTCGATCCCCGATCTGTCCATTCAGCAGAGGCTTGCCGGAAATCCCGATCAGGCGCCTTACTTCAAAATGGAAAAAGCCGGCGTGTTCCCCTTTGTTTTGGGAAAGACCCAGGGGGTTATCGCCGTCGTCGACTACCGGCAGGCGAACTATCGGGAAGTCACCTCGAAGGAAGCCGCCGAGCTGATCCGGAACATCACCCCGCTGGTTCTGGACGTGCGCACCCCTGGCGAATACAGCCGCGGACACCTGAAGGGCTCTCTCCTGATTCCCCTCCAGCAGCTGCAGGCCCGCTGGCAGGAGATCGCCGAATACAAGAGCAGGGACGTGCTGATCTACTGCGCCACCGGCAACCGCAGCACCGTCGCCGCCAAGATTCTGATCGACAACGGCTTCAAACGCATCTTCAACCTGCGGCGGGGCATCAGCGGGTGGGAGCAGGAGAAGCTTCCCGTCGTTCAATGACTCTGTTTTTTTTACGAACGTTCGGCACGTACGTCCCCACTAATGTTCGTTCGTCGTTTTCGTGGGGATCGTTATTCCGGAATATCCAGGGCCAGGCGCAGGGCGTGATTGAGCCGATCGGTCTTTTGCGGGGAGAGACGGCCCACATAATTGGTCAGCATCGACTTGGGCAGGCTGACCAACTCGTCGCAGTGGATGCTGCTGTCGTGTTTCAACCCTTCATCGAGTCCGATCAAGACCTGTGTCGACAACCCGTCATGCGTTGAATAAACCGGGGCGCATATGACCGTCGAGAAGCGGGATTCGATGAGTACGGCACGGCTGACGACGACAAAGACGCGCTGCTTTTTGGGGTCTCTGCTGGAGGGGTGTGGAACTCGGTAAAGGTCCCCGCGTTTCACGGGATCACCTGAAATGCCAGAACATCGGCCGCCTCGATGTTTAAGCGATCCGCATGCCGGTTGATGATCGCCAGATCTTTGGCGTTTTGCTCATTGCGAATCAGATTGGCGATGTAGGAGCGAACGGCTTTTTCGATGAAATCGGAGCGGTTCCTGGCATCCCCTGACCGCTGATCGATGGCTTCCAGGATCTCCTCTGACAAAGTGATGGATGTCTTCTTTTTCATACCGCGATTATACTTACTATTATCCTACCTGTCAAGAACCCGAAAAACATCATATTCATTTATTGGCCTTCCGCTATCATGGCTCTGCGACCGGTGCGCACCGGCGTGCGCGCAGGGTCACTGGGGCAGGAAGCAGGCGGCGGCGTGGCCGGGGGCGGCTTGGGTGAGGGGCGGCTCGCTTTCGGCGCACGGCGCGAACCGGCGGGGGCAGCGTGGGTGAAAGCGGCAGCCCCGGGGCGGGTCGATCGGGTTGGGCACGTCGCCCGTCAGGATGGTGCGCTGTTTGCGCGCGCGGGGGTCCGTCGTGGGGACCGCGGACATCAAGGCCTGGGTGTACGGGTGCCGCGGGTTGGCATAGAGGTCCTTGTAGGAGGCCAGTTCCACGATCTGGCCCAGATACATGACGGCGATCCGGTCGCAGATGTGCTCCACGACCGCCAGGTCATGGGAGATGATGATGTAGGAGAGGGCGAACTCCTGCTGCAGGTCGATGAGCAGGTTGATGATCTGGGCCCGGATGCTCACATCCAGGGCCGACACGGGCTCGTCCCCGATGATGAGCCGGGGCGCAAGGGCCAGGGCGCGGGCGATCCCGATGCGCTGGCGCTGCCCCCCCGAGAACTGGTGGGGGTAGCGATTGGCCTGCTCGGGGGTCAGCCCGACCTTTTCCATCAGGTAGGCGACCCGCTCCTCGCACTGCCGTCCGCTGTAGAGGCCGTGAATCCGCATGGGGTCTCCCAGGATGCGCTTGACGGTCATGCGCGGGTTGAGCGACGAGTAGGGGTCCTGGAAGATGATCTGCATGCGCTTGCGCAGGTCGGTCCACTGGGCGCGGTTCAACGCGGCCAGGTTGACGCCCTCGAAGCGCACCCGGCCGCCGGTGGGCTCGACCAGGCGCAGCACCGCCATGCCCATGGTCGTTTTTCCGCAGCCGCTTTCACCGACGATGCCGAGGGTTTCCCCCTCCCCGACGTGAAGGCTGACCCCGTCCACCGCGTGGACGTATCCCACCGTGCGCGACAGCACTCCCCGGCGGACGGGAAAATGGACCTTGAGGTCCTCCACTTCGAGCAGGTGAGCCATGGGCCCCATCACTCCCTCCGCCAGCAGCGGATGCGCCGGCCGCCGCCCAGGTCTTTTATCTGCGGGGCCTGGTGGCGGCAGATCTTGTCGGCCTCACGGCAGCGCGGGTGAAAGGCGCAGCCTTCGGGCAGTTCGTAAAGGCTCGGCACCACGCCGTTGATTTCCGCCAGACGCTCCCGCCCGTGCCGGGCGCGCTGCCCCATGCGCGGCACGGAGCGCAGCAGCCCCTGGGTGTAGGGGTGGAGCGGGTTCTCAAAGAGCGTCGCGGTGAAGGCCTCTTCCACGACCCGGCCGGCGTACATGACCACCACGCGCTGGGCCGTCTCGGCGATGACCCCCAGGTCGTGGGTGATCATGATGATCGCGGCACCGGTGTCCTGCTTGAGCTGGAGCATGAGCTCCAGGATCTGGGCCTGGATGGTCACATCCAGGGCGGTGGTCGGCTCGTCGGCGATCAGAATCTCCGGGTCGCAGGCCAGCGCCATGGCGATCATGGCCCGTTGGCGCATGCCGCCGGAGAGCTGGTGGGGAAACTCGTGCGCCCGTTTTTCGGGGCTCGGGATCTGGACCTTCCGCAGCATCTCGACCGCCTGTTCCATGCTCTCTTTCTGACCCATCCGGCGATGGAACACGAACATCTCGGCAATCTGGTCTCCCACGGTGTACACCGGGTTGAGCGAGGTCATGGGTTCCTGGAAAATCATGGAAATGCGGTCGCCGCGGATGCGCTGCATTTCGACGGGCGGCAGGGAAAGAAGGTCCTGCCCCTTGAAGCGGATGCGGCCGCCGGCGATGCGGCCGGGCGGTTTCTTGATCAGGCCCATGACCGTGAGGGCGGTGACGCTTTTGCCGCACCCGCTCTCGCCGACCAGGCCCAGGGTTTCGCCCCCGCCCAAATTGAACGTGACGTCGTCCACGGCCTTGGCGACCCCCTCGAAGGTGAGGAAGTGGGTCTGGAGGTTTTCAACGGCCAGCAGGGCGGGGGTCAAAGAATTTTCGGTCGCCTCTTTCACCGGGTCCAGGATCGCTCCCTTCGCGTCAACACGCGTTAAAAATAAAGATTAAAGTTTTAAAGTTTAAAGTTGAAAATAGAACACCCAACGTCACGTCTTTAAACCGGGAACTTTAAACCTTTCCCAAATCCGTCAGTTCGCGGTGCGCGCACGGACGAAGACCCCGGGCCGTTCTCCGGTGGCCGTGTCCCCGTCCAGGACCAGCCGTCCGGCCACGAGCACCGCTCTCACCCCCACCGGGTGGCGACGAGGGTCTTCGAAGGTGGCCGTGTCGGCGAAGCGCTCCGGGTCGAACAGCACCGCGTCCGCCCGGGCGCCGGGGGCGATGCGGCCGAACGCGTTCAACCCAAGGCGGGCGGCGGTCATTCCCGTCATCTTGTGAACGGCCTCGGACAGGCTCAAGGTCTTGAGCTCGCGCACGAAGCGGCGCACGACCCGGGGGAACGTCCCATAGACCCGAGGGTGGGGCTTGCCCTCGTTGGGGGAGCCGTCCGATCCGATCATGGCAAAGGGCAGGCGGATGAACCGGGCGACGTTGTCCTCGTTCATGGAGCCGGCGATGATGCTCACCGCCCCCTGTTCGCCGGCGATGACGTCCAGCGCGCACGCAAAGGGATCTTTCCCGTCGGTGCGGGCGATGTCGGCGATCGAGCGGCCTTCCAGGCGGCGCCCCTCGGCGGTGTTGACGGCGGAGACGATGATTTTCTCCCAGCCGGCATTGTGGAATATGTTCTCCCAGCCCGGCAGCCCGTCCTTGATTTGGCCGATGATTTTTTCCCGGGTCCCGCGGTGGGCGAGGCGCGGCAGGAGGGCCGGGATCCCGCCGTCCAGCGCCCAGGGCGGAATAACGGTCAAAAGCGAGGTGCTCGAGAAATGGTAAGGATAGACGTCGACGGTCACGTCCAGCCCGGCGGCCCGAGCGGCCTCGATGCGGGCCACGGCCTCGTCGGCGAGGTGCCAGTTGCGCCAGCCGGCCGCCTTGAGGTGCGAGACGTGCACCGGAACGCCGGCCGCGCGGCCGATGTGGATCGCCTCATCCAGGGAATCCAGAAGCCCCTCGGCTTCGTTGCGCAGGTGGGTGGCGTAGTAGCCTCCCCGGCGTGCCACCACGCGCGACAAGGCCACCACCTCTTCGGTGGTGGCGAAGAGGCCGGGGGCGTAATACAGCCCGCTGGACAGCCCGGCCGCGCCCTCGGCCATGGCCTCCTCCAGCAGCGCCTCCATGCGCGCCATTTCGCCCGGGTTCGCCGGTCGCGCGGCAAAGCCCATGGCGGCGATTCGCAGCGTGCCGTGGCCGACCAGCCCCATGGCGTTCACGATGGGCTTTCCGGCCGCGACCTTGGCCGCGTATTGGCCGAAACGGGTCCAGTCGATGGCGCCCTTGAAACGCCCCGGCCCGCCGACTGCGTGATCGACGGCCTCCTGAGCTCTTTCCGCCGAAAGGGGGGCCATCGAGGCCCCGCAGTTGCCCACCACCTCCAAGGTCACGCCCTGGCGCAGTTTGATTTCACCGTCGGGGTGTTCGATGTGGTAGCGGTCTGAATGACAATGGATGTCGATGAAGCCCGGCGCCAGCACCAGCCCCTCGGCGTCGATCCGCTGCCCGGCCTCGCCCTCCAGATTGGAGGAGACGGCGACAAAACGGCCGCCGGCCATAGCGGCATCGCCTCGGAACTCCCCGGCGCCGGTGCCGTCGAAGATGGTCGCCCGGCGGATGAGCAGATCGAACATTCCGTGGCCTTTTTACGAAGTCATCGAAGTAAAAGGTTTTTTCGCGCCCGTCGCGCCCTCAAGTGTAGCAAAATTCCTTAGCGACAAAGCCGCCGGCCTGTCAACAGCTATGTTGGCCTCATATTTCCTGTTGACTTCCGGTTGAGATGGTGTGAAGTGTTTTTTTCCGAAAGCTTTCCCGGCGCCCATAGCCGGCTGCTGAAAAACCAGCACCGAGCCTTCAGCCAAGGCGAGTGGGGTTTTGAAAGGCGCAGCCCCGCCGAATTCGGGATGGGCATCCTGCTCCGCCGGTTGGTTGGATTCCGAAATTTGCCATGTTTGATCGCCGCACCCACAACCAAAGCCGCGTATCGCCGGGTCACGGCTTGCGGTGTCGTTTTTCAACAGCCGGCTAAACCCACTCACACCGGAAAGGGGAAGAGGATCATGAAAAGGCTAATGATTGCAATCGTCGCGGTCACGTTGCTCGTGGCCCCGGCGGTGGGCCAGACCCAGGCCCCCCGTTCGGGCGGGACTTTAAACTTCGTCGCCCCCTACGACGGGGATCTCTTCGGGTTGGATCCCCACAAGTGCACGCGCATCCAGGAGTTTCTGGTCCTCATGAACATCTACCGCTCGCTTTACCGGTGGGATTCGGACAAGAGCATGCCGGTCCTGGACTTGGCCACGCGGGTGGAGGTATCCCCCGACGGACTTACTTACACCTATCACCTGCGCAAGAACGTAAAGTTTCACAACGGCCGGCAGATGAACGCCGACGATATCATATACTCGTACAACCGGATCGCCGATCCCAAGATCAAGAGCCCCTCGATGCGCTTCGTGCGGATCATCAAGGGCGCCGGGGAGGTGATCGACGGCAAGGCGCAGACGATCAGCGGGCTGAAGAAGATCGATGATTTCACGCTCCAGTTGACCCTGGCCGACCCGGTGGACCCCAGTTTCAGCCTGCGCGACCCCGGCATGGCCGTGGTGCCAAAGGAGGCCGTGGAAGGCAAGGAAGACGCCTTCCACACGGCGGCGCCGGTAGGCTGCGGTCCCTTTAAGTTCGTGCGCTGGGTCAAGGGCAGCGAGATCGTCCTGGAGAAGTTCCCCGGCTTTTTCATGGAAGGACGCCCTTTGCTCGACAAGGTCGTGTACAAGATTTCAAACGAGGCTTCGGCCAGGGACATGGCCTTCCGGGCCAAGGACATAGATGCCACCATCGTGGGGTCGGCCCAGTACGAGGCGTACAAGAACGACCCGGTCATCTCGAAGAACCTGCTCGAGGTGGCTGAGATGTTCACCCGGATCGTCTATTTCAACCTGGACTTCGAGCCCTTCAAAAAGAAAGAGGTCCGGCAGGCCATCAACTATGCCGTCGACCGGGAACTGGTCATCAAGAAGCTCCTGAAGGACAAGGCCTTCCTGGCAACGAGCTGGCTGCCCACCAGTTCGGCGGCCTTCGACAAAACCAGCAAACCCTACCCGTATGACCCCAAGAAGGCCAAGGAACTCCTGGCCAATGCCGGCTACCCCAACGGGTTCGCCATCGAGCAGGCCATCGGCACCGGCAACGAGAGCTGGGGGGTCGGGGTGTACGAGGCCATGCTGCCCTATCTCAAGGAGATCGGGGTCACCCTCAAGATCCAGCAGATGGAGGGGGCCGCCATGGTGGAGCGCAACAAGAAGGGTGAATTCCAGACCTTCATCTGGTCCATGGGCTCCGGGCCGGACATCCTGGGAACGCTGAAACGCTTTCACTCGGAAACCAGCCAGGTCGGCGGCAACTACGGCAACTACAAGAAGCCGGCATTCGACAAACTGCTCGACCAGGCGGCCGCCGAGCGCGATCCGGCCAAGCAGATCGAGTCCTTGAAGCAGGCCAACAATTTCCTGTTCGATGACCCGCCCGCTTGGTTCTTCAACTACAACAAGGCGGTCCTGGCCTACCATCCCTGGGTCAAGGGCTTGAAGCCCGTGGCCATCGAATTGATGTTTCAGGACATGACGGAAGTGTGGGTCGACGACAGCTCCCCGCGCGCCAAACAGAATTAGAGCCTCTCTCATGTTGTTTTAGATGGGTTTCAGTGACCATAACCGCCTGACATACAAACCCCGGCCCGGCGGCTCCGCGAGGAGCCCCGGGGCGGGGTGATTTCCGTTACGGGTAGCACCATAGATGGCCGCCTACGCCTTGCGCCGACTGCTCCAGTTCATTCCGACCATTGTCGGCGTCACGCTGATTTTGTTCCTGCTCCTGAACGTTCTGCCGGGCAATGCCGCCCTCATGGCCGGCGGACCGCAGGAGACCAATGTCGATGCCACCTACATCGAGCTGATGAAGAAGGAGTGGGGGCTGGACCAACCGCTGTACGTCCGGTATCTGGACTACATGGGCAAGCTCCTGGTGGGCGATCTGGGCAAGTCCTTTCTGCGGCGGGAGTCGGTGTCCGGTCTTCTCGCCTCGCGCATCTGGCCGACGCTAAAACTGGCCGTGGTGGCCATGGGGGTGGCCATCTGTCTGGGAGTCCCGCTGGGGTTTTACTCGGCGCTGCGCCAGGGGTCGTGGCAGGATTCCATGTCCATGGTCGGAGCGGTTTCCGGCGTGAGCCTGCCCCAGTTCTGGCTGGGGCTGCTGCTGATGTTTTTCTTTTCGGTGAAACTGCCCGTGCTCCCCCCGCAGGGGTACGGCGACGGGGCCCTGAGCAACATTATCCTGCCGGCGTTCACCTTGGGGGTCGGTTACATGGCGCTTCTGGCGCGGACCACCCGGGCGGCGGTGGTGGAAATTCTCAACGCCGACTACATCCGCACGGCTCGGGCCAAGGGACTGCCGGCGGGCACCGTGAACCGCAAGCACGTTTTGCGAAATGCGTTGATCCTGGTGTTGACGGCGGCCGGCCTGCAGTTCGGCGGACTCATGGGACACACGGTCATCGTTGAGAAACTCTTCAGCTGGCCCGGTGTGGGCTCTCTTCTGGTGGACTCCATCTTTCAACGCGACATTCCGGTGACCCAGGGATGCATCTTTTTTTTGATCCTGGTGTTTCTGCTGGTCAACCTGGCCGTGGATCTGCTTTACGCCGTCATCGACCCCAGGATTGAGTACCGATGAAACCGGCCTTGCGAAAAATCCTGCAACGAACTAACCTTATCGTGGGGGGGGGCTTTACCCTGCTGATAGTGCTCACAGCGGTTTTCGCGCCGTGGCTCGCCCCGTATCATCCCACGGACGACGCCAACCTCCTCTATGCGGATGAGCCCCCCAGCGCCAAGTTCTGGTGCGGGACCGACTCGCAGGGAAGGGACATTCTCTCGCGAATCATTCACGGAGCACGGATCTCTCTGGCGGTCGGTCTCATCAGCCAGGGCCTGAACAGCCTTATCGGCATCGCCCTGGGCCTCACCGCCGGATACTTCGGGCGCTGGTGGGATGACGTGGTCATGGGGCTCACCAACATCATGCTCGCCATCCCGTCGATCGTTTTCGCCCTGGCGGTCATGGCGCTTCTCGGCCCCGGGCTGGTCAACGTGTTTGTGGCCCTGGGCTTCACCAACTGGGCCTACTCCTGCCGGATCACGCGGTCCCAGGCCCTTTCGGCCAAGTCATTGGATTACGTCAAGGCGGCCCGGGCGCTGGGTTACGGCCAGTGGCGAATCATGTTCACCCAGATCCTGCCCAACATCGTGGGGCCGATCCTGGTCGTCGCCACCCTGGGTGTTGCCGGGGCCATCCTGGTGGAGGCGGCGTTGTCCTTTCTCGGGCTGGGGGTCCAGCCCCCGGAGCCCAGTTGGGGCGGCATGCTCTCCTCCGCCCGCGAGAAGCTGTTCACAGCGCCCTGGATCTCGGTTTTTCCTGGGCTGGCGATCTTTGTCACCGTGCTGAGTCTGAACTTGTTTGGCGACGGCCTGCGAGATCTTCTCGACCCCCACACCAGCCGCCAGCGGCGGTAGTTCAGATGCAATGAGGAACGAATGACGTTAAACGACCGTTTGAAAGGCCAATTGAATCGAGCGGTGGAAAAACACCTGCCGGCGGCATTGGCGCTTTACCGACAGTTTCATGCCCATCCGGAGCTCTCCGGCCAGGAGACGCAGACCGCGGCCCGGGCGGCTCAGGAGCTTCGCCGGTCCGGCCTGCAGGTGGCCGCCGGCCTGGGGGGGCACGGCGTGGCCGGGCGGCTCGGCAACGGGGCCGGCCGACGGCTGCTCATCCGCGGGGACATGGATGCGCTGCCGGTCCGCGAGGAGACCGGCCTGGAATACGCATCCACGGTCAGCGGGTCGGGTTCTGACGGCGAACCGGTTCCCGTGATGCACGCCTGCGGCCACGACCTTCACACGGCGGCCGTGCTCGGCACGGCCGCCATCCTGGCGGAGCTTCGGCAGGAATGGGCGGGCGAGCTGATCGTGGCCTGCCAGCCGGCCGAGGAGACCGTGGGGGGCGCCAAGTTCATGATCGCCGACGGGCTCTACGAGCGTTTCGGCCGGCCCGATTGGGGGGTGGCGCTGCACGTGCGCCCCGAACTGGCCACCGGCACCGTGGGCATGGGAGAGGGGGTGCGCTCCTCCGGTTGCCGCTCGCTGGACGTGACCATCCGGGGCCGGGGCGGGCATGGCGCGGTTCCGCACAAGGCCATCGACCCCATCGTGCTCAGCGCCCAGTTCGTGCTGGCCGCCCAGACCGTGGTCAGCCGTCAGACCCACCCGGCCGAAATGGTCCTGGTGACCATCGGCTCGATTCACGGCGGAAGCAAGCGCAATGTCATCCCGGAAAGCGTGGAGTTGAAGCTGACCATCCGGGGCTACAAGGAGGAGATCGTCGAGGCGGCCGAGGCGGCCCTCCGGCGGCACGCCCGGGGGCTTGCCCTGGCGGCCGGGCTGAGCGAAGAGGAGCTGCCGGTCTTCCACGCGGCGGAGCCGCCGTTCCGGCCCGTGATCAACGACGCGCACGTTACGGGGACGCTGACGGGCCTTTTCGCCGACCTTCTGGGGGCCGACCGGGTGGTGCGCGTGGAGCCGTCCACCGGCAGCGAGGACTTCGCGGACTTTAGCCCGGCCGAGGCCGAGGTGCCCTTGTGCATGTTTCATCTCGGGTGCACCGCGCCCGAGCGCCTGGCGCGGGCCGAAAAGGGAGAAGAACGCCTGGGGCTGCTCCACACGCCCCGGTTCGCGCCGGATGCCGAGCCGACCCTGCGCACGGGGCTGACCGCTCTCGCCGCGGCGGCGCTCGGCCTGCTCGGCCCGGAGCCGAGCTGAAAGCGATCTTTCAACGGGCGTTGGCCCGGCACATCTGACCTGGAGGGGCATTGTGACGCTGGCACTCTTATCGACGAAAGTTTACACGGGCGATCCCGCGCGGCCCTGGGCGGAAGCGGTGGCGATCGAAAACGGGAAGATCCTGACCGTTGGCAGCAACGCGGAGGTGCGCTCGGCGCTAGGGCGCAAGGCTCAGGAGTCCCACCTGCCGGGCCGGCTGGTGACCCCGGGGCTGGTGGACGGCCATTGCCATTTCCTGAGCTACGGGCTTTATCTGCAGCGGGTGGACCTGCGGGACCTGCCCTCGCTGGCGGCCTGCCGGGAGCGGATCCGGGAGGCGGCCCAGCGCAGCGCCCCCGGCGATTGGATTCTGGGGCGGGGCTGGAACCACCACTGCTGGGAAGAGCAGCGGGAACCGCAGCGACAGGACCTGGACGACATCGCGCCGGAGAACCCCGTCATGATGGTCCGATGCTGCGGGCACAGTCAGTGGGTCAACTCCCGGGCGCTGGCCGCCGCCGGGATCACCCCCGGCTTGCCGGACCCCGCGGGCGGCAAGATCGACCGGGACCCCCGCAGCGGCGAGCCCACGGGCATGCTCCGGGAGCTTCGACACCTTATCGAAAGAGTCATACCCGTCCCCAGCCTGGAGGAGCGCCGGAAAGCGGTGCTCCTGGCCCAGGAGCACGCGGTTCGGCTGGGGGTCACCGGGGTGCACACCTGCGAGCGGTTTCAGCAGTGGGAAGCCTTCGAATCGTTGGACCGCGAAGGCGCCCTGAAGGTGCGCGTGTACCATCTGCTGCCGCCCGACGACATGGATGAGGCGGCCGCGTGCGGCGTCCGGCCCGGCCATGGGAGCGAGCGGCTCTGGGCCGGGCACATGAAGCTATACGCCGACGGGTCCCTGGGGGCGGGGACGGCCCTGCTGCACGAGCCCTACACGGACGAACCGGGCAACACCGGGCTGGTCGTGCTGGATCTGCCGCTTCTGCAGGAGAAAATAGAACTCGCTTATCGCCGCGGATTCCACGTGGGGATCCACGCGATCGGGGACAAGGCCGTGACCCACTGTCTGCTGGCCATCGCCGCGGCGCGCAAGGCCCACCCCGGCGCCCGACGGGACCGCATCGAGCACGTGCAGATCTATCGCCCCGGGGATTTGGACCAGTTCAAGGAACTGGGGATCGTGGGGTCGGTTCAGCCCCGGTTTGTCTCCACGGACTGGTGCGTGGCCGAAAAGCGTTGGGGTGCCGCCCGGTGCCAGACCGGGTATGCCTGGCGCTCCCTGATGGACGCGGGGATTCCGCTTCTGTTCGGCTCCGACGCCCCGGTCGAACCCTTGGCGCCCATCCTCGGTCTGCAGGCGGCGGTGACCCGCCAGACCCCCGAGGGCCAGCCGCCGGACGGGTGGTTTCCCGCGCAGCGGCTCACGCTCGAGGAGAGCCTGCCGGGGTTCACGACGGTCCCCGCCTGGGTCTCCGGGCGGGAGGATCGCATGGGGAGCATCCGCGCGGGTTACGCGGCGGATCTCACCGTCTTCGCGCAGGACCTGTTCGTGACGCCGGAGCGCGAATGGCCGTCCGTGCCGGTCGAGATGACGCTTGTGAATGGCGAGGTGTTGTTCCATCATGGGGAAAAACGTTTTTGACGACGTGGCCCGCGATTATGAGCGGATTCACAACCGCAGCCTGCCCCCCGGGGTCCACGGCGCCGACTTTATCCGCCACCGGGCCGACTGTGTCGCACGCTGGATCTCCGAGAGATTCGCCGGCCGGGAGTTCTGCTTTCTGGATTTCGGGTGCGGCAACGGACGGATGCTGAAATTCATGCTCGCCTCGGAGCGCTTAAAGGGACCGACGGAGCAGGGACGGCTGCGGCTGTTCGGCTTTGACACGTCCGCGGAGTCCATCGAGGAGGCTAAAACCCTCGTGGGCGACGATCGTGTCTGTCTGGTCAGTGACCTGAGCCGGCTGCCCGGGGAGGCGCGATTCGATTTCGTGACCAGCTGCCATGTGTTCCACCACATCCCCCCGGCCGAGAGGGCCGCAACGGCGGACACCCTGGCCGGCCGGATGAAACCCGCCTCCCGGCTGGTGATCTGGGAGCACAACCCGTTCAACCCGATCACCCGCCTGCTCGTCAAGATGTGCCCTTTTGACGGCGATGCGCGCCTGCTGACGCTGAATGCGACCAAAACCCTGTTCGGGAAAAAAGCCTTCCGCTTCGTCCGTCACGCTTACGTGAACCTCTTTCCCCCCGGGTGGCAGCGTTTGAAGGCCTTGCCCCTCATCGAGGAAAAGCTGCGCGGAGTCCCCGTGGGAGCGCAGTACTGGGCGATGTTTGAACGCCATGGCTAGCGTGCGCAAGGCCTGGAAGGCATATCGGGAAGAGGGGCTGTCGACGCGGCTGCATGTCGTGGTGCGCGCCCTGACCTGCCCCTTCAACGTGCTCCTGGACCGGTTTCCGCACAAGGGTTCGGTGCTGGATGTGGGCTGCGGCCACGGGCTGCTCGTCAACCTCTTGTCCCGGGATCCGTCGCGGCGCGCCTTGAAGATCTGCGGCATCGACCACGATTCGGCCAAAATCGAAACGGCCTGCCGGACCGCGCTTCCCGGAGTGGAATTCTCGACGAAGGCCCTCGACGCCTTCCCGGAGGCATCTTTCGACGCGGTCTCGATTTTCGATGTGCTCTACACCGTTCGAAAGGGCGCCTGGAGCGAGATTCTGGAGGGCAGTTCCCGGGCGCTGCGGCCGGGGGGGCTTTTGATCGTCAAGGAGGTCGTCGACCGGCCGCGCTGGAAATACTGGGCGATCATGGCCCAGGAGACGTTCTCGGTGACTCTTTTCGGGATCACCAAGGGCGACCGGCCGCACTTCGAGTCCCCCGAGGCCTACCGGGCGGCGATCGTCGACGCCGGGTTCTGCATCGTCGAAGAGCGGCCGCTGTCATCCGCGAACTGGATCAGCCACTACCTGTTCGTCGCTTTAAAGATTTGACTGCGTCAAATCTTTAAATTGGCACAACCGAATGCGACGGGCGGAAATCTCGGACCGGATCGAGGGATGGGTGAGAGCCTGCAGTTCTTCTTCATGGCGGTATTGCCAGTCTCTTATGTCGCGCTCATCCGGAGAAAATCCCGGGTGGCACATGAGTTCATACGTTTCCCCCGGCGGCGGCGGGCGAGCAGTCGCCGCAGGCGATTCACGTCCAGCCGGCCGCCGTCCTGAA
>CAZLSV010000051.1:0-25533 GCA_964562235.1 uncultured Desulfatibacillum sp.
TGCGCCCGTTTTTCTTGATGCCGGCGGCCACGCCGGCGGCCTTGAACCCTGGACATGGAATGATTTGCATCGGGCGCTCTCCCGTATCGAACGATCGTTAAGTCGTCGGATGAAAACAGTTGTAACCCGCAGCTGATGTGCCAGAATCGCCCACCAATGTCAATCCGCGCGGCACGCCGCGCGGCCAGCCGCATTTGACAACCGTCGGGAGTTTCAGGTAGAAGACCGATTTTCGGCATCAACTCGACACCGAATGGATGGCAAACCGATGAAGATAGCGGCAACGGATGTCAGCTGCCGCCGCTGCGGCGGGCGGTTGGAACTGCGTCGGAGCTGAACCTCCGCGAACCTGTGCTGCAGGTCCTGCGGCGCCCAGTACCCCCTCGCGGACTACCGAACGGACATCGACGATCTGATAGAGGCGCAGCTGGCCGACACGCGCTGCGACCGCCTGTGACGCCCTCGGTTCTCGACAACCTGTTTCCGGTCTTCGCTCTCATATTCGCCGGGAGCCTCCTGAAACGCTGGAACTACACCACTGAAAGTTTCCTCAAGGTATCGGACCGCCTTGTTTATTACATCTTTTTCCCGGCCATGCTCTTCTGGAAAATTGGAGGCGCCTCGCAAGGCCTCCCGGACGAAAGCCGCTTGTATGCGGCGGTCATCACCGCCGTCGTCGCCATCTACCTGCTGAGCACGGCCTTTATTATCATCGGCAAGATCGATCGATACCAGGCCGGTTCCTTTTCCCAGAGCTGCTACCGCCTCAACACCTTTATCGGCGTCGCCATCATGATGAGCGCCTTCGGCGAGGAGGGCGTTCGGCGCTTCGGGATCCTGATCGGGATCATCGTGCCCTTGATCAACCTCCTGTCGGTCTCCACCCTGATCTGGTTCAGCGGCCGATCGGTCTCGGCCGGGAGGCGGCTGTCGCAAACCGTCCGGGCGCTGTTCACCAATCCCCTGGTGCTGGGATGCGTGGGCGGCATCCTCTACGGGCGTTACATAAACGGATTTCCGGGGTTCCTGGACAACACGCTGCGCCTGGCCTCCTCTGTCACGCTGCCGCTCGCCCTGCTCTCCGTCGGCGGGGTACTCAGTCTTTCCGGCCTCCGGGCGCATCTCAGACTCTCCCTGGCCGCGGCCGTCTTTAAACTCCTGCTGCTGCCGGCCATCGGGTTCCTTTGCTTGAAGGCGTTTGGCGTCGCCGGCCGATCCTTCCAGATCGGCATGGTTTTTTTCGCCCTGCCGACATCGACCGCGCTCTACATTCTTTCCTCCCAGCTCAACAGCGACACGGAGTTGGCGTCGACGGCCATCGCCCTCTCAACCCTTTTGTCCGTCTTTTCACTCTCCGCCGCCCTCCTCGTGTGAGCGGAGTCGCCGGGGGCCCGCATGGCCAATTTCAAACTCATCCTCGAATATGACGGGACGAATTACAGCGGCTGGCAGAGGCAGGCGGCGGAGCCCACCGTGCAGGGGGAAATCGAGGGCGCCCTGGCCTCCATGACCCGTTCGCCCATCACCTTGTTCGGCGCGGGGCGAACGGACGCGGGCGTCCACGCCCTCGGGCAGGTGGCGAACTTCCATTGCGATACCCGCCTCGGCCCCGAAACGTTCCTCAAGGGCTTGAACAGCCTCCTGCCGGCCGACATCGCCGTGCGCGACTGCCGGGCCGTCCCGGAGGAGTTCCACGCCCGTTTCGACGCGCGGAGCAAGATCTACCGGTACCATCTTCTGAACCGCGAGGCCCGGGCCGCCGTCGGCCGCAGCTATGCGTGGTTCATCCACCGGCCCCTCGATCTCGATGCCATGCGCCGGGCGACCGCGGCGATCATCGGCCGCCATGATTTTAAAGCGTTCGAAAGCGCCGGCAGCCCCCGGGCGCACACCGTGCGCAACGTCACGGCCGCGGGCTGGACGGAGCGGGAGGATCGGCGGTTCACCTTTCAAATCGAGGCGGACGGGTTTCTGCGCTGCATGGTGCGAAACATTGTGGGCACCCTCGTCGCGGTGGGCTTGGGGCGGATAGCGCCCGGCGAGGTGCGGGAGATCCTTGACTCCCGGGACCGCCGCCGCGCCGGCGCGGCGGCGCCCCCGCAGGGGCTTTTTCTGATATCGGTGCGCTACGAGCCGGCGCCGCCGGACCAGCGGGAAATGCGCCCGTAACGCTCCGGCCGGTGAGCAAGGCAACCCAATTCTGAGGGAGATGAACCGCCGCCCTATCCGTTGTTCAATCCTGCAAAATAGCCTCATAAATCAGCCACGGGGGCAAGCGGCAGCAATTCAAACATGATTCCAACTTGGTTACGATAGAGCGTCTCGAACTTTATTGGCGATTATATCTTTGGAAAATGGCTTTTGCACAAAATGGGTACCGTCATCGAGAACCCCATGCTTCGCAATGATGTCGCTCGTGTACCCGGACATGAAAAGACCCTTAATTCCCGGTCTGATATTAATCAGATTCTTTAACAAATCGCGGCCACTCATCTCGGGCATCACCACATCGGTCATCAGCAGATGAATCTGGCCGGTATATTCCGCAGCCATCCGGATTGCCGCAAGCGGGCTAGGCGTAGCCAGCACTGTGTAACATAGCTGCTCCAACAACATTCGTGTGAGTTTAAGAAGCGCTTCCTCGTCCTCTACCAGCAAAACGGTCTCGGTTGCTGCCGGCAGGTGGGTACCCTGGATCGTTTCGTCGATGGATAGGGGTTCCTCCAAGTGACGAGGAAGATAGATCCTGAAGGTGGAGCCCGATCCCGGTTCACTGGAAACGTGTATAAAACCCATATTTTGCTTTATGATGCCATAAACGGTCGACAGCCCAAGGCCGGTGCCTTTTCCCGGGTTCTTGGTGGTGAAGAAGGGTTCGAAGAGCTTTTCAAGAGTTACTTTATCCATACCGCAGCCGTTGTCGCTGACGGTCAGCATAGCGTTTGAGCCGGGGTTCGCTCCCTCATGGATCATGCAAAAATCCTCATCGAGTTCCTGATTCGAGGTTGCGATGGTGATTTTCCCGCCTCCCGAGATCGCGTCGCGGGCGTTGACCGCCAAGTTGACCAGAATCTGGTCGATCTGCGAAGGGTCCATCTTGACCATACAGAGGTTGTCCCCCGGCTTCCACTCCAGGTTGATATCCTCGCCGATGATCCTTCTCAACATCTTCAGCATGCCGAAAATTGTATCGTTGAGGTTGAGAACCTTGGGCGCGATGGTCTGTTTGCGGGCGAAGGCCAGCAACTGGCGCGTAATATCGGCAGAGCGCTCGGCAGCGGTTTTCACCTCATCGAGGTAGCTCTGGGACGGATCGCTCGGTGCTATCTTTAGCTTCGCCAGTTCGGTAAAGCCCATGATGACCCCAAGCATATTGTTGAAGTCATGCGCCACCCCTCCGGCCAACTGCCCCACCGCCTCCATTTTCTGTGCTTGCAGAAATTTGGCTTCTAGTTTCTTGCGTTCTTCCTCCATGCGTTTGCGTTCGGTGATGTCACGGGTGATGCTCAGCGCGCCGATGGTATCCCCGTTCGCATCGCTCAGCCGCGTGGCATGAGTTTCCATCCATCGCCGACCACCTTTCATTCCAATGATCTCAAACTCCAAAGTTCCGTCCTCCCCGCTGCAGGCTCTTTCGGTGAGAAGTCGGAACGCAGAGCGATATTCAGGAACCACTAAAGGGTAGACGGACTGGCCGATACATTGATCGAGTGAGTCGGCCTCGATCAACTTGAGCCCGACCGCATTCATTTCCAGCAGCGTTCCGTCAAGCGCGACTATTTTGACGCATTCCGGTTCGGCCTGAATAATGGCCGTTAGGCGGGCCTGGCTTTCTTTCAGAGCCTCCTCTGCCTTCTGCCGCTCTTTGAGCAAAACCATGTTGGCGATAGCGCCACTGATTTGGGAGGCGACATTCCCTGCCAGCTGGACATCCGCTTCAGAATATTTGTCTTGTTGACAGGACATAATCGATAGCGCGCCGAATGCCTGGCCTTTGTAAATCAACGGCACAAGAATAGATGAATGCAGACCCGCTTGTCGCAAAGGTATGTGAGCCGGTAGGCGAGCATGCAGGTCCTCTTCCGGCAAGGTGGGTATCATTACCCCGCGACCGGCTTGAATCGCCATGGCGGTGGCTGATCCCGCGAGCGGGAATTTGTCTCCATTGTTTCTGCCAGCGATCGAAGGACCAAGGGCATATCGGCAGGAAACCGTCTCTTTGTCCGGATCAACCAGATTGATTGCGATGCGGTCAAAGGATATGATCCTTCGGACTTCCGTGGCGAAGCGTTCGTAAACTTCTTCGATTTCCAGGCTTGAACTGATGACCCGGCCGATTTCGGCAATCGTGGATCTCTCTACGGCCATCCGAATAGCCGTGACCTCGCTTTGCCTGAGCGCCAATTCCGCTTGCTTGTGATTGGTGATATCGATGTGGGTGCCTATCATTCGCAATGGCTTGCCGTCGTGCGAATATGAAACGATACGGCCCACGGAGAGAATCCACCTCCAGTCTCCGCTTTTTGTGCGTTGTCTGAACTCCACGCGGTACTCGCCTATTCGGCCGGCGACATAATCTTCATATTTCCGGTAGATCTCATCGCGGTCATCCGGGTGCAGACGTTCGCACCAGGCAGCGTTTGTTTCGGTGAACTCTCCCGGCTCATAACCCAGCATCCGGGCGTATTCATCATTAACGGTGCATTCACCGGTCTGCACATTTAAGTCGTAAAGGCCTTGGTTCGACGCGGCGAGGGCCAGTCGCAGCCTCTCTTCGCTCTCGGTAAGCTGTTTTTTGGCATTGCGCTCCTCTGTTTGGTCGTGGAAGACCAACACCACACCGCTTAAACTCCCATCATCTTCGCGGATAGGGGCTGCGTTGACAGCGATAGGCCTCTCGGCCCCGCCTCGTGCGCTCAGCAGAATATGGTTTGCAGGTCCGATTACCGTTCCGCCCTGCAGCACGCGCTGAACAGGGTTTGGTATCCGCTCACGAGTATTTTCATTCAGAACGCAAAAGACTTTCTCAAGGGGCAGCCCCTTCGCTTCCGCCTCGGTCCAGCCCGTGAGCGTCTCTGCGATCGGATTTACCTCTCGCACCCGCCCCATACTATCTGAGGTGATAACGGCATCGCCGATACTGTAAAGGGTCGTACGGAATTTCTGCTGAATTTCTCGTTGCCGGTACTCTGACTCGTAGAGATCCAAGTATTGATGCGCCTGCCGCTGTCGATAGAGAAATGCGGCCCCGGAGGCGATTATCAACATGAAGGCAGCTGCGATGATGCCAATGACACCCGCGCGATAACGCGCCTCGGCCAGAATCTCCTCCTCATCCATTTTAACCACCAGAAACCAGGATGATTCAGGAATGGAACGCAAATCGCCAAGCACTCTCACATTACGATAGTCAAGGCCCTCAGATTTGCCCTGCCTTCCAAGCACCGCCTGAACGCCAAGCAGGTCGGTGCGGTTTATCGGAATTTTTAGGGACAGGGCCGCATCCGGAAGGTGGCGAAGCTCGTTAAGAAAAACGATCTCCTCGCCGCTCTGCTGGACGAGAAGAGATTCGGCGCTCGGGCTGGACGTGGGAAACGACTGAAGGAGTGGATATAAGTAGCTCTCTACATCGCTGCGCAAGATCAATAATGCCGAGGGCTGCCCTACGATTCCAGGCACAACTGCGACGATGTCAACATGCACGCCCCCATTGGGGCAACGGAAAAGATCGGAAATGACCGGCTTTTGAGTCTTTAAGGCCGACGCAATGGCCCGCAAGGAAACATCCGCGATCGGATCGTGATGTTCGCTTACGGCCATGAGAAGTGTTCCGTCCGAATCGACCAGGATCGCATTTGAATAATGGCTAGTTTTAAAAAAATTGTTTAAAAACACCGAAAGTTCGGCGCGGATCTCAGTCGAAGCGTCCCCCTGGAAAATATCCCTCCAGACCTTGGCCACTGTCGGGTTTTCTACGATTAGACGGATATCCTCAATGCAATCCTTCCGCCACTGGTCAATTTGTCCGGATCTGAGCTCGGCTACCGCCGAGATCGTTTTGTATTGTTCTTCCTTGATCTCGTTTGTCTCTTCAAGGAAATACCAATAGCATCCAGCGATGGTTACAAACCCGAAGAGCACAGCAATGGCAATCAAGCCTCGGAGGGAGGCTCGGAAAAATGGAGTCGTAGCGCCCACAGTGTCGATTTCCTTTTAGATGGAAAACAGTTCAAGTCATTGCTTTTTTTAAGTTTTCTTTTCGGACCCCCCCCACTTTTCAGACTGGAAACAGATTGGAGCAACCGGGTAAAATAGCCGCCTCTCGATGGAAGAGTCAGCAAGGCGCAATATCTGTATACCACAATGTTGCATGGCGTTCGACCATAAAAACATCTGACTTACATTCGCATATTGAACAGAACCCAGCCGAATTCGCAAAAAATAGGCTGGCGATCCAAGATCGATGGAACCCTGTTCGCCTCCGGAGCTGTTTGAGATTTGTCTTTGGCATTATCGACGTTATCGGCCGCTTTCTAAAAAACCTGAGTAAGGCAGTATGGTTCTCCCAAGTTGTCAAGAAAGGCTGAGTACAAAAGCCTACCTTTCGCATTCAGTGGGTTACAGCCCCTTAGCTCCCGTCCTTTAAGATGGCGATTTACGGTGCGGAGCGCCCAACAAATATAGAATCGCTCGCTTGAAGCCTTATAGACTCAATGAGAGGGAGTAAAAATAAGCATGTAAGAGGAGTCGGCGGGGGAGGTAAGGGTTGTGCCAAAGGCTGGCGGCAACCGCATATTATTACATAAGGAAAGCAATGATCCATGCAAGGTTATGGGATCATGTGTAAAAACGATGACTCGGTGCTGTAGGCCGGACTTGACACCAATGTTCGCCGGATGGACGGCTTCCTACGCGCCCGATGCCGCTTTCGCTTTCCGGATCTGCTCGTTGTAGTAGGCGATGACTTCCCGCCGGTTGAGCATGCCGATCAGCACCCGGGGATCCTCCTCTTTTACCACCGGCAGGCTGTCGATGTTCTTGGTGGTGAACTTCTGCAGGACCGTGTTGAGGTCTTCAGCGGGGGTGGTGGCGATGATGTCGGAGGTTCCGATGTCCTTCATGACGACCAGGGGCTCGATTTCCAGCGAGAACAGCACGGCGCGCACGTCGTTGACGGAAAAGATGCTGGAGAGCTTTCCATTGGAATCCACCACCGGAAAATAGTGCTGCTCGGTCTGGGCGAAATAGGCCTTGAAGTCTGAAAAGCTCATCTCCTGGGGAATGGACGTCACCTCGCGGACCCGGTCCATCAGGTGCTCCACCTTGATGGACTGGAGAATGTCCACGAAAAATTCCCCGGCGTGGGCGGGGGAGTCGATGCGACTCTTGACCTGGTTCTGAAAAATGGTCCAGGAGCGGGAGGCCAGGTAGGTGACCGAGCAGACCAGGAGGCTGGGCAAGAGCAGGTGGTAGGACCCGGTCATTTCGCTGACGATGATGATGGTGGAGATCGGCGTGTTGGACACCGATGTGAAAAAACCCGCCATTCCCACCACCACGAAGGCCCCCGGGCTCGTGACCACACCGGGCATGATCTGGTGGAAGATCAGCCCCACGGCGCCGCCCATGGCCCCGCCGATCACCATGGAGGGTCCGAAGACCCCCCCGCTGCCGCCGGAGCCGATGGAAAAGGAGGTGGTAAAGATCTTGCCGATGGACAGGATCACCAGAAAGGGGACCGTCAGCTGCAGGTTGAAGGCCTGCTGGATGAACCCGTAGCCGAAGGAGAGCGTCTCGGGCCAGAAAAACCCGATGATGCCCGTGCAAAGCCCCCCCAGGGCCGGCTTGAGGTATCTGGGAATCCTGAGCCGGTGAGAAAGCTGCACGACCCCGTAAAAAAACTTGACGTAAAAGGCGCCGAGCAGCACCAGCACCAAGGCCAGCACGGTATAGGGTCCCAGCTCCAGGGGGTTGCGGAAAGTGAAGTCCGGGGAGTTGAAAAGCGAGCCCCACCCGAACACCATGCAGAAAATGCAGTAGGCGATCACGGAGGAGACCCCCGCCGGCAGGATCACCTCGGACTCCAGTTCCGGATCCCGGTAGAGCACTTCGGCGGCAAACAGCGCCCCCGCCAGGGGCGCCCGGAAGATGCTGCCGATACCCGCCGCGACACCGGCCGCCATCATGATGCGCCGTTCCCGGTCCGAAAGCCCCAGGCGGGTGGCCATGAAGGATCCGAAGCCGGCCCCAGTCTGGGCAATGGGCCCTTCCCGGCCGCCGGAGCCGCCGGTGGTCAACGTAATCGCAGAGGCGATCAACTTCACCAGCGGCACCCGCGAGCGGATGAACCCCCGGTCGAAGTGGTAGGCCTTGATCGCCGCATCCGTTCCGTGCCCCTCGGCTTCGGGGGCGAAGGTGAAGACGATCCATCCGCTCAGGATCCCGCCGAAGGCCGGCAAAATGAGCAGAACCCAGCGATTGAAGGCCGTTTGGGTGGCCGGAAGAAGGTGCGGCTCACCCGGCGGCGGGGGCGGCCGGTAGCCGGCCATCCAGTCCAGGAAAAGGTGCGAGCCGAGCTGGGTGAGGTAGTTGAAGACGACGGCCCCGAGGCCGGCGATGACACCGATGCCGACGAAAAGCAGGGTCCAGCGCCAGACGCGGTAGATCCCCGAAGCGCTTTTTCGGCTGAAATTATTCGGTGCTGGCGGAGACGAATCCTTAATCGTGTGCATGGCCGGGTTTAATCAGGGCCGCGGTGGGCGGTCGAAAATTCGCATAGAGTCTTTCTGTAACGATTTGCAGCGAAATGATCAAGGAAAAAAGCCGCCCCTCCTTCGACGGCCACGGCCGCGGCCCTCCAGATTGGCCTTGATGCCGGATAGAACCGATGCTATGGAAATGCATCTCGGTCCTCAAAGGAAAGGAATTCGCCACCGTGAACCAAACGACCTCTGCGGCACTTCGGCAGGCACCCCAGCACAAGCAACAGCTTCTGGCGCGCTACCAGGATTACCGTTCGCGCCAAATCACCCTGGACATGACCCGGGGCAAACCATGCCCGGAACAGCTCGATCTTTCCGCAGGCATCCTGGACTGCCTCAGCCGCAAGGACTTCCGGGCCGCGGACGGCACCGACTGCCGCAATTACGGCGGGTTGGACGGGATCCCTGAAGCCAAGCGGCTTTTCGCTGAATATCTGGCGGTCGCGCCCGAGGAGATCATCATCGGCGGCAGTTCCAGCCTCAGTCTGATGCATGACGCCATGACCTGGGCCTGGGTCTTCGGGCCGGCCAAGGGCTGCGCGCCCTGGTCCGGGCAGGCACCGGTAAAGTTTCTCTGTCCGAGCCCGGGGTATGACCGGCACTTTGCCATCTGCGAGCACCTGGGAATCCAGATGATCCCTGTGGAACTGCGCGGGGAAGGACCGGACATGGACGCCGTCGAAAAACTCGCGGCGGGGGACGCCGGCATAAAGGGCATTTGGTGCGTGCCCAAATACAGCAACCCCACGGGGGAGGTCTTTTCGGATGAGGTCGTGGAGCGCCTGGCCGGCATGCCGGCCCGGGCGACGGATTTCCGTATCTTCTGGGACAACGCCTATGCCGTTCACCATCTCGGGGCCGGCCCGGCCCCTCTGGCGGACATCCTTCAGGCCTGCCGGAAGGCCGGACACCCGGAGCGCGTCCTCATCTTCGGCTCCACCTCCAAAATCTCCTTTGCCGGCAGCGGCCTCTCCTTCATGGCCGGCAGCACGGCCAACATGGAGTGGGCCCGGAGCCATCTGGGGTTTCAGACCATCGGCCCGGACAAGCTGAACCAATTGCGGCACGTGGCCTTTTTCAAAGACATGACCGGCATCGAAAACCACATGCAGAAACACGCCGCCATCCTAAAGCCGAAGTTCGACGCCGTGCAGGAGGTTCTGGAACGGGAGTTGGGCGGCAAGGGCATCGCCGAGTGGACCCGGCCCGCGGGTGGATACTTCACCAGCGTCAATACCGGGGACGGGTGCGCGAAACGCGTCGTGCAGATGGCGGCCGAGGCCGGCGTCAAGCTCACCCCGGCCGGATCCACCTTCCCGTACCGGAAGGACCCGCGCGATTGCAATATCCGTATCGCGCCCTCCTTTCCGTCGGTCGCGGATATCCGCACCGCCATGGAGGTGGTGACCATCTGCTTGGAAATCGCCAGCCTTGAAAAAAGAAACCCCGCCTGATCGCCGGGACAGGAGCGGGGAATCGCTGGATAAAGGGAACCGGAGACGGCCAACCCCGTCCGAAGCCGGACGGGGTTGGCCGATCAACTGCAGTGGTTATTTGCCGGCGGCCCGTTTCGAGGCTTTGAGCGGGTTGATCTTCTGTTTGGTTTCGGTGGCAACCGTGGCCGATACATGGGTGGCCAGATTGCAGATCCCGCTGCGCCATTTGACCGTCGGCTCGGGGCAGGCCGTGCAGTACCAGCCGGAGCTGTATTGCCCCTGGCGGCCGCAGCCGCTGCATTGTTCCACGACTTGTTGACAAATCCCGCCTTTGTAGCCGCATCCCTTGGCCATCATGAAGACACATTCGACTCCGGGTTTAACGCTGGTGCATCGCATGGAAACCATCCCCTTTCAAATTGGATTCACAATAAAAAAAACCGGCTGGACCGGTCCTTTGTTGGAATTTTTATTATCGAATATTAATTTGTAAACCAATTTAATTATGTTGTCAATAATTTTTCTTGGTGTTATAAGTCGACGCCGATAGACCGGCAATTGAATATGGCGACTGCTGATACGGCGCAGGCGGACGGTCGCCGAGCTCGGTTCCGCCGAAGGACCCGGCACCTGCGCGTCGGGGCCGCAACGGAAAGCATCGTCATGGGCTCCCCAGAAACCCACATCACCAATTTGGCCGAGTGCAAAATCCCAAACCCGGTGATCAACCGGGCCGAGGGTGCCAACCACATCAGCTTTGTTTCCGACGAGGACCGGATCCTCATCGATCTCAACGTCCAACGCGCCTGCCAGCAGATGCAGGAGGGCTCCCATCCCCCTTCCTACGAACTGGCCGGCCCCCGCCGGCGGGTCTTTTTCGACCCCAGCAAACTCAAATGCGCCCTGGTGACCTGCGGCGGCCTCTGCCCGGGGCTGAACGACATCATCCGCTCAATCGTCCTGGAGCTGCACTACGGGTACGGGGTGCGCAATATTTTCGGTGTGCGCTACGGGTTGCGGGGGTTCATCCCCCGCTACGGCTACGACATGATGCAGCTGGACCCCGGTGCCGTGGTGAACATCCACGAGCGCGGCGGGGTGGTCATCGGCGCCAGCCGCGGCCCCCAGGACATCGAGGAGATCGTCGACACGCTGGAGCGCATGGGCATCGGGATCGTCTTCATGATCGGCGGCGACGGCACCCTCCGGGTCGCCACCTCCATCGCCGACACCGTCGCCAAGCGGGGGGTGAAGATCGGCATCGTCGGGGTGCCCAAGACGATCGACAACGACATCCAGCTCGTGTCGCGCTCCTTCGGCTTCGACACCGCCGTGGAGGTATCCACCCGCGCGATCGTCGGCGCCAGCAACGAGGCCGAGGGCTACCCCAACGGCATCGGTCTCATCAAGCTGATGGGGCGCGAATCCGGCTTCATCGCCGCCACCGCCACCCTGGCGCAGCAGGACGTCAACTTCGTCCTGATTCCGGAGGTGGATTTCGATCTCGAAGGCCCGAACGGGCTTCTGGCCAGCCTGGAAAGGCGCCTTGCCGACCGGGGGCACGCCGTGATCGTGGTGGCCGAGGGGGCCGGCCAGAAATTTTTCGCCAATGAGCCCCAGGAGCTGGATCTTTCCGGCAACGTCAAGCTGAAGGACATCGGGCTTTTCCTGAAACAGCGGATTTTTTCGCATTTCGAGGCGCGGGACATCCAGACCGTCATAAAGTACATCGACCCCAGTTACATGATCCGCAGCCTGCCGGCCAACGCCAACGACCGGGTGTTCTGCAATTTTCTCGGCCGCAACGCCGTGCACGCCGGAATGGCGGGAAAAACGGACCTGCTGATCGGCAACTGGAACAACCATTTCGTGCACGTACCCATGAAGCTTCTGGCCGGCAAGCGCAAGCACGTGGACCCCAAGGGCATGCTCTGGCGCAGCGCGCTGGAGGCCACGGGACAAGGCTCCCTCAAAAACGCATAGAGGCCGCCCCGGGCGGCCCCTATACGCTTTTTTCGGCTTTCCGTCCCTCCGACCCATCCAAACGTTTCGTGCCCACAGGGCGTGAAACGTTTGGCCGTCCTTACTCCAGCTCGACGAACCGCTTGCCTCGCACCTCTATGATGTGGAGCGCCTTGGTGGGCTCACCGCTGGCGTCAAAGCGGGTCAGACCGGTGGTCCCTTGAAATTCCGCTCCACTTCGCAGGGCCGCGGCCACATCGCTGCGCGACCGCACGCCGGGCCGGCCGACCACATCAAAGAGAATCGTGGCCGAGTCATACACAATGGCCTCGATGAAACCCGGCTTTTCCTGATACGTTTCCTCAAACGCGGCGACGAAGCGCTTGACCGCCCCCTCCTGGCTGCCGGCGAAAAACGCATCGGGAATGATCGCCCCCTGGACGTAGGACTCCGCCAGCCGGATCAGCGTCTCCGAGTGCCACAGGTTGGTGCCGAGGAGGTGGACGTTTTTGATGTCGTGGTAGAAGAGCTGAGGCACCAGCATGCCGACCTTCTTGGGCTCGTCCGGGATGAAAATGGCCTGAAAATCAAACACCAGCTCGGTCTCTTTTTCTTCCAAACGGCTGCGGCGGGAGGTGCTTTCTCGGGGTTCCTTGCGTTCGGGCCTGCCCTGCTTGGGGACCTCCTTTGAAAAGCGCAGGAGCCGCTTGATCGGGGCCGAAAAATCGGTCGCTTCCGGGCTGTAGGCGATCGCCGCCAGGTTTTCCCCCCCGCGGGCCTGGAATTCATCGCGAAAAAGCCCCATGAAAGTCCGGCCGTAATTCTCGTCCGGATAAAGGATAACGGCCTGACCGACCCCCAGCTTGTTGACCACATAGGCGGCGAGCGAACGCATCTGGGCCGTGGGGGTCAAAAAGTTGCGGAAGACAAACCCGCCGGCCCCCGTCACGCCCTCTTTCTGGGTGATGGCCATGACCGGCATTCCCAGCCGGAGGGCTTCCGGGCCGATCGCTTCCGCATGGACCATCGGCCCGATGATGCCGGAGACGTTTTCGCGCTCCAGCTCCTGCAGCGCCTGCAGGGTCTGGCCGGCGTCCGAGGCCGTGTCCTTAATGATGACGTGCACCGGTGCCCCCCCCTTGGCCGCATTGTGCATGCTGACCGCAAGCTCGATGCCGCGCAACGCCCGCTGCCCGACGCCCTGGTGCGATCCGCTCAAAGGCAGCAGGCACCCGAGCACCCGGTGTCCCATGGGGACGCCCTTTTCGATTTCGGCCATCACCTGCTCCGAACGTTCGGCGTTCTCATGTCCGGGGTAGCGATTCCGAAAGGCCTTCAGCAGAATCAGGGCGTCCGCGGCCCGGCCCTCGCGCGCGTAGAGCATGCCGGCCTGGTACAGAAGGTAATCCATCGGCAGGTCGTCGTCGCTGTGCTGCGCCAGCTGCTTGACCTCCTCCGGGCTCAGCTGCAGAATCGCGGACCGGAGCCTGGAAACCAGCGCCCCCTGCTCGCTCGGAGAGGCCAGCTTCAGGGCCTGGGTGTAGGATTCCACGGCCTTGAGCCGGTCCCCCAGCGCCGCCTGAGCGTCTCCCCGCAATCCGTAGGCCCGGGCCCGCTGCGCCGGGACGCTCACCGCTTTCAACGCGTCGGCGCTCCGCGCGACCACTTCCGGATAGAGGCCGTCGCGCAAAAGAGAGTTCAGGTTCTCCAGCATGGCCTCGGGCCTCAGCGAACTCGACGGATAACCGGAAATGAGGCGGGAGTAGGCGTCCCGGGCCAAGGTGGCGTTGCCTTGCAGGGTGTAGATGTTTCCCATGCGCATGAGAGCGGCCGGCGCCAAGGGCTCGTCCGGGTACCGGGACGTGTACTCCTTGAAAAGAGCCAGCGCCTCCGGGAAGGCGCTGATCTGGTATTTCTTCTCGGCCTGCTGAAAGAGCTGGTCCGCGGCCGCCCGGCTCTTGGGAAAGGGCGCGAGCTCGGGTCTGGGTCTGGGCGCGCAGGCTGTGGCCACCGCGACCGATAGTGCACCGATGAGCAAAAAGCGGAAAAGCCGGTCGATCATTTGAACCTCTTGCGGACCTCGGGGAAACGCTTGTACTGACGAGCCATCTACTCTACACGAGATTTTTTCTTTGTCAAAAAAATTTTGGACCGAAACACGACACCGGCTCGGAGCTCGCCAAAGAGCCGCCTTCCTAAAGTTTTCCGTGAAAGAGCGGATAAACAGACAGACAACACCTTATGCGGCCAAGGAGATGGACCATGAAGCTCTGTCTGAGTGTGGTGCTGGCGGTCAGCCTGACGGTTGCCGGACCGGCCTGCGCGCAATTTTACAAGTATCTGGACAAGCAAGGCAATGTGCGGTTCACCGACGACATCAACCAGGTGCCGGAAGCCCAGAGGGGCAAGGCCCGCAGCTACGAGGAATCCCGGGCCCCGGTGGCTCTTTCCGCCGAACCCGCTGACGGCGCCGAGAAAAAACCTCCGGCCGGGGGCGCAGCCGAGGCGGCTTTCATCTCAGCGGTTTCGGCTTCGACCCCGGAGGATTCGGTGGATTCCTTCCGGGCGCAAATCGATGAGATAAAAAAACAGGTGGACACCGAGTACAAGGCCCTTTTGAAGGAAAAGGAGACCCTCGCCAAGGAAAAGGAGACGGCCAAGACGCGCGACGAAATCAACGGCCACAACAAGCGCGTCGAGGCCTTCAACCTGCGGGCCGCCAAATACGAGACCATGAGCGATGACCTTCGCAAGAAGGTAGAGGAATTCAACAACCGCATCATGGAGGAAAACGCCAAGGCCGCCAAGCCCGCCAAAAAACAATGAACGGCCCAGCCCGGTTTTTAATTCAAAACACTGCACGGTTGCAGTTGGTTTCGATTTGAGTTATGATTGGGGTTCGGTAAAGCTACAGAACACGGCGAATTCATTGCCAACCCCCAACCGTGACACTGCGGGCTGTTGATGGCTGTCACCGCGGATTACAGCATCGTCCCGTACGAACCGTGCCGGCAGGCCCTGAGCCCGCTGGAGCGCGCCTACACCAACCCGCCGCCGGCGGCCAAAGCCCCGGCAGCGAGTCTTCGGGATGGCTGGCCCGCCCCTCCCATGGGCGGCCGGCCCGGGTCGTTTTCCCGGCCTCACGCCACTTACTCCTCGCTGCGGAAATTCCAGACCCACCTGCCCGCCGCCACTGGTTTGGTGGTCGACATATTCGTCTGAACCCGGAAACTCGACAAGGAGGCCCCTCATGCCGGCATCGAAAACGAGCTCTCCCAGAGGGTTTAAAAAAGCGCTTGCGATCGGCCGCCCGCCGAACATCGTCAAGCTCTTCCCGCACTCCCAGGCCCTGATCGTCAGCGGCCGGTACATCGACCGGGCCATGCTCAAGAAAGGCCATGCCATCGCCCTGGCCGCCAACGGCCGCAACGCGTTCGTCATCCGCGGCGCGCTGAGGGCCGCCCAGCGGGCCAACGCCGCCCTGATCATCGAAATCGCCAAGTCCGAAGGCGGCGCCGGAGCTTACTGCGCCGTGAATTTCTGGAACATGGCCCAACTGGTCGACACCTTCTGCAACCAGATGCGCATCACCATTCCCGTCGCCATCCACGCGGACCATTACGGCATCAAGGGCGCCAAGGACATCGAAGCCGCCAAAACCGAAATCCCCTCCATGTTCGACGCCGGCATCACCTCCATCGCCATCGACGCTTCGCACCTGCCCGACGACCAGAACCTGCTGGCCAGCATCGAGTTGAACCCCTGCATCCCCAAGTGGGCCGGTCTCGAGACCGAGGTCGGCGAAATCAAGGGCAAGGAGGGACTTTCGACCCCCGCGGAGGCGCTTTTCTTGATTCAAGGACTGAACGCGCACGGGATCTTCCCGGACTGGATCGCCTTGAACAACGGGACGACCCACGGCATCGAGGCGAGCGATTCCGGCATCCAGGTGGACCTCACCCGCCAGGTCCACGAGGCCATCGCCGCGTACAAGGTCTCCGGCGCCCAGCACGGCACCTCCGGCAACAGCTCCGATCGGCTGCGGAAGATCGCGGCCAAGACGCGCACCACCAAGGCCAATGTCGCCACGGCCCTGCAGATGATCTCATGGGGCCTTGAGGTGAACGACTACGGCAACGCCTTCCTCGATGCCGACGGCAATTTCGTCAAGGTGCCGGGGGAAGGCCTCACGGAGTCCCTGTGGGCGGAGATGGTGACCTACGCCCAGGCCCGCGGCCTGAAAGCCGGGGATTACAAGAAACTCAACCTGCCCTTCGAAAACAAACTCCTGGGGCTTTCACGGGAGGTGCGGGAGCGCATGGTTCGCAGGGTGGAGGAGTTCGCCTACCGGATGATGGCGAAGGTCTTCAACGCCCAGGACACCGCCCCCTTGGCCGTCGAGGCGATCCTCGAAACCGGCTCCTACGCTTGCCGGCCCAAGACCCGGCGCACCGAAAAGCCCGCCGAATGGACCCTCGCTAAAATCAAGGCAAAAGCCGCCGCCCTGCAGACGGACAAGGGCCCGCAGGGGGATTTCGACGACTGAAAACGCGGAGGCCGGCCCGCGAAGGGCCGGCCTCCGCGTTTTATTAACGCCGTGCGCATGTAGACCCGGCGGCGATTTCTGTTGAAAGCAAGCCCGCCCTCCGGTCGACCACCCTGATGATCCCTCGCAACACTCTGCCATTATTCATTTTTTATGCGCCCCTGCATTTTTCCCTAAAGTCCTTCCCCACCCCTGCCGATAGGTAACTGCAGGGGGAATCCGAAATGCAAGTCAGCCGCTACCAGATGAACAACGTGCTCGAATGCTTTGGCAGGAAACTGAGCCGGATGCGTAAAAACGAAAAACCGGCCGAGGGAGTGCCCAAAAAAAGCACCGACGAGCAGGCCCTGTCCACGGAGAGCAGCCGTCAGGCCACCATGGCCAAATTCTCCCGGCAGGTGCTGGAGAAGGTAACGGATGTGGCCGCGCTTTCGCTCTCCCGTGAGAAGGCATCGCTGGAGTCGCCTCCATTCGAGGAGGACGCCGCCGCTTCCGGGGAACCGGCGGACGCGGAATTCACCTTCAACGTGATTGATGCCATCAACCGCAAACGCACCAGCCGTCTGGCCCTGGGGAGCCCGACGGCATTGATCCGGCGACTGGACCCGGTACCGGAGAAGCCAACGGAGAGCAAAACAGAATCTTGGGCCTGAGGAGGCGGCGCCTGACAAAGGGCTGCCATCGCCCCGGTGGGGGAACCAGCGGTCGGAGCTGGGCCCGGCACCCCGGCGGTTGAACCCAAGAAACCCGATGCAGGACCTGGAGATTGGCAGAACGTCAACCCGGGAGCACAAAGGAGGAACCATGTTTGACGTCATCGGTGATGCGGCTGTTCAGCAGATGCCCCGAACGGGCATGCATGACAGCGGCGCGGAAAAGGAAGTCATCGTAAAAAAGGCCGAGCGCATGCGCGAAGCACGCCCGGTGGAGAAATCGAACGATGGCGAAAAGGCAAAGCTTCAAGACGGGGGAGACAACACCCACAACCGGACCCGGTTGGAAGACGGCAAGATCCTTATCGAAAAATACGACGAGGACGGCAAATTGATCAAGCTCACGCCCCCGGGCTATCTGCCTCTCGGGGAAGTTGCGTAGTCCGGTCGTTCACCACGTCGTGCGGATTTTGATGCCGCAACGGCTCAGATAGGACTTGATGTCGGCCATCGCATAGGCCCCGTAGTGGACCATCGAGGCGATGAGGGCGGCGTCCGCCCTTCCGGTGGTGAGGACATCCCGGAGGTGTTCCGGCCGGCCGGCGCCACCCGAGGCGATCACCGGGATCGCGACCCGTTCGGAGATCAGGGCGGTCAGGTTCAGCTCGTAGCCCTCCCGGGTCCCGTCGGCATCGATGGAATTCAGGCAGATCTCGCCGGCCCCGAGCCTCTCCGCGCGCAGCGCCCACTCCAGCGCGTCCATCCCCATGTACGTTCGCCCACCGTTGATCACCACTTCGTAGCCGCTGGGGATGTGCTCGCTCGCGCCGACGTGCTTGACGTCCATGCCCAGAACAACGCACTGGCTGCCGAAGGCCTCCGCGCCGCGCGCGATGATCTCCGGGTTGCGGACGGCGGCCGAGTTGACGCTGACCTTCTCCGCGCCCGCCAACAACACCTCCCGCATGTCTTCCAGGGTGCGGATGCCCCCGCCCACTGAAAACGGGATGAAGATGACCTCGGCCACCCGGCGGACGACGTCGATCATGATGTTGCGGCGTTCGTGGGAGGCGGTGATGTCGTAGAAGACGATCTCGTCGGCCCCCTGCTCGTAATAATGGCGCGCCATGTCGACGGGGTCGCCGATGTCGATGTTGTCCTTGAATCGAATGCCTTTGGTGGTCCGGCCGTCGCGGACGTCAAGACAGGGGATGATGCGCTTGCTCAGCATGAGAGGCTCCTAAACGGCAGGGGTCCAGGTGCAGAAATTTTCAAGCATGCGCAGGCCGGGACGGCCGCTCTTTTCAAGATGAAACTGAGTGGCCGCCAGGTTGCGGTATCCGATGACCGAGGCAAAGGGGATGCCGTAGTCCGAGACGGCCAGGACGCACGCCGGGTCTTCGGGCACGGGGTAATAGCTGTGCACGAAGTAGAATTCGTCTTCAGGCCCCAGCCCCGCGAACAAGGGGTGCTGCCGGCCGATGCGGATGCGGTTCCACCCCATGTGGGGAATTTTCAGCCGCGCCCCGGAGGAGTCCGCGAGCGCGGCCGGGAACACCTTCACCCGGCCCGGGACGATCCCCAGGCAGGCGGTGTCGTTTTCCTCACTGCGGGTCATGATGACCTGCGTGCCCAGGCAAATCCCCATGATCGGCGTTCCGGCGGCGAACCGCTCCCTGAGAACCGCATCGAGGCCCCAGCGCCCGAGGCTCGCCATGGCGGCGCCCGCCGCCCCCACCCCGGGAAATATGATGCGTTCGGCGGCGCGGATCTCCTCGGCCGCGTGGGTGACCTTGCAGGGGTATCCGAGATGCGCCACCGCCCGGGCCACGCTCGCGAGATTGCCGGCGTTGTAATCGATGATCGCGATCATTCTTTCGACTTGACCTCTTCCCAGATCCGGTCTTTTTCGCTCTGGGGAACCTCTTCCAACGCCCGGCCGCTGTCGACGATGATCTGCTCCATCGCCCGAAAGCGGCGCTCGAATTTCTTAGTGGCCCCCGACAGGGCCGTTTCCGGGTGCACCCCGCTGAAGCGGGCCACGTTGACCAGCGTGAACAGGATATCTCCGAGTTCGCCGGCCGCGTCCTCCCGGCCGACGGCGGCCTTGAATTCGGCCAGCTCCTCATCCAGTTTCGACAAGACCCCGGCCAGGTCCGACCAATCGAAGGCGGCGCCCGCCGCCTGCTTGGATACCGCGTGGGCCCGCAGAAGCCCCGGCAGGCTGGCCGGCACGGAATCCAGCGCCGACGCCGGCGTCCCGTTGTTCTTCTCGCTTTTTTTGATCTCCTGCCAGTTCCGGACGACTTCGGCGCTGTCGGCCACCCGGGCCGACCCGAACACGTGCGGGTGTCGGCGTTTCATTTTGGCGGCGATCCCCCGGCAGACCGCGTCGAGGTCGAATTGCCCCCGTTCGGCAAAAAGCCGGACCAGGAAAAGCACATGAAACAGGACGTCCCCCAGTTCTTCACACGCCGGCTCCGCGCCGTCCGATTCGATGGCGTCCGCCAGTTCATAGGCCTCTTCCAGGAGATAACGCACCATCGAACGGGGGGTCTGCTCGCGGTCCCAGGGACAGCCCGACGGCCCCCGCAGCCGCTCGATGACCTGGATCAGGTCGTTCATCGCGGACGGCGAGGGGCTCATTTCAAGGGGTTCCAGGCTTTTTTCAGGGCATCCAGTTTCGCCGAAAACTCAGCCTTGATCTCTTTGGAGACCAGCGCCGCCAGCTGTTCGGAAACCATCGAAACATACGGGCCGGACATGGAATCCCTGATCAGCGGGGTGCCCTTCGGCAGGAACGCGGTGAGCACCAGGAACAAAACAGAAACGGTCAAGACCCCCTTGAGGACGCCGAACACCGCCCCGCCCAGACGGTCCAGCCAGCCGAGAAAGACAATCCTCAGCACGTATTGGATAACGAGGGCCAACAGGCTGACCAGGACCACCACCCCGCAGAAGATGGCCATGAAGGCCAGAATGTTCCGATACGCGGGGTTCGAAACAAGTCCGGACAGATAGCCGGCGGCGGCGCCGTAAAGAGCATAGGCGGCAAAAAAACCGCCCAATGCCCCGATGATCGACGCCAGTTCCTTGACCAACCCCCGGAACAGGCCACGGATCAAACCGTAGGACAAAAAGACGGCGACGAGAATGTCGAAAGCATTCATGGGACGCTCAAGCGTTGGGTGGATGTGCGCGGTGCCGGTCTTTCCTGCTGACCACCTAACAAAGCCCCCCCTTCCCGTCAAGGCCAAACTAAAGGCCCGCGACGCGGGCGGACGAAGCCAGCGGTTGCATTTCAGACACAACCTGTGGTAAATGTTTTTGTTTGAAACGTATCGGCGGCGGCAAATTCCGGGCGCCGATGCCATCCCCATGAGCGATCGTCACCTCATTACCATACCGTTCGCGGACAACGACCACGCCCGCCAGCTCTTTGGCGAGAACAACGGCAATTTGCAGCGGCTGGCGGACATCCTCGACATTCGCATCAACACGCGCGGCACCAGCGTTTTTCTGGAGGGCGAACGCACCCTGGCCGAGCTCGCCCACAACCTCCTGAACCAGCTCTACGACCTTTTGACGGCAGGCTACCCGCTGCACCCGAACGACTTCGAGTACGCCGCGCGGATGCTCAGCGGCAACGATCGCCTGAACCTGAAAGACGTCTTTCTGGACACCGTCTACATCACGGCGAAAAAAAGCCTCGTCACGCCCAAGACCCCGTCTCAGAAAACCTACATCGAGGCCATCCGCGCCCACGACATCGTTTTCGGCATCGGCCCGGCCGGCACCGGCAAGACCTACCTGGCCATGGCCATGGCCGTGGCGGCGTTTTCCAAAGGCCAGGTCAGCCGGATCATCCTGACCCGACCGGCGGTGGAAGCCGGCGAAACCCTCGGGTTTCTGCCGGGCGACCTCGCCGAAAAGGTGGACCCCTATCTGCGCCCGCTCTACGACGCCCTGCACGACATGATGCGCTTCGAAAAAGTCTCCGCCCTGATGGAAAAAGGGGTTATCGAAGTCGCCCCCATCGCCTTCATGCGCGGCCGCACGCTCAATGACTCCTTCATCATTCTGGACGAAGCGCAGAACACGACCTCCGAGCAGATGAAAATGTTCCTGACCCGGATCGGTTTCAACTCCAAGGCGGTGATCACCGGCGACATCACCCAGATCGACCTGCCGCCGGAGCGCACCTCCGGCCTGATCGAAACCAAAAACATCCTGCAGGACATCGAGGGGATCCAGTTCGTTTTTTTCTCGAAACAGGACGTCGTGCGCCATCGCCTGGTGCAGGAAATCATCCGTGCCTACGAGGACCTGGACGCCCGAAAAAGGGGCGGCAAGGGCGCTCCGAACCCAGGGTGAGCCGAACGTGACGGTTGACAAACTTCTCAAGCACCGCACCTGGCTTCAGGACCGGCCGCTCGGCGTTCGCCTGCTGCTCCTGATGGCCGTCACCCTCCTCTTTACCCTCATCATCCACCCGAACCTCCTGGTGACCCGTCTCCCCTACGGGCTGAGCGACGTCGCCGAAAAGGACGTGAAGGCGCAGCGGGACTTCCTCCTGGAGGACCAGGCGGCGACCGACATCAAGCGCCAGCAGGCGGTTCAGGACGTCCTGACGGTTTTCGACATCGACACCGAGATCGCCGGGCGCACGGCACGCAACGTCGAGGAGGCCTTCGCCGACATGCGCGCCCTGCGTCAGGCGGCGCTCGACGCGCGCCCCCTGCCCTCGGCCCCGGAGGCCGCCGCCGTCGGCGCCGGCCCCAAAAATGACGCCCCCCTCCAGCCCGAGGAGATTCGCAAGGGCTTCGAGGACCGGCTCGGCATCCGGGCGAACAAGGGCGCTATCGCCGCCCTGGAAACCGACGGCTATTCCAAGCGCGTCGCCGAGGCCGTCGGCGAGATCCTGCAGAAAATCACCGAGAACGGAGTGGTCTCAACCCGGGAGGCGCTGCCCAAGGACATTGAAAAAGGGGTGCTCCTGCGCGATGTTCACTCCCGGGAGGAGAGAATCGTCCGGGACTTCAAGCAGTTTTACAGCCTGGAGCAGGCCCGCTCGCTGGTTCGGTCCACCGGCCAGTCCGTGCTGAGGGATCTCGACGCTTCCATGGTCAACGTGACGGTGGACCTCTGCCAGCGTCTGATCCAGCCCAACATCACGCTCAACCGCAGCGAAACGGAGCTGCGCAAGGCCCGTGCGGCCGCCGAGATAAAGCCGGTCCTCTACAAGATAAAGCAGGGTGAAATGCTGCTGCGCGAGGGGGAGCGCATCACCGAGCTTCACCTGCTGAAGCTCAAAGCCATGGAGTCCGAAGCCAAGCCCGAGCAGTTTTTCCTGATGGTTCTGGGCTCCGCCGCCCTGGTGATTGGCCTGATCGTCATGAGCTACGTGCTGCTCCTCCGGCCCGTCTCAAGCGACTGGGACAACCCGATCCAGAACCTCCTGCTGATGGCCAGCGTGTTTCTGGCGTTTCAGCTGATGGCGCAGATGCTGGCCTCCTTCGGCGAGGTGCTCATCCGCAACTCGCCCTACGCCGTCTCGGAGTCAACGGCGGTGTTTCTCGTCCCGCTGGCCGCCGCCCCCATGATCATCTGCGTCTTCCTGGGGCTCGCCAGCGCGCTGCCGTTTGCGGTGGTGATGGCCGTGGCCGCGGCCATGGTCTTCAAGAACAGCCTTCCCATGCTCGTGTTTTTCCTGGTCAGCGGCGGCATGGGGGCCTACTGGATCCGCAACTGCCGGGAACGCAAAGTCTTCGTGACGGCCGGCGCCAAGACCGGCCTGATGGCCGTCGTTCTGGCGGCGGCGGTCAGCGCCTGCACCGGCCACGTCTCGTGGGCCGGCTTGGCCTGGAGTTCGGTTTTCGCTTTTCTGGGCGGCATGGGCTCGGGCCTTGTCGCCGCCGGGGTGGTGCCGCTGGTGGAGATCACCTTCGGGTACACAACGGACATTACCCTGCTGGAGCTTGCCAACCTGGATCGCCCGATTCTGCGCCGGCTCATGATCGAAGCCCCCGGCACGTATCACCACTCGGTGATCGTGGGCACCATGGTGGAGGCCGCGGCGGTGGAGATCAACGCCAACCCGCTGCTGGCCAAAGTGACTGGCTACTACCACGACATCGGCAAAATCAAAAAACCGCAGTACTTCATCGAAAACCAGCGCAACGGAAAAAACAAGCACGACAAACTGGCCCCGTCCATGTCGAGCCTCATCCTGCTCTCCCACATCAAAGAAGGGGTGGAAATCGCGCGCGAGCACAAGCTGGCAAAGGCGATCGTCGACGGCATCCGCTCGCATCACGGCACCGGCCTGATCCGCTATTTTTACGAAAAAGCCAAGCTCCAGAAGGGCCGGGACGCGGTGAAGGAAGAGGACTTCCGCTACCCGGGGCCGAAACCCCGCACGCAGGAGGCCGCGCTGGTCATGCTGGCGGACGCCGTGGAGGCCGCCTCCCGGACGCTTGAAAACCCAACTCCGGCGCGGATCAAGGGGCTCGTCAAAAACCTGATGGACCGCCTCCTTTCCGACGGCCAGCTCGATGAGTGCGGGATCACCCTGAAGGACCTCAACACGATTGCCGCCAGTTTCAACACGATCCTCAACGGGATCCACCACCACCGCATCGAGTATCTCGAGCAGCGCCAGAGCGCCGATGAAACCGGCAAAGGCAGGGCCAAGAATGGACATTCAGATCTCCAACCGTCAAAGACGGCACAGGATATCGCTGGGGAAGGTGCGCCGCCGGACCCGGATTCTGTTAGACGCGCTAAAGTCTCCTGAAGGCGAGATTTCCATCCTGCTCGTGGGCGACCGGCGGATCGCCGCGCTGAACCGGGAGTTCCTCAACCGCGAGGGGCCCACCAACGTCATTGCATTCCCGATGCAGGCGGGCCCCTTCGCCGGCCTCCACCCGAACCTCCTGGGGGATGTGGTCATCTCCGTGGACACCGCCCACCGGGAAGCCCGGGCGGCCGGATTGCAGCTGGACGAACGGATCGCCCAGCTGCTGGTGCACGGCGTGTTGCACCTGTACGGCTATGATCACGAAAACGCCGCGGCCGACGCCCGCCGCATGGCCGCGAAGAGCCGGCGCCTGATGGCGACGATTCTCAGGACTGAAGGCGCAGCCAAACGCTCCTGATCGGCGGGCAGCGTTTTTTTTTCACCGTGCGATTTTCAGTTGTCCGCGTTCATCGCGTTGACGCGTTTAAGAAACCGGCGACTTCCGGCATCGTCTGGCGTCGACACCAGGAATCGCGCAGGGCGTGAACGCGAAACACGCGATCAACGCGACAAACGTTATAAGGAGTTGCGCCATGTACCTTGTGACCGCCGCCGAAATGCAAGCCATGGACCGCACCACCATCGACGACTTCGGCATCCCCGGCCGGGTCCTGATGGAGACCGCGGGCCGCGAAGCCGCACGGATCTTCCTGGCCCATTTTTCCGAGGACGCCCGCCGCGGGGTGGCGGTTGCCGCCGGCCAGGGCAACAACGGCGGCGACGGCCATGTCATCGCCCGGTGCCTGGCGCTGAAGGGCTACCCGGTCACGGTCTACCTCCTGTGCTCGGCCGACAAGGTCAAGGGGGACGCCGCCGCCAATTTGAATCTGCTGCCCGCCCTGGGCGTGCCGGTGATCGAAGTGCCGGACGAGCAGGCGCTGGCCCGCCACCAGCCCCGGATGCGGACGGCCGCGGTCTGGGTCGATGCCATTTTCGGTACCGGCCTCAACGCCGAAGTGCGGGGCTGGCTACGGAGCGTGATCGACTTCATCAACCAGCAGGACCGTCCGGTCTTCGCCGTCGACATCCCCTCGGGCCTGAACGCGGACACCGGCCACCCCTGCGGGGCGTGCATTCGCGCCGATGTCACCGCCACTTTCGCCTTTCCCAAAATCGGTCACATCGTTTTTCCCGGGGCGGCCCTCACGGGCCGGGTCGAAGTGCTCGACATCGGCATTCCGCCGCACATCGCCGACCGGGTGGGGCCCCGGCAGTTCCTGCTCTCGGCCGCGGATGTCCGCGCCGGCCTGCCTCCCCGGTCGGCGGACGCCCACAAGGGCCGCACGGGCCACCTGCTGCTCGTCGCCGGATCGCCGGGAAAAACCGGCGCGGCCGCCCTGGCCGCGATGTCGGCCCTGCGGGTCGGCGCGGGGCT
>CAZLSV010000051.1:25543-36004 GCA_964562235.1 uncultured Desulfatibacillum sp.
CGGAAAGTATACGGGGATCACCTCATGCAGCTCCTGGTAACGGTGGGGGTTTCCGAAAGCCTGAACCCGGTCATGGAAACGCTCCTGCTGGAAGCCATGACCGCGCCGCTGCCCGAATCGGAAACCGGCGTTCTGGGGCCCTCCGCCCGTGAAGCGCTCCTGTCTCTCGCGCCGGGAAAGACATGTCTGGCCATCGGCCCGGGGCTGGGGTTGGCGCCGAAAACCGGCGAGCTGGTGCGCGAGCTGGTCGGGTCGACCCCGCTGCCCATGGTCATCGACGCGGACGGCCTGAACCACATGGCCGGACACCTCGATCTGTTGAAAGGGGCGGCGGCGCCGGCGGTGCTGACGCCTCACCCCGGAGAGATGGCGCGGCTGCTGGGGACGACGGCGGCCGCCGTGCAGCAGGACCGGGTCGCCTGCGCCCGGGATCTCGCGTCCGCCGGCCGGGTTCACGTCGTGCTCAAGGGGGCGCGCACCGTCATCGCCCACCCGGACGGCAGCGTGCATGTCAACCCCACCGGAAATCCCGGCATGGCCGCGGGCGGTATGGGCGATGTGCTGACCGGAGCCATCGCCGGTCTCATCGCTCAGGGAGCCCGGCCGGATCTGGCCGCCCGCGCGGCGGTCTACCTGCACGGCGCCGCCGGAGACCGTCTGGCCCGCGACCGTGGGCCGCGGGGCTTTCTGGCCGGCGAGGTCATGGACGCGCTGCCCGGCGAAATCGCCAGCCTCCTCGGGATCAGTTGAGTGGCGGCCTTCCGATCGACACCGACGACCCGCCTGACCTTCGACAGCCGCAGCGAGGAGGAGACCCGCCGGCTGGGGGAGGCATGCGGAAGGCTCGTCGACACGCCCTTGGTTATCGCCCTCATCGGCGATCTCGGCAGCGGCAAAACCATGTTCGTCCAGGGGTTGGCCCACGGCCTCGATGTACCGGAAGGCTATTACGTGACGAGCCCCAGTTTCACCCTCATCAATGAATACCCCGGCCGCCGGCCGCTGGCTCACATTGACCTCTACCGCCTGGAAGCGGGTCTTGATCTTGACGACCTCGGGCTCGTCGAGGTCCTCAAAAGCGACGGCGTCGCCGCCATCGAGTGGGCCGACAAATTGCCGCCCGAAGCCCTTCCCGAAACACTGGAGATCCGCTTCGAGGTCGGCCACGGCGACCGCCGCGCCCTGCGCTTTTCTGCATATGGACAAGACGCGGCAAGTCTGCTAAAGAGCCTCGACTTATCAGCCGGCGGCCGCGGAACCCGGGCTCCGGGCTGAAGAGACGGCAAGAACGGAGGTAATGAATGGGCGTCATTGTCCAAAAATACGGCGGCACCTCGGTGGCCAACCTGGATCGCATTCAAAACGTCGCTCGTCGGGCGGTCCGGACCCATCAGCAGGGCCACGATGTCGTGGTCATCGTGTCGGCCATGGCAGGGGTCACGGACGGCCTGATCGGGCTGGCCCAAAAAGTCGACGAAAACCCGGACAAGCGCGAGCTGGACGCGCTGCTGGCCACCGGCGAGCAGACCACGGCGGCGCTGCTGGCCATGATGCTCCGTTCCATGGGCCACCCGGCGCAGTCCCTCATGGGCTTTCAGGTGGAGGTCCGCACCGATTTCTGCTACGGTAACGCCCGCATCCAGGACATCCGCGTCGATCGCGTCCGCAGCCTGCTCGCGGACCGCACCATCGTGGTGGTGGCCGGCTTCCAGGGGTGCGACCCCGAAGGCAACATCACCACCCTCGGCCGCGGCGGGTCCGACACCTCCGCGGTCGCCATCGCCGCCGCCCTCAAGGCCGATTCCTGCGAAATCTACACCGACGTCACGGGCGTTTTCACGGCCGACCCGAACGTGGTGCCCAAAGCGCGCAAACTCGACAAGGTCTCCTACGAGGAGATGCTCGAGATGGCCAGCATCGGGGCCAAGGTCCTGCAGATCCGCTCCGTGGAGTTCGCCATGAAGTACGACGTGCCGGTGCACGTCCGATCGTCTTTTTCCGATGAGGAGGGAACCATGGTCGTAGCTGAAGAAAACGGGATGGAACGGGTGGTGGTCTCCGCGGTGACCATGAACAAAAACGACGCGCGGATCACGCTCAGGAAGGTGCCCGACCGCCCCGGCATCGCCGCCAAGATCTTCACCCCCGTCGCCGCGGCGGGGATCTGCGTCGACATGATCATCCAGAACACGCGCGCCAGCGGCGCAACCGACCTGACCTTCACGGTTCCGAAGGCCGATTTCAAGACCGCCATGGAGATCGCGAAAGAGGTGGCCGCGGGGATCGAGGCCGAAGACGTGCTCGGCGACGAGAGCATCGCCAAGGTGTCGGTCACCGGGGTGGGGATGCGCAGCCACCCGGGCGTGGCCGCGCGCATGTTTTCGGCGCTGGCCCGCGAGGGCATCAACATCATGATGATCAGCACTTCCGAAATCCGAATCTCCTGCCTGATCGAGCAGAAATATGCGGAGCTTGCCGTGCAGTGTCTGCACACGGAATTCGGACTGGACGCCCAATAAAAAAGGAGCCAAGGGGCTGAGAAAACGAGGGGGCGAGTGCAAGGCCGCACTCCGCCCCTCTCTTCCATAGGCCCCTTGAATTCTCGGACCCTTATCGCCGCATGCCCCGCTTCACTCCGGAACAGCTCATCTTCGTCGCCCTGGCGGCCGTGATCCTCCTGGGACTGTCCGTTTACCGCATGTTTTTTCTCTATTGACAGGATCGGCCGCAGGAGCGGGCCGGTGTTACATCCGCCGCAGGCCGATACCGAACCGCCCATTCGCCTCGCCCTTGGCATTCACGTCGCGACACCAGACCACCCGGCTGGTCACGACGTTGGGGGCCGAAGGGTAAAGGGGCTGTTCGGTCCGGACGGAGATGAGTTCGCCCGGCTTGAAAGCGAAGTCCGAATAAAGCATCATCCCACCGGCGCTGAAATTGTGCAGCTGGGCATACCCCACAATTCCCGAACGGGGCTTCTCGATCATCACCACTGCCGAGCGCTCATAGCGCGCGCTCTTTCTCAGCTCGGCCCCGTTGTATAGGGCCGCCGTCTGATCACGCCAGGCGGCCATACGGAGCGAGGGCGCAGCCGCACCGGAGCTTTCAGTTGTTCCTTGCCGGGAGGCCGCTCCTAACGTTCTGACCGATCTCACGTCGGGGCGGAATTCAGACGGGCTGCAAAGGGGGCAGGCTTTACCGCTCAGCCGGGATCGGATGGTGGCTTCCCATTCATGCCCCTGGCCGCAGATCCACCACACTTTGTCTTTGTGCTGCAGCGACACATCCCTGGCGCTGATCCCGGCATTTCGGCTGGGGTGCCACTCCCTGATAAGCTCGGGCTTTGCCTCCGCCATCTTCGGGTCGCTCTGCTTTCCCAGATCCCGGCAGAACGTGCACTGCATGCCCCGGGTCCGGTCGCGCACCCGGGCCAGCCACCAATGGCCCTTTTCGCAAAGCCACCACACCCGGCGGTTGGACCCGGGGGTTACGTCTTTCGGTCCCAGGGCGCCGTTCTTTGTGGGATGCCATTGCCTGGCGAGGTCCGGCATCAATACGTAAAGGTTGTATGTTTCCGAGGGCTTGGGCATAAAACGATACTCCTAACGCTTCAAGGCGCGCGGGCTCGGAGAGATTTCACCCCGGCGGCGAGCTCTGCATCATCGGACCAAAAACCCGGTCAGAAGCAGCGGATACGAAAGCGCATGGAAATAGCGGAGGCAGTGCAGGCACATGCGATGATGTGAAAACAAGTTAAAGGAACACATCACGCGAAGTCAACACTTTTTCCGGCGGCTTCGATTTCGGCGGCGATTTTCAGCGCCGCCGCGCGCGGGTCCTTGGCGTCCCGGATCGGCCGGCCGATCACGAGGTAGTCCGAGCCGGCCTTGACGGCGGCGGCGGGGGTGACGATGCGGACCTGATCATCCGTGCCGGAGGACTCCCAGGCGGGCCGGATGCCAGGGGTCACGGCGAGAAAATCCCGGCCGAAGGTCTGTTTGATGGGCCCGACTTCGAGCCCGGAGCACACGATCCCCGCACACCCGGCGGCCCTGGCCAACTTGGCGCGCTTCATCACCAGCCGGGAAAGATCGGCGGCCAGCTCGTCGCGAAATCCCGCCCCGGCAATGTCCGCCGGGGAAACGCTGGTCAGCACCGTGATCCCGAGCACCCCGACAGGGCCGGCAGCGGACACCGCCGCCGCGAGCATGCGCGGGTCCTCTCCGCAGTGCACCGTGGCGAGTTTGACGCCCAGCTCGGCGACACCGGCCATGGCCCTCGAAACGGTCGCGGGGATGTCGTGCAGTTTGAGGTCCAGGAACACGCCGGCCGAGCCCGCCGCGTGGATGAAGCGAACGATGCCCGGCCCGCAGCGCACGAAGAGTTCCAGCCCCACCTTGAACATGCCCACCGCGTCGGCCAGCAGGTCCACGCAGCGCTTCGCCTCATCCTCCGAAGCAACGTCCAGCGGGAATATGATGTAGTCCTTGGGGGATCTCGTGGTGCGTTGGGTCATCGGCGGTCCAGGTGTGTTAAGAAATTCGAATTGGGTTCCGGTTGGTCTGGGTTAAAAAGTCGCCCGATTTCGGATGACTTCGTAATAGGGCCAAGTTCAAGGCGCGCAAGCCTTGCGGCCCGAGGCGTACAAGTAGTACGCCGCAGGGCCCGCGAGGCGCAGCGCAACGCCGAAATTGGCCCTATTACGAAGTCATCCCCCGTAGTGCTGCTCCACCCACCGTTGATACTCGCCGCTGCGGACCCGTTCGACCCATGCCCGGTTGCTCAGGTACCAGTCGATGGTTTTACGCAAGCCGGTGGCGAAAGTCTCCCGCGGGGTCCAGCCGAGCTCCTCCTCGATCCTGCGGCAGTCGATGGCGTAGCGCAGGTCGTGGCCCGGCCGGTCCTTGACGAAGGTGATCAGCCGGCGGCGGGGCCCCCGCCCCGCATCGGGCAGGGCCTCGTCGACCAGCTCGCAGATCTGGTGGACCGTGTCGATGTTCGCCATTTCGCAACGGCCGCCGACGTTGTAGACGCCGCCGCGCCGGCCCTTCTGCATGATGAGCCAGACGGCGCGGCAGTGGTCGCTCACGTAAAGCCAGTCCCGGATGTTCACCCCCCGGCCGTAGACCGGCAGCGGCTTGCCTTCGGCCGCATGCAGGATCATCAGCGGGATCAGCTTTTCCGGGAACTGATAGGGGCCGTAGTTGTTGGAGCAGTTGGAGATGGTCACGGGCAGCTCGTAGGTCTGTCCGTAGGCGCGCACCAGGTGATCCGAAGCCGCCTTGGAGGCCGAATAAGGGCTGTTCGGCCGGTAGGGGGTTTCCTCGGTGAAGTAACCTTCGGGGCCGAGGGACCCGTAGACTTCGTCCGTGCTCACGTGGTGGAAGAGCTCGAGACGGCCGCCCTGCTCCCTCGCCGTCTCCAGCAAAACGAAGGTGCCTTCCACGTTGGTCCGGATGAAGGCGTCCGGGGCCGCGATCGACCGGTCCACATGGGACTCGGCGGCCAGGTGGCAGACCGTGTCGATCGCGAAGCGGCGGAACACCTCGCGCACCGCCTCGCGGTCGCAGATGTCGGCGTGCACGAACGCGTACCGGTCCGGGTGCTGTTTTTCGACATCCGCAAGGCTCTCGGGGTTCCCGGCATAGGTCAGCTTGTCGATGTTGACCACCCGGCCCGGGAAGCCGGCGTCGTTCAACAGGTAACGGATGAAGTTGGATCCGATGAAACCGCATCCGCCGGTGACCAGGATGTTTTGCATAGGGGGTATCTGGGTGTTTGGGTATTTGGGTGTTTGGGTATTTGGGTATTTGGGTGTTTGGGTATTTTGGTGTTTGGGTATTTTGGTGTTTTGGTATTGGGCGAACGGGTTCCCCGATGGGCCGTGAGGACGGGATTCACGGGCGTGCCCTTGTTCGAAACACCAAGAGATCCAAAAACCGAAACATCCGCTCTTATAATTAGGAGCATATCTCATTTCCCCGTTCCCATAAATATTTTTTTCAGGCCGAGCCCGGCCTGAAAAAAATCAAGAAAAAAGTTGAATCCACCCGCCTGCCGTGGTATAAGAATCTATAATGTTTCCAAATAACTATTTGCCTTAACCCCAGTCGACGCAACCGCCCATGCAACGCCTTCACGTCAGTGCAGGAATTTTTAATGTCGGCCATGGCCAGCCGATGATTTTGGAGGCCTACCTGGGCACCTGCGTGGCCGTGGCTGCGGTCGACCCGGAGGCCGGCGTCGGCGGGCTCGCCCATTTTCTGCTTCCGGAGCCGGTTTCGCTCGACGGCGACAGCCAACCGGGAAAATACGCCTCCAGCGGCATGCCTCTTTTTCTCAAAGCCCTGTGCGATGCGGGTGCGCGGCGGGAACGGCTGAAAGCCACTGTCGCGGGAGGGGCGCTGGTGGGCCCGGTCGATGACCTCGACCTCAATCTTGACATCGGCGGTCGAACCGCGGAAGTCGTGGAACGAATCTTGAGGGCAGAGGGAATCCCCATCCGCAAGGAGGAGACCGGGGGGTTCTTCTCCTGCTGCATCAGCCTCGACATGCAGCAGTGGCGATGCCGGATCGAGCCGTCGGGCATTGAAAAAACAGCGCTCCCGGGGGTCGTCGCGCTGCCCGCTCCGGGAGAAATTGACCGGGCCGTTGAGCAGTTGAAGCCCGTGCCCCAGGCGGCGCTCAAGATCCTGCGGCTGATCGACGAGGAAGAATACGACCTCCGAACCCTGGCGGATGAACTGCGCAAGGACCAGGTTCTCTGCGCGCGCACCCTCAAGCTGGCCAATTCGGTCATGTTCGCCAGCCGCACCCCGATCGATTCCGTCGACCACGCCCTCATGTACCTTGGGGTCAACCTGCTCGTGAAGTTCGTGATCGCCGCGGCGGTGGAGGGGTTTTTCGACCAGACGGCCTCCGGCTACTCGCTCTGCAAGGGCGGGCTTTATCACCACGCCGTCGGCACGGCGATCGTGAGCGAAAAACTGGCCCGGCTGACCCACGCGGCCAAGCCCGGTCTGTCCTACACCGCGGGGCTGCTGCACGACATCGGCAAGGTGGTGCTCGACCAGTTCGTCACCGGCGCCGCGCCGCTTTTTTACCGGCAGTTGATCGAGGAGAAGGCGACCGATTTCATCCAGGCCGAGCAATCGCTCTTCGGCACCACTCACAGCGAGGTCGGCTATCAACTGGCGCAGAAGTGGCAGCTGCCGGATTCACTGGCGGAGGCCATCCGCCACCATCACCGGCCCGAGCAGAGCCACCGGTTTCCGGAGTTGAACCACATTGTTTTTCTGGCCAACCTGATCATGTCCAGGTTCCATGCCGGTCTGGAGCTGGAGAAGCAGGACACCGGCGAGCTCGCCCCCCGGCTGAGCGCCATCGGCCTGTCCGCCGGCCAATTTCCTCGCATCGTGGACATGATCCCGCTGAATGTCTTCGATGCGACCCCTGTATCGGCCATCACCGCATAGCAACCGGACAGGCCCCGGCGGGGCCATCGGGAAGAACGAATGGACCTCAGTGAACACCAGCGAAACCTGCTGCGGATGCTCCCGGCCGTCGACCGCCTGATGGGGCTCGCGCAGAAAGAGGCTTGCTTCGAGTTGGTCCCGGCCACCGTGGTGGTCAATGCCATCCGCTCGGTCATCGACGCCGACCGCCGCCGCATACGGGAGGGCGCCCGGCCCCCGGTCGAGAAAGACTTTTCGGATGCCGCCGTCATGCAGCGCGTCAAGGACGCCGTCCGGTCGGCCATGCAGCCGAAGTTGCGGCGGGTCATCAACGCCACGGGGGTCGTGATCCACACCAACCTGGGCCGCTCCCTGCTGGCGCCGGAGGCCCTGGAGAACCTGGCCGTCGTGGCCGGCCGCTACTCCAACCTCGAATACGACCTCGCAGCGGGGCGGCGCGGCTCGCGTTACATGGCGGTCCGGGACCTGCTGTGCGAGATCACCGGCGCCGAGGACGCGATGGTGGTCAACAACAACGCCGGCGCGGTGCTCATCAGCTTGGAGACGATCGCCCGCAGCCGTAGCGTCATCGTCTCCCGCGGGGATCTCGTCGAAATCGGCGGGTCCTTCCGCATCCCGGATGTCATGACCAAAAGCGGCGCCACCCTCAAGGAGGTCGGGACCACCAACCGCACCCATCTGCGGGACTACGAAGGGGCCATCGACCCGGACACGGCGCTGCTGCTCAAGGTGCACTGGAGCAATTACAGCATTGTGGGGTTCACCGCCCAGGTGCCCCTGCGCGAGCTGGTCGAACTGGGCGCCCGGCGCGGCGTTCCCGTGATGGAGGACCTGGGCAGCGGCACTTTCATCGACTTCTCCCGGTACGGCCTGCTGAAGGAGCCCACCGTCCAGGATTCGGTTGCCAGCGGCGCCGACGTGGTCACCTTCAGCGGCGACAAGCTGCTGGGAGGGCCGCAGGCCGGCGTCATCGTGGGCCGCCGGTCGATCATCGAGGCCATCCGTAAAAACCCCATCAACCGGGCGCTGCGCATCGACAAGCTGACCCTCGCCGCTCTGGAGAGCACCCTGCGGCTCTACCGGGATGAAAAGCAGGCCGTGGCCGCGATCCCGACCCTGCGCATGCTGACCGAGAACGAAGAAGCGGTTCAGCCGCGCGCCGAGGAACTCGCCCGCCGCTTGAAGGGCATCGGGGACCCCCGTTTGAAGGTCGAGATCGTCCGGCTCTCCTCGAAGGCCGGTGGCGGGTCCCTGCCGTTGCTGGATCTGCCCAGCCGTTGCCTGAGGGTGCATGTCGACGGGCTGACGGCCAACCAGCTCGAGCTCAACCTGCGGCGCTGCGACCCGCCGATCATCGGCCGCATTGAAGACGGCGCCTTTCTGATGGATGCACGAACCCTGCAGCCGGATGAGACACCGTTCATTGCAGCGGCCCTGGCCGCGGTCCTGGCAGGTGGCTGACCCATGACGAACCGACGGAAAAAAATCGCGCGCAAAGCCGGCACCAGCCGTCATTTCCTGCTGTCCCGAACCGACGTCCGGCGGGTCGAGGACCTGCCGGAGTACGGGGCCGACCGCGCCCGGACCGCTCTGCTCGCGTCCTTTCCGGACGTTTGGTGCGGCCCGCGGCTTCGCCAGGAGGCCGTCGAGCGCCTCAACGACTGCAGCCGCTTCGGCGTCGTCGTCCTGCGGCCGGATGAAACCCCGGGGGCCGATGCCGACACACCGGACGGCAACGTTCTGGCACCCGTCGCCGACGCTCTGGATGCGGCCTGCCGACGCGCCGGCGCCTTCTGGGGAATCGAGGATTCAGGGCTGCTGACCGGGTACTGGCCGAACCGCGAGGCCTCCGAATGCATCGAGCTGGCCCGCGGCCTGCAGGAGGAGATCCACGCCCGGGCCGGCCGAACCGTCACGGCCGGTGTTGCCGCCTTCCCGACGCTCGACTACCCGCGACCGCAGGTCCTGGAGAATGCCCGCAAGGCCATCGACCATGCCGCGTTTTTCGGGCCCGGCAGCCGCGTGGCCTTCGACGCGGTCAGCCTGAACATCAGCGGCGACAAACACTACGAGCGCGGCGACATCACTTCCGCCATCCGCGAATTCGAGCACGCCCTGGCCCTGGACGGGGAAAACGTCAACGTGCGCAACAGCCTCGGGGTCTGCTACGCCGTGCTCAGCGATCACGAACGGGCCCTGGAGCAGTTCTCGACCGCCCTGCGCCTGGAGCCCGGCGAATACATGGCGGCCTACAACATCGGCCTGATCCACGCCCTGCTCGGTCGCCGCGACACCGCGCTGGGGTTCTTCCTCAAGGCCAACGCCTTACGGGACGACGTGTTTGAAATTCTCGCGCAGACCGGCAAGCTCTACCTGGAGATGGGCCAGGCGCCGGCCGCCCGGCCTTTCCTGGAGCACGCCGCGCGCCTGCGAACCCGATCCGGCAATGTCTACCGGCTGCTCGGCGACTGTTACTCCGCCGTCGGTCTCCCGGAAAAGGCCATCAGCGCCTATCAAAAGGCCGTGAAGGCCAACCCGGCGGATTCGACGGCTCTCTCGGCCCTGGGCTGTCTCTTCGACGAAAAAGGCGAGAACCCGGAAATCGCCCTAGTGTTCTGCAGGGAGAGCGTGAGGCTGGCTCCCGACAATGCCCTGTTCCGCCGCCGCCTGGGCGAGCTTTATCTCAAATCGAACCAACTCGAGCAGGCCCTGGAAGAGTTCGTGCAGGCCGGCCGTCTCGGCCAGGACACCTCGGAGGAGATCCGACAGCTCCGGGAGCGGATGGGAGATCGTAACTGACATCCACCTTATGCGGCGTTCCCGTTAAAAGATAGGAGGCGTTATTGCTCCGGCGAATAAACAGGTCCAGCGTGAGCCGACGTCAGGCGGAGCGGGGTGCCCGCCGCGGCGCGCCGCAACCAATTTTTCAGATGACTCTGCCACGCCCCCCAGCCGTCTCAGGGTTACCGCAGACAGGCAGCGACGG
>CAZLSV010000052.1:0-17805 GCA_964562235.1 uncultured Desulfatibacillum sp.
TCCTCGCCGATCGGCGTCTCCAGCGAGATCGGCTCCTTGGCGATCTTGAGCACCTTGCGGACCTTCTCCAGCGGGATGTCCATCCGTACCGCGATCTCCTCCGGGGTCGGCTCGCGCCCCAGCTCCTGGACGAGGTAGCGGGAGGTCCGGATCAGCTTGTTGATCGTCTCGATCATGTGCACGGGGATCCGGATCGTCCGGGCCTGGTCGGCGATCGCCCGAGTGATCGCCTGGCGGATCCACCACGTGGCGTAGGTGGAGAACTTGTAGCCGCGGCGGTACTCGAACTTGTCCACCGCCTTCATCAACCCGATATTGCCCTCCTGGATGAGGTCCAGGAATTGGAGCCCCCGATTGGTGTATTTCTTGGCGATGCTGACCACCAGCCGAAGATTGGCCCGGGTGAGCTCGCTCTTGGCCAGTTTGGCGGTCAACCGCCCGTCCTCCACACTGCTCATGATGCGCTTCAGGGCGCGGCTGTTGGCGCACACCTCGTTTTCACGACGCGCATGTTGCTCGATGCTCTCCTTGATGCCCACATATCCGGCGGCCATTTCTTCCTTGGAGGCGGTGCTGCGGCCGGAAACCCATCTCAGGAAAGCGGCCTTCGAACCCAGGTGGTCGCGAAGCTCCTTGACCGAGGCGCTGCACTTTTCCGCGAAGCGGGACACTTTTTTGGCCGTCGAGTCGAAAAATTCGATTTCCTTGAGGATTTTCAACTCGATCTCATCGATGACATTCGCCTCGAGCCGCCAGTCCTTGAGCAGGTCAAAAATCTCGGATATCAACTGCTGCATCTGGCGTTTGGCTTTGCGCTGCGCCTCGAGATCACCTTCGGACGCAAAGGCCTTTTCACGGCAGCCGCGGCTTTTTCCATGCAGCTCTTTGATCCGGCGAATGGTCTCCAGGAACTTGTCGGTCTGGACGACCTCGTCGTTGTAAGTGTCGCCCTCGTCGATGTCGCGCAGGACGTGTTTGGGCCTTAAAGCGCCGTTGGCGATTTTTTCACCCAGCTCGATGATCGCCTCGACACCGATGGTCGCCTCCAGCAACGCGCGCAGGACCTCCTGCTCGCCGGCTTCGATCCGCTTGGCGATCTCCACCTCGCCTTCCCGGCTCAACAGGGTGACCATGCCCATCTCGCGCAGATACATCTTCACCGGGTCCGTCACCGAACCGTAGTCGCCGGCGTCCACATCGTCGCTGACGACCTTGCTCTCCGCCGCGCTCTTTAGTTTGACGACCTTTTTGTTTTGTTTTTCATCCACCACCTCGATGCCGTTGTCGTCGAACAGCATAAGGGTTTCGTCGATCTGATCGGGAGAGAGCATGTCTTCCGGAAGCAATTCATTGATTTCGTCATAGGTCAGATACCCCTGTTTCTTACCCTTCAGCAACAGTTCCGCAATCGCCTTTTTGTCGACTTTTTTCTCGGGGGCCGCCGGCGGCGCTTCAAGTCGGGTCGACGCCGCTTTGGATTTTGGCGCCGGTTTTGTCTTGGCCGGAGCGGGTTTCTTTTTTCCGGAAACGGTGCGCGGGGCCTTTTGAGTGGTTTTTTTCTTCTGGGTCGCTTGTTTGGACATATTGCAATTGCCTCCCCGGTCCTCGACGCTCGCTATTTGTTGTCCAATGCGGACATTTTCTGTTTTTCGCGGCGAACGGCCATTTTTTGTTTTTCACTCAGCAGACGCAGCACTTCGGGTTCATTCTGTTCGCGCTCGGCCGCTTCGATCGCTTTTTGAATGGATCTCCCGGCATTCTGCTTTTGGCGGGTCTGGACAAACCGCGCCAATAGGTTCTTGCACCCTTTCACGGTCCACGCCTCGTCGCCCACTGCCAGAAAGGCCGTGAGTTGCTTGACCGGGCCCTCTTCCAACCGCGCCATAAGTTCCGGCAGCTGATCGGTCGACCGCAGGCGAAAGGAGATGACGGCCTCGCCGGCGGCGCGCAACTCCTTGTGCGCGAAGAGCCCGATGACGTTGGACGCCACGACCTCCGGGATGATCTCCGGGAATTGAAGCATCATGGAGATGATGCGCTGCTCCATGCGCAGAGAGGGTTCAACCGCCGCCGGATCGTTGCGCCCGGGCGCGGGATCGGAGGCCCCGCGCGTCGCGGAGGAAGCCTCGAACTCCCTCAGTTTGGCCAGAATGGCCGTTTCCGGCGCACCGATCCGCTCCGCGAGCTGCTGGACATACAGGGCCCGGGCAACGCTGTCGTTGACCGCGGACAGCGGCGCCTGCAGGTCGGAGACGATACGGATTTTGCCTTCCGTGCTCAGGCCGTGCTTGCGAACGGCGCTGTCGATCAGGAAGCTGACGATGCTTTTCTGCTCCGTGCGCGCCCATCGCCGGAATTCATCGGTCCCGTGCTTAAAAAGAAAGGAGTCCGGGTCATGCCCCTCGGGCAGCACCAGGATGTGGGTGTCGGCTCGGTCTTCGCGGAACACGTCGCCGCGCCGGAAATCCACATGCTCTTTCCAGAAAATGTCGATGCAGCGCTGCGCGGAACGGATGCCGGCCTCATCGGAGTCGTAAACCAGTACGAGATGACCGGCGAAGCGCGCCAGCGAACGGATGTGCTCCGGGCTGAGCGCGGTACCCAGTGTGGCGGCCGCGTTGAGAATCCCATGCTGGTGCAGGGCGATGAGATCCAGATAGCCCTCAACGATGTAAACCGTCCCCTCGGCGCGACAGGTCTCCTTGGCGCGGTGAAACCCGTAGAGGACCCGCCGTTTCACGTAAACAGGAGTTTCCGGCGAGTTCAAGTACTTCGGGGTCGAATCGTCCATCACCCGGCCGCCGAAGCCGACCACGCGCGACTGTTCGTCCCGGATGGGGAAGATCACCCGGTCCCTGAACCGGTCGTAAAAGCCGGATCCCTCCTTGCGCGCCGCCACCAAACCGGCTTTCTCCAACAGCGACGGGGCGAATCGCTGACGGGTCATGAATTTCAACAGGTGGTCCCAGCCCTTCGGCGCATAGCCCAGTTGAAACGCAGCGAGGGTCTCGGACGTCAATCCGCGGCGCGTGAGGTAAGCGCGCGCCCCCGCCGCGCTCTCCTCGCGCAGCAGGGTGTGGTGATAAAAGTCGGCGGCCGCCCGGTTGACGGCCCAAAGAGCATCCTGCTCGCTGATGCGTTTTTGATCCTGCCGGGTCAGGGGCTTCTCGGGAAGATCGACGCCGAAGCGGCGGGCCAGCGCCCGCGCGGTATCGGCAAAGGTCGTCCCCTCCTGCTTCATCACGAAGCTGAACACGTTCCCGCCGGCGCCACAGCCGAAACAGTAGAAAATCTGCTTGTCGGGGCTGACGGTGAAGGAAGGGGTTTTCTCGGCGTGGAACGGACAAAGACCTACGAGGTTTTTTCCGGCCCTGCGGAGCGATACCGATTCAGATACGATCTCCACGATGTCGGCCGCGTGGCGAATTTCGGAGACTTTGTCCTCGGGGATGTAAATCGCCAAAAAAAACAACCTCCATCGTCGTGGCAACGCTTGCGGGAAAAACAGGCGATGGGTCAGGTGTTGGTCCGACCGGCCGTTGGATGTGCCAACTCGTGTTCGGGCTCAGGCGAAGCGGAGTGCCGTACCCCCTGAAGAACGCCCCTCGAATCTCCACGCCACATGGTGCTAGTTGTATTTGTAACCCGAAAAACTAAGTTTTACCTGCAGATTTGTCAATATGTCATTCGGATCGCGGTGAAACCGATGGCATCGAGGGACCGGCTTGGCCGGCGCTCAGCGCCATCGCCTCTTCAAACCGCAGCGACCCGCTGTACAGGGCTTTGCCGGTAATGACCCCGATCACCCCGACGGCCTCTAAAGGCAGCAGGGCGCGCACATGCTCGATCGATCCGACCCCCCCCGAGGCAATGACGGGGATCTGCACCGACTCCGCCAGTTGCCGGGTCGCCTCGATGTTCGGTCCCGTCTGCATGCCGTCGCGGTGGATGTCGGTAAAAATCAGCGCGGCGGCCCCGGCTTCCTCGACCTGCCGGCCCAGGTCGACCGCCCGGATCTCGCTGGTCCGCGTCCAACCATGGGTGGCCACCCGACCCTGGCGCGCGTCGATCCCGACGGCGATCCGCTCCGGGTGCAGGCGACAGAGCTCCCTTACGACATTCAAGTCCTGCGCGGCGGCCGTGCCGATCACGACCCGATGCGCGCCCAGCGCCAGGCAGGCATCGACCGCCCCTTGGTCGCGCAAGCCGCCGCCCACCTGCACCGGCACGCCCGCTGCGCGGATGATGCGCCCGATACAGGCCTGGTTGCGGGGGCTTCCCTCGATGGCCGCATCCAGGTCGACGACGTGCAGCAGCCGGGCACCGGCGTCAGCCCAGCGCCGGGCCACCGCCTCCGGGTCGTCGGAATAGACGGTCTCGTCCTGCATTCGTCCTTGGATCAGCCGGACGCATTTTCCGTTTTTGAGGTCAATGGCGGGTATGATGAGCATGTTCCGACAATCGGTGGAGAATTTCGCTGCTGCCGATCAGAGCGAGCCTTTGGAGGAGCGCACGCCGCTGACGCGCGCGTCCACGCCGACGGCCTGCGCAAGGGCCCGGCCGAAGGATTTGAACACCGCCTCCAGGACGTGGTGCTCGTTGTCTCCGTACGGCACGTTGATATGAAGGTTCATTCCGCCGTGGTTGGCGGCGGATTTGAAAAATTCCTTGCCCAGGCTGCGGTTGAAGGATCTTTCCCCCGACTCGCAGGCGGGGACCTGAAACACCAGGTAGGGCCGGCGCGACAGGTCGACGGCCACCATCGCCAGGGCGTCATCCATGGGCGTCACCGCATACCCGTAACGCCGGATACCGCTGCGCTCCCCCAGCGCCCTTTCGATGGCGTCTCCCAAGGCAATGCCCACGTCCTCCACGGTATGATGGGAATCGATCTCGATGTCGCCTTGTGCGCGCAGCCGGAGGTCGAAAAACCCGTGAACCGCGAACAGCGTCAGCATGTGATCGAAAAAGGGGATCCCCGTGCTGACGTCGGCTTGCCCCTGGCCGTCCAAGTCGATCGCAACCGCAATGGCCGTCTCCCGGGTCTTGCGCTCAATTTCGGCTTTTCGACTCATTCCTGTCTCCCCCGCGGCGCCGTCGCCCCGCCGGCCGGACGTGCAAAAAAGTCGGGTGACCTTGAAAAGGCCACCCGACTTCCAAAATCAGCCGGTCCCTTGATCTCCCGATATTTTCAGGCGAAATCCTGTTTCTATTTTCATAGCCGTATGCTATGGAATAGAACTCATGAACAACCCGGCAGACAGCGTGCTGAATGAAGTGGAGATGAGGGGGATCGAACCCCTGGCCTCGGCGTTGCGAACGCCGCGCTCTCCCAGCTGAGCTACATCCCCACACAAAATTTTCTTTTAACAAATTATCATCTGTCGGTCAATTAAAAACATCAATTAATTTAGCGAGTGCCCCCCATGGACCTTCCACGATCACGGGCCGCCGCCGGGGCAGCCGGTCGATGGCAACGGGGCGACGCCCGACCCCGCGAAGGAGACGTTTTATGCAGTCGATTGTGTTGGAAGATGCTTTCAAGACCTTCACCCTGGACCAGGACAAAATCCTCCCGCCGGAAGAGACCGTCCGCCGTTTCAGAGAAAAACTGAAGGCGGCCCAACTGGACATCCTTGCGGAGACCCTGCGCATCGACAAGGGGCGCATCGGGATTCCCGTCTATATCAGCCGTTGCGCTCCGGAGGCGCAGCGCATCATCGGAACTCGAAAACAGATGGGAAAGGGCGCGACGCCGCAGCAGGCGGAAGCGAGCGCCGTGATGGAACTGGCCGAGCGATTCAGTTTCTTCAGCTTTGTCAAGAACCCGGCCAACTTCCAGCCGAGCACCGTCGCCGGCATCGGGGATTCGGCCATCCCCTTTGATATGATCGCCCGCTCGGTCCACGACGACTCCGATGACCTGCCCATCAGCCGGGAAATTTTCGAGTCCCTGCCCTTGAAATGGACCCGGGCGTTCAATCTGACCCGGGGCACCATCGTCCAGGTCCCGTTCGACTGGTTCTTCGCGATCAACGAATTCAACGGCCCGTCGGCCGGAAACTGCAAGGAGGAGGCCATTTTGCAGGGAATTTGCGAAATCGTCGAGCGGCACGTCTCTTCCGTGATCAGCCATGAGTGCCTGGCGGTGCCGGCGATCCGCCCCGAATCCGCCACGGACCCCATGGTGCTCGACATGCTGGAGAAATACCGCCGCAGCGGCATCTCGCTTTTCATATCCGATTTCACCCTCGACATGGGCATCCCTTCGATCGGGGTCCTCGCCTACGACCCCGCCACATTTCCGGCGAGCAGCGAGATCGTATGGACCGCCGGCACCACCCCCAGCCCCGAGAAGGCGCTCAGCCGCGCGTTGACCGAAGTGGCCCAGCTGGCGGGCGATTTCAACACCTCCGCCAACTATGTGGCCAGCGGCCTTCCCAAGCCCCGACGAATCGAGGAGACCCGCACGATCGCCGAACCCGGCCGCCGGCTCGACCTCGGCCAGCTTCCGGACATCTCCCATGCCAACATCCGGGTTGAAATCGAAAACTGCGTTCAGGCTCTCGCCCAACGGGGGTTGGAGGTGTTGCTCGTCGAAACGACCCACCCGCGGCTTCAGATACCGGCCTACTACACCATCATCCCGGGGGCCCATTTCCGGGAGCGGTCCCGGGCCACCAGCGTCGCCATGTTTGCCGCCCGGCACATCGCCTACCGACTGCCGCCGGCGCAGGCCCTTCCGATGCTCGAGGCCATCGATACGCGGCTGCCGGGGAAGTATTATCTGCAGTTCTACCTGGGGTTGAGCCGTCTGAATTCCAACGACGTCGAATCCGCGCTCCGGCATTTCCGGCGGGCGCTGGAGCTGAACCCCGAGGCGTCCGAAACCCCCAGCATCTACAGTTACATGGGGGTGGCGCTGAAGGAAACCGGCCGCTTCGAAGAGGCCCTGGAAAGTCTGAAGCTGGGGGCTGCGCTCGATCCCGAACGCACGGACATTCACAACCTGATGGGGTTTTGCCACTTCAAGCGCGGCGAGCATGCGCAGGCGGCGGTGGCTTTCCAGCGCGTGATCGAGCTGGATCCGACGTCGGCGATCGACTACGCCAACCTCGGCGTGAACCTCGAGGCGCTCGGTGAACCGCAAAAAGCCATCGAATGCTTTCGGATGGCGCTCAGCCTGGACCCGGCGATCGAATTCGCCCGCAACCACTTGGAGCGCCTGTCCGGATGAGCCCCACGGAGGAGACCCGCCGGTTCACCGCCCGGAAGGAGCGACCGATACGTCCTGTTTGAGCCGGCCGAGTTCCTCCTCGATGCTGCGGCAGCGCGCATTCATCTCCGCCAGAACGCCGGCCGCGCGCTCCTTGTCCTCGCGGGTGGAACTCAAACGATCCCCGAGCGCGCCGAAATCCGCCGAATAGGCCTGCAACTGCTCGGCGACGGCCTGGGACAGGCGCTCGGCCGCCGTCGCCGCCAGGTGGAACAGGTATTTGAACTTCAGGTTCTCCTGGTAGTCTTTCAGGTGGAACACGAGCGCCTGCAGGGTTTCGCGTTTGATCCGCGCCATGCTCTCCTTCAGCGCGCGCAGGTCTTCTTCACCGCTGACCACCGGTTTCTTCAGCATCCGCTTGAACCCGGTGACCACCCGGTAAAAACCGTGTCTCAGAATGGCCTCGGTGCGTATGCGGGCCGTGTAACCGATGGTGCCGGAGAGCGAGGGCATTCGAATTCCCGCGCCGTGCATCAGGCTTTCCATGCTCGGCACGCGCGCACGTTCCGGCTTGCGGCCGTCGATGGAGATCCCCAGGCTGCCCATCAGGCTGGAGAACTCCGCGTGCGCGTCTTCGATCAGACTCTCGTAGGGGTCCGCGATGGCCTGCAGGGCCTGCCGCACCTTGAGTTCTTCACCGGCGACGAACCGAATGATCTCCGGATTGAGCTGCTCGGTGATAAATCGGTCCAGGGCCTGCTTGAATTCCTGAAAAACCTTGTAAAGCGTCTGTGAGAAACCGGCGACCCGCAGCGTTTCCATGCAGCTTTCCGGCGCAAAAGGATATCCGGCGACAAAACCGTTTATCGTCTTGATCGCCCCGCCGGAACCGGTGTCAAAAAACCGGTTCACATCCGCCCCCACTTCCTGCCGCACCTTGGGCACGACGCCGGACAGCGAGCTTTGCAGCGCGGAGAGGATTTGGTCGAAACGCAACTGGTGTTTGCGGATGCGTTCGGCGATGTCACGGGCGCTCGCGGCATCGCGGGACAGGATGTCCCGGTTGATCCCGACCCAGTTCGCCATGCCATCGACGATGCTGTTCAAGCGCTCGATGTGGTTCTCAAACAGCAGCGCGTAGCTTTTGCGCACGAGGGTTTCGTTAAAGGCGGACGCAAACCGCTGGGTGTCCTGCTCTGAAAAAGCCACCATGTCGGTGTCGGTTTTCCAGTGCTCCAGACGGCGCCGGTCTTTTTCGGCGAGCCGCTCCTCCATATCGGAGAAGAGGTTGAAGAGCGCCGAGAAGGCATAGACGTCCGGGCGCTGCTTGATCAGGGCCAGCTCGCCGCTGACCTGCGCGGCCAGCGCCTTGAGGTCTTCGATCGACTGATGCTCGCTGAAATCGCAGTTCAGGATGAACAGGATGTTGTCGAGGATCCCCATCTTTTTGATCATGGAGAGAAAGTTGATGTCCGCCCGGCGGAGCCCCGTGCGGCTGCTGACCACGTAGACGAGCAGGTTGGCCTGGCGCAGATAGTCCTGGATCATGGCCAGATGCAGGGGATTGGAGGAGTCGCTGCCCTGGCAGTCTGCGATTTCGATGTTGCTGCCGATGGCCCCGGAGTGGATGTCCAGCTGGATGTCCTTCAAGTAGACGGCCAGCGACTCGTTGCCGGAAAACTTCCAGTGTTCGAGAAACCGCTCGGCTTCATAGTGGGTCGTCTTCTGCTGGTCCGACAAAAAGCGGCTGACCGCGTCGTACCCCTGCAGGTAGCACGAAAGCAGCACCATGTTCCGGTTGCGGGCGTCATCGGAGATGCGCTGGTCGGCGTTGAGCGCGTTCAAGGCCTGCCGGAGTTCGTTGCGCTCCTTGTCCCGTCGGAGGTCGAAAAGGCCTTCGGACGAGCGCCAGTTCGGGGAGGGAAACAGCACCAGCGCCTGCTGAATATCCTCGTTCACCTCCTCCCAGGATTTATAGTAGAGCGTCGCCTTCAATCGATCGCCCGCCCGCACGCGGGTCACGATCGAAGTGACCACGCCGGCGCCGCGCTTGAGAAAATCCCCTTTCAGCAGGCAGTTTAAAAAAGTGCTTTTGCCGGATTTGATGGGGCCGACGACGGCGACGCGAATCGTTTCCTCGTCGAGTTGCCGCGGCAGCGCCGCGCAGGTTTTCTCCCAGTCGCCGAAGCTAAAGTCCGCGAGACCGGGGATCGACTTGGCATTGCGGAATAGAGCGCTCACTTCCGAGTTGAGCTGCAGGACGGCGTTTTTCGGATTGCCGTATCCGTAAGTGGACATCATCGGGGTCCTCGTCGCTCCGTCAGCGGTGGCGCCTGCCGCCTTGTAAGCGGGTACTGGATATGGTATGAATCTCTTACCAGGATCGATTCGATGGAACCTCTCCGGCCGCGCCCGCAACGGGATGGACCATCGACCATGAAGGGAATGGGAGCGTATGTCCGAAAAACACCCCGAGTGCCCGCTCTACAACCCCTTAAATTGCAAAGAGTATTACAACCCCAAGCTCTGCGCTTTTGTCCGCCGGGACAAATCCTGCCTGAAAAAGAAAAAACCGAAAAACAAGGAAAACGACGAAGAGTAGCGGCCGCCTCAGGCGTGGCCGGCGGTTTCCGACAACAGCACCGGGTCCACTCCCATTCGCTTCAATGCCTCCGCCCAGCGCTCATGGGCCGGCAGAACGAAGATGCTCTCTTCGAACACGGGCTGGGTGAGCCATGCATTTTCTTTGATCTCGAACTCGAGCTGCCCCGGGCCCCACCCGGCGCAGCCGAGGCTGATCAGGAAGGACTCCGGGCCCTGACCGGCGGCAATCGCCTCCAGGATGTCCCGGGTGTTGCTCAACCCCAGCCAGGGCGTCACCTGCAGCGTGGCTTCCCATGTGAACGGCGGTCCGTGCAGCATGAAAAGCTCGCCTTCGTGCACCGGGCCGCCGCCGTAGATCGGCAGGGTTTCCAGGCCCGGGCGGCAGCGGATGCCCAACTCCTCGAAGATGTCCTTGGCACGGAGCCCCTCCAGGAGGCGGTTGACGACGATGCCCATGGCCCCCTGCGCGTTGTGCTCGCAGATACAGGTGACGCTCTGTAAGAAGTTGGGATCGGCCAGCCCGGGCATGGCCATCAGAAAATGCCCCTTCAACGACGCGGTGTATAGGCTCGCCATAGCGTTCCCGTCCTCTCTTTCCCGAACCGGCTCCCAAATGAAATCAAATCGCTTCTAATAAGGATCGGAAGGCTTTGTCAAGGCGAAAGGGGCTGGTGCCGATTCCAAGCGCGGCGCAGGCGGTTCACCCCGGCCGTTGCGTCATGGGGGACGGTTCCGGCGATGCGCCGCCGCCGGCCGATGCCGGCCCGGCGGCCGTTTCGGCACCGAGCAATTCATACACGGCCATCTCGCCCAGGTCGCGTTGAAACTCCTCGGGCACGGCAACGGCATGGACCTTCAGCCGGGTCCGCACCGATCGGAGGGTGGCCCCGCTGATCAGGATCCCGTTCGGGAAAGGCTTGACCAGGGCCTGCATACGAAAGACGGTGTTGACCGAATCGCCGATCACCGTGTAGTCCATCTTTTTTTCAAAACCGATGTTGCCGACCACCACCTCGCCGGTGTGAATGCCGATGCCCATGTGGATGGCCGCGCCGGCATCGGCCCCGGCGCCCAGGTTCATCTCCGCCAGGCGGCGCCGCATCTCCAGGGCGGCCTGAACGGCGTTTTCGGCATCGCGCGTGCCGGACACCGGGGCCCCGAAGACCGCCAGGAACCCGTCGCCCAGGTATTTATCGACGACGCCGTGATGGCGGAAGACCACCGCTCCCATCTCCGCGAAAAACCGGTTCAACAGCGCCACGGTCCGCTGAGGCCCCATCTGCTTGGCCAGCCGCGAGAAGCCCCGGATGTCGATGTTCAAAAGCGTGACGCGCTTCACCTCCTCGATCACGCTCGTTCCGGTTTCCAAGCCGTGGATGATCGTGTCGACGACCTCCCGGGGCACGAACTTCTGAAACACCTGGCGCACGTTGCGTTCCTGTTCGGCCGCCGCGGCGGTCTCCTTGTAAAGCCTCGCGTTCTCCAACGCGATGCAGACGGAGGCGGCAATGGCCTGCAAAAGATCGCGATCGCCGGTGTCGAAGTCGCCATCGCGCTTGTTCAGCACTTCGATCACCCCGATCACCCGGCCCTGGGAAATCATGGGGACGCACAGGGCCGAACGCGTGCGAAAGCCGGATGCGGGGTCTGTTGCCGGGAAGCCGTGCATGGTTTTTTCGATGTCGTTGGCGATGACCGGCTCGCCGCGGGAGGCCACGCATCCGGCGATCCCCTGCCCCAGCTTCAAGCGGGTCTTCTGCGGCGAGTCGTGGCGGCTGTTGAAGGCCACCGCCACCTCCAACTCGCGGTTTTCCAGCAGCAGCAGCGCCCCCGCTTCGACGTTCATCACCTCCCGGATCATGTCCAGGGTGTAGTTTAAGACTTTTTGCATCTCGAAGGTGGACGAGGCCAGGGCGCCGCCGACCTGGCGCAGGGTCTCCATTTCCTGCTCGCGCTTGACGACCGCGGCCAGCAGGCGGTTGCGGTCGATGGCCAATCCCATTCCGCCGGCCACCCAGCTCACCAGGCTGCGGGCTTCGACCAGGGGCTCGCGGCGCCGGCCGACCAACACGAGCACGCCGAAGACGAGCCCGCCGCTCCGCAGTGGCGCCAGGAAACAGCCGCTCTCCCCAGGATCGGCGAAAAGCGCCCGGTCCAGCTCGCTGCCGCTGTCGGAACCGACCTCCAGGACCAGCGCCGCCTCATGTTGAAACATTTTCTCGACGAGCGACCCCGCGGTGCCGTAGGCGGTGTTTCTATGGAGCCGACCGGTCCCGCTGCCGACCCATTCCTTGACGTGCACCCGCGACGGGTGATCCGGGTCCTTCAGCAGGACGACGGCGGAATCGAATTCAACGACGCGGTGCAGTTCATGCAGCACGCTGGTGAGCAGTTCGCTGTCGCGGAAGCTCGAGTTCAACAGCTTGCCGATCGTATCGATGGAGCGCACGTGCCGGAGCCCGCGTTCGTTTTCCGTGAGCAGACGCAGGGTTTCAAATGCGAAGGCGGCGTTGCTCAACAGCGGGGTGAGAGCTTCGATCTCCTCCGGGGCGTAAATGCGCCGGGGGTCGCGGCTGGAGATCGTCAGCACGCCGACGATGCGCTTGCTGGCCTTGATCGGCAAGCACACGAAGGACTTGGAGCCGTAGTGGGAAAGGTTGACCCGCCCGAAACGCTTGTCCTGTTCGATGTTTTCGACGAGCAGCGCCGATTTGTTCAGGACCGCGTACTTGGCGATGCTCGATTCGAAGTCGATGCGGTCTCCGAGTTTGACGTGGGCGCCGAGCCCGATGGTGGCGTTGACGATGAACGCCTTGTCCGCAGCGTTTTCAAGGGTGAGCACGGAGCCCATGTCCGAGTTCGTGAGCTGCAGTGCCCGTTCCAGCGTGATGTACAGGATTTCCTCCGGGTCGGAGGTTACGCAGCACAGCTCGGACAACTCCTTGAGGACCGAAAGGTCCGCCGATCTCTTTTCCAGCTGCCGGGCGGTCTGGTCGAGCCGGTTTCGAAGGGCCTGGAAGGAGTCGAGGATGGCCTGCAGCTCGTCACGGGGGACGGCGCCAGCGGTCGCGGCATCCGGCCCGGCGGCCTCCCGAACGCCGGAAACGCGCATCGATTCCGAAATCCCCGCGATACGCTGAAACAGGCTTTTGAGGAGGTTGAAACCGATCCCGGAAAACACGAGCAGCCCCAGGAAAAAATAGGGCACGACCTCATCGCCCAGGAGGCTGTAGCGCAGGCTGAAAACGATGAAGCCGACGACCGGAAAAAGAAAAAACAGCGCGAACGCCGCATGCAGCTTTCGCTGCAGCTGGGTCCGGGGACGAGGCGCGGCGATGTGACTGCTTTTCCACTGCATCCGGCGGTCTCTGCACCAAGGTTTCCGATCGGGGGGCGTTAAATGGTATATCGGCATCGTGCCCGGCGATCTTTAATGCGTTGCCCCCGAGGAACCCACGCGGCCGTGGGCCGGGGCGGCGGGGTCCCATGCGGGGGGGTCTCCGGCTTGACTTTCCCCGGTTGCGATTATATAGGCGATCCGCCTGCATCAACCGCCCGGAGGCTCCGGGCCGTGTGCACGCAGAGCGAAAGGAGATTCATGGAATCGCATCACGCCGAGCTGGTTGCACGCGAGCTGAACGTCACGCCGCCCCAGGTGGCCGCCGTGGCCTCTCTTTTGGCCGAAGCCGCCACCATTCCTTTTATTGCCCGCTACCGCAAAGAGGCCACCGGCAGTCTGGACGAAGTGGCGGTCACCGCGATCCGCGACAGCTCGACGAACGCCGCGCGGTGATCTTGAAATCGCTCGATCAGCACGGCCACCTGACCGAAGAGCTGAAGGCCGCCGTCGTGGGGGCGGAGACCCTGGCCGTTCTCGAGGACGTGTATCTGCCCTATCGCCCCAAACGCCGAACGCGCGCCATGGCCGCCCGGGAAAAAGGCCTCGAGCCGCTGGCGCTTCAACTCTTCGAGCAGTCCGGGGCCGATCCGGAAGCGGCCGCGGCCGGCTTCATCGACCCGGAAAAAGGGGTCTCCTCGGCCGAGGAGGCCCTCGCCGGTGCCCGGGACATCCTGTCGGAAATGATCAGCGAGGATCCATCGGCACGCGCCCGCCTGCGCGATTTGTTTTTCCGCAAGGCCGTGATCACCAGCCGGTTGATTGCGGGCCGGGAGACGGCGGGCGCTAAATTCAGGGACTATTTCGACTGGCAGGAGCCGGCCGCCTCGGTCCCCTCCCATCGCCTGCTCGCCATGCGCCGCGGCGAAGCGGAGGAGGTGCTGGACCTCGCCATGCTGCCGGCCGAATCCGAGGCGATCGCCCTGCTCGAAACCCTGTTCGTCAAGGGAGACACAGAGGCCTCCCGGCAGGTCCGCCTGGCCGCCCGGGACAGCTACGGCCGCCTGCTCAGCCGCTCGATGGAAACCGAGCTGCGCGTGGCGCTGAAGGAGCGCGCGGACCAGGAGGCCATCCGCGTGTTCGCCGGCAACCTGCGCGAGCTGCTTCTGGCCGCTCCCCTGGGGCCGCGCCGGGTGCTGGCCGTCGACCCGGGGTTTCGAACCGGGTGCAAGGTGGCGTGCCTGGACCCGCAGGGCCGCCTGCTCCATCACGACACCGTCTTCCCGCATGGCTCCGAACGTCAGGCCGACCAGGCCGCCCGCACCCTGTCGGAGATGGTCGCGCGTTTTGAAACCGAGGTCATCGCGGTCGGCAACGGCACGGCCGGTCGCGAGACCGAGCAGTTCGTTCGCGCCCTGCCCTTGCCGCGGCCGATCCCCATCGTTCTCGTGGATGAGAGCGGCGCATCGGTCTACTCGGCCTCAGAGGCCGCGCGCGATGAATTCCCGGACCTCGACCTGACCGTTCGGGGGACCGTGTCCATCGGCCGCCGTCTCATGGACCCCTTGGCCGAGCTCGTGAAAATCGACCCGAAATCGATCGGCGTCGGCCAGTACCAGCACGATGTCGACCCGACGGAACTCAAACAATCTCTGGACGACATGGTCGTCAGCTGCGTCAACCGCGTCGGCGTCGACTTGAATCAGGCCAGCCGGGAGCTGCTGACGTATGTCTCCGGGCTGGGGCCGCAGCTCGCCAAGAACATCGTGACCTTTCGCGACGCACACGGTCCGTTTCGTTCCCGGCGGCAGCTGCACGAGGTGCCGCGGCTCGGGCCCAAGGCCTTCGAGCAGTGCGCGGGGTTTTTGCGGATCCGGGACGGAGAAAACCCACTGGACGCCAGCGCGGTGCACCCCGAGCGCTACCCGGTGGTGGAGGCCATGGCGGCCGACCTGGGCTGCGCGGTGCCGGACCTGCTCTGCGACGCCGCCATGCAGTCGACCATCGCCGTCGAACGATACCTCAGCCCGGCCATCGGGCGCCCGACGTTGCTGGACATCCTCCAGGAGCTGGCCAAGCCCGGGCGAGACCCGCGCCGGGAATTCGAGCTGTTTGCCTTCTCTCCGAACGTCAAGGAACTCCAGGACGTCGTCGCCGGTATGCGCCTGCCCGGGGTCGTCACCAACGTGACCGCCTTCGGCGCTTTCGTCGACATCGGCGTCCACCAGGACGGGCTCGTCCACGTCAGCGAGCTCGCCGACCGCTATGTCAGCAACCCGCTGGAGGTCGTCAAGGTGCACCAGAAGGTCCAGGTCACGGTGCTGGCGGTGGACCCGGAGCGCCGCCGGATCGCGCTTTCCATGAAAACCCGCACCGCACCGGCGGCGGCGCCGGCCAAGCCGTCGAAAACCGGGCCCGCGAGCCGCAAGCCGCCCGCGCCGACGCCGCGCCCGAAGCCTGAGCCGTTCAACAATCCGTTCGCGAAGCTGTTAAAGAAGCGCTGAACGCGAGGTCCGGAAAGGACGATTTGAGGAGAACCCTATGCGCGCCGTCGTCCAGAGAGTCAGCGAGGCATCCGTCCGGGTTGAAACCGAGGTGGTCGGCCGCATCGGCAAAGGCCTCTTGGTGTTGCTCGGGGTCGGCAGAACGGACACGGAGAAGGAGGCCGACTACCTGTCGGAAAAAATCGCGCATCTTCGGATTTTTGAAGGCGCCGACGGCCGGTTCGACCGCTCCCTGCTGGAGGTCGGCGGCGAGATGCTGGTCGTCTCCCAGTTCACGCTGCTGGCCGACTGCCGCAAGGGCCGCCGCCCCTCGTTCAGCGCGGCGGCCGAGCCCGCGGCCGCCGCAGGTCTCTACGAACATTTCGTGCGGCAGACGGCCCGGCGGGGGGTCCCCGTGCAGACCGGCCGCTTCCAGGCCCTCATGGCGGTCTCCCTGGTCAACGACGGCCCTGTTACGTTGGTTGTGGAGAGCGTACCGGCCACGGAGGGATAGAGCGGAAACGGTTCGGCGGAAGGCCGAGCGGGTGACCGCTGCGGCGAGCCGCGACCGCTGCGTTTATTGCTTCCGGCGTTCGCCGGAAACAATATGGGCGTAGGCGCTGTGGTTGTGGATCGACTCGAAGTTTTCGGCACTGACCGAAAACCAGGTGATGTTGGGGTCCGACATCAGGCGCTGGGCGATGTCGCGCACGATGTCTTCAACGAACTTGGGGTTCTGGTAGGCTTTTTCCGTGACGCATTTCTCGTCCTCGCGCTTGAGCACCGAGTAGACGTCGCTCGATGCGGTGGACTCCACCAGCTCGATCATGTCCTCCAGCCAGATGAATTTCTTGAACCGCAGACGCAGCCGGACCTCCCCGCGCTGATTGTGCGCCCCGAAGTCGCTGATCTCCTTTGAACAGGGGCAGACCGAGGTGATGGGCACCACGACCTCCGACTGCAGATCGACCTTTCCGGCGGCGTCGCTCGACCCCGCGATCCGGCAGGCGTAGTCCATGAGCCCGGCGGCCATGCTGATCGGCGCTTTTTTCTCGATGAAGTACGGGAAGTTCATTTCGAGGTGGGCGGAAGCGGCGTTCAGGTACTTCTTCATGTTTTCGAGAATGACCGCGAATTTCTTGAGCGACACTTCCGGCTTCAGCACGTGCAGCATTTCGACGAACCGGCTCATGTGGGTGCCCTTGTACTCGTGGGGCAGATCCACGTACATGCTGATGGTCGCCACCGTGTGCTGGTAGCCCTCCCGGCGGTCGCGCACGGCGATCGGGTAGCGCAGGTTCTTGACCCCCACCTGGTTGATCGGGATCTTCCGGAAATCTCTTTCGTTTTGGACGTCGCGCATGCTCATTTCAGCAGATATTCGGGTTTCACGTGGCGCATGGCCCGGAAGATGTTGCCCTTGATTTTGCGGTTCCGGCCATACAAGTCCTGAAGAAGCGATTTGATTTCCGAGCGGCGGGAGTTCGTGGCCGACGGGCACGGGTTTTGAACGACCGGCAAACGGTACTCCCCCGCGAACCGCCGGATGAGGCTCCCCTCGGCATAGGCCAGCGGCCGAATGAGCGTGAAACGCCCTTCGAACAACGCCTGCGCCGGCCGCATGGTGCTGATTTCACCGGAAAAGCACATGTTTAAAAACAGGGTCTCGATCAGGTCGTCCTTGTTGTGCCCGAGCGCCAGCTTGTTGCAGCGGCGTTCAGCGGCGATCTCGAACATCCGCTTGCGGCGCAGGTGCGCGCAGAGAAAACAGGGGTTCTCGCGGTTCGCCGGGCTGTGGCCGATGAGCCCGAAGTCGGTGAGCTCGATCCGCAGAGGGATCTCCAGCCGATCGCAAAAGGGCTGCAGCGCATCCCCCGCTCCGCCTTCGAAGCCCGGGTCGACATACGCCGCTTCCAGCTCGTACCGCACGCGGACGCGTCGCCGGCGTTCGGCCAGCAGCCACGCGAGCGTCAGGCTGTCGGCCCCCCCCGACAGCCCCAGCAGGATCCGGTCGCCTTCCTGGATCATGTCGTAGTCGTGAATCGCCCGGCCGATGGCGCGGTTCAGCGACTTGTATTCAAAGCCGGAAGCCCGCAACCAGCACCTATTCCTCTTCCGCCGCCGGCTCCTTCTTCACGATGATTCGCCCGGCGGCGATCTCCCGC
>CAZLSV010000052.1:17815-31435 GCA_964562235.1 uncultured Desulfatibacillum sp.
GGGCTTTCAAGGGGGTGGTGGGCACGATTTTGGCGGCGGCGATCTCCCGCAGGGAAATCACCACATCCTCATTCTTGGGCGAGCTCACCAGGTAGTCCGAACCCTCGCGGATCTGCCGGACCCGCTTTCCCACCATGTTCACCAGCAGAAAGCGGTTGCCAACCTTTTTCAAGCAATCCTCAACCGTGATACGTGCCACGCGTCAACCTCCGTAATAAAAAATTCAGTTTAACGTATTTCAACCAGTTCGTAAGTGCGTTTTCCCCCCGGCACTTCGACGACCAGCTCATCGCCGGGCTTCTTTCCCAGAAGGGCCCGTCCCAGCGGCGAGACAATGGAAAGTCGGCCTTTGTCCAGGTCGGACTCATCCGGCCCCACCAGCTGGTATTCCACGTCCTGGCCGGTTTCCGTGTTCTCCAGCAGCACGCGGCTGCCGAACACGGCCCGGTCCTTGGTCAGGGTGTCCGGATCGATGACCTCCAGGACCGCCAGCTTGTACCCCAGTTCGTTGATGCGGCCTTCGATAAAACCCTGCCGCTCCTTGGCGGCGGCGTACTCGGCGTTTTCGCTCAAGTCGCCGTGCGCCCGCGCCTCTTCGATCGCACGGATCGTTTTCGGCCGTTCGACACGCTTCAGATTTTCAAGCTCGCGCCGGATCGCTTGGTACCCTTCCGGGGTAACCGGTATTCGTTCCACGTTTCACTCCTGTTGCGGGGGCTCGCCACGGCCCCGGGAATTCCCATCCAATGCCCGCGCCGAGCGGTCTCTATGGTCACCGAAAAAAAACAAACCACCCGCTCCGTGCGGGTGGCGCCGGCCCTCTTGCCGGTGGGGAAGACGTTCACAAATAGTTCTGGGTCAGCACCTGGGCGATCTGAACGGCGTTGGTGGCCGCGCCCTTGCGGATGTTGTCGGCCACGATCCAGAGGTTGAGGCCGTTTGCCACGGACTCGTCCCTGCGAATGCGCCCGACCAGGGTCAAGTCCTGCCCGGCGGCTTCGGTCGCCAGCGGGTACCGGTTTTGTCCCGGGTCGTCCACCAGTTTGACGCCGGGCGCCGAGGCCAGCAGCGTTCGCACCTCCTCCGGCGGGCACGGCAGCCGCGTCTCGACGTTCACGGATTCCGAGTGGGCGTAGAACACGGGGACCCGCACGGTCGTGGCGGTGACGCCGATGGTCTCGTCCTCCATGATCTTGCGCGTCTCGTTGACCATCTTCATCTCTTCCTTGGTGTAGCCGTTGTCCAGGAATTTGTCGATGTGCGGCAGGCAGTTGAAGGCAATGCGGTGCGGGTAGACCGACCGCTCCACCTCGAGAAAGTTGATCATGGCCCGGGTCTGGTTGAACAACTCGTCGATGGCTTTCTTGCCCGTGCCGGAGACGGATTGGTAGGTGGACACCACGATGCGCCGGATGCCGTATCGGCGGTGAATCGGGTTCAGGGCCACCACCATTTGGATGGTGGAGCAGTTGGGGTTGGCGATGATCCCCTTTTGCTTGCAGTGCGCCACGGCGTGAGGGTTGACTTCGGGCACGACCAGCGGCACCTGGGGGTCCATGCGCCAGGCGCTGGAATTGTCGATGACCACGCAGCCGTCCGCGGCGGCGGCGGGAGCGAACCGTTCGCTGGGCCCGCCCCCGGCCGAGAAAAGCGCGATGTCGATGCCCTTGAAGGAGCTCTCCCGGAGTTCCTGCACCTCGACCAGATCGCCCCGGAACCGGAGCTGGCGCCCCACCGAACGCGGCGATGCCAGCAGGCAGATGGATTTCACGGGGAAATTCATTTCCTCCAGGCAGGCGATCATCTGGTTGCCGACCGCGCCCGTAGCCCCCGCCACGGCAACGTTGAATTTCCTCTCAGCCATCGATTCGCTCCTTTACCGCGGGCACCCGGCGCCTGCCCGCACCGCCGTTTCGCATGCCGTTGATCAACTGTTGACGGTCAGATCCGGGAAAGACCCCAGCACCGTGCTGCCCGCCGTGACCTTGTCCCCGACCGCCACCGCCAGGGTTACATCCTGCGGCAGGTAAACATCCAAACGTGAACCGAAACATATCATCCCGAAGCGCTGGCCGCGCCGAACGGTTTCATCCATTTGCAGGTGACAGATGATGCGCCGGGCGATGAGACCGGCCACCTGAACGAAGCAGAGCCGCTTTCCATGGGCCGTTTCGACGAAAACCGCGTTGTGCTCGTTGCGCATGGACGCGTCCCGGCGGTCGGCGGGAACGAATTTCCCCGGTCGATAGCGGATGCGGTAGACCCGTCCCTCCGCAGGCACCCGGTTGACGTGGACGTTGAAGACCGACATGAAAATGCTGATTTTGCGCACCGGCTCTTCAAAAAACGGGCTGCCGTTCACGATCTCCGCGACAATCACCCGTCCATCCGCCGGCGACACGATCTGCCCCGGCCGATTCGGGATGACCCGGTCGGGGTCCCGGAAAAAAGCGGCCACGCAGAAGGTCGCCACCAGGCCGACCAGGGCCGGCGCCGTCAGCCCGAGCAACGCCAGGATCAGGGTAGCAAAAGCCGCACCGCCGATCAACGGGTACCCGGCCTTGGCAACCGGAAACGCCATACGGTGCGGTGAGTCCGCCTCAACAAAATCTTCCATTTGCCGTCTCAGCCCTCATCACGGGTGTCATGACGACCGGGCCAGCCGCCCGTCATCAGGGGGTCTTTTCAGCACGCCGCAAGAACAAGGCCTTTTGCAAGGCGCTGTTTTGCGGCGTCATTTGTATTGAAATCGATTGAATTTGGCAACTTACCGTGCTCGATCGGATTTGTCAAACAAAAGCGCAACCAGGCGAGTTTTTTTTTACGGCTGCCCCGGCACCGCCCCGGGCGCCCGGATGCTCAACTCGGCGTCGGATTGGCGGAGATAGCGCGGGACAAGGCGGTCCACCCCATCGGCGGTGGCCTTCGCCAGTGGCTCACGCGCCAGCCACGCCACGGTGGAGGCTTTCGGAAAATGCCGGTCCCGGGGCGCCCAGCGCGCATTTTCCGCCACGATCATGCGGATCTTCTCTTCGTAAAGCGCGGCCGCTTCCCCGACAAAAAGATGCGGGGAGGCGATCGTGCGCAAAATGATTTCGGGGGGGACGACCCGCTCCTCCCCGACCCTTTCCAACCGGCCGCCGGCGTCCTGATAGACGGCCGTGTAAACGTCGCCTTTGCGGGCGTCCATGAGAACGCAGATCCGGTCCGGGCACGGCAGGCACACGGAGGCCAGCGCCTCCAGGCTGGAAACGCCGACGCAGGGTTTGCCCGCGGCGAACGCCAGCCCCTTGGCCGTGCTGATCCCGATGCGCAGGCCCGTGAAGGATCCGGGCCCGATGGCCACGGCAAACCCGTCGATCTCCGACAGGCCCAGTTCGGCCAGTGCCAGCGCCTCCCGAATCATGCCCATGATATGCACCGAATGGGTGCGCTTCGAAAGCGCGCTCACCTCGGAGACCGGCTGGTCGTCAATGGCCACCGCCACGCTGCAGCTGCGGGTGGCCGTATCCAAAGCGAGCACGTTCATCGTGGGCTCCCCATCCGAAGGCCGCTCCCGGCCGGTCGGTCGGCCGCCGCGTTCATCCGGTCGAGCGTCCGGAACGCTGCCGCGTTTTGACGGGCTTGGACGCCTTGGCCGACACCAAGGCGTGGGAGAGGACCTCCTCCATGGTTTTCACCGGGATGAATTTCAACTTGCGCTTGACATGGCTGGGGATCTCGACCAGGTCCTTGAGATTCTTTTTCGGGATCAGCACGGTTTTGACACCGGCTCGCAAGGCCCCCAGGGACTTTTCCTTGAGCCCGCCGATCGGAAGCACCCGACCGCGCAAGGTCACCTCGCCGGTCATCGCCACGTCGCTGCGCACCGGATGGCCGGTCATGACCGACACCAGGGCCGTGGCCATGGCAATGCCCGCGGAAGGCCCGTCTTTCGGAATGGCGCCCGCGGGCACATGGATGTGGACGTCCGTGACGTCGAGTTTCAGCTTCTTTTCCGCCGGGGCGCTGAGGTAGGACCGGGCGCAGGTCACCGCCGCGCGCGCGGACTCCTGCATCACCTCCCCCAGCTGGCCGGTGATGATGAGATCGCCCTTGCCCTTGATCAGCGAGGCCTCCACGTAAAGCACCTCTCCGCCCACCGAGGTCCAGGCCAGGCCGGTGGCCAGACCGATCTGGCTCTCCTCCTGATCCATCTCGGGAATGAATTTCGCCGGGCCGAGATATTTGGAAAGGTTCTGCTGGGTGAGCGTCAGCGGCTCGCTGCGGCCTTCGGCCACGCGCCGGGCCAGCTTGCGGCAGATGGTGCCGATCTCGCGCTCCAGGTTGCGCAGCCCGGCCTCGGAGGTGTACTCGTTGATGATCTGCCGCAGCGCGCCGGCGCTGATGGAGAGCTGCTTGGGCTTGAGCCCGCTTTCACGGACCTGGCGCGGGATAAGGTGGGTGCGGGCGATCTCGGTCTTCTCCTCTTCGGTGTAGCCCGAAAGGTGCAGAATCTCCATGCGGTCCAGCAGGGCCGAGGGGATGGTGTCGGTGATGTTGGCCGTGAGGATGAACATCACCCGCGACAGGTCGAAGGGCAGGTTCAGGTAGTGGTCGCTGAAGGCGAAATTCTGCTCCGGATCGAGCGTCTCCAGCAGCGCCGCCGACGGGTCCCCGCGGAAATCCGCGCCCAGCTTGTCGATTTCGTCCATCATGAAGACCGGGTTTTTGGTGCCGCACTGCTTCAGCCCCTGCAGGATGCGGCCCGGCAAGGCGCCGATGTAGGTCCGTCGATGCCCGCGGATCTCCGCCTCATCGCGGATCCCGCCCAGCGAAATGCGGATGAACTTGCGCTTCACCGCCCGGGCGATGGCCCGGCCGAGCGAGGTCTTGCCCACACCGGGCGGGCCCACGAAACACAGGATGGGACCCTTCATGGCCGGGTTGAGCTTGCGAACGCTGAGATACTCGATGATCCGGTCCTTCACCGTGGCCAGTCCGTAATGCTCACGGTCCAGGATCTTGCGGGCCTTTTTGATATCGATCATATCCGGGGAGAAACGGCTCCAGGGCATCTCCACCAGCTAATCGAGGTAGGAGCGGATCACGGTGGACTCCGCCGAGTCGGGGTGCATCTGCTCGAGCCGCTTGAGCTGACGGATGGCCTCCGCATAGGCGTCTTTCGTCATGCGGGCCTTCTTGATCTTGCGCTGGTACTCGTCGAGCTCGATCGAGCGCTCGTCGTGTTCGCCCAGCTCCTTGTAGATCGCCCGCACCTGCTCGCGCAGATAGTAGTCGCGCTGGCTCTTGGAGATCTCATCCTTGACGTCGGATTGGATCTTGGCCTGCATGGCCGAGAGCTCCAGCTCGTGCGCGAGCAGGTCGTTGACCTTTTTCAGCCGGCCGACCGGCTCCAGGATCTCCAGCAGCGCCTGGGATTCCTCGATCTTCAACCGCAGGTTCGAGGCCACCAGGTCGGCCAACTTGCCGGGCTCTTCGACGTTTTGAAGAATCGCGGTGATGTCGGTGTTCAGCTCCCCCCTCAGGGCCAGGATCTTTTCCGATCGATCGCGCACGTTGCGCATCAGCGCTTCCACTTCCAGCGAAACCTTCTCCGAGGTCTCCTCCGGGAGCAGGTCGATTTTGACGCGGTAAGGGGAACGTTTGCGCACGAACTTGGCGATGCTGCCCTTGGCAACGCCCTGGACCAGCACCTTCACCCGGCCGTCCGGCAGCTTGAGCATCCGCAGCACACGACCGACCGTCCCGGTGCGGTAGAGGTCGTCGACCGCGGGGTTTTCAACGGCCGCGTCCTTTTGCGTGCACAAAAACACGAACCCCGGGCCGCCCACCGCCTCCTCCACGGCCCGAACCGATTTTTCCCGCCCGACAAACAGCGGCAGCAGCATATCGGTGAAAATCACCACATCCCGCACGGGGAGCAGCGGGAGGGTCGTGGGGATCTCCGTGGTCTTGTCGTCTTCTTCGATGATGCTGATCAAATCGTCGTGGTCTGCCTCTGCCATTGTCACTCCTGCCGCCTGTTGGTTGGAACCGTCGCAGCGACCGACCGCCGCGAGGGTTGATTAGGACCTCTTTGTGTGTAAAAATGATAGACTAATCTGTCATGGTAAAACATATTTCAGCGTTTACAACCGGCCCCGCCCCGGGCGCTGCCGGAAAAACGTCGAGTAGGACAAAAAAACGCCCGGGTCAAGCCAAAGGTTGATTCAACCCGTTTTCCCGGCAGATGGGCGCGAGCGGCCCTGCTGTCGCACCGAGGATGATGTCATGGAGTGGGTGGGGTTCGTTTTCGGAATGGTGATCGGAAGCTTTCTGAACGTGTGCATCTGCCGCTTGCCGGCGTGCCAATCCGTCGTCCACCCGCGCTCCAGCTGCCCGCAGTGCGGCCACCTCATCCGGGCCTACGACAACATCCCCGTCTTGAGCTATCTCCTGCTGCGGGGCCGCTGCCGCGACTGCGCGGCCCGGATTTCCCCCCGCTACCCGCTGGTGGAGCTTTTGAGCGGGACGTTCGCGGCCATGACCGTCATCCGGTTCGGCGTCGGCTGGACCGCCCTCGTCGTGTTTCTTCTGATAGCGGCCCTGCTGGTCATCACCTTCATCGACATCGACCATCGCATCATCCCCGATGTGATCTCCCTGCCCGGAATTCCGCTGGGTCTGGCCGCCAGCTTCGGTCCCGGGCTTGTCCCGCCGCTGGAGGCGTTGATCGGAATCCTGGCCGGCGGCGGAAGCCTCTTCCTGGTGGCCTGGGGGTATCAGATCATCACAAAGCGCGAGGGCATGGGCGGCGGGGACATAAAGCTGCTGGCCATGCTCGGGGCGTTCATCGGCTGGAAAGGCGTGCTGTTCACTATTTTTGTCGCCTCGCTCACCGGCACATTGGCGGGTGTCGCGTTAATGTTTCAGCGCCGGGAAGGCATGAAGCTGGCGGTTCCCTTCGGGCCCTTTTTGGCGGTGGGTGCCATGGCCTACGTGTTCATCGGGCCGGAGGTGATGCACTGGTACCTCCGGTGGATGAGGCCTTAATCCCTGCGTGTTTCGTTGAACCGGCGCGGGTCATTGCGTGTTGAGCGGGCCATGGTGCGTGGCGCCACTTTATCGGCCAGCAAGCTGGTTCTTTGTGGGAGGCTTTCAGCCTCGATCCTCGCGGCTGGAAGCCTACTCCGCCGAAGCAAACTTGGCTGCGAAGGCCGGGAGCCGCTCCCACAGGCAAAAACGCCAACTTGCAAGGGGCCACCATGCGCATCGCGGTGCTCTCCGACATCCACGGCAACATGGACGCTTTCGAGAAGGTGCTCGAAGACCTCGAACGCCGCCGCCCGGATGCCGTTTTCAGCCTGGGGGACAACATCGGCTACGGGGCCGAACCCGAGCAGGTGATCCAGGCCCTGGTGCGCCGGCAGATCCCCTCCGTTCTCGGGAATCACGAACTTGCCGCCAAAGACCCCGGCTTCTTAAGGTGGTTCAACCCCTTGGCCCGCCGATCGCTCGTGAGGACCTTCGAGCGGCTCAGCCCCGAATCGCTGGACTTCATCCGGCAGCTGCCCACTCATTTGAGCGTTCACGGCCTGCGGATGGTGCACGGGTTCCCGCCGGATTCTCCGACGCTCTACCTGTTTCAGGTCGAATCCGGTAAGAAGCGCCAAACGATGATCGAACTCCCGGAGCGTGTCTGCTTCGTCGGGCACACGCATGTCCTGGAGATCGCGTCCTGCGGCCCTGGGGGCCTTTCGGAGGTCGAGTTCCGGGAGGGCGCGAACGCGCTGGACGCGGAACACGCCTATTTGATCAACATCGGCAGCGTCGGGCAGCCGCGCGACGGGGACCTGCGCGCCAAATACGTGATCTGGGACGATGAGCGCGACTCGCTGGAGATCCGCTGCGTGACCTATGACACCCGGGCGGCCGCCGAAAAGATCATCGCGGCGGGAATGCCCGAAGCGCACGCGCGCCGGCTGATGCAATGAAACGCATCGGCCGGTACATCGTCCGCGGCCTTCTCGGCCGCGGCGGCATGAGCAGGGTTTACAAGGCGCAGATCCCCCGGATCGGCAAAATCGTCGCCTTGAAGCTCCTCGACCCGCCCCCGCTCCTCACCCGTCTCCTCGGAGCGGAGGCCCTGCGCGAACGGTTTCTCTCCGAAGCCCTGAGAATAGCCCAACTGAACCACCCCAACCTGGTGGCCGTCCGCGACTTCGATGAAGCCGACGGCAGGCCCTTCTACGTCATGGACTATTTCTTTTCCAACCTGGGCCTGCTGATCGGAGAGACGCAGCGCACCGAAAACCCGTCGCGCACGATCCGGCTGGACCGGGCCGTCGACCTCGCCCGCCAGACCCTCGCGGGGTTGGCCTGCCTGCATCACCACGGCATCGTTCACCGGGACATCAAGCCGTTCAACCTGCTCCTGGACGAACGGGACAGCGTCAAGATAGGCGATTTCGGGCTTTCAAAGCTGCGCGGCGAGTCCGTTCATACGCCGCCGCAGCTGAAAGTCGGCTCACCCTGGTATGCCGCCCCCGAACAGGAGCAGGACCCGGACGGCGCCGATGCCCGGGCCGACCTCTTCGCCGTCGGCGTGACGCTCTACCGCATGCTCACCGGCCGGCTCCCCGCCGATCCGCCCCGGCCGCCCGGGGAGTTCAACCCCGACCTCGACGACGATTGGAACGAGTTCATCCTGCGGGCCATCTCAAAGCAGCCCGCCGACCGTTTCGCCGGCGCCACCGCCATGCGGGCGGCCCTTGACGGCCTGGAACGCGACTGGCGGGCGCGCCGCGACCGGGCCTGCCGGTTGGCGGTTTCCGAGCCCGCCCCCGTTTCCGCCGGCCGCCCGCCCCCCGTCCGTCTCCGGGCAGCCCCGGTCAAATGCGACCCCCAGCGGGCGGCTTCGGATTTCGGTGTCGACGGCCTGTGGCGGCCGGCCGACGTTATCCCCCAGCGGTTTACCGCCCTTGGGCGCGAGCTCGTTCGAGACGCCGCCTCCGGCCGGGTCTGGCAACAGTCGGGCTCCCCTTACCCCATTCCCTGGAGGGCGGCGGCCGCATACGTCGCCGCATTGAACCGGAGCGGTTTCGGCGGCAGCAGCGGCTGGCGGCTTCCCACGGCGCCCGAGCTCCTGTCCCTGTTGACACCGACTCCCCACGGCGCGGATTTCTGCATCGAACCCGTTTTCGACCCCCGCCAGAGGACGTTGTGGAGCTCCGACCGCCGATCCTTCGTCGCGGCCTGGTTTGTGAACACCGAGATGGGTTTCCTGGGCTGGCAGGACTTCAACGCGGAGTGCTACGCAAGAGCGGTCTGCAGCGAGGCGTGAGCGGGTCGACGGCCCGCTGTTCACGGATACGCAAGGCTATGGGATGGTTTCAAGGGCACGGGGTGCGCGCTGCCGGAGGGATCCGGCACCGCTTTCGGCGCCCCTGCTCTCAGGCCTTCGCCCGGCTTCCCAGCTCCATGCCGATCTGCAGGGCCTTCTGGTTCATCTCCAGAAAGTCGGCGGGAACACGGGTTTGCAAAACCTTTATGATCGATTCGGGTTTGACCAGGTCCTCCATCGCGATCAGCGCGCCCAGCATGCAGATGTTGAAGACGATCGGCCGGCCGACCTGCTCCATGACCGTGCGGTAGATGGGAAGCTCACGCTGCTGGGCATCCACCTTGCGCTGGACCTTCACGTAGCGGCTGTCGGTGATCAGCAGCCCCCCGGGCCGGACGATCGCGGAAAACTTGTTGTAGGCCTCCTGGGTCAGGCACACCAGGACATTGGGCTGCAGCACCTTCGGATAGTGTATGGAGGCGTCGGCGATGATCACGTCCGAACGCGTGGCGCCGCCGCGGGCTTCCGCCCCGTAGGACTGGGACTGGACCGCGTTCAGCCCCTCGCACAGCACCGCCGCTTCCGCCAGGATGATGGCGGCGGTGATCACCCCCTGCCCGCCCGAGCCAGAAAACACCAGCCTGCACCGTTCCATCACTTGCGCCCCCCCATCGCCCGATCGACGATTCTCTGGTACTCTTCACAGTACTCCGGGCCTTCTTTCTGCACGAAAATCCCGCGCTCGATGAGGTCCGGTTCTTCCTGCTTGGCCTTGGACCCGATCGTGGTGGTATGGTCCTTGAACCACTTGATCATCTCCGGGGCATCGCCGATCTTGTTTTTGCGTCCGAAATAGGTCGGGCACTGCGTGAGGACCTCAACGACCGAAAAGCCCTTGTGGACGATGGCCTTCTCGATCACATCGGTCATCTGCTGGGCGTGGTAGGTGGTCGAGCGCGCCACAAACGTCGCCCCGGCCGCCCTGGCCAGCTCCACCACGTCGAAGCTCTTGTCGATCGTGCGGTAGGGCGCGGTGGTGGCGCTGATGTCCGTGCCGGACAGGGGCGAGAACTGGCCGCCGGTCATGCCGTAGATGCGGTTGTTCATGACGATGGCGGTCATGTCGAGGTTGCGTCGGGCGGCATGGATAAAATGGTTGCCGCCGATGGCCAGCGCGTCCCCGTCGCCCATCGGCACGATCAGTTTCAACTCCGGCCGGGAGAGTTTGACCCCGGTCGCAAAGGCCAGCGCCCGTCCGTGGATCGTGTGCATGGTGTGGAAGTCCACGTAGCCGGTGATGCGAGCGGAGCACCCGATGCCCGAGACCATCACGATCTCGTTTTTGCTGAGGCCCAGGTTCTCGATCGCACGGATCAGTCCACCCAGCACCTCCCCGTGACCGCAGCCCGGGCACCACAGGTGCGGGAAAAATCTCTCCCTCAGGTAATCCTTGACTGCCATCGGTCAGACCCCTTTGCCTTGGATGACCCGCAGGATGTTGATGATGTCCGCGGGCGTAATGAAAACGCTGTCGATGCGGTTGGCCAGAAACACCTGGTCCGGGCGGTCGACCGCCAGTTTCACCGACTGGAGCACCTGGCCCATGTTCATCTCCACCACCACGACCGCCTTGGCGTTGGCGCATTTGGTGCGCACGATGTCGCGCGGAAACGGCCACAGCGTCTGCAGTTCCAGCAGGCCAAGGCGTTCGCCCCGCTGCCGGCGCTCTTCGACCACGTGCAGCGCGGAGCGCGCCGATGAGCCGTAGGAGACCAGCACGATCTCGGCATCCTCCAGGTGAAACTCCTTGTAGCGGGCCAGTTGGTGGGCGCGGTTCTCCAGCTTGTCCACCAGGTGCCGCAGCAGGGCGTGGACCGTGCGCGGCTCGGTCGACGGAAAGCCCCACATGTCGTGGACCAGCCCGGTGACGTTGTAGCGGTGCACGCCGCCGAAATCCGACATGGGCAGCCGGCCGTCCTCCCGCGGCAGGTAGGGGTGATAGTCGACCCCCTCCTTCACGGACGTCTTCAGCCGCTCCACCAGATGCAGTTCGCCGGGTTCCGGGATGACGAGTTTCTCCCGCATGTGGGCCACCACTTCGTCAAACAGCAGGATGACCGGCGTGCGGTAGGTCTCCGAGAGGTTGAACGCCTCCACCGTGATGGCAAAGACATCCTGGTGGTTGGAGGCCGTCAGCGCGATGATGGAGTGGTCCCCGTGGGTGCCCCAGCGCGCCTGGTTGACGTCCCCCTGGCTCACGTGGGTGGGGATCCCGGTCGAGGGGCCGCCGCGCTGGACATTGACGATGACGCAGGGGATTTCGGCCATCACCGCGTACCCCAACGCCTCCTGCATCAGCGAAAACCCGGGGCCGCTCGTGGCGGTCATGACCTTGCGACCGGTCAACGATGCGCCGATGATGGCGCAGATCGATGCGATCTCGTCCTCCATCTGGATGAACTTGCCGCCGATCTTCGGCATCCGGGCGGCCAGGTGCTCGGCGATCTCCGTCGACGGAGTGATCGGGTACCCGGCGTAAAAATCGAGTCCGGCGTAAAGGGCCGCTTCCACACAGGCCTCGTTGCCTTGCAGGAATTTAATCTTGGTTCCCATGTCGTATTACTCCTGGGTTTCCACTTCGATGGCGAAATCGGGACAGCGCAATTCGCACAACCGGCAGCAGATGCAGTCCTGGGGGCGCGCGGCGATCACCTTGTCCGTGTCGTCCAGCTCGAGCACCTTCTTGGGGCAGAGATCAACGCAGATCCCGCACCCCTTGCACCAGTCGCGGTTGATGTGATGCTGTTTCAGTCTGGGCTTGGCCATTGATTCATCCTTGCGGCACGTAATTCGTTGGTTCCATGACAGCTGACCCCGTCGGGCGGCATGCTGAGATGAGTTTGTTATGATATCCGTGCCTTCCTGCCATGTCAAGAAAATCAGCCAGGGATTTTGACAATGCGCGTGGTCATGGCATATGGTTGAATTGAATACCGTTTGACGGGGAATACGCCATGGCAAAAAAATGGGCAGCGATCGGCGGCGGGTGTCTCCTCCTGCTGATGGCAAGCGCCGCCGCCGTTTATTTCCATCTCAAGGAGTTTGGCCGCACGCCGACAAGTCCGGTCGGGGAGGAGCAATCCTTCACGGTTGAGGCCGGGCAGTCCGTTTCGGTCGTGGCCCAGGGGCTCGAACGCCGCGGGCTGATTCAAAGCGGTTTCAAATTCCGCCTGTTCGCTCGACTGGAGGGCCATGACCGACGTCTGAAAGCCGGTGAATACGGCCTCAAAGCTTCCATGACGCCGCTTGAGATTCTCATCCGGATGGAAAAAGGTCTGGTGCGCTTGCACCGGCTCACGGTCCCGGAGGGGCTGACCATCCCGCAGATCGCGGCGGTGGTCGAAAAAACGGGCCTGGCCCGCGCAGGGGACATCATGGCCCGCGCGACCGACCCTGTCTACGCCCGGCTTCAGGGAATTCCCGCCGGCTCGCTGGAGGGCTACCTTTTTCCGGAGACCTACCTGTTTCCGAAAACCGTCACGGCGGAAGGGATCATCGGCGCGATGCTGGAGCGGTTTCGACTAACGTTCTCCCCCGAGTGGGAACGCCGGGCGATGGAGATCGGCCTGACGCCTCACGAGGTGGTGACCCTGGCCTCGATCATCGAAAAAGAAACCGGCGACCCCGCCGAGCGGCCGATGATTGCCTCGGTGTTCCACAACCGACTCAAACGCGGCATGCGGCTGGAGACCGACCCCACGGTTATTTATGGAATTAAGGACTTCGACGGCAATTTAACCCGCCGCCATTTGGAGACGCCGGGACCTTACAACACGTATCTGAACAAAGGGCTTCCCCCGGGCCCCATTGCCAGTCCGGGAAAAAAAGCCATCGAAGCGGCCCTGTTCCCGGCTCCAACCGATTACCTTTTCTTCGTTTCCAAAAACAACGGCAGCCACCAGTTTTCAAGAAACCTTGCGGATCACAACCGCGCCGTTCAGCACTATCAACTGGGGCCCGGCCGTTCGAGCCGTGCCAACCACAACCCGAAATAACCTGAAAAGGATCTGGCCATGAAGGATTCTCTTCGCAAAAAACAGACTTTTTTGATCGACCTCGAAAAGCTGAACACACTGAATGAAACGGGCTGCGCCGCGTGCGGGCGCAAATTCACCTTGGGCGAGACCGCGGTGATGGCCTGCGGACTCTGGGAGGGAGGACCGAGGGTCATTCACGAGGACGAGGCTGTCTGGGAGGCGCAAACCGGCTCTTTCGTCGAGCGCCGGTGCTTTGAA
>CAZLSV010000052.1:31445-35765 GCA_964562235.1 uncultured Desulfatibacillum sp.
GTAACGGCATTTTGACATTTTCAACACGACCGGACCTGGTACGAAAAAGCCGGAATTTTATTAACATGCCGACATTACATGATAATTTATTTTTTTCAACTCTGGCACAAATATTGAATTACTAAAGTTTCAACTGAGGCTTCTCTGATGTGCGTGCATCTTTTCTGGCGGGCTTCCAACTAAAAAATTGAGAAGATTTCCCCACGATAACAACGGCATCGTGGGAAGCCGAGGATAAAAGGACAGAGCTTAAAAGGCCCTGTCCTTTTTCTTTGCTCCGTTCTCCCCTTCCTCCCCCCCCATGCCCGGGCGCCAAGCCGTCGTCGGTAAAAAAAGCTCAAGCCATTTGAATCGCATGACGATATTACAACTGAAGCTGAATTTGCCGTGGATGGCCAACGAGGTGTTCGTGGGCGTTTCCAACAACTCATCCCTTGCTGACAAGGCCGGTCTCCTGGTCATCGGTGCCGGGGCTTCTCTGTTGTACTATTATATCGAGCGCACCCTCCAAGGCAGCGACATCACGATCATAATCACGATCTCCGTCATTCTGGTCATAAGCGGCTGCACCCAGGTGCTGGTAAACAGCATCAACAACTCCAAGCGCGCCCTGGAGGAGATGAATCAAACCTTGGAGCGGCGAGTCCGGGAGCGAACCGAGGAGCTTCGCAGTTCAGCGCTCAAGTATCGAACGATATTTGAAAACACGGGGGCGGCCACCATCATCATCGAAAAAGACCTGCGCATATCCCTGGCCAATTCCCAATTCCTGTCCATGTCCGGGTATGGCCGCCGGGAAATTCTGAACCGCAAATCCTGGCTCGATTTCATCGACGAGAAGAGCCAGCGCAAAATACTCTCCAGCGATGGAACATCCCCCTCCCGCTTGTCGTCGGCCGGAGGCAAGCATTTCGGGTGCCAATTTATTGACAGGCACGATAACACCAAGGACATTCTGGTCACCATCGCACCGATACCGGAGGCGGAAGCATGCGTGGCATCTCTCATCGACATTACCGAGTTGAAGGATGCCGAGCGCCAGATCTATTTCCAGGCATTTCACGACACCCTTACCCACCTTCCCAACCGGGCCCTGTTCATCGAACATCTTACGATGGCGATCAAGCGTTCCAAACGCCGCCAGGATTGCCGGTTTGCCGTCATCTACCTTGATATCGACCGGTTCAAACTCGTGAACGACAGCCTGGGACACGGTGCCGGCGACGACCTCCTGCTGGCCTTCGCCGATCGGCTTCGCGAGTCGTTGCGGGACACCGATATCCTGGCTCGCCTGGGCGGGGACGAATTCGTGATTCTGCTGGAGGAGATCGGTCAGGTCGAGCTGGCGAGCGAAATCGCCGAACGGCTCCAGAATGCCTTGCGCCACCCCTTCCATATTCAGGGCAAGGAGGTCTTTGCCCAGGCCAGTTTCGGCGTGGTGCCGAACACCCAGGATTACGATCAGCCCGATGCCATCATCCGGGATGCCGATGCGGCCATGTACCACGCCAAGGAGAGCGGCCGAGGTCAAATGAAAGTGTTCGACCGCAAGCTGCACGAGAAGGCGCAGCACCTCCTGCAGCAGGAGACCGATCTGCGCAAGGCCGTCCACACGAACCAATTCCAGAACCATTATCAGCCCATCGTGCGGCTGGACACGGCCTCGCTGGCCGGTTTCGAGGCCCTGATCCGCTGGTCGCACCCGGACCTGGGTCTGGTCTCCCCGGGCACCTTCATCCCCACCGCCGAGGAAACCGGGTTGATCATACCGATGACCAAGCTGACCCTGGAGCAGGCCTGCTGCGATCTGAAGCAATGGCAGACGCTGGTGGGCAGCCACCTCGAATTGAGCGTCAGCGTCAATATCTCCAGCCGTCACTTCCTGCAGCACAGCCTGCTGGATGACGTGAAGGAAGTCCTCGAAAGCTGTCATCTGCCGCCGCACCGCCTGAAGCTTGAAATCACCGAAACGGCCCTGATGGAGGATTCCGAGGAGACCGTGCGGCTGGCCCAGCGTCTGAAGGAACTCGGGGTGCGCCTGGTGATCGACGATTTCGGCACCGGGTACTCCTCGCTGAGCTACCTGCAGCGGCTTCCGGTCGACACCTTGAAGGTCGATCGCAGCTTCATCTCCAAGCTCCACGAAAAGCCCGAAAGCAACCGCAACATCGTCGAGGCCATCATCTCGCTGGCCCACAAGCTGAACATGACGGTCGTCGCCGAAGGCATTGAAACCCCCGAGCAATTTGCCATCCTGCTCGACATGAAATGCGAATTCGGCCAGGGCTATCTGTTTTCACGGCCGGTCCCGGCTTCGGAAGTCGTCCAGCTCTTATCCCAAATAAAAACCTTCTCAGACGAAAACGGGCCCCTGCCCTACCCTCTCACCAGCTGCCTCTCCAATTAATTTCTCTATAGCGATTGTATAGCTTGAACCCGGGCATCCGCGCCCCCCGTGAAGATCGCTCGGCAAATCCCCCCAGCCCCCTTTGCCAAAGGGGGAGGGATGTAGAGGGCCCTCGGCCAAAAAACGGGGGTGCTATGGTGAGAGCCCCTAGAAAAATCCCCCCGGCCCCCTTTTTCAAAGGGGGAGCTGTTTCATGCAGCCCCTCTCTGCCTTTTCTGAACGGGGAACTGCTTCGTGCGACCGGCCCCGCCCATCCTCAAAAAGGCAAACCGCGGCATCCGGCCGCCGGGCTCTTTTTTTCATACGGTGTGTGATCCGCCCATTTGCCGAAGCAGGCGCCGGCCTCTCTCCCCCTTTGAAAAAGGGGGCCGGGGGGATTTCGCTCCGCGCGCCGGACGCTACCCATCAAGGCTGCAACCCTTGATAATCATCCCTATCCCGGTTTTGAACGCGCCCGGTAACATGGAATATGAGTCAACGATCCGTTTCAGTTTAACTTTCGGGAACATTTAATCCGAGGCCATTCGCAGGCACCTGCGACGCTTGCCTGCCGCGCTTGATGGTGATATTTAAAAGAGATGAACCTCTCATCGTGGTCCGAGGAAAAACTGGCCGGCCAGCGGCTGATGGCCGGGTTCGACGGCACGCAATTGAACGAAGCGCTTGAGCACCTGATCTCCGGCCTGAGGGTCGGCGGCCTGATTCTGTTCAAGCGCAACGTGGAGTCCCCGTCCCAGCTCGCCGAACTGGCGCGATCCGCCCAGAAGCTCGCCCGTGACGGCGGCCAGCCGCCGCTTTTCATCGCCATCGACCAGGAAGGCGGGCAAGTGGCCCGGCTGGGCCCGCCCTTCACCCAGTTCCCGGGCACCCCCCCGGTCACGAGCGCGGTCGAGGCGGTGCGCTTTGCCGAGATCACCGCCGCCGAACTCGCTTCGGCGGGGATCAACATGAATCTGGCGCCCGTGCTGGACGTGGCGCCGGCGGGATTCGACAGCGTCATGGCCAAACGCGCCTTCGCCTCGGACCCTGAGCGTGTCGCCCAACTGGGCGCGCTGGTGATCGAGGGCCTGCAGTCCCGCCGCATCATGGCGGTCGCCAAACATTTTCCCGGTATCGGCCGCACCACGCTCGACTCCCACCTCGATCTGCCGGTGCTGGATGCCGATCTGCCTTCCTTCGAGCGCTTCGATTTCATCCCCTTCCGCGCCGCCATCGAAAAGCAGGTGGCCGGGGTCATGCTCTCGCACATTTTCTACAGCCGCCTGGATCCTGAGTGGCCGGCCAGCCTTTCGCCGCGGATCGCCCGCGGACTGCTCCGCAAACGGCTGGGGTTCAACGGCATCGTCGTCACCGACGACCTGGAGATGGGCGCCGTCACGCGGCACTGCGACTTTAAAACCGCCGTGCGCCAGGCCCTCCGGGCGGACGTCGACACGGTGCTGATCTGCCGCAGCGCGGATAAACTGGACGCGGCGCACCGCCTGATGACGCGCAAGATCGGGGAATCCGAAGAGCTGAGACGCAGAGGGGAGCAATCGGTGGAGCGTATTATGACCCTGAAAGCCGCCTACCTGTAAACCCGTAAAATTCAGCGGCTGCGGGAGAAGACGTCGTCCTCCGGCGCCGAACGCCTGCCGGAGGCCAGCATCGCGGCTTTGTCGCCGCAGAGCTCAATCGAGGGCAGGCTGGCTTCACATCCGGCCTCCGCGGCCGCCTGCCGAACCCGCTCGCGCAGCCGGCTGTTCGCCGCCACCCCGCCCGCCAGCGCGACCCGGCTGCAGCCTTTTTCCCGCGCCGCACGCATCAGCTTGAAGACCAGCACATCCACCACGGCCTCCTGGAATCCGGCGGCGATGTCCGCCTGGCTCCCGCGCTCCTCGCCGGGGTGCTGCGCCAGGTAACGGCCGACGGCC
>CAZLSV010000053.1:0-8973 GCA_964562235.1 uncultured Desulfatibacillum sp.
TCGTGCGCGTCAACCACCATGTCCTCTTCGGCCACGTCCTTGGCCAGCCACTGATGCGCGCCGGCCGGGCTCTTGACCAGCTCCCACTCGTATTTGAACAGCACGTTCAGATAGCCCATGTCCCATCGGGTCGGGTTCGGCTTCCAGGCGCCCTCCAAGCCGCTGCCGATCGCATCGCCGCCTTTGCCGCTGCGGAAACTGCTCTTCCAGCCGAGGCCCTGCTCTTCGACGCCGGCCGCCTCGGGCTCAGGCCCCACATGGGACGCCGGGCCGGCGCCATGGCATTTGCCGAAGGTGTGGCCGCCCGCGACCAGTGCGACGGTCTCTTCGTCGTTCATCGCCATGCGCGCGAAGGTCTCGCGAACGTCCCGGCCGGAGGCGACCGGGTCCGGGTTGCCGTTCGGCCCTTCCGGATTCACGTAGATCAGGCCCATCTGCACGGCGGCCAGCGGGTTTTCGAGATCCCGGTCGCCCGAATAGCGCTTGTCGCCCAGCCACTTGTCCTCCGAGCCCCAATAGATATCCTCTTCCGGCTCCCAGACGTCCACGCGCCCGCCGGCGAAGCCGAAGGTCTTGAAGCCCATTGACTCCAAGGCGCAGTTTCCGGCGAGAATCATCAAATCGGCCCAGGAGATTTTCCGGCCGTATTTCTGTTTGATCGGCCAAAGCAGACGGCGCGCCTTGTCGAGGTTCACGTTGTCGGGCCAGCTGTTGAGGGGCGCCAGGCGTTGGGAGCCGGACCCCGCGCCGCCGCGGCCGTCGCCCATGCGGTAGGTGCCTGCGCTGTGCCATGCCATCCGGATGAAAAGCCCCCCGTAATGGCCGTAGTCGGCCGGCCACCACTCCTGCGAGTCGGTCATCAGCGCATAGAGGTCCTTCTTCAGAGCGTTCAGGTCGAGTTTCTTGAATTCCTCAGAATAGTTGAACGCCTCTCCCATCGGATTGCCCATGTGCGAGTGCTGATGAAGAATGTGGAGGTTCAACTGGTTCGGCCACCAGTCCCGGTTCGACGTGCCGCCGCCGGCCAAAGGTTTGCCTTTTCTGCCCGTTACCGGGCACTTGCTCTCGTCAGTCATAACGTTACCCCCTATGGTTGTCTGGTTTTATCCACTCTACAAGGAATATCGGTCTTCATTTATTCTGTGACATTTTTGGGGTTGGTTCGTTAACAAAGGGCTTCTCGCCCTGCTGCTGGCACTCCCGGCAAAGGCCAAAAAAATCAACCCGGTGAGTGTGAATCTGGAAGCCGGTCTCTTTGGTAACCTCTTTGGCCAGGTCGTCCAGGCTGCTCAGATCCGGGTCGATGATTTTTTTGCACTGCGTGCATATCAAATGGGGGTGCGGGTACGGTTTGTGGCCGTCGTACCGATTGCTTCCATCCGGGAAGCTGATTTCCAAGACTTCATTTTCCTGCTTGAGCAGAGCGACCGTCTTGTAGATTGTCGCGAGGCTGGTGGTCGGAAACTGCGCCCTCACGGTGTCGTAGATCCGCTCAACGCTCGGATGCCCGTTGCTGGCGGCCAACACCTTCAACACGGCCAACCGCTGAGGGGTGATCCTGAAATCGTGGCCCTTGAGCTTTGACAACATCTGTTCAAAACGCTGCTGGGCAGCAACCGGATGAGATCGCTTTTTCATTTGTTTCGGGACATGCATACAATCGAAATTTTATATTTGTAGATAATCATTATTTTTAAACTATAATATTCCAACGCGCGGTGTCAAGATAAAAACACTTCCAGAAGCAGAGAGGAAGTCGAATAAAAGAGTTGCTCGAATTGAATTTCCACCCTAATATCGAGCCTCTCAAATCGGGAAGGCACGCGATCGGATTCCCCGTGGGCGCATTGAACCTTTGGTTGAGCATGAACGACATGATGGGAAGATTGACCTGTCTCGGACGAACCTGGGCGGTGGCATTGGCAGCATGGATGCTTCTTAGTCCTCCTTCTCTGGCTTCCGCCGGCGATGCTCTCAACGGAGTGAAATCCAGGGGCATTTTACGCTGCGGGGTCAGCGAAGGGATCCAGGGGTTTTCCATCAAAGGCAACAGCGGAGGCTGGACCGGCCTTGACGTGGATTTCTGCCGCGCGGTGGCGGCGGCCGTCCTGGGAGAGGGCCAAAAAGTCAAATTCGTCCCGCTGTTTGCCTCTGCCAGGTTCCCTGCGCTGAAATCCGGCCAAATCGACCTGCTGGCCCGAAACACCACCTGGACGCTTGGCCGCGAGGCCAACCTGGGAACACTCTTCGCCGGGACGCTTTTCTACGACGGGCAGTCTTTCCTGGTGCCCCGCAGCAGCAAAGCCCACCGGCCCGAGGATCTGGCCGGTTCGACGATTTGTGTCGTTAAGGGGACCACCCATGAGGTGAACCTGGCCGATTATTTCCAAACGCGGGGGTTGAGCTTCCAGCCGATGGTCACGGAGTCCGTGCTGCAAGCAAGAGAGGCGCTTTTTGCGGGTAGATGCCAGGCCTACTCTTCCGACGCATCAAACCTGGCCGCCACCCGCATTCAAGCACCGGCAGGGGCCGATGCGTTTGTCCTCATGCCGGATCGGATCTCCAAGGAACCCTTCGGTCCGGTCGTCAACCGCGGGGATGAGCAATGGTATACCATCGTGAAGTGGGTTTTTTTCGCGCTCATTGAAGCCGAGGAACGCGGCATCACCCGCAACAACGTGCGCACCCTTCTGAATTCCGCCTCCGATCCGGCCCTGATGGCTTTTTTGGACAAACACGGGGGATACGGCAAAGCTTTGGGCATCCCCCCCGGCTGGGTGGTGAGGGTCATCGAAACCGTCGGCAACTACGGGGAGATATTCGAGCGCAACCTCGGAAACGAGAGCCCCCTCAAACTGGACAGAGGGCTCAATCGCCTGTGGACCCAAGGGGGGCTGATGTATGCGCCGCCCTTCCGTTGACCTTAACCGTGCCGATTCGGTTTTTTCTTTCCAGGTTCGGGGCTCGAGTTCGATTCTCACGGCAGACCCTCCGTCGCCGGCTTTCACCTCTTTTCGTGCAAGGTGCTGACCATGGGAGTTACCGACCTGCAGACCACGATCATCCTCGCCGTTTTTGCCGGAGTTATCCTGGCGATTGCCTTCAACGTGATCGACATGATGCTGGCGGCCCTGCTGGGGGTCAGTATCCTCACCGTGGCGGGCATCTTCACCCAGGAGGACATCTTGAACTCCATCCGGACCGGCGGCGGCGCCCTGTCCCTGCTCTTCGGGGGGATGGTGGTGGCGCGCACGCTCGAACCGACCGGCGTGTTCGAAAATTTCGGCACCCGGTTTCTCCTGATGACCCGGGGAGACGGCAAACGCTTCCTCCTTGGGTTGATTGCCATCGTCACTCCGCTGTGCGCTTTCATGCCCAATGCCACCACGGTGATCCTGCTGGCGCCCATCATCATCCGCACCGCCAAGGCGCTGGATGTCGATTTTGTCGGTCCCATGATATTTGTGGCCCTCATCAGCAACTCGGCCGGGCTGCTCACCCTCGTCGGTGACCCCGTAACCCTGCTCATCGGTTCCTCGATCGGCATGACGTTCGTCGAGTATCTCAAACGCGTAAGCCTCGGTGCGGTCGCGGCGATGCTGGTCCTGATACCGCTCATGCCCCTGATCATGAAAGACGTCTGGCGCACCCGGCGCACCCTGCCTTCCGACCTCAAACCGAAGCCCCTCGAGCGCCCCGTTCTGTGCGGAATCTCCCTGGCGGTCCTGGCGGCCATGATCCTGATGTTTTTGATCGGGGAATACCTGCCGGTCCAGATCGTTCCCCCGGCAGTGGCCATCATCGCGGCCTCGCTGGCGCTGCTCGTGGTCTACGGGTTCAAGGTGGAGCCGCTCGACCAGGTGTTGAAAGACCTTGACTGGAAGACGCTGGTCTTCCTCCAGTGCATGTTCTGCCTTGTGGAAGGTTTCACCAAGACCGGCCTTCTGCAAAGCCTGGCTCAAAACATGAACCTCTGGTTCGGCACCAACCTGCTGCTGGTGGGCCTCATGCTGCTGGTGGGCGTCGGCGTGGCATCGAGCCTTCTGGCCAACATACCGGTGGTGGCCGCCATGCTGCTTCTGATCAAAGGGTACTTCGTCGTAGTCGAATTGGTGCCCGAGGAAGCCTTGGGCCTCACTTTCAGCGGCTGGCCGTCGTCGACCTTGCCGGTTTTTGCGGCGATGATGTTCGGGGCGACCTACGGCGGCAATGCCACGCTTATCGGGGCGTCGGCCAATGTCGTCAGCGCGGCCATCTGCGCGGCCAACGGCCAGGCGGTCGGTTTCGGACGATTCATGCGCTACGGCCTCCCGGTGACGCTGGCCCAGATGGGCATCTCGGCAGTTTATGTACTGGTTCTCTTTTTCTGGGTAAACCGGTAAGCATTCAGCTCTTGACGCTGATGGGCGGCCGTGTTTTTATAATTCCGAATCCGGCCGGCAGCGGGGACCGGACCGCGGTGCCGGACCTGCCTGCCGGAGTTCTCTGACGGGACCCAGCCGAGAGGGGGGCTATGCCTTCAACATCGATACCCACCGTCCGGTTCGGCGCCGCCGGCCGCAGCGTGACGCGGGTCGGCTTGGGCGGCGAGGGAGTGCTGCGGACCAACGGCCGCTTTCCGGAAGCCGTGGAAGTCATCCGCACGGCCATCGAGGCCGGCATCGGCTATTTCGATTCCGCCCGGGTGTATGCCGACAGCGAGCGGTATTACGGGTCGGTGTGGGGAGCGGACCCGGCGGCGCGGCAGAAAGTGTTCCAGACCAGCAAGTCGGCGGTGCGGGGCAAGGCCGGCGCCCTGGCCGAACTCGAACAGACCCTCCAGCGCCTCCGGACCGATTATCTCGACCTGTGGCAGATCCACGACATACGCACCCCGGAGGATCTGGCCATGATCGGCGGGCCGGGCGGGGCGCTCGAGGCCTTCGTCGAGGCCAAGGCCTCCGGCCGCGTGCGCTTCATCGGCGTCACCGGCCACCGGCAACCGGAGATCCTGGCCCGCGCCGTGGAGGAGTGGCCGGTGGACGCCGTGATGATGCCGGTGAACCCCGTGGAGGGGGTTCTCGGGGGCTTCCTGACCACGACGCTTTCAGCGGCCCGCAGAAAAGGCATTGCCGTGATCGGTATGAAGGTGCTCGGCGCCTCCCACTATCTCAAGCCCCAGATCGGGCTCACCGCCAGAGGCTTGATCCGCTATGCCCTGGCGCAGGAGATCACCCTGGCGATCGTCGGCTGCTCGAGCCCCCTGGAGGTCCGGACCCTGGCGGAGGCCGCCAGCGACCCGGAGCCCCTGGGCGCGGAGGAGCAGCGCCGGCTGCTGGAGATCTTCAGGCCTTATGCCCGGAAGCTGGCTTACTATCGGGGAGTGATGTGATCCCGTGAAGATGACGTCGACCTGGATAACCCTCATGACATCCGACTTCTCCGTCCTCGACCGCCCCGAGGTGCTGAGGTTCCTTTTTCATCCCCGCCGGGAGCATGCAGCGCCCGATCCCAGGCCATCCGAAACCGAATTGGCAATTCCAGGCGTGACCAACGTCCTGGTGCCGGTCGCGGAGGATGTCGCCGTCGGCGCCCGCTTTCACTTAGGCGGCCGCAGCCATGCCAATCTCCTTTTCTTCCACGGCAACGGCGAAATCGCGGCCGACTACGACGAGATCGGCCCCTATTACAACCGGATCGGCATCAACTTCCTGGCCGCCGACTACCGCGGGTACGGTCGTTCGACCGGGCACCCCACCGTGACCGCCATGATGCGGGACAGCCACGCGATCTTCCGGTTCGCAGCGGACTGGCTGACGCGCCACGGTTTCACCGGCCCTCTGATCCTCATGGGCCGCTCCCTGGGCTGCGCCTCCGCCATCGAACTGGCCGCCGCCCATGCGGAGCAAGTCCGCGGCCTGATCGTCGAAAGCGGGTTCGCCTTTGCCGGGCCGCTGATCGAGCTTCTGGGAGTCGATGCGGCCGCCGCAGGCTTTCGCGAGGAGACCGCGTTCCGTCACCTGGAAAAAATCGCGCGCTTCCAGGGGCCGCTTCTCGTCATCCATGCCGAGTTCGACCACATCATCCCCTTCTCCGACGGCCGGGCGCTTTACGACGCCGGCACCTCATCCCGGAAAACCCTGCTCAAAATCCCCGGGGCCAACCACAACGACATCCTGGCGCACGCATTCGGGGATTACCTCGCGGCCATCGAACGCCTGGCCGCCGCCTGCCTGTAGGGGTTGGCGGTATAACCGCCCGCATTCGCTGATAATCGAGCAAACAAAATCGCGTTTTTCCCTCAAGTTCAATCGCGCTGCGGGCGATAGACCAATAAGAACAGGCCCCACGCGCCCTCCCCCCCGGCCCGGCGAAGTCATTTGGTCTGTGCCAGGGGTTGCCCTGATTTTGGAGATTAAAGGAGTTTCGGGACCCCATGGGAACGATCCGACTTAAAAAGGTCAAGCCCGGCATGGTGCTTGCCGACGATGTGCGCGATGTGAAGGGCCGGCTGCTGTTGGCCCGCGGAAAACCCATCGGCCCCGAGCACATTCGGATTTTCAAAATATGGGGCATCCCCCAGCTGGAGGTCGTGGGAGCCCAGGACAGCGCGGAGCCGACCACCGCGCCCCCCGTGGACCCGGCACGGCTGGAACTGGTGCGGACCCAAACCGAGGCGCTTTTCCGCCACACGGACCGTGAGCACCCGGCCGTGCAGGAAATTTTCAGCCAGGCGGTCGCATACCGCGCCGCCCGGCACGAACCGCAACCCTGCGTCAGCCTCCCGCCGGAGGAAGCCGGTTCTATCGGAAAAATTCAGGGGCCGGATTTCCTCGAAAAATTCATTGAAAAAGACATTTCCCTGCCGGAAATCCCGTCGATCGTCTATGAGCTGAACGAGCTCCTCGCCAACCCCATGTCGTCCGCCGACCAGATGGCCCAAGTGATCAACAAGAGCCCGAGTCTGACGGCGCTGCTGCTCAAAATCGTGAACTCCTCCTTCTATGGCCTCCCGTCCAAGGTGGACCGGGTGTCCCTGGCGGTGACGATGATCGGCACGCGCGAGCTTTCAGCCCTCGCGCTCGGCATCAGCATCCTGTCGATGTTCAAGAACATCCCCCGCAGCCTCCTGAACATGCGTTTCTTTTTGCAGCACAGCCTGGCCTGCGGCATTGTCTCGCGGATGCTGGCGGCTCAAAAAACCATGCGCCAGACAGAGCAGATGTTCACCGCCGGCCTGCTGCACGACCTGGGGCGCTTGATTCTTTTCATCTATTTCCCCGATGAGACGCTCGGCATCCTGCGCCACTCGCTTGAAAACGGGACTTGCCTGCACACCGCGGAGAAAAAGCTCCTGGGCTGCCACCATGCCCAGATCGGCAAGTATCTCCTGAACCGGTGGCGCCTGCCGCTGATCCTCGAAAACACCGTATGTTTTCACCACGAACCCTGGGACTCGCCGGACCCCGTCCCGGCCAGCATCGTGCATGTGGCCGACATTCTCGTGAACGCGCTGGGTATCGGCACCAGCGGGGAGCGCCTGGTCCCGCCCCTGAGCGCCAAAGCCTGGGAGGCCCTGGATCTTCCGCCCAGTTGTATCGAGATCCTGGTCAAGCAAGCCGTCAACCAGCTCCAGAGCATGGAGTTCCTGTTTCAGGACCGGGTGTGATGAACATGGCTTCTCCCATGGACCCTGAAAAACTGATGGCCCGCATCGCTTACCTGGAAGACAACCGGCGGTTCATCCAGAACGTGCTCGAAATGGCCCTGTCCCTGGTCGATTTCCAGGAGAACATCATCAACAGCTACGGGCCTGAGAACATCGTGGAGGAGGCCGAAAAGCGGATCCGGTACCTCATCCCGTTCGAATCCAGCGCCATGCTCCTCGTCAATCAGGACACCTCCGATTTTCAACTCGCCGTCTGCAACCCGCCGGAGGCGCGCGCCTTCATTGCGGGTGAAATCGAGGAGATGATCGAAAAAGGTTTCTTCGCCTGGGCCATCCGCGAACGGCGGGGCATCACCATCGCCTCCAAAGACCGCACCCGGCGCCTGCACCTTCACGTGGTTGCCACCCACTCGCGCATCCGGGGCATGTTCATCGGGCTGATGGATGACAGCCGGCAGCAGGTCCCCGACACCTCCCTCACGCTGCTCTCCATCATCTTGCTCAACACGGCCAATGCCCTGGAGAGCCTCGAATTCTACCGGCTTTTGCGCCACCAGAAAGCCATCCTGGAAAAGCAGGTGGAGGATCGAACGCAGGCGCTGGCCGAATCCGAGCGCCAGATGCAGCAGGTCTTGAAACTCCAGGCCATCGGGACCCTCGCCGGCGGTATCGCCCACGACTTCAACAACATCCTCTTCCCGATCATCGGCTACACGGAGCTCACCCTGGACGAGGTCGCGGAAAGCACTCCGACGCACCGCAATCTCATAGAAATTCTCAAGGCCGCCAACCGCGCCAAGGAACTCGTCCAGCAGATCCTGACCTTCAGCCGCCAGAACGGCCGCGAACGCAAGCCGATCCGGGTGCAGGTCATCGTCAAAGAGGCCCTGCTGCTGCTGCGCGCCTCGATCCCCTCGACCATCGAGATCCTCTGCGATCTGGACGAGCGCTGCAAACCGATCATGGGCGATCCGACTCAGATCCACCAGGTGCTCATGAACCTTTGCACCAACGCGTACCAGGCCATGCAGGAGACGGGCGGGCGGCTCGAGATCCGGCTGACGGAAACAGACATCGACTACGCGGAAACCATCAAGCACATCGGCATCAAGATGGGCACTCACCTGCACCTGATGGTCAAGGACGAGGGTGTGGGCATGGAGTCCTCGGTGCTGGAGCGCATTTTCGAGCCGTACTACACGACCAAGGAACCCGGCAAAGGCACCGGGCTGGGGCTGTCGGTCATTCACGGCATTGTAAAAAACCACGGCGGCTTCATCACCGTTGAAAGCGCTTCCGGCCGGGGCAGCACCTTCCACGTGTAT
>CAZLSV010000053.1:8983-15221 GCA_964562235.1 uncultured Desulfatibacillum sp.
CGTTGATGAGGACCACCTCGCCGAGGCCAACGGCCTGTCCTACACCACCCAACACGCGAGTATGGTGTTCGGACTGGCCGCCTCCGGGGCGATCCTGGCGGGGTTCGATGCGCTCATCAGGGCGCTTCTGACGTCAGGGATCCCGATCGTCGACATGTTAACAGCGATGCTGGAGAAGCTGGGCTATCGCGTCACCGCCCGGTTCAACGGTCTCGATGCTCTGAAAGCTCTGCAAGAGCAGCCGGACCAGTTCGATCTGGTTATCACCGACATGACCATGCCGCAGATGACCGGCGACCGGCTGGCGCGCCGCGTCTGGGAGATCCGGCCCGATATGCCGGTGATCTTGTGCACCGGCTACAACGAGATGATTTCGGAGGACAAGGCCAACGCCATGGGCATCCGCAAATTCCTGCTGAAACCGGTGGACAAGGAAGAGCTGGCCGTCGCGATCCGAAGCGCGCTGGAATCCGCCGGCACCCCTCCCTACCTGGTGCCCAAACCGCTGTTGCCATAGACGGCGGCCTTCCGACGACCGCCGCCCGTGCCTCCCCCGGCAATCAACTGTGCCGACTCGTCCTCGGGTTCCTTCTGGGAGAGCGGGGTGCCCGCCGCGCTGGCACTCTTTGATTGACCGCGCTGCTTTTTTGCCCTATCTCAAGACCCACCGACGCCGTTTCGAACGACTTCCGGATGCTCACGGCCGCCGCGACGAACTCTCACGGAGCTGGGATTGCCTTATGAACCGACACACTCACCAATTCGTTGAAACCTACGACGGCCTCGTCGGTTTCGGACTCGATCGGGAAACGGACGAAAAGACCGTCATATGCTATCTGCAGACGTTCTCCGACGATGCCGTCATGGCAGCGCTCGTCAAGCGCCTGGACGACGCCGAGCTGGGCGAGATCTTCGATCTCATCAACCGGCTGCTGCGCCGGCATTTCACGGAAGCCGAATACCACCGGTTGTTTTTAAAAGAGGAATGACGGTTTTCATGCCCGGCGCGTCTGCGGCCGACGGATCGCTCCGACTTCATTGGATGGCGCCTTGAGCCATCAACTCCAAGCGCTTCACCAAAGGGGATGCCATGCTGACCGATCGACATCTCGAAAACTACGCCGACGTGCTCTGGTGGGGTCTCACCACGGCCCGGCGGCAGCCTTTCCAAAAAAACGACATCGTGCAGATCCGGTTTCATTCCGGCGCGCAGCGCCTGGCTGAAATCCTTTACCGCAACCTGATGGCGCGCGGCATCCACCCCGTCGTGCGCCTGAACCTCTCGCCCCCGATGGAGCACAGTTTCTTCCGCCTCGCCAACGCGCAGCAGCTCGCCTTCCTAACGCCGGGGGAAGCGCGGCTGGCTCGATGCTTGAACGGCAGCATCTTTCTGAACGCCCCCGACTCCCTGACCCACCTGCGCGAGGCCGATCCGAAAAAAATCGGCAAGGCCGCCGTGGCCGCCAAGCCGCTGCGCGCCATTCTCGAGGCCCGCGAGGGAAAGGGGGGATACAGCTGGACGCACTGCGTGCTGCCGACCGCCGAGCTGGCGCGGCACGCCGGCATGCGCCCGGCCGAGTACGCGCGGCAGGTGGTGAAGGCCTGCTTCCTGGATTCGGCGTCGCCGGTGGACGACACCAGTTGGATCCGGCTGATGCGGCCGGTGCTGCGGCAGGGCGGAAAAATCAAGCGCTGGCTGGACGGGCTCGACGTCGTCGATTTCCACATCGAGTCCGCCACGACCGATCTCAAGATCCGCTTGGGCGCCAAGCGCACCTGGGCCGGCATTTCCGGCCGCAACATCCCCAGCTTCGAGGTCTTCGTCAGCCCGGATTGGCGCGGCACCCGGGGCGTGTTCCACGCGGACCAGCCCTCCTTTCGCAGCGGGAACATCGTGCGGGACGTGCGCCTGGAGTTCGCGGCCGGCCGGGTGGTGCGGGCGCGCGCGGCGGAGGGCGAGCGGTTCCTGAAACAGCAAATCGGCATGGACCGCGGTGCCGCGCAGGTGGGGGAGTTCTCGCTGACCGACCGGCGGTTTTCGCGGATCAACCGCTTCATGGCCAACACGCTTTACGACGAGAACTTCGGCGGGCGCTACGGCAACAGCCACATCGCCCTGGGCGCTTCCTACCGCAATACCTTTGCCGGCAGCCCGCGTGCGCTGTCCGCCGCCCTCAGGGCGAAGCTGGGATTCAACGACTCGGCCCTGCACTGGGATTTCGTGAACACGGAGAAGAAACGGGTGACGGCCGTGCTGGCCGGCGGGTCGCGGGTGACGGTCTACGAAAACGGCGAGTTTACCGGCTGACCGCCGCTCGCTGCTCCGCTGAGAAATTCAGCTCCGCCGCGAGCGGGGCTGAAGAGTTGCCGGGCCCCGGAGCGAAACGGACGGGAAACGCTCCAGCGACTCGCGGGGGGCTCGCAGCCGCCGGTACGTCAAGCGGCTTGCCCGGCAGGAAACTATTTGCGTGGGAGAGGCTTTTCACCATATCCACCAGCTTGTTCAGGGGGAACGGTTTGGCCAGGACAAGATCGAAGCCGGCGCCATGCAGCAGCCAGGGGGTGCCCGACATGCCGATGACGGGCGTGCGATGGCGCGACGATCGGCGGATGTGGTCAAGCACGCCTCCGCCGTTCACCTCCGGCATGACATAATCCGTGATCACCATGTCGAAGCGGCCGCGGTCGAACTTCCGGATCCCCTCTTTTCCGTCTTCCGCAGTTTCCACCTGATGATCGAAGCGGGTCAACGCCGCTTCGATAAGACCCAGAATCCCTCTCTCGTCCTCGATAACCAGGATCGAACCCATCGCAGCACTCCGGCATCCGGCAAGATGATATTAGATTGTGCGTTGGAACTGAGTAAGAGTATACCCCGGAAAACGCTATTTACCATTATGTGGTGGTCTGATTGCGATAGAAACACTACATGATGAATTCAATCCCAGGCCCTCTCCAAGGGGAGGGAGGGTCGGAGGGCTGCCGCTCTTAAGGGGCTGGATCCATGCGCGGCCGGCCGATTTCAGGACATTTATATTGAAGGCCTCGGGACTGTCAAACGGCGAAATCCAGCGCAATCGCAAATTCAAAATACAATTATCAACAACTTTTATCTAAGCGAAACTTAACGGTTTTTTAATGCAGGGAGATTGGACCGCCCGAAGATCGGGCATCCCGGAGGCAATCCAGGATCTGCTGCGATATCATAGGGATCGGGATGAATCCCGGCGTTATGAACAGGTGGGGGGCAACGCGGTGATCTTTTGAAATCTTCGTTTATCTCTTTTTTTTGTGCTTAATCGATTAAACTTTGTATTTGCCGAAGTCGTCCGAGGAAAGCTTATCAAGATAGTCCGCCCACTTTTTGCCTTCCTCGCTCGTGTCCGCCACCTCGACATCCGGTTCACGGACCTTGGAGTGTTGGATCACGGCGTCTTCCACGTAGATCGGGGCTTGGAAACGGAGCGCGAGCGCTATGGCATCGCTCGGCCGCGCGTCCATGTCGAATTTTCGTCCCTCGGCCACAAAGTGAATCCGCGCAAAGAAGGTGTTGTCCCGCAGGTCGCAGACCTCCACCCGCTCGATCGCTATTTTCAGCGTCTGAGCGAAGTTCTTGAAAAGATCGTGGGTCATCGGGCGCTCGTATTTAATCTTTTGGAGCGCCGAGGCAATCGAGGTGGCCTCCAACAATCCGATCCAGATAGGGACCGCCTGTTCATCATCCTCGGTCTTGAGAACGATGATGGGCGTGTTGGAGGCCGGATCCATCGTCAATCCGGCGATATTGACTTTACGCAGCATGCCCCACCTCCCGTCGCGGCCGACCCTCTGCCGCTTCGCCTTCGTCGAGGGCCCCAAACAGGGAATGCGCCAACGCCCTCACGATGCGGACCGATACCAGTTGTCCCGCGTGAGCCTCCCGGGCCCCTACCGCCCCGGCGCGGCCATCGAAATTCACGACTTTGTTTCCCGGGCTCCGCCCGGTCCACTGAACCCGCGGACCCTCCGATCGGCCGCGGGAGGCCTGCTGCTTGCTGAACCCCTCCACCAAGACCTCAATGACCGAACCGGTCAAGGCTTGATTGCGCGACAATGTGATTCCGCGCTGCAGCTCGAGCAGCGCCTGGAGCCGCTCGTTCTGGTCCTGAACGGGAACCTTTTCAGGAAACCGGGTGGAGGGCGCATGCGGGCGGTCTGAGTAGGTGAAGGCGAACAGGCCGTCGAATTGGACCTCCCGCATGAGTTCCAGAGTGGCCTCAAAGTCCGCCGGTGTCTCTCCTGGAAACCCGACAATCATGTCCGATGTGATGGCGATTCCTGGGCAACTATTCCGCAGTTTGGAAACGATGTCAAGGTAGTGCTCCCGGGTGTAGCGCCGGTTCATGCGCTCCAGGACCCGGTTCGATCCCGATTGCACCGGCAGATGGATGTGCGGACACAATTTTTCCAGACGAGCGAAGGACCGGATGAGCCCCTCGGTCAGGTCCTTGGGATGGGAGGTCGTGAACCGGATGCGCGCCAGGCCGTCGACCGCGTTCACCCGTTCCAGCAACTCCGGAAAGGAGCCAAGCCCCTCTTTGGCGCCGTAGCTGTTGACATTCTGGCCGAGCAGGGTGATTTCACGCACGCCGGCCGCGACCAACGCCTCGATCTCGCTCAAAATCAGCTCCGGCGCCCGGCTGGTTTCCCGGCCGCGCACGTGGGGCACCACGCAGTAAGCGCAGAAGTTGTCGCAGCCGCGCATGATGGTGACAAACCGCGACACGCCTGCCTGATCGGCCGACGCCGGCTGTGTTTCGAACTCCTCCGGGGCCTCCGCCAGCTCAAGGTCCACGACGGGACCCCGCCCGGATTCGAGCTGCCGGACCAGCCCCGCCAACCGGTGAACGGCCCGGGTCCCGAGGACCAGATCGACATGGGGCGCCCGCGACAGGATCCGGGCGCCTTCCTGCTGGGCCACGCAGCCGGCAACGGCGACGATCAACCCCGGCCGCCGGCGTTTGGCGTCTCCCAGGCGGCCGAGAATGCTGAAGGCCTTCTGCTCGGCCTTGGAGCGCACCGAGCAGGTGTTCACGATGACCATGTCGGCCTCATCCGGAGAAAGCGCGGGCCCGTATCCGAGCGGAGCCAGCTCCATGGCCATGTGCTCGGAGTCGTAGACGTTCATCTGGCAGCCGATGGTGTATATGTAGAGGTATCTGGGATGCATGCCGATTTTCATTGTTCAGGACCTTTTGGCACTATAACCACATCACCTGCAATTGCAACCGAAAACTCCCGCCGGCCCGCCGCGTGAGCGTCGGCGCCTCGAGCCGTTTTTTTCGATTGAGTGCGCTCGCGACATGGGCTATAAGGCACGGCGCTATGGAAAAGCGTTGGCACATCCTGACCCCGGCGCCGGACGCGGTCCGTCGCCTGAGAGAGGCCCTGGGAGGCCACCCGGTGATGGCGGCCCTGCTGGTCAACCGCCGCCTGGAATCCCCGGAGCTGGCCCAGGCCTTCTTGAACGCCTCGCTTTCCCAGATGCGCCCGCCCACCGGGATGAAAGACCTGGCGCCCGCGGTCCGGCGCCTGGCCCGCGCCGTTTTGGCCGGCGAGACCATTCTTCTTTTCGGCGACTACGATGTGGACGGCACGACAGCCACCGCCGTCCTGTACGAGTTTTTAACTGCCTGCGGCGCCCGCGTCTCTTATCACATCCCTCACCGCCTGAAAGAGGGCTACGGTCTGCAGGCACGGCATATTTCCGAAGTGGCCGTGCCGCTGGGGGCGAAGCTGCTGATCACCGTGGACTGCGGCACCGGCAGCCATGCCGCGGTCGAGGCCGCCCGTTCGGCCGGGGTCGACGTCATTATCACCGATCACCACACGGTGGGGGAACGCCTGCCGGAAGCGCTGGCCGTCGTCAACCCCAAGCGCCGGGACTGCACGGCCGGCCTGGGCCAACTGGCCGGGGTGGGGGTGGCTTTCTGCCTGGCGGTCGCCCTGCGCAAACACCTGCGAGAGCTCGGGTTCTGGGAAAACCGCGAGGAGCCCAACCTGAAATCACTCTGCGACCTGGTGGCCCTGGGCACCATTGCGGACATGGTCCCGATGCTGGGGGAAAACCGCATTCTGACCAGAACCGGGCTGGAGATCGTCAGCACGGGCCGGCGGCCGGGCGTGGCGGCCCTCATGGAAGCAGCGGGCATCGGCCAGCGCCCGATGGACTCCGATGACGTGGCCTTCCGGCTCGGCC
>CAZLSV010000053.1:15231-35469 GCA_964562235.1 uncultured Desulfatibacillum sp.
CTCCGCCCGGATGCGGGCCAGCAGGGCCTCGCCCGTGGGGTTGACCTGGTTATTGGCCAGGCCGCCGATCCGCTGGATGTCGAAGTCGCCGGGCGCGATCACAGCCGCATCACCTCGACCGATCTCGGTTTTATTCTCGGCCCGCGCTTGAACGCGGCCGGCCGCGTCGACCATGCCGGTCTGGCAGTGGAGCTGCTGACGACCGATCGGCCGGACACCGCCCGCCGGATCGCCCAGACGCTCAACCGCTTGAACGCCGACCGCCAGAACATCGAAAAAGGCATTCTCGCGGAGATCCAGGCCAGCTTGTCCCGCCAGCCCGAGTGGCTCGAACACCGGACCCTGGTTCTGGCGCATCCCGATTGGCATGAGGGGGTCATCGGGATCGTCGCCTCCAAGGTGATGGACTTGTACCACCGGCCGGTGGTGCTGATCGCTTTGAGAGGCGGCTTTGGCCGCGGCTCGGCCCGCTCGGTCCCCGGCATCGACCTTTTCGCCTGCCTGAGCGTCTGCCGGCCCCATCTGGAGGACCTGGGCGGGCACACCCAGGCCGCCGGCCTTCGGATCGCCGAAGCCCGCCTGCCGGCCTTCCGCCAGGCCTTCGAGGAAGCCGTCCGCGCCGCTTCGGGGCCGGAGCCGATCCTCCCCGTCCTGAACGTCGACTGCGAGCTGGATCTCGCCGAGGTTTCCGAGGACCTCGCCGATCAGCTGACCGCTCTGATGCCCTTCGGCGCCGGCAACCCGGAACCGCTCTTCATGGCGCGCGACGTCCTCGTCGTCTCCTCCAGCCGGGTCGGCCAACACCACCGCCGGATGGCGCTGCGGCCGGCCTCCGGACCCCCGGGCCGAAGCCTCAAGGCCATTCACTTCAACGCCGACCCGCTCACCGCCGACCGGAATCGATTCGAGCGCATCCTTTTCAGGCTGCGCTGGAACCACTGGAACGGGAGCCGGACCCTGCAGCTGTTGATCGAAGCGGTGTCGCCCCGCTAGCCGTTTTTCTTCGCCACCCGCCATTTTTCCCTTGAAATTCATTCAGGTTGTCATTATGATGGCTTTTGGCAGTTGCAGGACAAGTACTCAACTACAGTCACCAAAGGATTGGAGTGTATGGGGAAGGTCTTCCGACCGAGCACACGCGAATCGTCGATTCTGTCCAAAATCGAGTCGACCAAGGAACATAAACGCCGTTTGGCCATCAGCAGCCTGCGAGACTGCCTCGACCCGCTTTCAAATGCCATTGCCATGAAACTGGTGGAAAGCAGCCTGGTGGAAACGGTCAACAAGAATTCTCTGGAAGAGCAGATCCGAACCTGCCTCGAAAAACTCACCCGTGCCAGCGATTTCGACATCGACTATCAGGTATCGCCCATCCGCAACCTGATTCCCGACTTCAACGTCGTCAGCCTTTACCTGACGGCCTTCATCGTCGAGAAGCTCCTGGACCACAAGGACGTCGTTGATATTTTCGGATCGGATGAAGAAATCTATTTCACGGTGAACCAGCAAGTGAAAAAACACCTTCCGGTGTAATGCACCCCCTGTTTCTGCCGAGGTTGGTCAACGGGCCTTTCGAGGATCCCGCCCTTTTCATCCCGTTTCAGTTCCAGCGCCGGGCGCTGATCTTCGACCTCGGCGACATCTCCCGCCTGGGGCCCCGCGCCCTCCTTAAAATCACCCACGCCTTCGTCACCCACACGCACATGGATCACTTCATCGGCTTTGACCATCTGCTGCGTTGCCTGCTGGGGCGCGAAACGGATTTGTCTCTCTTCGGCCCGGCCGGTTTCATCGCGAACGTGCAGGGCAAACTGGCAGGGTATGCGTGGGACCTCGTGGACCGATCGAGCTGCGGGCTGAGACTGCATTTGCACGAAGTGCACCCGGATCGCGTGCTGCGTCGCACCTGTGTGGGCGGCGATGGCTTTGCGGCCGAACGCGACGCCGCCCCCCTGCCCTTCGCCGGACCCCTGCTGACGGAACCGACCTTCGAAGTCACGGCCGCGCTCCTGCAACACAGCAGCCCCTGCCTGGGGCTGGCGCTGAAGGAGCGCTTCCACGTCCGCATCCTCGGCTCCGGGCTGGAGGCGCTCGGCCTTCAGCCCGGGCCCTGGCTGACGCGCTTCAAAAACGCGCTGTATGCCGGTGTGAGCCCGGACTCGGACTTCGACCTCGCCCCCGGCAGCCGCTTCGCCCTGGGGGAACTCCAGCAGAAAATCGCCCGCATCACGGCCGGCCAGAAGATCGCCTACATCACCGATGTCGGCGACACCCCCGCCAACCGCGAAACGGCGGTGGCCTTGGCCCGCGACGCGGACAGCCTTTTCATCGAAGCAGCCTTCCTTCACAGCGAACGCGAGCGCGCCGCGGCCAGACACCACCTGACCGCGCGCCAGGCAGGCGAAATCGCGGCGCTGGCCCGCGCCCGGCACTTCACCGTCTTTCATTTCTCGCCGCGCTACGAGGGGCGCGACGCGGAGCTGGTGCAGGAGGCCCGGGAGGCGTATCAAAAAACCTGGGAGCGCTCGGAAAATCCGCCGGAAGCGTAGCGATCGGCGGTGACCGGAAAAATTTCCGTCACTACGCAGGCCGCCATGGCCCGGGGTCAAGCCGCCTCCGCCTGGCGGCGGATCCGTCGGATGCCTATGCGCGTCAGGCCGGCCGCGTGCCGCCACATCCCCTTCAGGCCGATCTTCACCAGTTTAAAGAAAGCACGGATGGTGCCGATCCCCTTTTCACCCCGACCCTCGGTGAAATACTTCCAGCGTCTGCTGTCTCCGTAGACGAAACCGATCACCTGCCGGCGAACCGTCGCATCGTCGCTTTCGAAGCGGCAGCCGAGCGTCGGGCGCCCGCCCTCGTCGTCGACCCGAACCACCTGAAGGGGTAGATCGTGGCGGTTGCCGTAGCTGTCCACCCCCTGCAGCCGCAGGTGCGACGACAACCGGGCCTCGCGGGAGTCGAGCGTGATCCCGATGCCCGTGGTCGACAGGTCCCGCAGCCGCGCCTGCACCCGGGCCCCGCTTTGCGGGTCCAAAAGGCCGACAGGCTCGCCGGTGAGGTAGCGGTGGGAGCCCCGCAACTGGCGACGCTCCCAGACCACCCCCAGGCAGCAGATGACCAGCAGCATGTTGAACGTGTTCCAGCACAGGCAGATGGCGATCGTGTCGAGCAGAACGGGCCGGTTCATCCAGAGGACCGCACCCGCGCATATGGCCAGCAGGTTGAGCAGGAACATGAGGTAGAAAGGCGTTGCCAGGTGCGTGAGGGCGTCCTGTTGCAGGGAGACGGATTTGGGGGTCACGCGGAAACGCGGCGACCAGGGGTTGAGGAAGACCGAGACCACGGCCGGTATCAGGTAAATGCTCTGAATGATCTCGAACAGCTCCGAGTAAAAGGGGTGGCGCAATTTGCCGTAAAGATGGTTGGAAACGAAATAAGAGGCCACCAGGTGCGACAGGGCGTAGACCAGCACCTGCGTCAGCGAGGCGTTGTAGACCCGCAGGTTGAAAACCAGAAACATCAGCGGCGAGAGGAAAAAGATCATCCGCGCAAAGCCGAAGAGCCAGAACATGCAGGCGTTCAGATAGCAGACCCGCTGCGCCATGGAGAGCCCCCGGGTCCACAAGGGGCTGCGCAGCAGCAGGATCTGGATCATCCCCTTGGCCCACCGGCTGCGCTGGATGATGAAGCTGTCGAAGGATTCCGGTGAAAGGCCCATGGTCATGGCCTTGTTCAGGTAGACGCTGTTGCAGCCGCGGCCGTGCAGCTTGAGCGCGGTCCCGGCGTCCTCGGTGATGGTGTCCTCGACCAGGCCGCCGATCGCCATGAGATGCTGACGCCGCAGCAGGGCCGCCGACCCGCAGAAGAACGACGCGTTCCAGAAATCCAGCCCGAGCTGGATCCCGCCGTAGAACATCTCGTTTTCCCCCGGGCTTTCGGTGGCGGTGCCGAGGTTTTTTTCGACCGGGGTGGGGTTGATGAAAAAATGGGGGGTTTGGACGAAAGCGAGTTTTTCGTCCGCGATGAAAAAGCCGACCGTGTTGCGGAGAAAGTCCTTGGTGGGGACGTGGTCGCAGTCGAGAATGAGAACCAGCTCGCCGCTCGGCCGGGGCTCGCCGAGGCCCGGGTTGTGGCCGGCGGAGGTCCGGCGCGGCTGGCCGGTGTCGACGGCGGCCCCCAGGGCGGCGTTGATGTTCCCGGCCTTGGCGTGAACGTTGCGCTCCCGCGTCAGATAGTGCACCCCCAGGGAAGCCGCCGCCGCTTTCAGCGCCTGCGCCCGCTGCCGGGCGGCGGCCGCCCGGGCCGGGTCGGCACCCTCCAGCTTCTCGGTGGTGCCGCCGTCGTCGAGGACAAAGACGTTCAATTTGTCTTTGGGATAGCTCAACTGGGTGCAGGCGGTGAGCGTGACCGTCACCATGTCCACGGGTTCGTTGTAGGTGGGCACCAGCACGTCCACCCTCGGCCAGAGGCGCTCGTCGGCGGGCAAGGGCGGGCTTTTGCGCCTCAGAGGCGAGAGGTTCACGAACAAGCCCACCAGGTGGGTGAAAATCCCGTAGCTCTCGGCCAGGTAGAGCAGGATCAGAAAAGAAAAATCCCACATCCCGGTGTAGGTGAGGGTGTCGGTCGTCCGGAACATCCAATACCGCAGGCTGAGATAGGCCCCCAGCACGATGATCGCCACACGGTTGAAATCGCCCAGGTAGCGCTCCGTCCGGCTGAGCAGAAACAAGGCGGCCAGTACCCCGACCGAAAGCAGCATCTGGTTTTCGTCGGCGAGGGGAAAGGTCGAAATCCAGGCGACCAGGGCGAGCATCAGCGCCGCGGCGCCGAACTGGAACCGCTGGGAAGGGGGGCGGCTGCCGATGGCCAGGGAATCGGTCGTCATAGGGGTCCTCGGTTCAGGCGTTGGCGTGCTCCGGTTTCAGGCTTCAGCGGCGCTCGCCGCATCCCTCGGCGACAATCTGGATCATCCGCAGCCGCTCCTCCTGCGGGTTCTCGATACGAATGGGATGGGTGGCCGGAAACGTCAGGGAGTCTCCCGCCGACATCCGGCGCCGCCGGCGGCCGGCGCTGACCTTGGCGCACCCGCTGAGAAGAAAAAAATGCACGGCCGCGCCGGCCGGCTCCTCCAGCACACCGGAGGCCTGGGGATAAACCACCAGGCGGCTCGTGCGGTTTCCGTCCGAGGCCTCCAGCAGGGTTTTGGTCCCCCACGGGAAATGCAGGGTGAGGTGCTGCTGAACTTCGCTGCGGCCCCGCTGCTTGAGCTCGGTCACGATCGATTTCACATCGCGGCTGTGTTCGATGTCGGAAACGAAGATGGAATCCGGGGTCTCCACCACGACGAGGTTTTCGAGTCCGTTGACGGCGATCAGACGATCGTTGCCTAGGATGAGACAGCCCCGGGTCGCCTGGGTGATGACGTCGCCGTCCAGGGCATTGCCGCCCCCGTCCTTGGGCAGAAAATCGTAGAGAGATTTCCATGACCCGATGTCGCTCCAACCGATATCGGAGGGCAGCACGACGCCTTTGTCGGTCTTCTCCATGACGGCATAGTCGATGGAGAGGTCGGGCAGGCGCAGATAATCTTCCTTCCGGATCGGCAGCCCGCGCCCGAAGAGTTCCTGAACGGCCTGAAGCAGGGCCGGTTGATGGACCCTGAACTCCTCCAGGATCACGGAGGCGCGGAAGGCGAACATGCCGCTGTTCCAGAAGAAGTTCCCGGCCGCCAGGTAGCGGCCGGCGGTGTCGAGATCGGGCTTCTCCACGAAGCGCCGGATCCGGGGCGCGGCGCCTTCTTCTAAGGCCTCCCCGGCCTCCACGTACCCGTAACCGGTCTCGGGGTAGTGGGGGGTGATGCCGAAGGTCACGATCCGGCCCTGCGCGGCCAGCTCCACGGCGCGGGCGAGCTTTTCGTGAAAGACCGGCAGGTTCCCGATGACGTGATCGGCGGGGAAAATCCCCAGCACCGCGTCCGCGACGGTCGCTTGAATCTGCAGGCAGGCCAGCAGGATGGCCGGCGCAGTGTTGCGGCCCGCCGGCTCGCCGATGATTTTGCCGCCGGCCGGGATGCCGATCGCCTCCATGTGCCGCGCGATCTCGTGCCGGTGCTGCTCCCCGCAGACCACGCGCACGTTCTCCGCGTCGAAAGGCGGCACCAGCCGATGCAGCGTGCTCTGGATCAGCGACTCGCTGCCGATCAGCCGGGCGAGCTGCTTGGGAAAAAGCTCCCGCGACACGGGCCAAAGCCTCGTCCCGCTGCCGCCGGCCAGCAGAACGGGGTACACGGGCAAATCAACAGGTTTCATCGAATGTCCTTTGTGGCTGTTTCTCATTTCTTGGGGAAATATTTAACCTGGCTCATATTTTTGAAATCTGAATCCTGAGTCCAGAGGACGGCTTTGAATTCCCGCGCCGTTGCGAGAACGATGCCGTCTGCCATTGGAAGATCATGCTCCAAACTGAGTTTTGAAGCGGCGATCGCCAAAGCGGTCGTCAGATCAACCACGGTTCCCTTTTGCATGGCAGCCGCCGCCTGCAAGGCATCATTCTCGCTGCTCTCCCGGAAAATGACCTTGAAGACCTCATATATCGTCAACGTGGGGACGACCAGCCGCGCCGGATCACTGAGCGGGGTCAGAAAATGCTTGGCATTCGGCTCATCGGCGAAGTAGGCCAGCCAACCGGAGGAGTCTACCACGTTCATACGCGATCCGCCTCTCGCGTGAACTCCGTGTTGATGCCCTTGAGAAACCCGCGGAGTTCCTTGATATCGCGCTCGGGTATCAGTTCGATACGCCCGGCATATTCCATAACCTGCATTTTTTGACCGGGGCGAAGATTCAACGCCTCCCTGATCGACTTGGGTATTACGACCTGATATTTGGGCGATACAGTTACCGATTGCATGCCGACACCTCCATCGATCGAATCTGTATTACGATATAACGATCGATAGGGTATTGTCAATCAACAGTCCGCCCTCCTCCGGTCTAAAAGAGGCCGGCCAAGGTTACAGGCATATCTCGCATATCTGGGTATCACTCGATGCAATTGGGCTGGCTATTAGCTGTCAGTATCGCGGCTTTCTTGGAATCGAGTTTGCTGTGATATTCTCAACGAAGAGCTCAGCGGCGCGGTTCTGTGCGTCCGCTGAAGCGTCATGTTGGGCGCCTACCCGCGGTGAGCCTCATGGGTTGAACGGGTGGGTCAGGTTGCCAGCTCTTCTGATAGTTTGGCCCGTCTGACTTTGGTTGAGCCTCGGGAGGATAAATCTGAATCGTCAGCGGTATGGGGAAATCCGCGCCAATGATTGCAGCTTCGCCTGGCTTCAAGTTTGGAAGGAACGAAGAAGCAGAACGGTCAATCTCCCCACAAGCTCGCTCCACCACCTCTCGGTCGCGGTCGTTCGTCAACCGGTGAACAATGAGCGTTCCTATCTGGCTCAACACTCCTTCTGTGATATCTCGTGGCCGCTGTGTGGTCAGGCAAATGTTCAAACCAAACTTCCGGCCCTCCTTGGCGATCAACTCAAACGCATCAAGCCGCGCCACTGCGTCCTCGCCGCCAATCTGTCTTCCAAGGAAATTGTGCGCCTCATCAACAACAGCAACGACAGGCGTGGCTGAAAACGCCCCGGCCCTCGCCATGCTCAAAAGATGTCTCCCTATGACGTTTGCGACGATTTCTCGCGCCTTAAACTCGTATGCGACACCGCTGAGGCAGATTCGGAGCAGCCTCTTGTCGTTGGCAACAAAATCGTCGATTTCCGCGGTCAGCGCGGGGTCAGCAGAATTGAAGACACAGCCGAACGATGGGGAAGTCAGAACCGCGCTGATGCGCGACATGAGAGCAAGGCAGTAAGAAACCTCGCCAGAATCACCGCCCCATTTCGTTGTGTCTTTTACCCCTTTCCCAACTCCAAAGCCATCTGGATAGACACACTCCTGCTCGATTTGCGCGATAAGTTTCGATACCTCGAACTCCTGACGGGGATCATCAAGCTTTGCAGCGACGCCCGCTTGCTGTTCCGCCGCAATTATCGGACCCTTCGGCTGGTCAATCTTTTTGATGATTCCGTTAGTTGCTACGGTGGGCACTATCTTCGCCAAACGAAGGCTGCGCATAGCGGCGCGCATCTTTGGCCCCTGCACCTTCCCTGCCGGATCGAACAACGCGATGAAGTCAGACTCAACAAAGCAAGTTGGCGGCAGAGAACGCGGCTGCGAATCCGGAGCCATTTTGACGGGACTGCCAAGGTGAAAGTGTGTGACGAATGGCCCTGAAAACCCGCGATACTCGCCGGTCGCGTCTAGAAGGATAATTTTGGATTGCTGTTTCAGGCATTCCTCGATAATGCGGGCCGTCGTCCAACTCTTGCCTCCACCCGTTGTTCCGAGGATAGCGCAGTGTCGGCCAAACAATTTCTCTGGCTTAATTGAGACGGCACTTTCGAGAGCGACATCTATGGAGCCCAGCTTCAGGAGGACCTCGCTCGCCGGATTTCCTTCCGGCTCCATCAGACTCGGCAGGTCGGCAACAAAATTATGCGGCGCCGCATAGACCCGGTCGCCGAGCCGGGGATAGGATTCCACGCCAGCCGTCACGCGAAGTGAATCCATCGCGATAGAACCAAGAAGTTGAATCGTTCCCACGGCGTCGAGGTCCATGATCTTCGAATGTGAAGCATCAACTGAACGCCGTTCTGAATCGGGAAGATGGATTTCGACGACCCGCCCGAGCAGCAGATTGATCTGACCTTCAATCAGCACAAACTCGCCAACCTCGCCCTTGCCGTAACGTCCCCCAAGGAAGTGTGCGCCGCTGGGCGACCCAGCGTCATTCACATTGAAGCGCACCGCTTGAGCAGATATCGACGACAAAACCCCGATGAATAATTCGGGGCGCAGAAGGCCGCGGGGGAACGCTTCCTCGATGTTGGATGATCTACCCATTAGGTGCCCGCCAGTAGTTTAATGTCGCGAGTCAGACGTTGAGCGGGTGTCAAGGACTTCAAGTCCGGGATCATTTCCGCGAAATCGCCGAAGTTGGCGTTAACCAGCCACACGTCTTCGCCCTGCTTTGCTAAACTGAAAAACGTCTCCCAATACTTGTTCTTGTCTATTGGACGGGCGGTGAGATCATCGGCGGATGGGTTTACGATAACCAAGCGCAAGTGGGGGTTCGTTCGCACCGCGGCGAGGACCGGTTCGGACAAATGGTCGTCATTGAAGCCGAATCCCGTAACTATAAGGCAGGTGTTCGGTTCGCGGAGCGCTGAGAAATACTGCGACACAGATTCAAGGTGCGGCTGAACGTAGGATTGCTGATACTTCCCCTTTGCAGGGTAAATCAGGCATGCGGAGTCTGGAGTCGGTTTTGCGTCCACTTCGATTTCATTTTCGGCTTTCCGCGACCAGTTGACCGACCCATGAAGCTTGTAAATGTGGAAGACACCTTCGAGCGGTGTCCCAACTTCGTCGCCAGTCGTTGGCCTGCGAACGATGTCATAGAGGAAGAAACGGGGATCAAACTGTCGCGGCTGCGTGAACGAAAACCCATCGAGAACAACCAAACCTTGCCGCCCCGCCGCCGTTTCAAAACACAGGTCATAGTTGGTAGTGAAAAGTTTCAACCGGGAGTCGCGGACGCGGCGGCGAGACAACCGGTGCAGAAACGTTCGGTGAGCGGCCAGTTGATTCACGTCCGCGGGGTCGAGGAACTCGGAGCATTTTTCCAGAATCACCTTTTTCGACGACGTGATGAAGTCGGTTACGTCTGCGCTTTTTTTCACCTGAAGGTAAGCTTCGCAACGGGACAAAAGGGCTTCGATGTTCTCTTTCTCTGCGGCGACATCAAATTCAATCTCTGCGATTACCTTCGCGGCTTCCGGTGAAACAGTTCGTGCAGCGGTTCCCGCCCTGGGATTTGCATTCACGCAAAAATCCCAGAGCGTCCTCATCGACGGGCCTTTAGTAACAGTGCCAAGTGACGTTCCGCTACCTGCTAGCACTACGACATGCTGCATTTGGAGAGAGGAGAGCAGTAAGCTCTTAAGCTCTTCCTTTGCTGTTTTTGCAGCCGCTATGATTTGCTGCTCCTCGGTTTCGTCGATGCCTGCCGGGATTTCTGGTTTCAACGCCTTCCATGATTCCGAGTCAGGGCCGAAAAACATTGGTTTATTAACCGTTGAAGGCGAAGAAGGCACGGCTGGCGGCGGTGGTGCGGCTGGCTTGCTCATATGTTTGTCTCCGTTAAGCTTCAATTCCCACTCAACAGCTCGGCAGCAGCTGGCCTCGCAGGTACGGGTTGTGCAGACGCCTAAGCGGGGAGACGGGGATGTACGTGAAATATTCACTTTCACGGCCAAGCTGACGCGCATCCTCGCTGAGTTGGGAAATCACGGCATCGTGCTCCAACGGCAAAAAGGCATTATCTTGATCGGTAAAGTTTTCCTTAAATGCGAACTCCGGAATCTCACCATCAAACGTAACTGGTATGCTATAGGTTGCCATCGCTTTCTGGACGTCGTACAGAGCAGCGTATCTCGTACGAGTCTTATGACCTTCACCATTTTGAAAACTGCATTCTAGGGCCACGTCTAAGGTTGGAACGCGCTCGGATCATCTCTTCCGCAAGGCGAAAGTCGTTGACTGACGAAAAGATGTACCGCTCGCTTCGAGCGACCTGGAGCGAGTTGAAGTTCTCTACATTCTCTTTTGTGTACATCGCTGGATGACCGGTTCTCAGAGCATCCTCAAGCGATAAAATGCCTTCATCGCTGGCCCTATCGGCCTTACGCCCTCCATAGCGCCGTCGCAAAACCTGAGCATGTTCCAAGACAACATCGCCAAGGGACGAACACCACATGGCGAGAGCTCGAACCGGTGAAAACGGGAAGTAGATTTCTATCCCAGGAACAGAAAGCCCCAGATTGCCACGGGGGGACATGTCAATCATGTTCTGCAGAGTCAGCGGGCTGTCACTAAGAATGAAAGGATGCTTTCGTGTCGTTGCGGCAAGCAGCCAAAGTTTCGTCGCAAAGTGTGGAGCAAAATGCTGAGGAGCTTCCAGCATAAACTGTGCGGTCTGAGCTTTCGATTCGTTTTCTGTAAGATCGTGTATCAGTTCAGCGGCCTGAGAGCCAATTGCCACCTGTTCACCTTGTGCCTCAAGGTGCTTGCGGAGCATTTTCGGAAAGTCGTTCCATTGCTCTCGGAAAGTTTTCGTTCGAGTATGCTGTACAGAGAAGAAGATCGAAAGAATTGACTTCTCGTCATCATTAATGACGTTAAGCGAGTCGGCATTCAGAATCGCTTTTATAATTCGCTTAGCGGAGCCTTCAAGGCCGGAGAGCATCGGTTCTACGCTGACAGAGTTACCATCTATCTCGAAATCATAGAACCGGTTTTCACATGCAATGTTCTTTGCATTGGTGGAGAAGGTGCGGCCTGTCATTTTGTCAAACACCCACACCTGATCCTTCTTCCCATTACCGAAATTTCGAAGCAAAAATTGTGGAACGTAGTGCTGAATTTTGGCTACAGTCATCGTTTTGTCTATTACCTCGGGAGCGACCGTGTCATGTAAAGGCCCAACAATTATAAATGGATTTTCTTATAGAACCCATTGCATAAATTTTGGTGCTAACATCTCGGTCATTAGTGGTTTCTGTATAAGGCTCCACATCGGTAACATATCACAGGTCGGAAAGTCTGGTGATACGTCGATGGTATTTATAGCATCCAACAATCCATGACTATTGCAGATTGGATTAGCACAACAAACTCCTACTCCTAAAAGAACGCAGTACAGCGTTTTGAAACCCGGTTTAATCCCTTCCAATCCTTTCCTGTCCGTCCGCAAGCATGCGAAAAAAAAACGTGCCACCACTTAGGACGGCGGCCATTAGGGGCATGCCCTATTGCCTGACCCGAAGGCGAATTATTGACAAATTTCTTATGGTGTGTATTAATACACACTGTGAATAGCCGCACAATCATCAAAATGCTTAAGCGGCACGGCTGGTACGAGGCAGCCCGATCCGGCAGCCACGTACAATTTAAGCACCCGCGCCGAAGTGGGCGCGTTACGGTTCCGCACCCAAAGAAAGATATACCGATTGGTACTTTGAAGAGCATCGAAAGCCAATCGGGCATTAAGTTCAGTTGAGGTTTATACCATGGCTACTTACATCGCTATCGTCCACAAAGAGGCCAAGAGCGATTTCGGGGTCTCGTTTCCCGATTTCCCGGGCTGTATCACCGCCGGCAAGAGCATCGACGAAGCCAAAGATATGGCTCAGGACGCCTTGGCCCTCCATGTTCAAGGTATGCTGGAGGATGGAGAACCATTGCCGGTTCCCTCAAGCCTCGAGGACATTATGGCTATTCCAAATTATGCCGATGCCATTGCCTATATGGTCGTTTCGGTTCCAGACACAAAACAAAAAACGGTTAGGGTGAATATTACGCTGCCCGAGATGACGCTTAGAAAGGTCGATTCCGCTGCAAAAAGATTGGGAATGTCCAGATCTTCGTTTTTAGCGCACGCCGCAAAAAACGCTCTTGAAGCAACCGCCGCCGATCATACCGCTTAGCTCAATTCTATACGGATACAACCCCCCGCTGCAGGACCGTCATGCCGCGGTGCAGCGCGTCTCCATGGCCGCGCTGCCCAGCAGCTGTCCCACATCGCGGCGCAGCGCCGGGCTGGCCTTGACGCGCAGCTTCTCCGAAAACTCGATCACGGCGTCGGCCCGGGCCTCTCCGCGAAGGTGCAGGTAGGCCTTGCAGGTGCCGGGGTAGCGCTCCAGCACCTCGCGCAGCTGCAGCAGCAGCGCCCGGTCGGTCCGCTCCAGGTCCAGGCTCAGGTGCACGCTGGCCGTCCAGTTCTCCTCGGCCTTCTCGAGGGGGATGATGGACTCGGCCACCATCTTGACCGACTGCTCGTCCTTCTGGACCTGGCCCTGAACCAGCACGGTGCAGTCCTCGGCCAAAAGGTCGCTGGCGGTGGCGAAGAGCCGTGAAAAGACGGTGACCTCGACGGCACCGTGCAAGTCCTCGATGGTGGCAAAGCCCATGAGATCGCCCTTGCGGGTCTTGATCGTTTTCAGACCGCGCACCAGGCCGCCGATGCGCACGGTCGCTTCGTCGGGCGCCTCCTTGATGGAGAGGGCGTCGGCGGTGGTGAATTTGTTCAGCACCTCCTCGAAGCGGTTGAGCGGGTGGCCGCTCAGGAAAAACCCCAGCGACTCCTTCTCGAAGGCCAGCTTCTGGCGCTCGTCCCACTCTTCGATGTCCGGCATGGCCGGAACGTTGACCGGCTCGGGGCAGTCGGCCCCGCCGAAGAGCCCCATCTGCGGGTCGCAGCGCTCCCGCTGCACCCGCTGGCCGTAGTCGAGCGCCACCTCCAGGGAGGCCATCATTTGCGAGCGCCGGGCGCCCGTGAGGTCGAACGCGCCGCATTTGATCAGACTTTCGATGACCCGCTTGTTGACCTTGCGCAGGTCCACCCGCTCGCAGAAATCGAAAATCGACGTGAACGGCCGCTCCTGGCGCGCCTCGACAATCGCGTCGATCGCGCCCTCGCCGACGTTCTTGACCGCCACCAGGCCGAAGCGGATCCGCTCCCGGTCCACCGTGAACGCCTTGAGGCTGGCGTTGATGTCCGGGGGCAGCACGGGGATGTCGTGGCTGCGGCATTCGGCCACGAACTTGACGATGTTGTCAATGGAGCCCATTTCGCTGGTGAGCAGTGCTGCCAGGAATTCCACCGGAAAGTGGGCCTTCAGATAGGCGGTCTGGTAGGCGATCAGCGCGTAGGCGGCGCTGTGGGACTTGTTGAAGCCGTAGCCGCCGAACTTCTCCATGAGGTCGAAGATACTGGCGGCCTTGTCGGCGGGAAGCTTGTTTTCGAGGGCGCCTTTTTGAAACCGATCCCGGTGGGCGGCCATGATCTCGGTGATCTTCTTGCCCATGGCCTTGCGCAGGTCGTCGGCCTCGGCCATGGAGTAGTTGGCCAGGGCGGCGGCGATCTTCATGACCTGCTCCTGGTAGACGATGACCCCGTAAGTCTCCTCGAGGATCGGGGCCAGCTCCGGCAGGACGTAGGCGACCTTCTTGCGTCCGTGCTTGCGGTCGACGTAGTCGTCGATCATGCCGCTCTCCATGGGGCCGGGGCGGTAGAGAGCCACCAGGGCGATCACGTCCGCGAAGCACCCCGGCTTGAGCCGCACCAGCAGGTCCTTCATGCCCGAGCTTTCCAGCTGGAAAACCCCGGTGGTGTCGCCGGCGGAGAGCAGCCGGTAGGTCGCGGCGTCGTCGAGGGCGATGTTGTCGAGGTCCGGCGGCGTCTTGCCCTGGCGCCGGATAATCTCCTGGGTGCCGGCGATAACGGTCAGGTTGCGCAGACCGAGGAAGTCGAACTTGACCAGGCCGATCTTCTCGACGACCTTCATGTCGAACTGGGTGACCACTTCGCCCTTTTTGCCCCGGAACAGCGGCAGGTACTCCACCAGCGGGCGGTCGGAGATCACCACCCCGGCGGCGTGGGTCGAGGCATGACGCGGAAGCCCCTCCAGCACGCGGCAGATGCGGATGAGATCCCCGTATTCCTGTTTTTTGCCGATCATCTCCCGCAGCCGCGGCTCCTGCGCCAGGGCGTCTTCCAGGCTGATGTTGAGCACGTCGGGCACCATCTTGGCGATGGCGTCCACTTCCTGCAGCGGAATGTCCAGGGCCCGGCCGACGTCCCGGATCACGGCCCGCGTCTTGAGCTTTCCGAAGGTGATGATCTGGGCGACGTAGTCCCCGCCGCCGTAGCGCTCGACCACGTACTTGTAAACGTCTTCGCGGCCGTCGATGCAGAAGTCGACGTCGATGTCCGGCATGCTCTTGCGCGCCGGGTTCAGAAACCGCTCGAAGATCAGCCCGTGCACGAGGGGGTCCAGGTCCGTGATGCCCAGGCTGTAGGCGACGAGGCTGCCAGCGGCCGATCCCCGCCCGGGGCCGACGGGGATGCCGCTTTCCTTGGCGTGGCGGATGAAATCGGAAACGATCAAAAAATAACTGGGAAAGCCCATCTCCTTGATCACGCCGATCTCATAGTCCAGCCGCGCCCGGTACTGCGCCTCGTTCGCCTGCGGGTTTTTGGATCGCACGCGCACCATGACCCGCTCGAAACCCTCGCGGGTTTTCTGCTCGAAGAGCTCGTCGGCGCTCTGGGTGCTGTGGGTGTCGAAGCGCGGGAAATGATAGGTCTTGAAGTCGAATTCGAGATGGCAGCGCCGGGCGATCTCGGCGGTCTGGCTGAGGGCCTCCGGGGTCTCCTTGAAATAGGCCGCCATCTCGGAGGCCGGCTTGAAGTACAGCTGGTCGGTGCGAAACTTGAGCCGCTCCGCGTCGTGGATGGTTTTGCCGGTTTGAATGCACAGCAGCACGTCGTGGGCGCGCACGTCTTCGCGCGACAGGTAGTGGCAGTCGTTGCTGGCCACCAGCGGGATCGAAAGCCGCCGGCTCATGTCGATCAGGGCGGCGTTCACCCGCTCCTGATCGTCGATGCCGTTGTTCTGGATCTCGAGAAAGAACCGGCCCTCGCCGAAGGTCTCCAGATAGGAGCGCGCGGCCTGCTCGGCCTGCTCCGGCCGGCCTTCCATGATCCGGCGCGGGATCTCTCCGTGCAGACAGGCGGAGAGGGCGATCAGGCCGCGGGAGCACTCTTTGAGCAGCTCCCGGTCGATGCGCGGCCGGTAGTAAAAACCCTCCAGCTGGGCCGCGGAGGCCAGCCGGCAGAGGTTGCGGTAGCCCTCCTGGTTTTCGGCCAGCAGGATGAGGTGGGACAATTCCCGGTTGTCGGCCGGGTTTTTGTCGAACCGGCTGCGGGGGGCGATGTACATTTCGCAGCCGATGATCGGCTGGATCCCGGCCTTGGTCGCCTTCTCGTAAAACTCGACGGCGCCGAACAGAGTGCCGTGATCCGTGGTGGCCACCGCCGGCATGCCGTATTCGGCGGTGCGCTTGACCAGGTCGTCGATGCGGATCGCCCCGTCCAGCAGGCTGTATTGGGTGTGCACGTGCAGGTGAACGAATTCGGTCATGGATGCCCTTTGACGCGGACGAGACGAGGAGGATCACGTCCGGATAAACGCGGATGTTCGCTGAAAAAAGGCTGCCGGTGCTGCCCGGCCGGACGCTTCCGCCCCCCCTGGCGGGGACGGGGTCGACCGTCGTAAAATTTTCTCAGGGATCCGGCTGATTGTAAAGAAAAAGATCGGGACGGCGCTCACGCTTCGAATCCGGCGGTGCGGCCCGAGCCTCAACACGGGGCGCGGACCGGGGCGAAAAAACCTTGTGCCGCAAGGTCCTGCGCCACGCGGCGCCGGCGGAGGCGCCGCGCAAAGCCGCGCGTTATTCGATGCGGTAATTCGGTGCTTCTTTGGTGATGATCACGTCGTGCACGTGGGATTCGCGAATGCCCGCGGGGGAGATCTTGATGAACCGCGCCTTTTCCCTCAGCTCATCCAGGGTCCGGCAGCCGCAGTAGCCCATGCCGGCCTTCAGGCCGCCCACGAGCTGAAAGATGTTGGCCTGGAGCGAGCCGCGGTAGGGCACCCGGCCGACGATACCCTCCGGCACCAGCTTGTCGCCCTCGCTGTCGTCTCCCTGGTAATAGCGGTCCTTGCTGCCTTTTTTCATCGCCTCGATCGAGCCCATGCCGCGGTAGACCTTGTAGCTGCGGCCCTGATAGAGGATCAGCTCGCCCGGGCTCTCTTCGGTGCCGGCGAAAAGACCGCCGATCATGACCGTGTGGGCCCCCGCGCCGATCGCCTTGGTGAGGTCGCCCGAGAAGCGGATGCCGCCGTCGGCGATGAGCGGCACGCCCGTCTTCTCGGAAACCGGCCGGCAGTTCATGATCGCCGTCAACTGCGGCACCCCCACGCCGGCCACGACCCGCGTCGTGCAGATGGAGCCGGGGCCGATGCCGATCTTGACGCCGTCGACACCCGCCTTGATGAGGTCTTTCGCCCCATCCGCCGTGGCGACGTTGCCGGCGATCACCTCGATCTCTTTAAAAGTGCGTTTCAGGTGCTTGACCGAATCGATGACGTTCTTGGAGTGCCCATGGGAGGTGTCGATCAGGATGATGTCCGCCCCCGCCTTGAGCAGCGCCTCGGCGCGCTCCTCCATGTCCGGCCCGACCCCCACCGCCGCGCCGACCCGCAGCCGCCCCAGGCTGTCCTTGCTGGCGTTGGGGTATTTCTTGATCTTCTCGATGTCCTTGATGGTGATCAGCCCGGTCAACCGCCCCTTCTTGTCCACCACCAGCAGTTTTTCGATGCGGTGCCGGTGCAGGAGTTTTTTCGATTCCTCCAGGCCGATGCCCTCGGTGACCGTCACCAGACGGTCTTTGGTCATGACCTCCGACACCTTCCGGCCCATGTTGGATTCGAACCGCAGGTCCCGGTTGGTGACGATGCCGACCAGCTGGTCGCCCTTGACGACCGGCACGCCGGAGATGCGGTACTGCTCCATGAGCGTGAGCACTTCGGCCACCTTCTGGTCCGGGTGGATGGTGACCGGGTCGACGATCATGCCGCTTTCGGACTTTTTGACCTTGTCGACTTCCAGGGCCTGGGTCTTGATCTCGAGGTTACGGTGGATGAACCCCAGCCCGCCCTCCCGGGCCATGCTGATGGCCGCGTCCGCCTCGGTGACGGTGTCCATGGCGGCGCTCACGATGGGGACACTCAGGCTGATCCGCCGGGTGAGCCGGGTGTTGACGGTGACATCCTTGGGAAGCACGGCGGAGTAACTGGGGAGCAGCAGCAGATCGTCGAAGGAATACCCCTCCTGCAGCGACAGATTCGGCATGAAAACCCTCCTGATCGTATGAAAAATTTGTGCCACGAATAACAAAAGGACAGGCGTTTGGCAATCTTTATTTGGAAACCGGCGCGGCCGCCGGCCATCCAACTAATTCATTCCATTTCACATAATTATCCGCCGGTCCGGTTGACTTTGCAGCGTCGGGTGAGATATTATAATGGTTTGGCAAGAAGGGCTACCTGTATGCTGATCAGCATCAACCCCCAAAATCCGCAAACGCGGCTCATCCGCAAGGTGGTGGAGATCCTCAAGGATGGGGGGATCGTGGTCTATCCCACCGACACCTACTACGGGATCGGCTGCGACCTGATGAACCCGAAGGCGATCGAGCGGATTTACCAGCTGAAACGCCGCGACAAGGCCAAGCCCTTCAGCTTCATCTGCTCGGATCTCACCAACATCAGCCAATACGCCAAAGTGTCCAATTACGGCTACCGCACCATGAAGCGGCTGCTCCCAGGGCCCTACACCTTCATCCTCGAGGGTTCCAAGCTGGTGCCGAAGATCATGCTGACCAAGCGCAAGACCGCCGGCATCCGCGTCCCGGACAACGAAATCTGCCTGGCGCTGGTTCGCGAGCTCGGCCACCCGATCATCACCACCAGCGCCGCCACCGCCGAAGGGGAAAGCCTCCACGACGCCTCGCTGATCCATGACCATTTCGGCCGGCAGGTGGACGCGGTCATCGACGGCAGCACGGTCTCGGGCGAACCCTCGAGCGTCGTCTCCCTGATCGGCGACGCCCCGGAAATCATCCGCCGCGGCGCCGGGGACGTGAGCCTGTTCGAGTAGGCGGATTTACCGCAGGCCCTGCTCCCGATCGAGCCGAGTCCCGCGGATGCCGACGCCCCCCCCCTCGTCCCGAAATACAACCTGCCTTGAGGGCGGCCCCCACCGAATCACACCCGTGTCCGGAGTCACGCGGTCTGTCATGTCAGATCGAATCGGAGATCGGGGGGGGTGTCGGGATTCTCGTCGATGCGGATCAGAAGGGGCTCTTTCCGGATAAATTCGTGGGCGCCGGCCCGCTGTTCTTCGCGGGCCCACCGGCTCACCCGACAGGGCGCCGCATGCCGGCCGGTGCCGTTCCATTGCACCGGTTCCCGGTCCGGGCGGATCGATGCGACGCCGCCTATTTCTCGGGCGCGGGCTTGCTCGATGGCGGGGGAGCGGTCAGCGCTTTGGTCAGCACGTACGCGGCCTGAAGCGCCTCGGTCGGGCAGAGCTCGAAGCACTCCTTGCAGTTCCAGCACTCCCTCGCGGCGATCTCCGGAATGAAGCTGATCTCTTTGCGGATACCCCGGTCGACGAAGCCGACCGCGTTCTTTTTCTTGACCTCGGCACAGTAGCGGACGCACAGCCCGCAGTGAATGCAAAACGAGGCTTCTTTCTCGAAGCGGTCCTTGTCGGCGCCGTACTCCTTGGCCAGGGCCATCAGCTGCGGGGAGTCCGGGGCGTGCGCCAGCTGGAGCTCCAGGATCGTCTTGCGGATCCGGTCGATGGTCTCCGAACGGGTGCGGACGACGAGGTTCTTTTCCACCGGGTAGACGCAGGCGACCACGCGCCGCACCCAACCTTTAAGTTCAAGTTCGACGAGGCAGAGCCGGCAGCCGCCGAAGGGTTCGAGCTTTTCGTGGTGGCAGAGCGTCGGGATGCTGATCCCCACGCTGCGGGCGGCCTCCAGGAGGGTCATGCCTTCCTGCGCCTCGACTTCCTTGCCGTCAATTTTCAAATGGACCGCGGTCATTTTTCCTTGCTCTTTCGGGTTAGGGTCCTTTTTTCTTCAGGGATCGGGGGTGGCACCGGCGCGCCCGAAATCTTCCGCACCGCCGCGAAGCGCTCGGGGCAGACCTCGAAGCAGGTCCCGCACCGGGTGCACTTTTGCTGGTCGATGATGTGGATCTTCTTCTTGCCGCCGTCGATCGCCTCGACCGGGCACTGGCGCAGGCACATGCCGCAGGCCGAGCATTTCTCCGGGTCGATGTGGAAGGCGATGAGCTTCTTGCAGGAGAGCGCCGGGCAGCGCTTGTCGCGAATGTGGGCCACGTACTCGTCGCGGAAGTAGCGCACGGTGGAGAGGAACGGGTTGGGGGCGCTCGTCCCGAGCGCGCAGAGCGACGCCTCCTTGGCCGTCTCGGCGATCTCCTCCAGCAGCTCGAGATCCCCTTCCTGCCCCTCGCCGGTGGTAATGCGGGTCAGGACCTTGAGCATCTGGCGCAGGCCCTCGCGGCAGGGGACGCACTTGCCGCAGGACTCGTCCGTGAGGAATTCGATGAAGTAGCGCGCGACGTCGACCATGCAGGTGTCTTCGTCCATGACGATCATCCCGCCCGAGCCCATCATGGAGCCG
>CAZLSV010000054.1:0-14048 GCA_964562235.1 uncultured Desulfatibacillum sp.
GCCCGCCGCCAGGCGGGCGCAGGAATTCATTCAGCGTAGCGGCAGACCCGGAACCCCAGGTCGTTTCGCGGTCCGGCGCTGTAATCCCGGAAGGCCGTGCGCAGGTTCGCGATCCCGGCCGACTTCCAGCTTGCGCCCTTCACGACCCGGTGGGCGCCCTCCCGCGGACCGGCCGGGTCCGCCTGCTCTTTGTCGGGCTCCGCGGGGTCGATCGCATAGTGGTCGTGGCACCACTCGGCCACGTTGCCCCCCATGTCGAACAGCCCCGTCGCATTGGGCTTGAATTTGCCTGCCGGCGCCGCCGCCGGGTATCCGTCGTTGTAGCCCTCGATGGTCGTTTGGACCAGGCCCCTGGCGGACTCATCCGCGTAATTCCCCGCCCCGGCGGGCGGCGGGTAGCCCTCGCCCCACGGGTACTTGCCGGAGAGGCCCTGACGGGCGCCGAACTCCCATTCGGCCTCGGTCGGCAGGCGGTAGCCTTTGCCCAGGGGTTCGGCAGCGACGACCCGGCCGTCTTTCTGGACGTAGACCGGCGGCAGCGATTCCCTTACGCTCAGCCAGTTGCAGAAAAGGGCCGCCTGCTCCCAGGAGACCGTCACCGCCGGGAGTTCGTCGGCGTTGAGGTCCTGGTTCTGGATCGTCCCCGAGGCGTGCGTCGCCAGGAACTGCCTGAACTCGCGGTTGGTCACTTCGCGGGTGCCGATGTAGAAGGCGCGCGTCAATCGAACCTGTTTGAGGGTTTCGTTTGAACGGCGGCCCTGTTCGCGCCGGGAGGAGCCCATGGCGAAAACGCCCGGCGCCACGCGCTTGAGCTCGTAGCCGTTCGGGGCGCGGACCCGGCCGGCGGCGCCGGCGGCCGGGGCGGCGTCCCGGCGCTTGAGCGCCGCCTTCAACTCCTGGGGGAGCCCCGGACGGGGCAGGACGCGCGCCCGGAAAGGCTCGAGCCCCTCTTTGCGGATCTCGATCTCGTGTTCGACGGCCGGCAGCCTCAGCTCGGAGGGCACCTTGCCGCGGCCGACACCGTTCACGAACAGCTCCGCATCCGGCGGCTCGACGTTGAAGTGGACCACCCCCTCCTGGGCCGTCAGCAGCAGATCCAGCGCCTTGACCTCGCCGCTGGCAGCGGTCACCTTCCGGCCCGCGGGTTCGAACCCGGATTTGGACAGCTGAACCTCGTGTTCTTTTCCGGGGCCGACCTCGACCTCGACCGGTGTCTGGCCGACATAGCGGCCGTCGACGAGAACGCTCGCCCCGGCGGGGCGCGAGCGGATCGCCAGCCGGCCGTCGGCCGGCTCCAGGCGCACTTCGGGAAGCGCCATGGGCTGCCCGGCGCCGACCTCCACGCGGCCTCGCCAGGTTTTGTACCGCTCGGCGCTGATTTCGATTTCGTGGCCGCCGGCCGCAAGCTCCAGCTCGATGGGGGTTTTGCCCAGCGTCCGTCCGTCCACCTTTACAGCGGCGCCGGCGGGGATGGAGCTGAAGCTGACGCCCGACCAGTCCGGGGCGAGCGCGAGCGCGATCTCTTGAACGCGGTCGCAGCCCTCCACCTCCACCTCCGCGACGGCCGGCCGGTAGCGCTCGCTTCGAATCTCGAGGCGGTGCGGGCCCGGTGCCACCTCCAGGGGGGCGGTCGCGACAGCCCCGACCGGCCGACCGTCGATGAGGAGCTCGGCCGCCTGGACCCTCTCCTCCGGCCGGCCTTCGCGATGGAGCTGAATGCGGAGACGGCCGGGGAGTTTCTGGAAGGCCAGCCGGATCTCCTGGCGGTCCTCGGCGCCGACTTCGAAGCGGTGCGCGATGTCGCCATGACAGGCGAGGGCGGCCTGAAGCTCATAGGCTCCCGGTCGCAGAAGGTAATGATCGCCGATGCGGGGGGTGATCCACCCGCCGGAGAGCGAGAGCGCGTCCGGGTCGGGCACGAGGCGGATCGCCACCTGACGCGCCGTGAACACGAACCACAGGGTCCCCGCCAGCCCGAGCAGGGCCGCCCCGGCGGCTACTGCCCCGCACCATGCCACCGCACGGCTCACCCGGCGGCCCGCGCCCCCTCGGCCGGAACGGAAAGGGACCGGGGTGACGATGACCGGCTCCGGCGGATGGGTCTCGGGTGCTTTTTTTTTCTCCATGGGTTGACCTTGCCAAACCGCCGCTGCCTGCGGGGGTTGTTACGTTGTCAATGGAATATGGAAAATCCCAGCATCTCCCGCAGAGGCGGAGCGGGGTGCCCCGAATCAAAATTTGCCCTATCTTATGGCCGGTCTAAAATGGTTACCTTGCACGTGATGGTCACGTGGACCGGCTCCGGGCCGGGCCTGACCACCAGCTCCAGGCGCTCGTCGCGGTAGCCGTCGCGCGAGCCCACCACGGTGTAGGTCCCCGGGCGCAGGCTCAGTTCGCGCGCAGCGAAACGGCCGAGCCTGCCGACGCGATACACGGACACCTCGGTCCGGCCGTCGGAGGCGATGGCCACGCGGACCGGGGTCTTGGCGACCTGAACCAGCGCACCGAGCTTTTCCGCCTCGGCGCGAAGGCGAGGGCCTGCCGGCGCTGCCGCCTGGAGGTCCTGAAGCAGGCGCAGGGCGTTCCCCAGCTGGGCGTCGGAATCGAGCAGCCCCGGATGACTTAAAAAGAACGCGATCCGCCGCTCCAGGGCCGCGAGCGCCCCGGCCCGCTCCTTGCCCTGCTGCGCGAACTGAAGCGTCGGCTCGATTGCCAGGGACTGCTCGTAAGCCGCCAGGGCGCCGGCCCAATCCTCGCGCTGTTCGGCGGCCAGCGCCTGCTGCCGGGCGGCTTCGATCCGGGCGGCGCGCAGGCGGCTATCGGTCTGAGCCAGAGCCTCGGCCACTTCAGGGGCCTCCGGTTTCAGGGCCTTGGCCTTGAGAAAACGGTTGCGGGCGCCGGCGAGGTCTCCCGCATTCAAGGCCTCGAAGCCTTCCGCCATCCATCGGCGAAATTCCTCCTCCGCCATGCGGGCCTTCACACGCTGCAGCCCATCGCGGGCCGCGCGGGACTGCGGGTCCAGCCGCAACGCCTCCTGGAAATCGGACCGGGCGGCAGGGAGGTTTCCGGCGGCGGCCAGGCGCTCCGCGGCGGCCAGGCGCTGCCGGGCCGCTTCGGCCGGTTGCGCCTCCCCTGCCGCGGCGGAGTCGGGGGGGCCGGTTGCCGCGGGCAGCGGTGGCGAAGGCGGCTGGCCGGGTTCGACCGTCGCCGGAGCCTCCGGCCGCGGCGGGGCCGGGGGCTCGGGATTGGCCTCTGCCTCCACCGCTGTCGGAGGGGTCTCCAGGGGCTGGCGGGAGAGGTGTCCGATCCACCAGAGGCCGCCGGCCGTCAGGGCGGCGGCCACGAGCAGCGCCGCGGCAACGGCCGTTCGGGGCCCATGCGGCCGGCCGGCCGTTTGGCTTTCCGGCGGCGTGCTTCTGACCCGGATGGGGGCAATGATCTCTTCCCCCCGCGGGGCGCCGGCGTCGCCCTTTGTCATCCGCCGAATCCCGTTTCCGCCCGGTAGATTTCGCGCAGCAGCTCACGCCAGCGCTTGAACTGCTCCTCGGCCGGGCCGGTCAGCTCAAAGGTCTTTCCCTCGAAGTCCACCAGGATCGGTTTCATCTCGCTGCCGAAGGTTTCGCTCAGCTCCCGGATGGACTCGGCGTGCATTTCGGCCTGCTTGGAGATGTTGAACCCGTTGACGATCACCTGGCCGCCGATGACGGCCATCCCGATTTCAAGCGGCCCGATCTCCCGGCGGCTGGCGCCCATGGCAATGGCGCCGGCCAGCAGCAGGGCCCCGCCCACCTGGCGAATGAGCGCATCGCGCTCGATTTTTTGCCGCGCCTGCTGCTCGTCCAGGTTGCTCTTGCGCCAGCTCTCGTAGGAGGGCCACATCCGGGCATAGAAGCTTTCGTACTGCTGGTTGAGGGCGTCCACAAAAAGGTGCTCCCGTCCGCGCACCTTGATCAACCGCGCTATCATGGGGTCGCCTTCGGCCGGCAGCCGGTTGACGGAAAGGGTGTCGCCGGGGCCCTTTTTGAGATAGCCCTCGAAGGCTTCGGGCGCAAAACGGTTGGCGAACCTCAGCTGCGAGACGCTGCGAAGCGCCGTGGCCTCCTGGGGGGAGAGTTTCATGCGCTGTTCGGCGAGGTCGTTGGCGATGCGGTTGTAAAGGTCCTGGAAGGCGTCCTTCTCACCCGGCTTCAGCGCCGTGTAGGCGGCGGAAGTGGCCACGGCCTCGTAGGTCTTTTCGAGCCAGGGCTTTCCGGCGGCGTCGCGGGCTTCGATCCGGACCTCGAGGGTTTCGCCGCTGGATTCGACGATCACGCCCTTTACGAGGAGGTCCACGCTGTCGGTCTCGGCCGGCAGGACCCGGACGGCCCCCCACTGGCTGCTGTGCTGCATGGCGGTCTTCAGATGGTAGGGAAGGAAATTCTGCTCGGCTTTGCGGATGTCGGCGTGAGTGCCTTCCTCGCGGGCTTTTTCGGGGGTCAGCGGCTCGGAGGAAAAAACCACGATGCCGACGTCCAGGAGCTGGGCCTCGGGGATTTCCCGCGGGGCTTGCAAAATGCCCGTCGGCCCGACCCGGGTCGTGGCGCAGGCCACGCTCAGCAGCGCGCCAGCGAAAATAACCAGCACCGCCGCCAGGCGGCGCCGCTGGGCGGGGTTTTTCAGCGCTCGTCTACGGCCGGGCCCGGCTTTTCTTGTATTCTTCATACTCCTTCCACAGCTTGGCCTTGAGCTCGGGGTCCGTCTCTTTTTCGGCGGCCTCCCGCAACTGGCGGGCGACGATGTCATCATCCGGACTCGGGGTGTAGCTTCCGGGCGGCGTCCCCGTGCCGCCGGAACCCCAACCGCCCGCCGCCTGGCCGGCGCCGGCAGGATCGCCCGGTTTTCCGCGGCCATCCGAGGTTTTGGCCTGCTCCGTGCCGGCGCCGCCTTTCTCTTCCGCCCCGGCGCCTTTCTCGGCGGTTCCTGCCGCGCCGCCTTTTTTTTCGGCCTGCCGGCCGGCTTCCGCCGCCGCATCGGCCAGTCCCTTCATCCGTCCGGCCGAGGCGGCCTGGATGAGCCGGAGTTCCTTCAGGAGCATTTCGTCGAAGGCGGCCAGGGATTCGTTGAACTGACGGTCCAGGGTTTTAAGACGGTCGGCGGGCTCCTCGGCCAAGACCGGTGACGGCAGGGGCTCGCCGGGTGTGGCCGGGGCGCCGGCCGCCTGCGACCGGGCCTGATGGGCGCTGTAAGCCGCCTCCATCTGGGCTGCCAGTTTCTGGTGTTCGACCACCAGTTCCTGTACCCGCGCCAGATAGGTTTCATACGCCGCCACGACCTCGGGGGAGGCCTTGCCGGAGGCTTTGAGGGCGGCCACCTCCTCGGCGATGCGGTCACGGGTCTGCTCGCTCAGTTTTAAATTCTCGCGCGCCCGCTGAAGCTCGACCGGCGGCGGTGGGGCGGCTGTCACTGACACAGCGAGAAACAATAAAGCCCATCCGGCGGCTATGTAGGCTATCGGTTTCAATGTGGCTGGATCCGCCTGTGCGGCATTGAGCCTAACTGATTGATTTGATGAAAATTAGCGATTTTAGTGTAAGGGCTTAAGGCGTGGGTGTCAAGCACAAGTCGACATCGGGGCTGCAAGGCGATGACCGTGCGGATGATTATCCTAAAATTTCAAAAAGCCGCCCTAAATTCTTCAAGGCGGCTTTTTGAAATTTTGGCGGAGAGACCGGGATTCGAACCCGGGATACCACTTTCGCAGTATACTCGCTTAGCAGGCGAGCGCCTTCGACCTACTCGGCCATCTCTCCGTTAAATCCCAACATGTTGGAAGTTATATTCTTTAATACACGCCGCAGCGTCAGCGGCGGCCGGTATAAAATCGCGCAGCGATTTTATGGCGGAGGGAGTAGGATTCGAACCCACGTCCCGTTGCCGGGAAACGGTTTTCAAGACCGCCGCTTTCGACCACTCAGCCATCCCTCCGGATGAATTTCATTTTTTATCATTTGCCACCGTGAAAGGTCAACAACTTTTAAGCCCCGTCGCTCCCCCGGGATGCTGTCCCTGCGGAATTCGGTGTTTTTCGCGTTGTGAAGACCGGGCCGTGCCGGTCTCGCCGCCGGCGGTCTTGACTGTTGACAGGGCGCGCGGAAGAGTATAAAAATCCTAGGATTATTGAATGAATCTGGAGCCATTGGAAGGGAAACCCGATACCATGAAACAAAAGTATGAAATTCTCAGGGACGATGACAACAAGCGGCTGATCATCCGCGAGTTCGCCGAGCTGGACAAGGACATCATGTCGCTGCTGTGCGAGGAGAGCTACGACAAGAAGGCCGTCAAATCCGCGATGGGCGCCGGCCGGGAGGCCCTGGTGGCCGCCCTGCGGACCAAGAACCTCTACCCGCCGGGCGTATACGCCGGGAAGATCGCTGAAAAAGTGATGGAGATGTACGGGTCAAAGGGCGAGGTGTCCGAGGAGCTCCTGTTTGACGATCTCGAGTTCCTGGCGCGCGGCCATCAAGCGGCCGAAGCCGCCGCCTCTTACGAAGCCGACGCCCCTGAAATCGAAGAGCTGCTCGATGTCGGGATAGAGGACGAAAAGTTCGAGGAGGGCGAAGAGGTCAAGAAGATTGATTCGACCCTGAAAATTGAAGACGACGAATTTGCGGACATCGACGACGATAACTGACCCCGGCGCGGCGCCTTCGGCGGCTTTTTCGTTTGACTTGCCATCGGAATCAAACTATTTAGATACAACGGACGGGCGGGTATAATCCAAGCGGGCGAACTACCTCTTTGCATGACCATCTACTCCTGCGTTCTTAAAACTCAATAATGCAAAATCCCGGCGGATCTTCTCGCCGGGATAGCACTTTGGTTTTGTCGTGGCGGCGGAAACGGGTTGTGGGTATTGTGATTAACAATCGCATCAAGGAGGTGCAAATGGACAAAGAAGAAAAGGCTTTTTACGAGAAACTGGAGGGCAAGGGCGTCTCCAGGCGGGACTTCATGAAGTTCTGCACGTTTCTGACAGCGACCATGGGCCTTTCCTCCTCGTTCGTGCCGAAGGTGGCCGAGGTGTTTGCCCAAACGGTCCAGCGTCCCCCGGTCATTTATCTGCATTTGGGCGAGTGCACGGGATGCACCGAGGCCGTGATCCGCTCCATGTATCCCTGGATCGACCAGCTGGTGCTCGAGGTCCTGGACCTGGCCTACCATGAAACCATCATGGCGGCGGCCGGCCACCAGGCGGAGGAAGCGCTGCACAACGCCGTCACCAAGTACAACGGCAAGTTCATCTGCGTGGTCGAGGGTGCGGTGGCCACCAAGTTCAACGGCGGCTACGGCAAGGTCGGCGGCAAGAGCTTTCTGCAGATGGCCAAAGAGGTCTGCACGAAGGCGGCCGGGGTCATCTGCATCGGGCAATGCTCGTCCTTCGGCGGTATCCCGGCGGCCAAACCCAATCCCGGCGGCTACAAGGGTGTCGGCGAGGCGCTGGGGATCAAGACCGTCAACATCGCCGGCTGCCCGCCCAACCCCATCAATTTCATCGGCACGGTCGTCAACTTTCTCCTCTTGGGCAAGCTGCCCGCCCTGGACAGCCTCGGCCGGCCGATGTTCGCCTACGGCCAGACCATCCACGACAACTGCGCGCGCCGGGGCCACTTCGAAAACGGCGAGTTCGTCACGGAGTTCGGCTCCAAGGAAGCCGCCGAAGGCTACTGCCTGTACAAGGTCGGCTGCCGCGGCCCCGAGACCTACAACAACTGCGGCATCGTCAAGTTCAACAGCGGCACCAGCTGGCCGGTTCAGGCCGGGCACCCCTGCATCGGCTGCAGCCAGCCGGACTTCTGGGACAAGTTCACCCCGTTCTACCAGGAGCTCTAACTGCCGGACCATCGACCGATACAACTATCTCTAAGGAGGAGATTATATGGCTGAGAGAATCATTGTCGATCCGATAACCCGAATCGAAGGCCACATGCGGGTCGAGGTGGAAGTGGCCGGCGGCAAGGTCGTCAACGCCTGGAGCTCCGGGCAGATGTTCCGGGGCATCGAGCTCATTCTGCAGGGGCGCGATCCGCGGGATGCCCAGCATTTCGTGCAGCGCTCCTGCGGGGTCTGAACCTACATTCATGCTCTGTCCTCGGTGAGGGCAGTCGACAACGCCGTTGGCGTGAAGATCCCCAAGAATGCCCGCCTGGTCCGCAACCTCATGCACGGCGCGCAGTTCCAGCATGATCACATCGTTCACTTCTATCACCTCCACGCGCTGGACTGGGTGGACGTGGTCAGCGCTCTGAAGGCCGATCCGGCCAAGACCGCGGCCCTGTCCGACAATGTGTCCAACGCCCCGTGGGGCGGCACCAATTATTTCAAAAACGTCCAGGCCCGGCTGAAGACCTTCGTCGACAGCGGCCAGCTCGGCCCCTTCTCCAACGCCTACTGGGGGCACCCGGCCTACAAGCTGCCGCCGGAGGCCAACCTGATGGCCACCTCCCACTACATCGAGGCCCTGCGGCTGCAGGCCAAGGCCGCCCGCATGCACGCCATCTTCGGCGGCAAGAACCCGCACCCGCAGTTCCTGGTGACCGGCGGGGTCACCTGCGTCGGCGACCTGACGGCCGAGCGCATCGCGGAGTTCCTCTACATCACCAAGGAGACCCAGGACTTCATCAAGAACGTCTACATCCCGGATCTGCTGGCGGTGGCCTCTTTCTACAAGGACTGGGGCGCCATCGGCGGCACCAGCAACTTCCTCGCCTACGGCGAGTTCCCGCAGAGCGATAAGGAGCCGGAGAGCCTCTTCATGCCGCGCGGGATCATCACGAACCGCAGCATGTCCGGCGTGAAGCCGGTGGACCCCGGCAAGGTGAGCGAGCACGTGGCCCGCTCCTGGTACGAGGGCAAGGCCGACAAGCACCCCTACCAGGGGGAGACCAAGCCGCTGCAGGAAGACCCCAAGTACAACACCAAGGACAGCGACGGACGCTACTCCTGGCTGAAAGCCCCGCGCTACGACGGCCTGGCCTGCGAGGTCGGTCCGCTGGCCCGCGTGCTGGTGGCTTACGGCAGCGGTCAGAAACAAATCGCCGCCGTGGTGGACAAGGTCGTGAACACCCTCGGCATCAACGCCGATGCCCTGTTTTCGACCCTCGGCCGCACTGCGGCCCGCGGCATCGAGTCACTGGTCATCGGCAACGCCATGGAAGGCTGGGTCATGGAGCTCGTCGAGAATCTCAAGAGCGGCGACACCAAGACCTGCGCGAGCTACGAAATGCCGGACAAGGCCCAGGGTGTGGGCTTGAACGACGTGCCGCGCGGCGCGCTCGGCCACTGGGTCGTGATCGAGGGCAAGAAGATCAAGAATTACCAGTACGTGGTCCCCTCCACCTGGAACCTCGGCCCGCGGGATGCCAAGGGCAACGTCGGTCCGCTGGAAGAGGCGCTGATCGGAACCCCGGTCGCCGATCCCAAGAAACCGCTCGAGGTCCTGCGCACGGTGCACTCCTTCGACCCGTGCATCGCCTGTGCGGTCCATGTGATCGACCCGGATTCCAACGAAGTCTACAAGATCAAAGCGCTGTAACCGGTCCATGAGCATCCGGTCTCCTCCCCCGGCGGAGAGGAGACCGGATTTTTTTTGCTCGGCTTTTCGCACACGATGTTTTTTCGCTGCCGCGTTCGGCAAGGAGTGAGATCTAATTGGTCCCGTCCGAAAACAACCCCTTCGACGCGTTCTATTCGCCGGAGATCATGATCCTTGGGATCGGCTCGATTCTCTTCTCGGATGACGGCTTCGGCATCCGGGTGGCCCAGCGGATCGAAAACGAATATGAATTCCCGGACCACGTGCAGGTGGTGGACGGCGGGGTCCTGGGCATCAACCTGCTGGGGGTGATTTCCAGGCCCAAGCACCTCATCGTCGTAGACACCATGCGCAACAAAGGCCAGCCCGGCGACCTCTACCGCCTGGAGGGGGAGGCCATTCCCGAGCGCATCCGCGCCAAGAACTCCCTGCACCAGGTCGACTTCCTGGAGGCGCTGACGCTTTGCCAGGCCCTCGACAACGTCCCCCAAACGGTTATCATAGGGGTCGAGCCGGAAGACATCCAGACGCTCAGCCTGGTGCTGACACCGACCGTTCAGGCGCAGATCGGTCCGGTGATCGCGATGGTTCTGTCCGAACTCGACCGGCTCGGCGCATCTTACCGCAAAAAGGAAGGCTCGGATCATGTGCCTCGCGATTCCGTCGAAAATCACTGAGATCGAAAACGGCATGGCCGTCATCGACGTGGACGGGGTGCGTCGGGAGTGCAGCCTGCTGCTGGTGGAGGATGCCCTGGTCGGGGACTACGTCATCGTGCACGCAGGTTTTGCGATTTCGAAAATCGACGAAGCCTCGGCCCTCGAGACCCTGGCGCTGCTCAAGGAGGCCGCCGCCCTTATGGAGGCCAAAGAGGGCGAGGGGAACGACCCGGGTGCGTAGGCGATGGATCACAACCACGAGGCCAGGCGGCTGCAGGTCAACGGCATCGTTCAGGGCGTCGGCTTCCGGCCGTTTGTCTATCAACTGGCCCTGCGTCACGGCCTGAGGGGCGAGGTCGCCAACACCTCCTCGGGGGTTTCGATCCACATCGAGGGGCCGGCCGACCGGCTGGCCGCGTTCGAATCCGATCTCACGGGGCAAGCCCCGCCGCTCGCCCACATCGTCGAGGTCGCCAGCCGCCCGGAGACCTGCCGGCATTTTTCCGACTTCCGCATCACCGCCAGCCGCGGCGGAGCGGCCATGGCCACCCTGATCTCCCCGGACGTGGCCGTGTGCGCCGATTGCCTGGCCGAGATGTTCGACCCCGCCGACCGGCGCCACCGGTACCCTTTCATCAACTGCACCAACTGCGGGCCCCGCTACACGATCATCGACGACACTCCCTACGATCGGCCCAAGACCTCCATGCGGCACTTCTCCATGTGCGCTGCGTGCCAGGCCGAGTACGACGACCCCCTGGACCGCCGGTTTCACGCCCAGCCCAACGCCTGCCCCGTCTGCGGACCGCAGGTCGGCCTGTGGGATGCCCGCAGGGTGCCGGTGGGGGCCGGGGACCCCGTCGCCGCCGCCGCCGATCTGATCCGGCAGGGGAAGATCGTCGCCGTGAAAGGACTGGGAGGCTTCCATCTCGCCGCGGATGCCATGAACGCGGGGGCCGTGGCGCGTCTGCGGCAGCGCAAGCTCAGGGAGGAAAAACCCTTCGCGGTCATGTCGCCCGATCTCGACACCGTCAGGCGCTACGCCGTGGTCGAGCCGGAAGAGGAGAAGCTGCTGCTCTCGATCCAGCGGCCCATCGTGCTGCTCTTGAAGAAAACCCCTCATCCGCTCGCGGCCGAGGTGGCGCCCGGCAACCCGCGCGTGGGGGCGATGCTGCCTTACACGCCGCTGCATCACCTTCTGTTGCGGGAGGGGTTTGCCGCGCTGGTGATGACCAGCGCCAATTTGAGCGAGGAGCCGATCGCCATCGACAACGACGACGCCTTCGGCCGCCTGGCCGGAATCGCGGATTATTTCCTGGTCCACAACCGGGACATCTACCTGCGCAGCGACGACTCGGTGGTGTACCGTGCCGCAGGGGAAAATCGCTTTCTGCGACGCTCCCGGGGGTACGTCCCCGCGCCGGTTTTCCTCAAACACGCCCTTCCGCCGATTCTGGCCTGCGGGGCCGAACTCAAGAACACCGTCTGCATCGTCAAGGGCGACCAGGCCTTCATCAGTCAGCACATCGGCGACCTGGAGAACCTGGCCACCTATGAGTTCTTCCAGAAGACCGTCGCGCACATGCAGCGCATCCTGGGCGTGCGGCCGGAGGTCATTGCCTGCGACCTGCACCCGGATTACCTCAGCACGCGCTGGGCGGACGAGCAGGCGGCGTTTCCCAAGGTCCGGGTGCAGCACCACCATGCCCACATCGCCAGCGCCCTGGCCGAGCACCGGCTGGAGGGCGCCGTGATCGGGATCGCCTGCGACGGCACCGGTTATGGGCCCGACGGCACGGTGTGGGGAGGGGAAGTGCTGGTGGCCGATGCCGGGAGTTTCGAGCGAGCGGCCCACCTGGCCTGCGTTCCCATGCCGGGCAGCGCGGCCGCCATCAGGGAGCCCTGGCGCATGGCCGTGAGCTACCTGCAGGATGCCTTCGGCGCCGAGCTCTGGGGGCTGAACCTGCCGGTGCTGAACGCGGCCGGCCCCGACAAAGTGCGGTTCATGCTGGAGATGGCGGCCAAACGGCTCAACTCCCCGCTCACCTCCAGCCTGGGACGGCTCTTCGACGCCGTGGCCGCTATCGCCGGCCTGCGCAGCCGGGTCACCTACGAGGGCCAGGCCGCGATGGAGTTGGAGATGGCGGCCGCGGGAGAGACCGCCTCCGTCTACGAATACGCCTGGGAGCCGGACACCCCCTGCCGGATCCTGCCGGCGCCGATCATCCGGGGCGTGGCGGCCGATGTCGTCAAGGGGATAGCGGTGGCTGAGATCAGCGCGAAGTTCCACAACACCCTGGTGCTCATGTTCAGCGACCTTTGCGAATGGATCCGCCGGCAACGCGGCCTGGACCGCGTGGTGCTGAGCGGCGGGGTGTTCCAGAACGCCTTACTGCTGACGGGGCTGATCCCGGCGCTGTCGGCCCGCGGGTTCGAGGTCTTCAGCCACCGCCGGGTGCCGGCCAATGACGGCGGCATCGCCCTGGGGCAAGCGCTCGTGGCGGCAACGCGCATGAGGCATGGCGCATAGAGCCAAAGAATTGCGCCTCAAGGTTTTTTTGCCCTCTGCAGTCAAAGGAGCTATTTGATATGGCCATCAAACACAGCGAGGAGTACCGGGACGCCGACCTGGCCCGTGGGCTGGCGGAAAAAATCCGGCGCACCAGCCGCCGGAGCATCCGCCTGATGGAGGTCTGCGGCACCCACACCGTCTCCATCTTTCGAAGCGGGATCCGCTCCGTGCTTCCGGCGACCGTTTCGCTTCTGTCGGGTCCCGGCTGCCCGGTGTGCGTGACCGACCAGGCGGAGATCGACGCTTTTATCGAGCTCGCCCGGCAGAAAGAGGTCATTCTGACCACCTTCGGCGACCTCCTGCGGGTGCCCGGCAGCACCTCGTCTCTGCAGCGCGAGCGCGCCGAGGGCCGGGACATCCGCATCGTTTATTCGACGGTCGATGCGCTGGCCATCGCCCGCGCGCATCCCGGCCGGCAGGTGGTTTTTCTCGGCGTGGGCTTTGAAACCACCGCGCCGACCGTGGCGGCGGCCATCCTGACGGCCGCCCAGACCCGGCTCGAGAATTTCTCGGTGATGTCGGCCCACAAGACGGTGCCGCGGGCCCTCGAAGCCCTCATGGCGCTGGAGGACGTGCGCATCGACGGGTTTCTCCTGCCCGGCCATGTCTCGGTCATCATCGGCCTGAACGCCTATCGGCCTTTTTTCGACCGGCACCGGATTCCCGGCGTGGTCGCCGGCTTCGAGCCGGCCGACATCCTGCAGGCCATCGCCTCCATGGTGGAGCAGATCGAATCCGGGGCGCCGCGCCTCGAAAATGCCTACCCGCGGGCCGTGACGCCGCAGGGCAACACCAAGGCGCAGAGCGTACTGGCCGAGGTCTTCGAGCCGGCGGATGCCTGCTGGCGGGGCATCGGCCTCATCCCGCTGAGCGGGCTTCGGATCCGCGAGGGTTACGCCGCCCACGACGCCGGGAAGCGATTCGCCCTGACGCTGCCGGAGGCCAAGCCGCCCAAGGGCTGTGCCTGCGGGGAGATCCTGACCGGCAAGAAAACGCCGCCGGAGTGCGCCCTCTACAAAAGAGTGTGCACGCCCATGGATCCGGTGGGGCCCTGCATGGTTTCGAGCGAAGGGACCTGTGCGGCGTACTACCGGTACCACTATGAGTGATGAGTAACGAGCAACGAGTAACGAGGGATGAGCCAAACGAAAGAAGTGCTGAGTGATGAGTGCGAAGTGATGAGTGTCATGGGAAAATACAGAAAACGGAGATGGCCGCCGTGGAGATGACGCCGGTCGAAGGA